>DQFX01000050.1 GCA_003531585.1 Oscillospiraceae bacterium | reverse complement strand
GGAAGATAGATAGGCGCCGACACATATGCAGCTTTAGCTCAGTTGGTAGAGCAACTGACTCTTAATCAGTGGGTCCAGGGTTCGAGTCCCTGAAGCTGTACCAAACCGATAAGGAATAGGCATTAACCTATTCCTTATCATTTATATGGCTCGTTAGTCAAGCGGTTAAGACGTTGGCCTCTCACGCCGAAAACGGGGGTTCGATTCCCCCACGAGTCACCATTTTTCTCTAGCACCGAATTTCGCGCCAATAGCTCAGTTGGTTAGAGCAACCGGCTCATAACCGGTCGGTCCGGGGTTCGAGTCCCTGTTGGCGCACCACCAATAGGGGTATAGTTCAGTTGGTAGAACGACGGTCTCCAAAACCGTATGTCGAGGGTTCAAGTCCTTCTGCCCCTGCCATGATTTAAACCGCAATCCATAATGGAATGCGGTTTTTGTTGTTTTATGCGGTCAGAAATGATCGCGTTTTTTATTTTGTTTTATGGAAACAAAATTCACTATCAGATTGATATATTACCGAAGGACGTCCTTTACAAGTTAGTTCCTGTAAAAATAGGGGGGCATGATTACTCTCAATTAATAAGATGGCAAAATCAACAATTTGGCGCATTTGAATTTGTATACTAATACAGATTATAAAATAATCGCAATTTCCTGCAACGTTTGTTCTGTATATATTGTTTTAGTTATATAAGACGGAACAAATCCGCACTTAAAGGAGGAACGATCATGAAAAATGTCATGCTTGCAGGCGTACTTACGGCAATGATGCTGACAAGTGCCGCCACAGCCGCCGTTCCATGCGCACAAGGCATAAACAACGCAAATAATGCAGATAGCGCAGGGAGCGTAATTACAGTTACATCGAGCGCAAAAGCTTCTAGGAAAAGCACCGCTGTAAAGCTTAGCCGCCTTTCCGACTGCACTGTGATATACCCCGAGTATGCAAAGGTATGCGGCGAACCCTACGTTGCGGAGCTCACGAAGGATCGCACCATACAGGGAAAGCTTGAGTTATATGATGGAGAAACACTTTATGTCCCTTCAGGATATACGCTCACGCTGAATAGTTCGTCAGCATTGTACGGAGGTACTTTGTTCGTCGAAAATGGAGCCAACCTTATTATTAAGGACAGAATGACTATTTACGATAATGCAAGTCTTATATGCGACGGTAGGATAAATGTAGGCAGACAGGGATCCATATGTATGTATAATGGCGGTATTCTGTATACATCTCCTGAGAGTACGATAAAGCTCAATGCGGACTCACACCTGTACAGCACAGATTATGCTTCCATCGCCTGCCTGGGTGAGATGATAAAGATAAACGGTCTGGAAGATGATAAACGCCGTACATTCTTCCCGGCTATAATAAGCGCAGTTAAGACGACCACGGATTCAGACGGAGATATATTGTCCGCTGAGGCAGTTTCTTGTGAAGACGCTATGAAGGCGCTTTCCGCGAAGTGGTATACTCTTGCCGAACTGCCCGCTGGGGAAACGAGCGAGAATCTCACGGTACTGTTCAGCAATGGGTCATCAATGAAATTCAGCTTTGAAAATGGTAAACGTCTCGGGATCCAGGGTACCTCCGTAAGGGATATCTGGGAATATTCAGCAGACAAGTAAAAGGAGGGGTAATCATGAAAAAAACTATTCTTGCAGGCGCTATCGCAGCTATGATGCTGGCAAGCGCCGCCACGTCTGCCGTTACCTGCGCGCAGGACAATAACGCAAAAGTCGTTACAGTAACATCAGCCGCAAAGGCTTCCGGGAAAAACAGCGTAGTTAAGCTCAGCCGCCTTTCAGACTGCACTGCTGTATATCCCCAATCCGTACAGTCAAACGGCGGAGCCTATGTAGCAGAGCTTACAAGGAACCGTGTTATAAAAGGCAGACTTCAGATGGTCAGCGGTGAAACGCTCTATATACCCTCGGGAAAGACCCTCACGCTGAACAGCGAGTTCTCTATGTTCGGTGGTACTGTGTTCGTTGAAAAGGGAGCTACGCTTGTTTTAAACGGCGCTCTATATATCAATGAAAGCGCAAGCGTTATCTGTGATGGAACTATCAAGCTGAACAGCCGAGGCAGTATCCATGTCGGGGACGGAGGCATACTCTATTCTTCGCCGGAAAGCACCGTTAAGCTCAACTCTTCCGCGTTTATGTACAGCAGCGACTACGCCACAAACGTCCTGCTTGGTGCGGTGAACAAGAACGGCGGCTTATCCACGGATACCAAGCGTACGTTTACTCCTGCCATAGTCAGCGCGGTCAGGATCACCACGGATATCGGCTGTGATGTCATAACTACTGAGACGGTGAAACCCACAGACGCTGAAAAGGCCCTCTCCGTGAAGTGGTATACCCTCGCAGAAATACCCGCCGGAGGCACCAGCAAACTTCTGAACGTACTGTTCGACAACGGCTCCTCCATAAAGTTCAGCTTTATGGGAGACAGGCTCTTTGAAATTCAGGGCACCTCGATAAGAAATATCTGGAGCTTATCCGAGGACAGGCTGACGGGTTACGACATGCTGGGTAACGCCGACGAGGACCAGACGGACACGCAGTTCACCGGAGGTCAGCTTGACGCGGCGGTCAGCGAAAGCTGCAATGTAGTCAGGGCGAAGCTGAAATCAGTCGAAGAGAAGCCTAGTACTGTCAACTACACTTTTACAGTCACCGACCAGTTAAAGGGCGAGACCGCAAAGAAGATCTGCGTAAAGCTTGAGCGCTCATCAGACGGCGCCGACAAAAAGGAATTCACCGTTGGCGGCGAGTATCTGCTGTTCCTGAACCCCGTTGACTACGTATTCACCGACCTGTACTATACCCTGACCTATTCCGTGTCGGCGGAGATAAGCGGCGGGAAGCTGACTGCCGTGATATACTACGGCAGGAGATACACCCCGGCGCAGGAGATCTCCACGGTTGACAAGGTTCGCGAGCGGATAAGCGAGACTGCCGACATGGATTCCGGCACCCCCCAGGGCGGCGGGTACCTCCACAGCGACGGCGTCAGCGAGATAGTGAAGTATTCCCCGTATATCGTCAAGGTGAAGATAACCGGCGAGGGCAAAACGCTGGGGCTGTCCGACGACGCATGCGTCTATGCGGTGGAGCTGGAGGAATCCTATAAGCTCGCTCCGGAGACCCCGATGAATCTTGTTCTCCAGAAAGACCGCGTTAAGGTCGGCGAGGAGTATATCGTCTGCCTGCTGACCTACCCCTACGTATCCCGCGAACTGAAGTATTATCAGGAGTCCTCAAAGAACAGCGTATTCAAGCCCGGAGACCCCGCACTGAAAGCAGCTATGGAGGATCTGTACCTATAATAATACACAAATGCGCCTTACATTATTGAAATATATGTAAACTATGGTTGACAGCGGGTATAAAATGCGGTATAATTATCACAGACTATAAATACAAGGGAGCGTGTGATATATGCCGAAAATAAGCGGCGCGAAACAGATAATCAACCCTGACGAGAAGGAGAAGATATGCCGCGAGGTGCTGACCTCCCTGCCCGAGTGGTCGGGAAAGGATAAGAGCATTGACGTGCATGCGGCGGCATGCCGAATGCTCCCGCTGTGGGCGGATATCGACGAAGGAACGGTGCGCGGATTCATAGCTCTGCGCGAGACCAGCCCCTACGCCGCGGAGATATACGTTATGGGCGTCAAGAAGGAGTATCAGCGCCACAAGATAGGCAAGGGAATGTTCACGGCTCTGCTGAACTACGCCCGCCGCCAGGGATACGAGTACCTGCAGGTCAAGACCGTCAAGGAAGGCACCAGCGAGCAATTTGATACCGCGAATACCTTTTATCAGAGCCTGGGCTTCCGTGAGCTTGAGGTGCTTCCGCTTTGGAGCGAGAAGATACCCTGTCAGGTGTATATACGCAATGTAAATTACTAAGAAGGTGCGCCGATTCAACGGCGCACCTTTTACTTTGCCGGTTTTTCACCGGTTTCTGTTGAAAACACGGTGAAAACTGTTGAATACTTTCCGGCAAAATTACCCGCTGTTTTCTGGAATATTATATTCTACTCTGAGGAAATATTGCAGAATGTATACTTACAGAGCGGTTTTACCGATGGTTTTTGGTAAGTTAGTTACTTTCCGTATAATGCGGCAAAATATAACCCGTTTCGGTTAAATGTGCATTCGATTAAACTAATTGTTAAATACTATGTTGAAAAGGTTGAAAACTCGGCTTTTTCACAGTTTTAGTTGAAAGGTTTTCAACTTACTAACGCGCCCGCGTTGAAAAATCGCAGAACACCACCGCGTTTCCGCCGCTTGTGTGCAGTACGGACATTACCGACCCTCGAAAAAACGGAGATGTCAGCCGCATTTCCCATAGAATATTACTCAGAGGTATGCTCCGATGCCTGCGAAGGATAATACCGGAGGTTATTTCAACCACATTATTACTCAGGGTGTAATGAGCCATGAAGTAATACAGGCTCCACCAGACTGAGACAGCGGCTGCCGCGGCTCCTGCCGCGATCAGGACGCGCCCGGCGGCAAGGCATAACAGAATGTATATCAGGATAATTCCGGCCTCCGCCAGCCAGAATACTTCCCAGCGTTTTTTCATATTTTATTCACCGCCGACACAGGATTTTCAGATTTGGAATACAATATTTTCTGCTCAGATGGATATTTTTATGCATGCTGCTGAAAATCTCTGTGCAGTATTGACATAAGGTATTTAACAGTGTTAAAATATGTCTGCATTTAATATTTGCGTATGTTTCATATAAGGCAGGTGATAATGTGTTCTTTTTTGCTGATATGCTGTGGGAAAACAGCGATTTCATCGGCAATTCGTATCCGCCGGAGGTGTGCGGTGCGATACTGCGCAGCATGGAGAAGCTCAGCCGCATAAAGTCGGAAGGCGTGATAACCGGCATGACTCCGTCGGAGTTCTCGGTGCTGTGCTGCGCGGAACAGTTCCCCAGGAAGCACGGCGGTACCGCGGCGAGTGTAGCGGATATCGCGGCGCTTATGGGAGTATCGGTTCCGGCGGTGTCCAGAACGCTGCGTTCCCTTCAGGGGAGAGGCTGGATAGAGCGCACAATCGACGAGGACGACCGCCGCAGCGTGCGAGTTTCGATAACTCCGGCGGGCAGAGAGAAGCTGCTGGACAACATGTCGCGGGTAGTCGGGTCGCTCAACCGGATACTGTCCGTGTTCACGGAGGACGAGATGCGCGACGTGGCAAGACTTTACTCGAAGTTTGCTTCCGCAACGGCGGAGCAGCTCGGCGAGAGATAGAAAAGGCACAATGAAAGGAGCATATAATGCTTGAGATCAGAAATATCGTAAAGAACTACGAGACCGGCAGCGAGACGGTGCACGCCCTCAAGGGAGTGTCCATCGCGTTCCGTGAGAGCGAGCTGGTAAGTATCCTGGGTCAGTCGGGCTGCGGCAAGACTACGCTGCTGAACATCATAGGCGGTCTTGACCAGTACACCAGCGGCGATCTTATAATCAACGGGCAGTCCACGAAGCAGTACAAATCCGCAGACTGGGACATCTACCGCAACCATTCCGTAGGTTTCATATTCCAGAGCTACAATCTTATCCCGCACCAGAGCGTGCTTTCCAATGTGGAACTGGCGCTTACGCTTTCCGGCGTATCCAAGGCGGAGCGGCGCAGACGCGCTAAGGAAGCTCTCGAAAAGGTGGGTCTGGGGAACCAGCTCAACAAGCGGCCGAACCAGATGTCAGGCGGTCAGATGCAGCGCGTAGCCATCGCACGAGCGCTTGTCAACGACCCTGATATCCTGCTTGCCGACGAGCCTACCGGCGCTCTGGACAGCGAGACAAGCATTCAGATAATGGAGCTTGTAAAGGAGATCGCGAAGGACCGCCTTGTAATAATGGTAACTCACAACCCGGAGCTTGCCGAGAAGTATTCTACGCGTATCGTGAAGTTGCTGGACGGACAGATAGTCGGCGACAGCGATCCGTTCGACCCGGCAAAGGAGCCGGCGCACAGCGAGGTCAGAAAGAGCGAGGTAACGAAGGGTCAAAAGACTTCCATGTCGTTTCTTACAGCGCTTTCCCTGTCGAAAAACAATCTTATGACCAAGAAGGGACGCACCTTCCTGACGTCCTTTGCGGGCAGCATAGGTATCATCGGTATCGCGCTTATCCTGTCGCTTTCCAACGGCGTGCAGGAGTACATCAACAGCGTGGAGAGGTCTACGCTGGCTTCCTTCCCGGTGTCGATACAGCATGAGACGGTGGATTACACCAGCCTTATGACCTCGATGATGAACGTGCGGGACAATGCAGAAGAAAACCGCGACCCCGACAGGATATACACCAACGACATCTCCACCGAGATGATGAAAACAATGCTCTCCGAAATGCAGACCAACAACCTTGCCGAGTTCAAGGAATACCTCGAGAGCGACCCTGACGGCATAAGCGCAAGCATTGAGGAGATACAGTACAGCTACGACAGCAATCTGTATATTTACGGACACAGCGCGGACGGCGATATCATGCAGATCAATCCGTCAACGGTTATGTCGGCGATGATGGGGCAGTCGATGGCGGATAACGTCAGCCAGATGACCAACACATATTCCTCGCTGATGGGAAGCAGCTCCATGAGCTCTTACGACGCATTCAGGGAGCTTCTCAGCACAGATATGCTGAAAACAGAGTACGAGGTGCTTGCGGGACGTCTCCCGGAGGCGTACAACGAGGTCGTGGTGCTTGTAACCGACCGCAATGAGCTTTCAGACGTAACGCTGTATACGCTGGGTCTCCGCGACCAGGGCGAGCTCGAGGGCATGATGTCGAGCGTTATGGCGGGCGAAAGCTTCGACCTTGACACCGGCGACCTTTCCTTCAGCTATGACGACCTGATGGGTATGGAGTTCAGCATGCTGACCGCTCCCGAGTTCTACCAGAAGAACGACGATGGCACCTGGACAGACATGCGCAGCGACAGCGAATTCATGGAGCAGGCTGCGGAGAACGGTCTGAAACTGAAGGTAGTAGGCATACTCAAGCCTGACGCGGATTCGCTGATATCCTCGACAAATTCCGGCGGAATAGGCTACACCCACGCGCTGACAGAGTACATGATAGACAAGACCAACTCCAGCGAGCTTGTTAAGGCGCAGAAGGAAAATCCGGACGTAGACGTGTTCACTGGCATAGAATTCCCTAAGGCTGACGAGGAAGAAGAACAGCCGATGTCCCAGTCCGAGGCAATGGAAATGCTCACCGGAATGCTCACTGAGGAGCAGCGCACCAAGCTCAACGAGGGCATAATGGCGGCTCTCACCGAGGAGCAGCAGGCTCAGATACAGTCCGCGATGATGGGCATGGTATCCGACGAGCAGATGAACAGCATTATGATGGGCGTGCTGACTCCGGAACAGCTTACGCAGCTCCAGAGCGGAGCGGACGTAAATAGCCTGCTGACCGACGCACAGAAGGCGCAGATGTCGGCGCAGATAGCGGCTTCGCTCACAGCCGAGCAGAACGCGGAGCTTTCCACGATGATGAACGGCATGGTAGACCCGACCAAGATGTACACGATATTCATGCAGGTGCTGACAACAGATCAGCTCCGCCAGCTCATGGACATGACCAAGGAGCCGGAGACCACCGACGCCACCTATGACGGCAACCTGAAGCTCCTGGGCGTTGCGGAGCTTTCCGAGCCAAGCTCCATGAAGATATACGCGACCGATTTTGAGAGCAAGGAGAAGATAACTCAGCTCATTGAGAAGTACAACGATTCCAAGATAGCGGACGACAACCAGGCGGACGTTATCAATTACACTGATTATGTAGGGCTGATGATGTCAAGCGTGAGCGACATTATCAATGCGATATCCTATATTCTGATAGCGTTCGTGGCTATTTCGCTGATAGTATCCTCGATAATGATAGGCATAATCACCTATATTTCGGTGCTCGAGCGCACAAAGGAGATCGGTATACTTCGTGCTATGGGCGCTTCCAAGCGCGATATCTCCAACGTGTTCAATGCGGAAACGCTTATCGTCGGGTTCTCGGCGGGAGTTATCGGCATAGCCGTAACACTGCTGCTGAATATTCCGATAAACATTATAATCGAGAATATAACCGGCATCGCGAATGTTGCACTGCTTCCGTGGCAGGGCGGCGTGATACTTGTTGTGATAAGCATGCTGTTGACTTTGATCGCGGGTCTGGTTCCTGCGGGGGTTGCCGCAAAGAAGGATCCGGTAGAAGCGTTGAGAACGGAATAATTCTGAATATAAAAACGAACCCTGACATTTGTCAGGGTTCGTTTGGCTCAATGGAAAGAAAACTATAATTTAGCGGCGCGTGTTCCGCTTACTGCACCCCCTAATCGGGAGTCAAGGGGGACGCGTCCCCCTTGCGAGTCGAGGGCAGCGCCCTCGTCGCCGCCAGGCGAAACACTCCGCACGAAGTGCGGTACTCTGCGCGCCGGCGCGCAGTCACTCCGTGCGTAAGCACGGCTAAATGCAAAAAAGCGCTAAAGGGGTGTGG
>DQFX01000047.1 GCA_003531585.1 Oscillospiraceae bacterium | reverse complement strand
GAACCCACTGAACCTGCTGAGCCTGTTCCCACTCCCGAGCCTGCGCCTGCTGAATCCTCCGCGCCTTCCGGCGGCAAGATGTCCCAGGCTGACATAGAGGCGCTCCTGAATAGTATGCAGGACGAAGCAAACAAGTAATATTTCATAATAATTTCACACGAACATTATCAAATTTATCACATTTGCTGATATAATATTATTGTACGCTTGTGAAAGGATACGCAATGAAAGAAAAACAGAAAACATTCGAGCTAGAGCCTGTACAGCAGCTTCTCCCTGCGGACGCACAGCAGCGCGTTATGGACCAGCTCTACCAGTTCATGGAGCTTGAGCATCTCTACGAGTCCGCGATCCGCGAGGTCAAGACCAAGCTTGAGATACTCGACAGCGAATTCAAGACGAAATACGACCACAACCCGATACATCACCTTGAGGACCGCGTGAAATCCCCGCAGAGCATTCTTGAGAAGCTCAACCGCAAGGGAATACCGTTCAGCTGCGATAACGCAAAGCGCGAGCTGAACGACATCGCAGGCGTCCGCGTAGTGTGCAACTACATCGACGATATCTACACCGTGGCGGACCTCCTGACCGCGCAGGACGACGTGAAGCTCATCAAGCGCAAGGACTACATACAGAACCCCAAGCCAAACGGCTACCGCAGTCTGCACCTGGTTATCGAGACTCCGGTGTACCTCTCCGAAAAAAAGGAGCTTGTCCACGTGGAGGTTCAGATACGCACCATCGCAATGAACTTCTGGGCGACCCTGGAGCACGACCTCAAATACAAGACCGACAGCGTGGTGTCAGCTGACCTTGCGCAGCAGCTCAAGGACTGCGCGGAGACCATCGCCTCCACCGACCAGCAGATGCAGGACATCTACAAGGCGCTTCACAATATTGACTAACAATATAAACTCTCTGCTTCGGCAGGGAGTTTTTTTTACATACCCAACCGAATTTTTATTGACAAACGAAAACAAATGGTGTATAATGTTGTCAACATTAAATCAATGGAGGTAGGTAATATGAAATTCAAGCGATTAACGGCCGCCGTACTTGCGGTATTCCTGGCAGCGGCTTCAGCGATGGAAACTTTCGCAGAAGAGCAGACGGAGCCGTCCGGAGCTGTTCCAGCAGAGAATACCGCAGAAGCCGCCCTGACGCTTCCGGACGACCTTGACTTCTCACAGCCCGGCGTGACGGTCAGGACGGGAGTGATTCCGGACTGCACCAGCATAATTTTCACCGTTCCAAAGGAAAAGTACGACCTTTATCAGCAGGCTTACGCCGAAACCGGAAGAGCCGGAATCGGTTTCAATGTGGAGTTTGACGATTACTATCTTAGCGAGTGGGACGACGCGTTCGGTACGTCGGCGACGTTCGGATTCTTCGGCGGCGACGGAGCCAACGGAGATATAATCGAGTGCGACTGCACTACCGACGATTCGTTTGACATATGGACAGGCACAACTGAAAACGGCGATGTTGTCGGTATGCTTTACGGAGAGAGCAGCGAGTGGGTATTCGGGCAGGCTGCCAAGAGCGTTACCTGTCAGTTCAGGTATAACATTCTCAGTGCCGGTACGCTTGTAGACGGAAGCTACGAATATTCCACGCTGGTTCTTAGACCGGGCGAGGAGCACGATATAAGCGGCTGCAGGTTCAAGGCGCTCCCCACTGTGACCTACACCGGAAAGCCGTTCACACCCGTCATAGAGGCAGAATACGAGGATCGTACGCTCAACGAGGGTTACGACTACACGGTAGATTATCAGGACGCTGTAACACCTGGCATAGCGTCTGTGCGCATAACCGGAATAAACAGCTTCAAAGGCACAAAGACGCTGAAATTCAAGATACTTCCGCCGAAATCCACGTTAAAGGGACGTAAGGTAAAAAATGAAAACCGCGCCACACTTACATGGTCAAGACCAGGCGGTATATACCCCAATTATGAGGTACAGGCGGCTGAGGGCAAGGGTAAATTCACAAAGCTTGCGGACATTCAGAACCACAAGCTGAGCCTGAAGGTTAAATGGACTTCCAAATCCGGCAGGTTCAGGATACGCCCGTACATTACCGTTGGAGGAAAGCGGATATACGGAAAGTGGTCAAATGTTGTCAGACTGAAATAACATAAAAAATCCCCCGCTCATACGAACGGGGGATAAATTCTATCTTGAATTAAAGCTCGATTACAACGTCGTTCTCAGCCTTGAGGATAGAATCGAGGATAAGCTTGCCCTCGATCTTCTCGCCGTTGACTGTAACGGACTTCACGCCGTGCTCGGAACCGTTCGGGTTCTTTACGGTAACGTGGAGCTTCTTGCCGCGGAAGGTCTTTTCCATGGTGTATTCCTTCCACTCGGAGGGGATAGACGGGTCGATCACCAGACCCTTGGTCTCGGGGTTCAGACCGAGGATACCCTCAGTTGTACCAACCATAACGGTGGAAGCGGTACCGGTCAGCCAATGAACGTGTGCGCGGCCTGCGAACGGGCTGTCCTTGCCCTCAACGAACTGACCGTATACGTACGGCTCGAGCACTCTGTGCTCTGCGTTGTCGTTGTAGGTAGCGGGAGCCGCCTCAGTCCAGTACTGGTAAGCGCGGTTGCCGTGACCCAGCTTGGACTCAGCCAGTATCAGCCAGCCCTGCGGCTGGGAGAAGATACCTGCGTTCTCCTTGGTGCACTTGTTGAAGCACTGCATGAGCGCTCCGGGGAAGCCGTGCTTTACATAAGGCGGGTACATTACCATTGCGCCGTACGGAGTGTTCAGCTCGCGATAAACGCTGTCCATAGCCTTCTCCTGCTGCTCCTTTGTGCCAAAGCCGGAGATAACGGACCAGCTCTGCGGGTTGAGCCACATGGAAGCCTCAGGATCAGTGCGCTGACCGATGATGGCGCCGTCCTCCTTGTAGCCGCGGATCCATCTGTCCTCGTTCCAGCAGGCGGAGAGGATAGTATCGAGCTTAGCGCCGATCTCGTCCAGGTACTTGATGTAGTCTGTATCGTTCTTCTCAACTGCGTAGGTGCGCAGGATCTTGATAGCGTATACGAGCTGGAATGCAACGAAGGTGGACTCGCCCTGCTTGCCGAGACGGAGGCAGTCGTTCCAGTCAGCGTGCAGACCTGCGGGCATGCCGTGGTTGCCGAGGTGGTTCATGGAGAAGTCGATCGCTCTCTTGAGGTGGTCGTAAACGGTGCCCTTCTCGCCGTCATTAGCGTAGAGGATCTCCTCGTCGAGGAACGCGGAATCGCCGCTCTCGGAGATGTACTTGTAAACGGTCGGGAACAGCCACAGAGCGTCGTCAGCGCGGTAGCTGGGGTGACCAGTCTGCTTCGCGTATACGGAGTTCTCGTCGTTCTCGTCGGGGTGGTTCTCCTGACCTGCCTTGTGGTCGTACTTAACGAGCGGCAGACCCGCGCCGTTAGTTACCTGCGCGGACAGCATGAACACGATCTGCTTCTTTGCCATCTCAGGCGCAAGGTGAATGATACCCTGGATATCCTGAACGGTGTCGCGGTAGCCGAAGCCGTTTCTCAGACCGCAGTACTGGAAGGAAGCCGCTCTGGACCAGATGAAGGTGATGAAGCAGTTGTATGCGTTCCAGGTGTTGACCATGTTGTTGAAGTTCTTGTCGGGGGTGTTTACCTGGAGGTTGTCCAGCTTGCTGTGCCAGTAGTTCTTGAGCTGTGCAAGCTCTGCCTCTACCGCGCCGGACTTCTCGTATCTGCTGATGATCTCGGTGATCTCAGCCTCGGTCTTCTGGCCGCCGAGGACGTATGTAAGCTCCTTGGTCTCGCCGGGCTGGAGAACGATGTCGCTCTCGAGCGCGCCAACGGAGTTGGTGTTGTAGTTGAGGTCGCCCTTCAGACCTTCCTCGATGCCCTTCGGGTTGGAGTAGCTTCTGTAGGTGCCAACGAAGGAATCTCTGTCGCCGCAGTAAGCGTCTACCTTAGCGCCAGCCAGACCGAGGAATCTGCCGCTGTTCGGATTGTAGATCTCGTTCTGCATCTGGTGGATATAGTTACCCTTGAAGTAGGTGCGGGTGATGAACAGAGTGTACTGAAGATTTACCTGATCCTGCTCGTAGTTCGGGTCGTTGACGAACTCGCATACGCCGGTAACAGCGAGCTTTCTGGGCTTATCGGAGGTGTTTGTCACCCTGGCAGCCCATACCTCGTATGTAGCGCCCTGGGGAACATAGTAAGTAACCTCGGACTTAACGCCCTTGTACTCTGAAGTGATAACGGTGTAAGCGGTACCGTGGCGGCACTCGCTCTTGAACTGATCGAGGGGCTTGCATACGGGCGCCCAGGAAGCGGACCAGTAGTCGTTGGTCTCGAGGTCGCGGAGATATACGTATCTGCCGGGGGTGTCGGTGCCTACGCCGTTGAAGCGGTAGCGGATAACACGACCGTTAGCGCCGCTCTTTACGAAGCTGTAGCCGCCTGCGTTGTTGGAGATGATAGCGCCGTACTCGGGGTCGCCGAGGTAGTTAGCCCATGCGGAAGGTGTGTCCGGACGGGTGATGACATACTCCTTATTGAGTTCGTCGAAATGACCGTAGTTCATTGGTATTCCTCCATCATTCTGATATTTCTGCCGGTTCTCCGGCTAATTTACGGTTTTTCCGGGCTTTTCCCGGTTGCCTTGCTAGGGTCACCTCTAAAAACCTTGTTT
>DQFX01000039.1 GCA_003531585.1 Oscillospiraceae bacterium | reverse complement strand
ATTGTGCGGTGTTGCCCTAAATAAATAGGTTTCTCCCCTTTCCATAATGCGGGCGGATCTCCCAAAGCCGCCCGCAGAAATGGAAAATATCTGCTTTATGCAGTTTCAATGCCGCTTTGATCTCATATTGATAGTCGGCTGTTATGGTGATATAATAAAGTGTATATCTCCTGATGAAAGGCTGAAAAAGCCGCACTGAAACTGTACAAAGCGCCGATATCATTCAGGAGGTAATTGCAATGACAAGAATTGATTACTTTGTACTCCCATGGTACAAAAAGGTATTGTTCCGCGTGGCGGAATTCTTCAAGGCGCTTGGCATGGGCATTGCTCATTTCTTCATGAGTATCCCAGGCGCGCTCGCTAAGTTCTTTAAAAAGTTCGGCAGAGGCTTCGCGTGGCTGGGTCGGACGTTCGTACACGGCGGTATCCTTACCAAGCTGTCGTACATCGTGATGGGCGCGGGCAGCCTGTTCCGCGGACAGATCATAAAAGGTCTGATGTACCTCGCGGCTGAGGTCGCTTACTTCGGCTTCATGATAGACACCGGATTCGGGTTCCTCGCAGGGCTTCGGAACCTCGGAACAGTTCAGCGCGGCTGGCACTTTGACGAATCCCTCGGCATCGACGTGCTTCAGGACGGCGACAACTCCATGCTGATACTTCTCTACGGTATCTTCGCGCTGTTCATTACGGTGGTGTTCCTTTTCCTGTGGGTTCAGAACATTCACTCCGCCGACATCGCGGAACGCCTGAAAAAAGCAGGCAAGAAGCTCCCGGGCTTCGTTGACGACATCAAGTCCCTGCTTGACGAGCATTTCCACAAGACGCTGCTGTTTATCCCTGTTACCGGCGTTGTCGTTTTCACGATAGTTCCGCTGGTATACATGATCTCCCTCGCGTTCACCAACTACGACAAGGATCACCAGGTTCCGGCAAACCTCTTTACCTGGATAGGTCTTGACAACTTCAAGGTCATTCTCGGAAGCGATTCCACCATCGGACATACATTCTGGCCGGTCCTCGCGTGGACGCTGGTCTGGGCGGTATTTGCAACATTTCTTAACTACCTGCTCGGAGTCATTCTTGCAATGCTTATCAATAAGAAGGGCATTCGCTTCAAGGCATTCTACCGCACGCTTTTCGTTCTCGCTATCGCAGTTCCGCAGTTCGTTTCGCTGCTGGTAATGAAGAACGTCCTCGCAGAGGCGGGTCCCATGAACGTCCTGCTTCAGGAGCTTGGCTGGATAAGCTCGCCGCTCCCGTTCTTCACCGACCCGACATGGGCGCGCGTGACGGTCATTATAGTTGACCTGTGGATAGGTATTCCGTACACGATGCTGATAGTTTCCGGTATCCTGATGAACATTCCGGAGGATCTCTACGAAGCCGCAAGAATAGACGGCGCGTCTCCGTTCGTTATGTTTACCAAGATCACAATGCCGTATGTGCTGTTTGTTACTACTCCGTACCTCATCACACAGCTCGTCGGCAACATCAACAACTTTAACGTCATCTACTTCCTTACAGGAGGAACTCCGGCAACGCTGGATTACTACCAGGCGGGCAAGACCGACCTGCTGGTGACCTGGCTGTACAAGCTGACCGTCAACTCCCGCGACTACAGCTACGCTGCGACGATCGGCATTCTGGTATTCATCATCTGCTCGCTTCTGTCGCTCATCACGTTCCGCAGATCGGCATCTTACAAGAATGAGGAGGCGTTCCAGTAATGAAAGAGGACAGATACTATTCCCGCTCCTATTCAAGGCAGCAGAAAACGATCAATGTCGTTATCCAGATAGTGCTTCTGGTACTCGGTATCATGTGGATTCTTCCGCTGATGTGGATTATCCTGACATCGTTCCGTGCGGAGCCTGGCTCCTACACCAGCTACTTTTGGCCGAAGGGCTTCACCCTTGACAACTATATGCGCCTGCTGTTTGAAGACCAGCAGTTCAAGTTCTCGCAGTGGTTCCTCAACACGTTTATTGTGGCTGTGGTATCCTGCATCGGTTCAACGTTCATCGTGCTGGCGGTGTCCTACGCGCTCAGCCGTCTGCGCTTCAAGATGAGAAAGCCGATGATGAACGTTGCGCTTATCCTCGGAATGTTCCCCGGATTTATGTCGATGGTAGCTATCTACTACATCTTAAAGGGGCTGGGTCTCACTGAGAACCCGTTGGTATGCCTCACGCTGGTGTACATTTCCGGTTCGGGGCTGACATACTATATCGCGAAGGGATTCTTCGATACGATACCGAAATCCCTGGACGAATCCGCCTACCTTGACGGCGCGACGAGATCCCAGGTGTTCTTCAAGATAACCATACCGCTTTCAAAGCCGATAATCGTGTACACCGTTCTGACGACGTTCATGGCTCCTTGGGTAGACTACATCTTCCCGAGCATGATCTGCGGAGCGAACTACGACAGCTACACCGTTGCGCTGGGTATGTTCAAAATGCTGGAGCGTGAGTTCATCGGCGCATATTACACCCAGTTCGCGGCAGGAGCAGTACTGGTATCTATCCCGATAGGCGCGCTGTTCATCGTAATGCAGAAGTATTACGTAGGAGGCGTAACAGGCGGCGCAGTAAAGGGTTAAGGAGAAAAACGCATGGCAGGAAAGAACGTAACTATCCAGGATATAGCCGACCGTCTGGGAATGGCGAAAAGCACGGTGTCGAAGGCTCTTTCGGGAGCCACCGACATCAGCGAAAAGACCCGGGAGCGCATTCTTGGCTGCGCAAGCGAAATGGGCTACCAGGTAAAGACCGGACGCACGGCGTATTCCCGCAATCTCATCGTGTTCATCTATGGAAGCATACACTACGACAAGGTAGATCAGTTCGGATATGAGATAATCCTGGGAATACAGGCTGCGGCGGCTGAGCAGGGAATAGGCGTGAACATCGTTGCGATAAACGACGAGGAGCTGAAAACCGGCAGCTACTATTCCATCATGTCCGGCGGTAATTACGAGGGCAGCGTGTTCCTCGGATTCAAGCCGCACCCGGTGTTCGTTGAGCACATCAAGAGCTTCAATATCCCGATGGTGGTGCTGGATAATTACGTTGATTCCCCGCTTGTGGCCAGGGTCGGCTGCGACAGCGCAGAGGGTATCCGCCAGGCGGTGCGCTATCTCTGGTCGAAGGGGCATGACCGGATAGGGTTCCTCGGCGGCGAGCCTGACAGTATCGTCACCATCGAGCGCAAGCAGGCGTACTCTGACGCCCTCGCAGAGCTTGGTCTGGTGGAGGATCCCGCTGCTGTGAAGTACGGCTGTTTCTCGGCGAAGGGCACGAAAAAACGTATCCTGGAGATCGCCGAGACCGGAGTCACCGCAGTGGTCTGCATAAGCGACCTTCTCGCCTGCACGGCGGTAAAGGAGCTTATACACGCCGGGTACAGCGTTCCGGAGGACATCAGCGTTACCGGCTACGACAACCTTCCGCCGTCCGAGTATTCGCAGCCCCCGATAACTACGCTCAGCCAGAACCGCATACACATCGGAAAGACGACGTTCTTCATGCTTCAGCAGATGAAAAACGGAATACGTATCAAGTCCTTAATGCTGCGCCCGGAGCTTATCGAGCGCGAGTCCGTCAGGGAGATATGCTCCCGGGAGCTTCCGAAGGAGAAATAATGACATCTTCATGGATAACCACCATTAAACGCACAGCCGCTACAGTTTTTACTGCGGCGGCTGTGCTGGTTTCCGGGTGCAGTTCGCCGGAAACATCAGATACGACAAGTTTGAACAGTTATAAATACGAGCAGGAACTGAACATCATCGACGACAATTACCGGAACTACTATCAGATATTCGTGGGTTCGTTCTGCGACAGCAGCGGCGATGGTATCGGCGACCTGAACGGTATCACTTCAAAGCTGGATTATATCCAGGACATGGGCTTCAACGGGATCTGGCTCACGCCGATAATGCCCTCGCGCTCCTATCATAAGTACAGCGTGGAGGACTACTACAGCATAGACCCGCAGTTCGGCACGATGGAGGATTTCGAAAACCTCTCCGCAGAGTGCGAAAAGCGCGGTATAAGCCTGCTCATTGACCTTGTGATGAACCACAGCTCGCGTTATCACCCTTGGTTCGAATCGGCTTCGCAGAGCCTTCGTCAGGAGCCGTGCGGCGCACCCGCGGAGGAAGACTGCCTTTCTGAAACGCTCTGCCCGGTCCACAACAAGTACGTTGGCTACTATTATTTCGAGGATGAAAAACCTGCCGGGAGCGCCGCGTGGTATCAAACGGGAACTAAGTGGTATCAGGCGGTGTTCTCCGAAAGCATGCCGGAGCTGCAGCTCGACAACCCGGACGTCCGTGAGGAATTCAAGCAGATAGCGAAATTCTGGCTGGATAAGGGAATAGGCGGATTCCGGCTGGACGCCGTAAAGGAGTACTTCACCGGAAATCCCGACAAGAACGTTGAGGTTCTGAACTGGTTCTGCGATTACTGTCACAGTATAAATCCCGACTGCTACATCGTCGGCGAGGTGTGGGAGAGCTTCACCACCTACACGAAGTACTACTCCTCCTCGATAGATAGCGTTTTCGGCTTCACGATGGCGGAGTCTGACGGCAAGATAGCAAAGACCGTGAACCTCAGCGGAAAGGCGAACTCTGCGGAGTC
The DNA here is from genome assembly GCA_003531585.1 of Oscillospiraceae bacterium. Lineage (GTDB taxonomy): Bacteria > Bacillota > Clostridia > Oscillospirales > Ruminococcaceae > CAG-115. The sequence goes on along the minus strand of DQFX01000039.1, from coordinate 6,688 downwards.
GTTCGCGCAGGCTATGACTACGGTAGAGCAGACTATCGCGGGTTACAGCGAACGCGGTATCGACGCGCCGTTCATCGGCAACCACGACACCGACCGCGCCGCAGGAATACTGCGCTACGACCCGGCGAGGATAAAGGAAGCCGCCGGGCTGCTGCTGACGATGAGCGGCTCGCCGTTCGTGTATTACGGCGACGAGATCGGGCTTTCCGGCAGCGGGCGGGACGAGAACAAGCGCGCTCCGATGATATGGGACGACAACGGTTCCGGGCTGACCTACGGACCTCCGGATATGGAGCGGCAGGAAAACCGTTTCGAGAGCGTGGAAAAGCAGCTTTCCGACCCGGATTCGATACTGAATTATTACAAGCGCGCACTGCGTATCCGCAATGAAAATCCGGAGATAGCAAGGGGTACTACCGAGGTCCTGGAGCTTTCCGGGAACTCCGGCGGCGATATAGCGGCGGTCAGACGAACTTGGAACGGCAGCCGTATCCTGATAGTCTACAATCTCTCCGACGAAGCGGCGTCGCTTTCTGACGCGGCTCTGGAACTTGACAGCCGGAGTGTACGCGGATACCTGGCGGTATCGTCCGGAGATGAGCCTTCGCTTTCCGGAGAGCTGGAGCTCCCGCCGCACAGCATAGTATTCTTGAAATGATTTGGAGTGAAAGTATGAACAGCTTTGATAATATCGACAGGGAATACGCGTACGACGGCGAGCTTGGCGCGGTCTGGTCTTCCGAAGCGACCAGGTTCGCGGTGTGGTCGCCGGAGACCGAGAGCGCGGAACTCCGGCTGTACCATGACGACTCCGAGCCGGAGCCGTTCCGCACCGAAGAAATGCACAGCGAGAACGGCGTGTGGAAGGCGGAGGTTTCCGGCGATCTCAGCGGGGTGTACTACACATATGCGTTCACCAGGAATGGAAACACCGCTGAAACTATCGACATATATGCGAGAAGCGCCGGTGTAAACGGCAGGCGCGGAATGGTTCTTGATCTCCGTACCACCAACCCGGAAGGCTGGGAGCGTGACAGGCAGGTCGCCCTCGGCGACTACACCGACGCGGTGATATACGAACTGCACGTCCGGGATTTTTCCTCCGACGAGAGCGGGAACTTCACGCTGCGCGGGAAGTTCGGGGCGTTCTGCGAGAAGGCGGTCAACGGATTCGGAGAGACTATCGGTCTTGACTACATAAAGAAGCTGGGGGTAACTCATATCCACCTGCTGCCGGTGTCCGACTATCAGTCGGTGGACGAAAGCGACCCTGACGCGGGCTTCAACTGGGGCTACGACCCGCTGAACTACAATATTCCCGAGGGCAGCTATTCCACCGATCCCCACCACGGCGAGGTAAGGGTAAGGGAGTTCAAGCAGCTTATCCAGGCGGCGCATGAGCGGGGCATAGGCATTATAATGGACGTGGTTTACAACCACACTTACGCTACGGAGGATTCTCCGTTCAACAAGACGTACCCGAGGTACTATTACCGCCACAATGCGGACGGCAGCCTGTCGAACGGCTCCGCATGCGGAAATGAATTCGCGAGCGAGCGTGCGATGGCGGGTCGTTTCATCGCCGACAGCCTTCTTTACTGGGCGCGGGAGTACCACATTGACGGCTTCCGGTTCGACCTGATGGGGCTTCTGGATATCGCAGCGCTGAACCGCGCCGCAGCGGAGCTCCGTGCGGAGAACCCCTCCGTGATACTCTACGGCGAGGGCTGGACGGGAGGATCCTGTCCGCTTCCCGAGGAGCTTCGCGCAATGAAGAAGAACGCCCGGGAACTTCCGGATTTCGCGATGTTCTCCGACGACCTGCGCGACGGCGTGAAAGGCTCTGTTTTCTACGACGCCGACTGCGGCTACGTCAACGGCAAAGCCGCCGAGCGCGCGGAGCTTATAAAGTCGGTGATGTCCGGCGGTGTCTGGCGCGAGGACGTCGGCAGGGCTTCCGCGGAGTGCTGGACGGATAAGCCGCAGCAGTCGGTGAATTACGTTGAGGCTCACGACAACCTTACGCTTTACGATAAGCTGAGAAGCTCCATGCCGGAGGCTTCCGGCGCGGAAATAATTGCGGCGGATAAGCTGGCGGCGGCGATAGTATTCCTGTCGCAGGGAGTTCCGTTCATTCAGGCTGGGCAGGAAATACTGCGCAGCAAGACCGCTCCGGACGGCAGCTTTGTCCACGACAGCTATAATTCCCCGGACAGCGTGAACTCCATAAAGTGGAACGACGTCACACTGCGCCGCGGCGTGATGGAGTATTACCGCGGCCTGATAGCGGTGAGGAAGTTTTTCCCGCAGTTCCGCATGAGGGACGCGGAGAGCATTCGCAAGATACGCTTTGAAACGCTGGAGGGCGGCGCGGTCGCTGCGGATTTTGGCGGTCTGCTGCTGATAGTGAATCCGGCGGCTCACCCGCTGAAGTACGAAAACGGAAGGCGCATGATGGTATACGCGGATCATATCACCGCCGGAACTCGTCCGCTGTTCATTGCCGACGGCGCGGTGAGCGTGGCTCCGAGGGGCATCATTCTTGCGGAGTACCGGTGAGGAGGGCGTATGGACTGCACATTCAAAACGCCGGAGGGGAAGTTCAACCTGCGGGTCGGCGCTGTAATAACAGACGGTAAGCGCGTGCTTGTTTCAAAGGACGGCAGCCACAGCTTTTACTGGGTGACCGGCGGCAGAGTGAAACTTGGTGAGACCACCGAGGAAGCGATCCTGCGCGAGATACGCGAGGAGCTTGGCGTTGAAGCCGAGGTTGCCCGGCTGTACTCCATAGCCGAGAAGTTTTTCACGGTTGACGGTGTGTTTTATCATGAGCTGGAGTACCTGTACCTGATAAAGCCGTTTGACATCGCGAAAATAGACTACGGAGCAGTTCACTGCGACAGCCCGGATATAAGCCTGGTGTGGCTGGATACGGATTCCGAACCGGATATGCCTGTGTATCCGGAGCACCTGTTTGAGGCGGTCAGGAATCCCTCTGGCGCGGTAAGGATAATGGTTCAGAAAAGCCCCGGCGATTCAAAATAGAGATTTCATAAATGAAATGGGCTGTATATCAGATACAGCCCATTTTAATTTACAGTTCTTCAACAGCAGCAGCGAATCCAAGCGCCTTTAGCTGAGATATAACTTCTGCCGCAGACTCACGCGGCACTACTTTTTCAGCGTTCACCCTGACCCGGGAGCTTTCAAGCCTGCTTCTGAACCAATTCATGTCCTTGCCGAACCTGGCGAGCCAGTGCTCGGGGTCGCCGTGGTTGGAAGCGTACCCGCGTGCATGAGCTTCCTTGTGGCTTATCACGTTTTCGGGGAGTATCGATGGGTAGTTCTTCATGAGGCGCTGACAGAGCTGTACGGCAAGCCCGAAGGCCTCCTCGAAGTAGGCGCGGTCGTTCAGCGCGTCCTCCGCTATTTCTATCTGGATATACGCCGGAGCGTAGTTGTAGCTTCCTTTGGAGCCATTTCCGCAGCCCCAGCAGCAGACGTTCCAGGGTAGCAGCTTAGCCGCCCTGACATCTCCGTTTTTATCCTTCCCTATGACTGCGTGCGGGCAGACATTGCTGTCCGGGCGGTCGAAGTAGTTCTTGTATGGATTCACGCCGCATATCTCCGGCGCATTCACGTAGCGTTTCAGGTTAGGATTGTCCGCGCCGGTGGAGTGGATTATGATTCCTACTGGGCTTCCCTGCGGCATGGGGCGCGGGGTCTTGAATGCTCCGCTGCTGCGGGCGTAGGCTTCAAAAGTTATCGCCATCGCCGCCTCCGTTTCCCCTGCCGCTGTCGGCAAGGCCTTCTCCGATAACGTACCCTACGACTGCGGCACCGCTCAGAATGCAGCCGGATACGGTCTCAGCCGTTTCTGAGCTTCCTCCGAAGGCTGCGATAAGTCCCGCAACGAATCCTGCGGCAGCTATCCAGAGCTTGCGGCTTGTGAACTTGCGTTTCCAGTCAATTTTCATGGTGCTTTTCCTCCTCTTCAATGTCAGCGAGCCGATGATTTATTACCTTTATCTGTTCCTCTATCACCGGCATTCTTCTTGCAAAGTTGTTGTGCTCGGCTACCCGGGCTTCAAGCTGCTCCAGGCGATATGCCGTCAGCTTTGAGCTGACCAGTATGCCGCCCAGGGAGCCGCCGAGCGTCCCTATCAGCGAGATCATCGCTGTGATAATGCTGCTGTCCATTATATGTCCCTCCTTTCCGGCAGCGTTCTGCCCTGAGAAAAGATTAACACCTGATTTACTGCATGTAACTGCAAAAAACCTCCCGCGGTGAAAACCACGGGAGGTTTTGATATTCAGATTTCGGCTCAGTCGCAGTAACCGAATGCCATCACGAAGAACGCCTGTGTAACGCCGCCTTCCATGCGAATCTCAACGGTATGCTCCGCAGAGGAATCGTTGTCGATGAGATAAGCGGTAACGGGGTTGTTCCAGCCGTCGGACATATTAGAAACCACGGACTTTACCTTTTCGCCGTCAACGTAGATATCGGCTGTGCCGTACTTGTCGCTGTTGTTTGCCTTGAACACCATCTCGAGCACGCTGCAGTCAACAGTGAACTTCATCGAGCCGCCGTCGGTGCCGCGGTACATCCAGCCGTTGTGGAAGCTGCCGTGGGTGTCGTACTGCTCGAATCCGTCAAGTTCCACGCCGTCCATAGTTGCGCTGTCCATGTAGTGCATGTTCATATACTTTGCGCTGAATACCGGGTCGGGAAGCTCCTTGCTGACCTCGCCGACATTCTCGGCAACAACGGGGAGCACCTTCTGATAGTAGTTGTCAACGAAGTCGGTGATGCACTTGTGACCGTAAGCGTTCGGGTGAGACTGGTCGTTGGAGTAATCCTGCCATGTCATTTTTCCGGCTTCTATCTCCTCGTAAACGCTGTCGTGGACGCTTATCATCGGCAGGTCATAGTTCGCGCCTATTTTCGACATGTGTTCCTGGCACGTATATCCGCTGTCGAGTACGGTGAACAGCAGAACTACCGCGATGTCCTTCTCCTGGGTGAGCAGGGTGCGCACAAGGCTCTCGTATGCGTTCTTGTAGTCAGCCTCCTGCCCGTCGTTTACCGCGAATTCCACGAAAACGATGTCCGGGTCAGCGGAAAGCACGTCGCGCTCGAGGCGAAGGTTGCCCAGCAGCGAGGGAGTTCCGCTGATGCCTGCGTTAACGCCTGTAACAGTGATATCCGGGAAGTAGCCCTGAAGCAGGTCGGTGCAGGTCTTGGCATAGAACTCCGTGGTTCCCGCGTTGTAGCCTTCGGTTATGGAGCCGCCTATGTAAGCTACGGTGATGTCCTCGCCGTTCTGGGCTTTCTGGAACACGTCGGCCATTCTGGTCATGTCGCCAACGGAAAGCAGCGAGCGGTCTACCATCTTCTCGTAGTCGGTGCGGGCGTCGTCTGCTTCCACCGTGGAAGCCGCAGAGCTTTCATCTGCTTCGGAGCTTTCCTGCTGAACGGGCTGTGAACTTTCCGCAGTCTGCGCCGCAGAAGCGGAGCTGTCAGCCGCAGAAGAGCTGTCGGAAGCCGAGGAGTCAGCGGGGGAGCTGCATGCGGTCATAGCAAGCAGCATTGAAGCCGCCGTAAAAATCGAAAGAAATTTTTTCATTGTAATTTCTCCTTGAAAACAAAAAATACCGGACATAAAGCCCGCTATTTTAATTATACAGAAAATTCGCTGAGATGTCAAGAGTAATCGGTTACATTGCAAGAAAAAAGCCGAATATACTTGCCTAATTTAAATTCGTATGCTATAATAATACAGGGTAATTGTATGGAAAAGGGGGATACACCATGAAATGTCACAACTGCGGCAGGGAGATAGGCGACTTCACTGCATTCTGCACCTACTGCGGAGCCTCCACCGGAAACCAGCCGGCGGAATCCTCGCAGATCACAGACCCTGGCAAAACCGATGAACCAGCCGAGACTCTCCCGGGGTACAGCGAACCGTTCGAGCAGACAGGAAGGGAAGCTCCGCCGCCGCTTTATAACGTGAACCGCCAGGAGAATCCGCAGATAGATCTGATACCGGAGCATAACCGCACTCAGACTACATTTGTCCCGGATTACGAGGACGAGTACATGAACGGAACAAGCTGGCCTGAAATAAGCCGCATGGGTCACATAATCGGAGTTAACGGGCGGTTCTGCACTATCAAATGGCTGAAGATCAACATGTATTTTCTGCTGTTTGCATGGGCTGCGATGGATGCGATACGCGCGGTGCTGTTCTTCAGCGGGCTTCGATATGGCGGAGCCGCGTCGTGGGTCTACGAGATATTCCCGCAGGTGTTCACGATGGATACGGTCATGGGGATATTCCTGACGATTTCTGCAGGAGCCAAGGTGTTCCTCTGGATAAGCATTTCGGAGCTCAGAAGGCGGTCGCTGTGGCTTTGCTTTGCGATACCGCTTGCCGGGTTTCTGGCTGAGGTAGTTTACATATCGCGCTGGTGCAGTGTTATGGGATCGGCGGCATGGGACGCTATTGTATATGTTGCGTTTCTTGCTGTGGTATCCGTGTTTAATTTTATATACTTCAGGTATCGCAGTACTGTTTTTACGAGATAAAGTTGGATTGTATCGACTATTTTGCGAATGACAAATTGTTGTTTAGAGGCGAAACGCTGCTTGTGAGAGAAAACTATAATTTAGCGGTGTAGT
>DQFX01000013.1 GCA_003531585.1 Oscillospiraceae bacterium | reverse complement strand
TATACCACAAAAAAGGCTGCATCATTGCTTTTTTCGCGATGTAGCCTTTTCTTTTGTTTTTTTACAGCGCCTTTAATTATATCCGCATCATATACACCTGGTAATATTTTATCAAATTATACTCAAGTGCAAACATAATCTGTAATATTTTACAAATAAAATACAATCAAGAATATTTATCGGCGCATCTTTTGTTTATAGTTGAGTTAGACACGTTAGTAATATATGTCTTATCAGTACATACAACAAATGCTTTAGGCATTTCGTCCGAAACGCTGACTACCCTTCCCTGCTTCTGTGAAGCGTTCAGGAAATCCGCTGTTATGCGGCTGACCGAGCATTCTTCAATGTCGAAAATTCCGATAACATCGTCCTTTTTTACCGTGGTATCATTTCCAAGATACACAAACACAGGCTGTCACCCCTCCGTAAACACGCCGTTTTCCGCATGCCAGCACCTCCCGCCTTGCAGTGCGGAAAGGTCGTCCATATTACAGCAAGTAATAAACACCTGACTTTTATCTATATTGTTAATAACGAAATTCCGCCTGGTCTGGTCAAGCTCGCTTAGAATGTCGTCGAGTATCACCACCGGACAGGTCTTATTTTTGCGGCGGATTATCTCAGCCTCCGAGAGTTTCAGCGCAAGAGCAGCACTCCGTGTCTGACCCTGCGAGGCAAAGTCCCGGGCCGCCATTCCGTTAATGTAGAAATTTACATCATCGCGGTGAACCCCCGCAAGAGTATACCTCAGCCGCATTTCAGACTCAAGATTGTTGTCCAGTTCAGCAATATATTTGTTAAACAGTTCGTTAACATCAGAGAAATCTATACTGGTAGTTTTGAAAATAGAGCTGTAGTACTCCATTTCCAGTTTCTCTGCCCCCTCCGTCAGCCGGGAATATACTTCCGCAGCATGCTGCTGCAAAAACGAAAAATACCTCAGCCTGCCGTATGTGACGTTGATTCCCTCGCTGGCAAGAACCTGATCCCAGGGAGCGAGCTGCGCGGAAAGCTCCGCTTCCGGAATATCCTTGCGTGCGAACGCCAGGATATTGTTGCGCTGTTTCAGACCGCGATTGTAGTTCGAGAGCTTTTTCAGATGAGTCTGAGTCTGCATTACAGCCACGTCGTCAAGATACGCGCGCCGAAGCTCCGGAGCGCCCTTGATAAGGTTCAGATGTTCCGGAACGAACACCACGTATTTCAGCACTCCGAACAACTTTGAAGCGTCGCTGACGCTAAGACCGTTGTAGGTTATCACGGGTTTGCCATTACTTATTGTATATTCAACGACATTTTCACGCCCTGTATTATCGTCATTCCTGAAACAGAGCCGGATAAACACCTCCGCCCCGGGAACATTCACCGGAACATACTGTGTATAGCGCACATGACGGAAACTCCCGCCCAGACAGACGGAAATAGCCTCCATAAGGTTAGTTTTGCCCTGCGCATTTTTGCCGACAAAAATGTTGAGGCTGCTGTCAAAATCCAGCTCAGCCTCACGTATATTGCGAAAATTGCGGATATACAGTTTTGTAATGACCATTACGTTTTATTCAGCAGAACCTTCTGTTTCGGATGCTGCGTTCTCGTCAAGCACGATCTTGTATTTCTTGCCCTTGAATTCGATTGTATCGCCTGGCTTTATCTTCTTGCCGCGCTTGGTGCAGAGTTCGCCGTTAACGTTGAATTCACCCAGCTCCACAAGTATTTTAGCCTTTGCGCCGGTCTCAGCGAGTCCGGCAAATTTAATAAGCTGATCCAGCTTTATAAACGGTGTTACGATCTTGATTTCTTCCATTGTTCAGATGTTCCTTTCCAGATAATGTACGGTACTCACCGCATTACCAGCGTCGAAGCGCTGATACATGCGAGGCGCTCAAAGCACCGTATGCGGCGCGCATTATATTTCTCGCGCTGCCGCGTATGCCGCCGGATCAGATAAGCCCACCTCAAGAACAGCGGGTCGATATCCATGGCTGCAAAAATTCTATTTATGGCAGGGAAAGCGCAATCGCTGCCTTACATGCCCTCTCCCACCGGTCGATTCATTTCAGACGCATAGGCAGAACGAGGTATGTAAACTCGTTCCCGCTCATGGGAAGAATGATCAGCGGAGCGACAGATGACGTTGCAATGAGCTTTACCGTGTCGGTGTCGCACGCCTTGAAAGCGTCGAGCATATACTTGGCGTTGAATCCAACAACAAGAGGCTGTCCATTGTACTTAACGGGAATGCTGTCGTTGACCTTGCCTATTGCGGTGGTGCAGCTCATGCTGATGGTGTTATCCTTTATCTCGCAGCGGATGGGGTTCTTGTTCTTCTCATTGATAATGAGCATAGCACGGTCAAGCATGTCGATCATCTCACGGCAGTTGACCTCAGCGTAAACCTCGTCGGAGCACTTGAGATAAGTCTTGAACGGAATGAAATCACCGTCGAGCAGGCGGGAGATCATGGTATAACCGTCAACAATGAAGCTGATCTGATTCTTGTCTATGCAGATAGTAACATTTTTGTCGTTCTCATCAGACAGAATGTGAGTAAGTTCCTCCAGGGTCTTTGCAGGAACAATAAAGCTTATATTGTCATAAGCTACCGGCTCCTGGCGAAGCGCGATCCTAACGCCGTCTACAGCAGCAACGCTGAGTACGTTGTTCTCAAGCTCAAACTTGCAGCCCATAAGCGCAGGCTTACTGTCGACAACAGCAACTGCAAACTTAGTCTGGATAATCATACTTTTGAGAAGCTTCTGCGGCATAGTAAAGCTGGTGTCCGGGTTGACCTGCGGAACATTGGGATAGTCGTCGGCGCTGGAGCAGCTGACGGAGAACGAAGTCATGTTGTTAGTGATCTCAGCAAGGTTATTTCCGCTGCATTCGAAAGTAATGCTGCCGGAAGGCATCTTTCTTATAATATCAACAGCCATCTTTGCTGATATGACGATATTACCGCTTTCTATGCCCTCAACCTCGATAGAGGTTTTGATACCTATATCCAGATCATAGCCGGTAACAGTAAGAGTATTCCCCTCAAGTTCCATCAGAATACCTTCAAGAGCCTGAATGCTGGATTTACCGGCAGCAGCCTTGGAAGTGGTCTGTACAACTGAGAGGATCGTGTCCTTGTTGCAAATGAATTTCATATTACTTATCCTTTCTTCTGAATCTGCCGCATTATCATGCAATCGCTGATTTTATCAGCCAGAGCTGCGGAGCAGCCGAAAACCGCGAAGCGGTTTTTTCAAAGAATGAATTATATTATTTTAATAATAATAATAATAAGGGCTGTTAAAATGTTAAAAACGCCGCCAGACGGTTTAAAAAGCCGAACCGCAGGCGTAAAGTTTTTTAACCGTTCGCGTTGAAAACATGTGAAGATCCGAGGTTGAAATATTTTTTCATCAAACCGTGGAAAAATTCTTAAAACCTGTTGAAAATCAAGGCAAAAACTAATTTTTCAGCTCTCAAAAATAAAGGCAGTCTGCCGGTTGGCAAAGAGCCTTTATTCTGTGCTTATCACTGATTAGCCTTGATATTCTTGATAAGATCCTCGATAACGGAGCGGAAGTTGCTGTCCTTTGCCATCATTTCCTTAACGTTCTTGATAGCGTAAACGACGGTGGAGTGATCGCGGCCGCTGAACTCCTGACCTATAGTTTCATAGGGGAGCCCGGTTATCTCCTGGATAACATAAATAGCGACCTTGCGGGCGGACGAAACCGGGGAATTACGCTTGGGTGAGCGAATCTCATCGGGATCGACATTGTATATTTTGGCCGCCTCGCTGATGATCTTGTCAACAGTTATCGGGATCGGCTGGTGATCGGAAACTATGTCCTTGATGACATTCTGAGCCACAACGATGGTGGGCTTTATCTGGGATACCATATAAAGCGCGTTCATCTTGGTGACAACGCCTTCGATCTGTCTGATGTTGGATTTCAGCTTTGTTGCGATGAAATCGACCACGTCGTCGGGAATCTTGAAGTTAAGAAGATCCGCTTTGCGCTGAATGATCGCGAGACGAGTCTCGTACTCAGGGGCGCGGACGTCCGCCGCAAGGCCGGAAGAGAACCGTGTTTTCAGTCTGTCGGAAATGGACTTGATCTCCTTTGCAGGGCGGTCCGACGTAAGTACTATCGCCTTGTTGAGCTTGTACAGCTCGTTGAATATGTGGAAGAACTTTTCCTCGGTCTGCTCTTTGCCGGCGATGAACTGGATATCGTCTATCAGCAGCGCGTCGGCGTTGCGGTATTTTTCGTCAAAAAGCTCAGTTTTGTTTGCGGTGATTGAGTGCAGGAACTCGTTGGTGAAAGTTTCCGCGGAGATGTAGATTATATTGATACCAGGGTAGTTCTTGGTCATCTCGTTCTGGATAGCCGAAAGAAGATGAGTCTTTCCAAGCCCGGAATCGCCGTAAATAAACAGCGGATTGTATTTTTCGTGCTGCTTCTGGGATACCGCCTTTGCCGCCGCATATGCAAGATTGTTCGACGGACCTACGATGAAGTTGTCGAAGGTATATGTTACCTTGTTGTCATGTACGATATTGTCAATTTTGTTAGTAAGCTCGCGGCTGTTGCGGATATCATTGAATTTTGTTTCGGTTGTCGGGATATCGTCCTTAATAATGATTTCGACCTTTATCGGATTGCCGAGAACGATGGTGAACTGTTCCTCAAGCTTCTCAAGATATATAGAATTGATGGTGTTGCGCTTGAAATCTGTGTCAGTCGCGAGGGTAACGACATTTCCTTCCATGCTGATGGGTTCCAGGGCGTCGAGCCACAGTTCCTTTGCAGATGCGGAAATATTATATTCGCGAACGTAGTTTTCAACCACAAGATTATAGATATCAGAGAGAGAGGAAATATTGTTTTTCATAACATTCACCATTCCATTAAGTAGATTGCAGGACGTATAAACTTAGCCAGATCCACTGCGGTCAAAAACAGGTAATTATAATACCTTCTGTTTAAAACACGCACTATATATAGTTAGAAATTAAAATCAATTTGTGTCAAAAGATGTCCATATTTAATAATACCATAAAAGTTGAAATATTTCAAGCAAAAAAGCGCTTAATTTATTTGCGATAATATGTGAATTTTAAACAAACACATATAAAATAAGAAACGAAGCGGCAGTTATCAATGCACCGGCGGCTCCGGATACCAGTATTTTCAATGTTATTGAGCGTTTCTGACGCTGAAGGTAGTCGGGGGCTCGGCGTGTTAAAAGTTCGACCTGACTGCGAATCTCATTTTTATCAGGAATATCGCAGCTGTTGTTCAGGATAACGATTACTTTCTCAAAGCAGGAATTTTTGGGAATTATCTCAATGATGCTTTTTGTTACGCCTTTTATCATAAAGAACTACCGCCTTTCCAGTATAACAGAATATTTCAACCTGATTATTGACGTGATACATTAATTTATACATGTTTTTATAAGATTATCAACAAAATAATGTTAACGTTATAAAAACAGTTGGTATAATCGGTTGATTTCTGAGCGAAATGTTGAAAACTATGTTGAAACGGTTAAAAATTCGCAATATATAGCGGCAACGCCCCTGGCGGTATTCAACAGTCAAAATGCGAGTCCGGATTTTTTAAGTTTAAATCCTGTTAGTAAACTTGATTTATACTTCCTGTATAGTTTTCTTCGGATCGCGTCATCAATAGAATTTACAATATATGTATGAAAAAAGTTGAAAACTTATCAACCCACTAATTTTAACAGGTTTTCACAGGCATTTTTCAACGTTGAATCTGTGTTTTTGCCCAAACGCGGTTGAAAACTATGTTGAAACAGTTGAAAATCAGCATAAAACAGCCATATGTTGAAAAATGCAAAACCATTGAAAGTCTTGTTGAAAATCAGTTAATACCCGGTTTGAAAAAATATTGTCAACAAATCGCAGTTGAATGTTGAAAATGCGCAGAACAAACAGTTACAGTTTTTGAACAGAAAAAAGCCGCCCGGGTTGAAAAAACGGACGGCAAAATGTTAAGTTGAGTGTTAATCGTTCTGGGATTCCAGGAAGTAGGAAGCCTCCATATCTGCTACCGACAGCGCAAACGCCAGCGGGTACATTGCAAGCGCCTGACCTACAGTGTTCTTATCCTCGGCTCCGGAGAATCCCATGTGCCATCGGATCGCCATTGCCTCCTCGCGGGTGAGGCGTATGTAGCCGCTGACCATATAGACGGATTTCTCGCCGTGACCGTATGGGAGCGTATCGTGGATCTCGTAGCGTGGCTGCTTTTCCCATTGACCGGTCTGCTCGTTTTTGACGTTACGCCAGCCGACGCGATAGAAATTCACCTTGCAAACGTCGTGAAGCAGTGCGACGATCGCAGCCGTTTCAGCGGAAACGCTCAGCCCGTATTCGTTCTTCACGCGCTTGCGCTCAAGATAAGCCACAAGGCAGTGGTATACGTTCAGAGAATGCCGCAGAAGTCCGCCTTCAAACGCATTATGATATCGCGTGCTGGCGGGCGCGGTGAAGAAATCGCTGCGGTTTTCGAGAAAGTCCAGCAGCTTGTCTGAGCCTTCCCGGGTGATGTTTTCCTTGAAAATAGAAATAAATTCTTCCTTATCAGTCATTAGTCCCTCCGTATGTCAGGATCAGTTATAGCCGGTGTAGCGGACTCGCTTGCGCGTGATGGTCAGCGTCTCCGGGTCGAATGTGTATTCGTACTGCTTTACGGTGTATTCTCCGTATTCCTTCGCAACTATCCGCTGAATCATCAGACCTGCCGATTCCGGCTCAAGGTGGGTGCCGTAGGGCGCCACTTCCTTCCCGTTTTCGTATACCGCAACTTCAGTCAGCTTAGCGCCGGATACCGCGAAATATCTCGCGTACTGCGGAACCTCTGCTTCGTTTATCATGTGAAAATCAAGCTGTATCAGGTCGGGGTATTCTTTCGCGCTGAAGTCGCGCATGTTTGAGATAAGCTCGCAGCCGTAGGTGAGATCCTGGAGCACGCTTTCAAATATCAGGAATCTGTCGTCCCGCGGGACGTTTATTTTCAGCGTGTCGATTATTTCGCCCTGTTTCAGAAGATCAAGCCGGAAATCCCCGTAGAGAGCGCCGTTTATGTAGGTGGTCTCAAGTTCGGTGGCTTCGGTGGTCTCGACGAGTTTAATGCAGGATATCTCGACGGTGTAGTAATCTCCCTCGGAATATACGTTCATTATAGAGTATGAAAGCCGGCTTCCCTCTATTCTCGGGGACTGCACAGCCGCCGGGATAACATCGTCCGGGGCAAGAGGCTCGGGCGGTGCGGTGGTAGTATGCGGAGTGGTTTCCGTGACCGGAGCGGTGGTCTGGCTCGAAGAAGCAGTCGCAGAAACTGCATTATCAACGCTTCCCATGTTCTCAAGAGCGCAGCCGCAGGACGTCCCGGCTATCGCTGCCATCAATGCGGCGGCTGACAGGGATCTGATTATTATATTTGCTTTCACGGTATCACTCCTTTCCTTCTGCTGATATACATTATATAAAAAAAAACGGAAAAAATCAAGGTGTTTTCGGAAACACTTTGTAAAACATACCTTTTCCAGAGATAAAATGTGGAACTTCATCGTATTACGGCGCTGATCGCGGCGGCGATACAGTCCGCCCAGATAAGCGACTGCACGTCCTCGTCAGACGGCGCGGCAAGAAACCGCTGATGCGCCTGATCTCCGGTAATGCTGCTGAGAAGCGCGGCGGAGGGTACTCCGACAGCTATTACGGGAATCCCGGCGGAGCGTTCTGAAAGCCCCCTGCGCGGAGCCGCCGCCCCGGATCCCGGCGTTATACCTGCGTCGGTGAGCTGAACGGTGCGGTACAGCCTCCCGGGGTCGTCGCAGCAGAGGGAATCCACGGCGATGATCGCACAGGCTCCCATCTCCCGGGCGGCGGAGCGGACCAGTGCGGCGGTTTCTATTCCGGTGTGCAGCGCAACGTCGGTTTCTATCGCGGCGAGGGAGTAGCGCTTTCCCGACTTCGCGGACAGCCGCCGGACGGTCAGCGCGCCGAGCCGGTCGCGGGTGATGTCGGGATTTCCAAGCCCGGCGGCAAGTATCTTGCCAGTCGGCGGCAGGAGCTGCTCTAGTGCGCGTTTCAGCAGCGCGGGGAGCGCGTTCCCGGCGGGGTCGCCCTCAAGTGTGATGTACCGCCCGGGGTGTCTTGATATAGTTCGCGCGGCGGAGTTCGAAAGCCGGATATCTGTTATCTTCACGCCGCCGATGGTACGGCTCACGCAGCGCGTGCCGGACGTTCCGGCGGGGATATGCGCGGATTCAACTGCGAGGTCGGAGTGTTTCATTACGGTTCCTTTCTGCGGGTATTACGAATGGTTCTCGGCATATTTTTAGCAGTCTAAAGCAAAATAATACGCAAACACAAAAAAACATTGCATTTTTGACCGGAATGCTGTATAATAGAAAATAAATAAATAAATCTCTCCAGGAGGAAAACAGTTATGAAACTTGTTTTTGCGATAGTAAACAATGACGATAGTCACTCAGTATCCTCGGCGCTGACCCAGGGCGGATTTCAGGCGACAAAGCTTGCGTCCACCGGCGGATTCCTTATGGCGGGAAACACCACGTTCATGATATGCTCTGAGGACG
Source organism: Oscillospiraceae bacterium (assembly GCA_003531585.1). Lineage (GTDB taxonomy): Bacteria > Bacillota > Clostridia > Oscillospirales > Ruminococcaceae > CAG-115. The sequence goes on along the minus strand of DQFX01000013.1, from coordinate 6,542 downwards.
GCAAGGTTGACGATGTTATACAGATCATCAGCAAGCACAGCCACAAGCGCAAGCAGTTCGTGCCGAATTCCGCAAGCTATGGCATGAGCAACTATACAAGCTTCCCTGTTGAGGTATCTGTTGGCGGAGCTACCATCTTCGTTACGAATATCGAGAGATTCGAGAAGGTATAATGAAGCTTTACGGAAAAGCGCCGCTTACCGAGCTTCTGACCTCCACGGCGGCGGAGAACCGCCTGCCCCACGCGATCCTGCTAACAGGCGAGTCAGGAAGCGGCAGGCTCACGATTGCGAAGTATATCGCGAAGCTGTTCATGTGCGGAGCGCCGCCCTGCGGCGGCTGTGCAGCCTGCAATAAGATAGACCAGGACAGCCACCCTGACGTTATCTATGTTCTGGACAAATGCGGCGGAACGTACAACATAAAGCAGGTCAGGGAGTATGTGTGCGACAACACGGCGGTGAAGCCCAACGACGGAGACATAAAGGTCTACATTTTCGAGAAGGCGGATACCCTCAGACCAGACGCACAGAACGCACTGCTGAAAAATATCGAAGAGCCTCAGCCATGGGTGAAGTTCATCTTCATATGTGAAAGCTCAGCGAGTCTGCTTACGACGATACGCTCAAGGGTGACGGAATATTCCATGCCGGAATGTCCAGAGGAAGAATGTGCGAAGTGTCTTGTCGAGCAGTACGGCGTTGACAAAAAAACGGCGCTGGATAACGCCCGCATGATGAATGGAAATATCGGAAGGTGCCTGGAAGCGCTCAACGGCGGAGACGAGCTGAAGCTGATGGAGTCTGCGAAACGCGCCGCCACCGGAATAGCAAAGCGCAGCGGATATTTGCTGTGTACCGCCCTGGGCGAACAGACAGGGCGCAGGGAGTTCTCAGCGGTGCTGGAGTACCTTGCGGGTATCATCAGCGACGCGATATCAGTGCGCGCAGGCGGCGAGCTGTGCTCCTGCGGCAAGAACGAGGCAAAGATAATAGCAGGCGTGTTTGACGACGTGAAGCTTGTCAGCATGCTTGAGAAGATATACGACGTTAATTCCGCGGGTCAGCTTAATATAAATCTGGCGCTCAGCGCGGCGTACCTTACGTCGGTACTTTTATAAAAGATAGGAGAACAATGGATAACAATTATTTCACTGAAAAAATAGCGCCGAAGAACAAGCCGGTGCAGGAAAATACGGAAACAAAGCCCCAGCAGACCGCTCCGGCAAATATAATACAGGATCTCTCAGATTTCACCGAGCATCGCCAGAACCACCCGGAAAGCGGCGAGGCTCCGGCTGTGAGCGCGGTTCCGGCTGAAAAAGCGGCTGCTCCCAGAGCCGAGGTATTCCCGCAGGATCTGACAGAACACCGCCAGAATCACCCGAATAATGAGAGTCTTCAGCGCAACGAGCGAACTGAGCGAGCTGAGCGCCCGGAACGTACTGAGCGTTCAGACAGATCCCGCCAGGAGCGTCCCAATCGCCAGGATAGACAGGACAGACCGCCTCGTCCTGACCGCCCCGAGCGTTCCGAGAGAGCAGAGCGAACGGAGCGCCGCGCAGAACCTCCCCGAGAGAAGAAGCAGACTGACCCGGACGCAGTGGTTGAGATAATCGGCGTACGTTTCAAGGACGTCGGCAAGGTGTATTACTTTGCTCCGGCGGGCGTGAATTTCGAGCAGGGCGACAAGGCGATAGTAGAGACCGCCCGCGGAATAGAGTGCGGCGAGATCGTGCTGACGAACAGAACCGTGTCCGAGAGTTCTATAGTATCTCCGCTGAAAAGCATAATCCGAAAGGCGACGGAAGCCGACGAAAAGCGGCTTGAGGAAAAGTGCCGCCAGGAAAAGGAGATAATGCAGGTATTCGCGGACAAGATAGCCCAGCATAAGCTCGATATGAAGCCGATAGACGTAGACTGCACCTTTGACGGCAGTAAGATACTGTTCTATTTCACGTCAGACGGCAGGGTCGATTTCAGAGAGCTGGTAAAGGATCTTGCGTCCGTTTACCGCACACGTATCGAACTCCGGCAGATAGGCGTTCGTGACGAGGCGAAAATGCTCGGCGGTCTTGGAATATGCGGCAGACCGTTCTGCTGTTCCAGCTTCCTGGGGGAGTTCCAGCCGGTGTCCATCAAGATGGCGAAGGAGCAGTCCCTGTCGCTGAATCCTACCAAGATATCCGGAACCTGCGGCAGACTTATGTGCTGCCTGAAATACGAGCAGAACTGCTACGAGGAATTCCTGCGCACTACGCCGAAGGTCGGAGCGTATGTCGAGACCGCCGAAGGCAGAGGAAGGGTATGCGAAACGAACCTCCTTACCGGAATTCTCAAGGTGCAGCTCGACAAGAATCCCGACGCGCCCATTGCGGTCAATAAGGCAGACGTAAAGCTGCTGAAGGACGGCAGAGTGCAGGTAAGCAGGGACGAAATAAAAGCCCTCAAGGGACTTGAGGACAAGTAAAATATAGTCTTTCGATAAAGGCAGTAATTCGATAAAATGTATCCCCGGGTCGTTGCCCGGGGATGTTTTTCAGAATTTTCGCACATTTGTAACGGTGTACTCTCCGGTTTTCTGGGAATCAGGGTTTACCTTAATGTCAAACCTGATATGGCAGTTGCCGCATGATAAAGCATTCATGCTGTTCATCAGCGGCAGTCTGCGATTGATGAAGTTTCCGCACAAAGGGCAGTAGATTTCGTACATTTGCATAGCTGTTCTCCTTTCGGTCAGTCGTCAGAATGACGTGATTTGTATTCTGCTGCAGCGGCGGCGCGGTCTATTGTGCTTCCGCTGCGGGCTTTTTTCAGAAGCTCGCTGTCGGACATTCCGGAAGCGCGCCCGCGGGCTTCGCCCATCTCACAGATTTTGTTTTTGGTGCCATCGCTGAGTTTTTCCAGACCGTTTCCGATGTGGCTTGCACCGCTGTTGTCGCTTTCAGCAAGCTTTTTTCCGACCGCGCCAAGCAGAAGTATTCCGCCAACAATCCATTCTATCATGATTTTTCCTCCTTTTTCGGGAAGTTTCCCTTATTGATTAAATTATACAATAAAGATGGGACAAAAGCTGTCTGTGTAAAATTTTTTATGTACACTTGCTGATTTTCGTAAATCATATTCTCAGATATTAGTGATTCTGGGTAAATTGTATTAGCTTAGGCTAACTGTACAAGTTGCGCGGGGTTAACGTTAATTGCCGCTAACCCCGCACTACGACTGGCTTCGCGGACGAAAATCGTGTGAAAATTTTCAGAAAGCACTTGACTTTTTCTGAAAATATGTTACAATAGAATAAAGACAAAGCGGTACGCTGTGAGTATGCTGCCGCTGTCGTTCATCGGCTGAAGCCGGAACATACTTATATGGAGGTAAATCAATATGGCATACGTAATTTCTGACGATTGCATCGCTTGCGGCGCTTGCGCTGAGGGATGTCCTGTAAACGCAATTTCCGAGGGTGACGGCAAGTACGTTATCGACGCTGACACCTGCATTAGCTGCGGCGCTTGCGCTGGCACCTGCCCTGTAGGCGCTCCCTCTGAGGCTTAATCGCTTTATGAACTGAACTCCCGGATCGTCTGATCCGGGAGTTTTTGTTTTGGCGTTTAAAAAGCGCAAAATCCCTCCCGCTGAATGCGGGAGGGATTTCAGCTTGTCGAAAAAGTAGCTTTTGCCCGCGAAGTGGGCATTTGAAATCCGTTTTTTGCCTCAGCTCTGCCGAGGCAAAAAACACTTCTATCCACGCAAGTGTGCGGTTTGTCGGCATTGCCGGCAAACCGTGCGCGCGGCGCGGATGTTCGGCGGAAAAGTCCCGTTGGGACTTTTTCGACGGTCTCAAATCCCTCCCGCCGAAAACGGGAGGGATTTTGCGTTTTGTGCTTATTCCTCGACAAGTGTGTCTGTGGGAGCCACCGTGTTGGTAGGAGCCGCAGGCTTAGCGGGGATCTTGTCCTTGTTCTCCATAACGAGCAGGTTCATTTCAAACGGTGTGAAAACTCTGCCGCAGGGTGAGCCGGGGTTCAGAACCGCGGTTCTGCCCTTGATAGCCTCGAACAGGCGCACAGTGTTGACCTTCATGCAGTTGAATGTCTTGTGCTCCGGTGTTGCAAGCACTGCCATGCGGTTCGGTGATGTGAAGAACGGAATCACCTGCTGACCTTCCTTGTTGGTCATCATCATGACGTTGAGCAGGCGGTTGCCGTTAGCGTCAGTCTGGTTGCCAAGAGCGGCAACTGCGAATACGTCAGCCGCCATCAGGTCGGGAAGCACGGTCTTCCACTTAGTCTTGGTCTTATCCTGGTTAGCTTCGGTGATCCTCTCTTCGAGGACCTTGTTGAAAGCTTTCATCTGGTCAGGGGACATCTGCTGATTAGCCATAATACACTACCTTTCTGTGGTGATCATCTGGTCTTTTCTGCGTTTTCCTTGAGGATCTTTGCGATAACGTCCTCAACGGGTGAAGCGCCGAGGTCTCCGTCCTTGCGTGAACGGAGGGCTACGGTGTTGTCCTCGACTTCCTTATCGCCGAGAATGAAGAAGTACGGGATCTTCTCAAGCTGAGCCTGACGTATCTTGTAGCCTATCTTCTCGTTGCGGTTGTCGACGGTAACGCGGATATTCATATCGTCGAAGCGCTTTGCAATGCTCTCTGCGTATTCCTTTGCACGGTCCGTGATCGGGAGGATACGAACCTGCTCAGGAGACAGCCACAGCGGGAGCGCGCCTGCGTACTTTTCAAGCAGGTAAGCAAGGGTACGCTCGTAGCAGCCGAGGCTTGTACGGTGAATGATATACGGGTTCTTCTTGGTGCCGTCTACGTCAACGTACTCCATGCCGAAGCGCTGTGCGAGGAGCATATCTATCTGGATAGTTACCAGGGTGTCTTCCTTGCCGAATACGTTCTTGTACTGGATATCGAGTTTCGGACCATAGAATGCAGCCTCGTCGATACCGATGGTGTACTGAACGCCCAGGTCGTCGAGAATTGTCTTCATTGTAGCCTGAGCGATCTCCCACTGCTCGGGAGTACCCTCGTACTTGTTCTTGGGGTTAGCGGGATCCCACTGTGAGAAGCGGAATGTGCAGTCCTCAAGCAGACCTACAGTATCGAGGCAGTACTTGGCAAGCTCCAGGCAGTTTCTGAATTCGTCCTCGAGCTGCTCAGGACGGAGGATATAGTGACCCTCGGAGATAGTGAACTGACGAACTCTGATAAGGCCGTGCATCTCGCCGCTGTCCTCGTTGCGGAACAGTGTGGAGGTCTCGGTAAGTCTCATCGGGAGGTCGCGGTAGCTGCGCTGTCTGTTCAGGAATACCTGATACTGGAACGGGCAGGTCATCGGGCGGAGCGCGAAGCATTCCTTGGTCTCGTCGTTGGGGTCGCCGAGTACGAACATGCCGTCGAGATAGTGATCCCAGTGGCCGGAGATTTTATAAAGCTCGCGCTTTGCCATATATGGAGTCTTTGTGAGCTGACAGCCGTGCTTTGCTTCAACGTCCTCTACCCAGCGCTGCATGATCTGAACGACCTTAGCGCCCTTGGGCAGGAGAATCGGAAGACCCTGACCGATGTAGTCGACAGTGGTGAAGTACTCAAGCTCTCTGCCTATCTTGTTGTGGTCGCGGCGCTTTGCGTCCTCGAGAGCCTCGAGATGAGCGTTGAGCGCGTCCTTGGACGGGAATGCAGTACCGTAGATACGGGTGAGCATCTTGTTCTTCTCGCTTCCGCGCCAGTAAGCGCCGGTCACGGACGTGAGCTTGAACGCCTTGACCGGAGAAGTGGACATCAGGTGCGGACCTGCGCACAGGTCCGTGAAGTCGCCCTGCTTGTAGAAGGAGATGGGTTCGCCCTTGCCTGCGTGTTCCTGGCAGAGTTCAACCTTGTAGGGTTCGCCCTGTTCTTCGAGGTACTTTATAGCTTCGTCGGGAGCCATTGTGAAGTGTTCGAGGCGTATGGACTCCTTAACGATCTTCTTCATTTCTGCTTCGATTTTTGCCAGGGTGTCGGTGGTGAAGGGCTCCTCGGTGTCGAAATCATAGTAGAAGCCGTTCTCAATAGCCGGGCCGATGGCGAGCTTTGTCGCCGGGAAAAGGCGCTTTACTGCCTGAGCCAGAACGTGTGAGGCGGTGTGGTTGAATGCTCTCTGTCCCTGCTCGTCCTCAAATGTGAGGAACTTAACGGTGCAGCCGTCGGTGAGGGTGGTGCGGAGGTCGCATACCTTGCCGTCGATTTCCGCTGCACATGCAGTCTTAGCCTCTCCGAGTTCTCTTGCCGCGTCGAATGCGGACAGCGGAGCGTCAAACTCCTTGATCTCGCCGTTTCCTAGTGTTACCTTGATCATACTGAACTTCCTTTCCTTGCAGAGCTAAACAAAAGCCCTGCCGTTCAATGTAAATATTCGCAGCTTTACGCTGTGTATCTCTTATTTTACTACTATTCCGCATAAAAGTCAAGTTATTTGTAGGTTTATGCCGCCAGGCTCCGACAATAATTGACACGATGTACAAAGTGTAGTATAAGGGAACCTCTAAAAACCG
>DQFX01000005.1 GCA_003531585.1 Oscillospiraceae bacterium | reverse complement strand
CTATATCATACAAGGACAATATGAGCATGACAAAAAAGGCAGTCACCATGCTGGCTGTGTTTCTGACGGCGTTTGCGCTTATAGCGGCTGCTGTTCCGATGGTAATGGCACAGGCGTCGAATCCCACGGTGCTGTTCACCGGCAGGAAGAATTTGAGCGGCGCATTCGTTATTTCCGACAGCAGTGTAGTTCCGGAGGGTTCCACGCTGTACGTAAAGAAGGGCGGCAAGCTCTACATAAAGAGCGGCGCGGAGCTGATAGTAAACGGCACGCTGAAAGTAGCCGCAGGCGGCGCAGTATACGTCAAGGGGAATCTCACGGCGGGCGAGGGCGCTGTGACTTCCGTCACCGGAAAAGTAAAGATACAGAAGAACGGCGTGTTCACCCAGGGAGGCACGCTCCGCGTGAATAAGGGCGGAAACGTGTTCGGTCTGGGGACCCTCGAGGTAGTGAACAACTTTTCCGATATCGCATGCAAGGGTACGGTGAAGTCCAAGATAAAGGCTCCGGCGCCGGTCGAGACGGACGGAGTTACCACCATCGGCGGCGTGATAATCGTCAACCGTCAGTTCGACCTGCCGAAGGATTACGGCGACGGCCTCACGGACGAGACCTACAGCGCGTACCTGAAAATGCGCGAGGCTTCCGGATACGACATGTCGATAGTTTCCGGATTCCGCTCCTACGAGAAGCAGAAGGCTACCTTTGCATACTGGGCTTCCATCGACGGAGCAGAAGTCGCTGATACCTACTCGGCTCAGCCGGGGCACTCCGAGCACCAGACCGGGCTTGCAATGGATATCTCCTCGCTCAGGCAGAGCTACGGTGAAACTCCCGAGGGAAAGTGGCTCGCGGAGCACTGCTGGGAGTACGGCTTCCTGCTGAGATACCCGAAGGGCAGCGAGAAGATAACCGGGTACATCTACGAGCCGTGGCATGTGCGCTACCTCGGAACAAGCACGGCGAAGCTCCTGCACGACAGCGGCCTTACTCTCGAGGAATTCCTCGGAGTGGCGTGAGGCGGCGGTAAGTTTATAGGCGACCGCACTTTTTAAGCGCGGCCGCTTTTTTTAATTCGGAATTATGAATTCGGAATTCGGAATTTCGGTGTCCCGCTTCGCGGGATTGATACAATTGAATAGATGCCGCGACAGCGGCACAATAATTCCGAATTTGAAATTGAATTTCCTCCACGATTTGTTTTTCAATATATTTTTCCCAATCAATCTCATTAAATTACACAAATGTGACGGGGGTAAACCGGAAAATATTCACAATTATGCGGGCGGTTGTACAAATCTGACAAAAACCGCTTTACATGTTGAAGATTTTGTAGTATAATAATAGAAACGTGCTGCGCGGCAGGCATTTATCGTCAGCCGGCGCAGTAATATCTGAAAGGAATGGTGGCGAAATGTCTAAATCGATCCTGATTACGGGCGGAGCGGCAAGCGGAAAATCGCGCTGGGCGGCTACCAGCTACTCGCACTATGACTACGTGCTTTACATGAGAACCGGGGAGGCTGTTGATCCGGACACCCTGCACCGCATAGAATACAGCAACAACCAGAACGGCGTTGACTGGGACATCGTAGAGGGCGTGTACGACGACCCGGCAGGCAGGATAGGCGACCACAAGTTTGTTATCTTCGACCGCCTGAGCGACTACGCTTCCATCATGATAGACCGCATGTGCCCGGATATCTCCCAGATGTCCGACGAGCTGATGAAGTCCATCGAGCGCCGCATTATCGCAGATATCGAGGATATGCGCGAGCGTATCCGCGAACTCAACGGCAGCATGATCGTAATTACCCTCGAGACCGGATTCTCGGTCGCGCCCACCGACCCCAGGCAGATAGCTTTCCGTAAGATACTCGGAAGCGTAAACCAGCGTATCGCTAATTCCTCAGATGAGGTTTATTTCTCCGCAAGCGGCATTCAGTTCAAAATCAAGTAACGTCAGCATACCATAATACATATATTGGGAAGGAATAGAACACCATGACATTTGAAGAATTCATAATGCAGGCGCGCGAAATGAACGCCTCCGATATACACCTTACCGTCGGCGCTCCCACCGTTGTGCGCGTAAACGGCGAACTCCGCAAGTACACCGAGCTTTCCGACCAGGTAGTCAACCGCACCATTCTTTCGATACTCTCCGCCGAGCAGGAGAAAATGCTCACCGAGGGCAAGGACATCGACTTCAGCTTCGAGCTGAAGAACGGCGCCCGCCAGCGCGTCAACGTATTCCGCCAGAGCGGCAAGCTCGCGGCGTGTATCCGTCTGCTGAACGCCGAGATACCCACCCTTGAGGAGCTGAAAATGCCTCCGGTGCTTCTGGAATTCGCAAAGAAGCGCAGAGGTCTCGTGCTTGTTACCGGCCCTACCGGCGCTGGTAAGTCCACGACCCTCGCCGCGCTGATGGAGTACATCAACAAGACCCGCGCCTGCCACGTCATCACCATCGAGGACCCGATAGAGTACCGCTACAAGCAGGAGAAGGCGACTATCCATCAGAGAGAGCTCGGGCGCGACGTTCCGTCGTTCCACGAGGCGCTCCGCAGCGCGCTGCGTGAGGATCCGGACGTAATCCTCATCGGCGAGATGCGCGATTACGAGACCATCTCCCTTGCGATGACCGCAGCCGAGACCGGACACCTCGTGTTCGGTACGCTGCATACCTCCAGCGCGGCTCAGACCGTTGACAGAATCATCGACGCATGCCCGATACATTCCCAGGATCAGGTGCGCTCTCAGCTTGCCAGCATGATACAGGGCATCATCGCGCAGACCCTTATCCCCCGCGCCGACGGCAAGGGCAGAGTAGCCGCAGTCGAAGTAATGATCGGCACCGACGCGATACGCAATCTTATCCGTTCCGCGAAGATAAACATGATGGAGACCACTATGGCGGCAGGCGCCCGCGATGGAATGTGTACGCTCAACGCCAGCCTCGCTAACCTCTACAAGACCGGTCAGATATCCTACGAAACAGCGCTTGAATACGCTACCGACCGCGGCGAGATGGAAAAGAAGCTGCTCAGCGGAATTTAAATTAAATTCGGAATTCGGAATTATTGTGTCCTGCTCCTTGGGACGTTATCTCAAATTGAGTTCCAGTATTTATTGTTTCAGCGTTTTTTTAATTACGTCCGCGAAGCGGACGCCTAAATTCCGAATTCTGCATTCTGAATTCCGAATTTTACATTCTCGTCCGCGGGTATACCGCGGACGAATTTAGTAAAGGGGACAATTTATGAAATGTATTCCTGTTTTAGAGCTTAATTCCATGTCGGCTGACCCGCACAGGCTCATAGAAAAATCAGAGAACGCCTATGCCGATCAGATCTCCCGAGCGGCAGAGCGTATCTACCGCGAGCGCCGGGAGAAGCCGGTGGTGCTTATCTCAGGACCGTCAGGCTCCGGCAAGACCACCACGGCTGGAAGGCTCGCAAGGCTCCTTGAGGACAACGGCTGCTGCGCCCATACCATCTCAATGGATAACTACTTCCTGCCGCTTACCGCTGAGGAGCTCAGGCTCGCCGAGGAAGGGAGGTTCGATTTTGAATCCCCGAAGCGGCTTGATACCGAGCTTTTCAAGCAGCACATCGAGCTGCTGAGCCGCTGCCAGCCGATAGACGTCCCGGCGTTCGATTTTACTATCCAGGACAGAAAGCCCGGATTCCGGCTTGAATACAAGCCCGGCGACATCGTTATCATGGAGGGCATTCACGCGCTGAATCCCGACGTTATCGGGCATTCCGACGAGTACACCAACCGCGTGTACGTTTCAGTCAGGACGCGCCTTGAAAGCGGCGGAGAGCTGCTCCACCCCTCGAAAATACGCCTTATGCGCAGACTTATCCGCGATAAGCTGTACCGCGGGCGTTCCATCACCGAAACTATGGAGTTCTTCAAGTCAGTCGAGCGCGGCGAGGATCTCTACATCATGCCGTACAAACACCGCGCAAGCTTCGATATAGACACATTCATCGCATACGAGCCGATGGTCTACCGGGATATCCTGCTCGACGACCTGCACAGGGTGTCCAGAACCTATCCGGAGTACGGAAAGTACGCCGACATCGAAAAATTCCTGCGGAAGCTGGAACCGCTCGACCCTGCAAACGTACCCGATAATTCCCTTGTACGGGAGTTCATCGGATAAATATATGATAACCTCTAAAACGAAAGGCAAAAAAATGAACGTCAGAAAGTACGAGAAAAAAGACATTCCCGCGCTTATGCGCATATGGAACGAGGTAGTTGAAGCGGGTCAGGCGTACCCGCAGGAGGAATTACTCACGGAGCAGACCGCAGAGGAGTTTTTCGCGGCGCAGAGCTTCACCGCCGCAGCCGAGGATAACGGCGAGGTAGTGGGGCTGTACATTCTCCACCCGAACAACGTCGGCAGGTGCGGACATATCGCCAACGCAAGCTACGCGGTGCGCTCGGATATGCGCGGAAAGCATGTCGGGCGCGAGCTTGTTTCCGACTGCCTCCACAGATGTAAGGAGCTTGGCTTCCGGGTGCTTCAGTTCAACGCTGTCGTGGCTGACAATATCCCTGCGCTGGCGCTTTACAAGAGCCTCGGATTCGCGCAGCTCGGGGTTATCCCCGGCGGCTTCCGCAAGAAGGACGGGACATACGCGGACATAATCCCGCACTATTTCGATGTGACAAAGCTATGATGAGACCACAGTTTTACGATAAATTCCTGTGCACCGGCGATAAATGCACCGACAACTGCTGCATAGGCTGGGAAATCGACATCGACAAACCCGCCATGGAGCGCTTTGCGAAAATCCCAGGGGAGTTCGGCGAGCGGCTCCGCTCCGCGATACACGGCGGGGTGCAGCCGACCTTCGCGCTGGCTTCCGGCGACCGCTGCGCGCTGCTCCGTGAGGACGGTCTGTGCGAGCTTATCCTCCACTGCGGGGACGGGATACTCTGCGATATCTGCGCGCTCCACCCGAGGTTCTTCAACGAATTCGGGGAGGTCAGGGAAGCCGGACTTGGCTTGTGCTGCGAGGAGGTCTGCCGGCTGATGTTCAGCAGTTCCGAGCCGCTGGAGTTCACGCTTGACGAGGACGACAAAGCCGCGCTTTCCGGCGATGATGAGTACACCGGTCTGCTCCGCAGGGCGCGCGGGGAGATGTTCGCGGCGCTCCAGGACCGCAGGCTCCCGGTGGCGGAACGCCTGAGCCGCTGTGCGGAATTCGCATGGCAGATCCAGGAGGCTCTGGAGCTTGAACAGCCGCTTCCCGGCGTTCCGCAGGAATACCCGGATATCTTCACGCCGGAGGAGGTCTCGCGGCTTCTGGGCACGCTTTCCGCGATGGAGAGCATAAATCAGGAGTGGGCGGATACCCTGGAGCGGCTGACGCAGCGGCAGGAGGAGCTTCTGGAGGCTCTGCCGGAGTTCCTGGGCGAAACCGGCGGGGAATGGAGGTACGAGCACATTGCGGTGTACTTCCTCTACCGGCACTTCACCGACTGCCTGTCAGACGGCGCTGTGTACGCCCGGACGATGGTCGCGTGCTGTTCTGCGGCGGCGGTCATGCTGATGGACTGTATGCGTTGGAAGGATTCCGGCGCGCTTTCCGAATGGGACAGGATACTCGACCTGAAACTCTACTCAAAGCAGGTGGAGTACTCCGAGGAAAACACTGCGGAATTCATCGCGGAATACGACTGATATCCATAAAAGTTCAGCGCCGGTGCTTTCACATCGGCGCTGAAAGGGTATATCTTAACCAGCCGTTAATGCCTCCGGCTTCTCACGGGCGCGCCGGCTGCTGCGCTGGCAGGGACAGCACGCCACCATCGGCGCGGCTGTGGATCTGGGCTTTTGAGCCATACCCTGCCTTATAATATGCCCGGTCGGGCTTTCGTGTGAGTGATTTACTCCTCTGTTTCTGTGGGGTGCGCGGATTCTGGAGGCTGCATAGGCACGCTCAGCGTATCGCCGTTCACTAAAACGAACGCGTAAACGCAGGTTCCCTGCGGCATTTCCACAATTATGCGGCACACTCCGCTTTCCGCAGCGGTTATCGTGTTGCCGGAGTACTCCAGCGGCTCGGTCTCGTCCTCGGAAAGGTATCTGACCGCTGAGATTATTCGCGCGTTCTCCGGCAGTCCGATTTTCAGGAGACTTCCCGGCTCGGCGGAGGCAGTGAGGAGTTTATTTTCCTGCGCAAGCCGCCACGGGGTGGCGCAGTCAACGGAAGCAGTCAGCGCTTCGCCGTTTTCCTCGACTGTCCAGGTGTAGACGCATTTCGTCAAGCGCAGACCGATGTCTGTGTCGCTTAAGTAGAGGTAAAGCTCCGGCGGCTGGGACGGGTCGGTCTGGCTGCGGGTAACGGCGAAATAGTAGTCCGCGTTGCCCTGGGGGAAGCTCAGCGACACCACCGCTACTCCGCTGTACGCTTCGTCCGGGAAGCTTATCGAGCCGTCCGGGGTGTAGTCCAGAGCGCAGCTTTCGGATTCGTCCAGCGGGTAGAACTGCGCTCCGGTCAGCTCTGCGCCGCTGAGCTGTATTTTGGGTTCGTTCTCCGACACTAAATCGAGGTCTACCACTGCGGTTATCAGCCCGTCGGCGTAGGCTGTCAGCGGTCCTGCGCTGCAGGAGGCGGTATCTTCACCCTGATAAGACCACGTGTAGGAGCCGAGGGTCATCACCGCGGCGGAAGCCAGCCCGTTTCCGCTATAGGTCACAAGCTCCTGCGGAGGGGTCTCCAGTTCAGACGGCGCTTCCCGGGTCAGGAATGCTATGTCGGGCTCCAGCACCGCTATTTCAGTCTCCGAGGGGTCAAGGGCAATGGATGCTGACGATGTATCACTTGATGTACACCCGGCTGCGAGGATAATTCCGGCGAGCGCCAGAAGTGCGGCGTATTTTTTCATAGGAAAACCTCCCTTGTTTTTTATAAATAATACCGGACATATGCCAGAAAGGTTGCAGAAATGACGACAGACGAGATAAGAAGCAGGCTTTTCGCCTTGCAGGACGTAAAATACCGCGATTTTCAGGGCGGGCTTATCCCGGGAATGAATCCGGAAAACATGATAGGCGTGCGCACTCCGGAGCTTCGGAAGCTTGCGAAAGAGGTCGGCGCTGACGGTACATTTCTCGCGGAGCTTCCGCACAGGTACTTTGATGAGAATCAGCTCCATGCGTTCATTGTTTCCGGAATCAGGGACAAGCAGGAGTGCCTGCGCCGGGCGGAGGAATTCCTGCCCTATGTTGACAACTGGGCGACCTGCGACCAGATGTCGCTGAAATGCTTCAAAAAGTCGCCGGAGGAGCTGCTCCCGCACATCAGGGAGTGGATAGATTCCGAGCGCACCTACACCATGCGCTTCGGCGTGGGCTGCCTTATGGAGTTCTTCCTGGACGAGCATTTCAGCCCGGAATACCCTGAGATGGTATCAAAAATCCGCAGCGGAGAATATTACGTCAACATGATGACGGCGTGGTACTTCGCAACGGCGCTCGCAAAGCAGTACGACGCGGTTCTGCCGTACATTGAGCAGCGCAGGCTCGACCAGTGGACCCACCGGAAAACTATCCAGAAGGCGATAGAAAGCTACCGGGTTTCTGATGAGCACAAGCAGTACCTCAGAATGCTGAAATAATGTGAAATTTTTCTCAAAAAATGCTGCGCGGGGTTGACAAATCACGGCTCGGGTTGTATAATATATACAGCAAATCAAAAATAGTTCTCGTTTTTTGGAGGCATAAAAATGACAGTTACAGAAGATATCCGTTACATCGGCGTGAACGACCATGATATTGACCTGTTCGAGGCTCAGTACACTGTTCCGGAGGGCATGTCGTACAATTCCTACGTTATCCTCGACGAGAAGGTCGCGGTTATGGACACCGTTGACGGCAGATTCGGCGGCGAATGGCTCGGAAACCTTGAGAAGGAGCTTTCCGGAAGAACTCCGGATTACCTCGTAGTTCAGCATATGGAGCCTGACCATTCCGCGAACATCGCAGTTTTCGCTGAGAAGTACCCCTCGGCGAAGATCGTGGCTTCAAAGCAGGCGTTCGTGATGATGAAGCAGTTTTTCGGCACGGACTACGCCGACAGGCAGGTAGTCGCGGCTGAAAAGGATACCCTCGAGCTGGGTAAGCATACCCTTAATTTCATTGCGGCTCCGATGGTTCACTGGCCGGAGGTCATCATGACATACGACAGCGCCGACAAGGTGCTGTTCACCGCGGACGGCTTCGGTAAGTTCGGCGCGCTCGACGCTGCGGCTGACGCTGAGTGGGACTGCGAGGCAAGGCGCTACTATTTCGGCATCGTCGGCAAGTACGGCGCGCAGGTGCAGGCAGTCCTGAAGAAGGCAGCCGCCCTCGATATCGCGATGATCTGCCCGCTGCACGGTCCGGTGCTGAAGGAGGATCTCGGTCACTACATTGATAAGTACAACATCTGGTCGAGCTACGGCGTTGAGAGCGAGGGCGTGTTCATCGCGTACGCAAGCGTTTACGGTAACACCAGGAAGGCGGCGGACATGCTGGCTTCAAAGCTTGCGGACAAGGGCGTGCACGTTACGGTCAGCGACCTCGCCCGGGACGACTGGGCAGAGTGCGTTGAGGACGCGTTCCGCTACGGCAAGCTGGTGCTTGCGGCTCCGACCTACAACGCGGACGTGTTCCCGGCTATGAAGGAGTTCATAAACCACCTGACCGAGCGCAACTACCAGAACCGCACCATCGGAATTATCGAGAACGGTTCCTGGGCGCCGATGGCGGCTAAGGTCATGAAGGGGATGTTTGAGAAGAGCAAGAACATCACGTTCGCTGAGAACACCGTGACCGTACGCTCCGCAGTGAACGCCGCGAACGAGGCTCAGATCGAGGCTCTGGCAGAGGAGCTCAAGGGCTGATTCTGGCTTATATGGCTTATAATTTACTTTCTCCCCGGAAGTTTCCGGGGAGATTTTTATTTTTTTCCCAAAAACCCCTTGACAAATCAATGCAAACAGATTATACTGTATATACAACACATTAACAGATAAGGGAGAGTGAAATTATGTCGCTCAAGGTCGACAACATCGTCAAGACATACGGCAGCTGCAGGGCAGTAGACGGTCTGAGCTTCGAAATGAAGGAGCCGGGCGTGTTCGCGCTGCTGGGAACTAACGGCGCGGGAAAAACCACGTCTATACGCATAATACTGGGAATGCTGAGCGCGGACAGCGGCTCGGTCACATGGCACGGGAAGAAGTTCGTGACCGCTGCGGAGTCCATCGGCTACCTCGCGGAGGAGCGCGGACTTTACCCCAAGTACAAGATAATGGATCAGCTCATGTATTTCGCTTCGCTGAAGGGCATGAAGCGGCAGGACGCTCAGCGCGCAATTGATTACTGGTTCGACCGCCTGGGAGTTCAGGAGTACCGCGACAAGCGCGCGGAGCAGCTCTCCAAGGGCAACCAGCAGAAGATACAGCTGATAGCTGCGCTCGCGCCGAACCCGGAGCTTCTGATACTTGACGAGCCGCTTTCCGGTCTGGACCCGGTAAATGCTGAGCTTTTCAAGAGCGTTATCCGCGAGGAGATAAAGAAAAACAAGTTCGTGATAATGTCCAGCCACCAGATGTCAACAATAGAGGAGTTCTGCCGGGATATCGTGATACTCAACAAGGGCAGGACGGTGCTCCAGGGAAATCTGAACGATATCAAGAAGGGCTACGGCAGGGTGAAGCTCACCGTCAAATGCGAGGGCGACATCACCGCGATGGCTCAGGAGTGCGGTCTGAACCTCACTGAGGAGACCCCGAACGGCTCAAGCTACAACGTATCCAGCGAGGAGCAGGCGCACGCCCTGCTGAACAGGATAATTGAAAGCGGAATGCCGCTTATAAAATACGAGCTGCGCGAGCCGTCGCTCAACGAGATATTCATTGAAAAGGTCGGAAATGCTGCAAAGGCGGGTGAGTCTGATGAGAAATGACGCTGCAAGAGGCTGGAAAAAGGTCTTTGGATTTACATTCACACAGTATGTGCGCACAAAGTCGTTCATTGTGGGTACAATAATTGTATGCCTGATAACGATACTGCTGGTGGGCGGTCTGAACATCATACCCAAGCTGATGGGGGCGGGGGATTCCATAACAGGCTCCGGGAATTCTGACGAGCCGCTGGCGCTTGACAGCGTGTACCTGATAGACGACAGCGGTCTGCTGACTTCCGAGGACACCGACAAGCTGACCTCCGCGGGAGTGAAGCTCACAAGCACAGACAAGACGGCTTCCGAGCTGATAGACCAGCTTACAGACGCGGACGCAGGCAAGGTGCTTGTAACTATATCCGCAGATGAGAGCGGCTCCGAGGTGCTTGGCTACACGGTAAAGACCTACTATTCGCCCGACACCGACGGAACCTCCGTGGATACGCTTACAGGCATGGTTTCAGACCTTGTGACTTACCGCAACATGATAAACGCCGGAGTGTCCCCGGATAACTTCGCGGCTACGCAGCGGTATGTCAGCACGTCGAAAATACAGGCAGGCTCGGACGAGTGGAACGTGTTTGAAACGATGATAAATTACGTTGTGCCTATCGTTATTTCGCTGGTTCTGTTCATTATGATATTCGCGTACGGTCAGACCGTCGCGCAGTCCATCGCAACGGAAAAGACCTCCCGCGTAATGGAGCTGCTGCTTACCTCCGTGAGACCTCTCGCGGTGGTTATAGGTAAGGTACTGGCGATGGGCTGCGTGTCGATATTGCAGTTCCTGCTGATAGGCATTGTGGGTGGAATTTCGTTTGCGGCAACGGCTCCGTTCGGCATCGGCGGCGACCTCGTGAATATGCTCCAGAACGCCGATGTTCAGACCGGCGAGAACGCTCAGATCGTCGAGGCGTTCAACGGCAGCTTCGGGAGTATGACTCCGCTGTCGTTCGTGCTGATATTCGTTATTTTCATTCTCGGATTCCTGTTCTACGCGCTTATTGCGGCGCTGGTCGGAGCCTCCGTGAGCCGCATGGAGGATCTCGCGCAGGCTATGCAGCCTTATTCTCTGCTCGGCGTGCTGGGATTCTACCTTGCGTACTTCCCGGCGATGTTCACAATGGGCAGCCTAGAGACCGGTGCGGCTTCCGATAATGTGATGCAGACCTTCTCGTATTACTTCCCGGTAAGTTCGCCGTTTTCGCTTCCTGCGGCTCTGATGGTCGGTAAGCTGTCAATGCCGGAGGTGATTGTCGCGGTGCTTATTCTGGCGGCGTTTGTGGCTCTTGTGGCGGTGATAGTTGCAAGGGTGTATGAGATGATAATTCTGCATAACGGCAGCAGGCTTAAATTTATGGATATCATTAAAATGGCTGGCAGAAAGTAATTGCAGTTGGGGTTCAGCTTTCGGCGAGGATATAAATTGACGGGCAGGCGTTAAGCTTGCCCGTTTTGGTTTTGGGGAAACTGGAATTTGTGCGGCTGGTGTTCGCCTTTGAGCGACTCCCGATTAGGGCGGCTCAAATTTATACCGTTATCTGACTGCGGATTTTTTCGAAGGTCTTTTCACCGATTCCGCTTACGTTCATAATATCCTGCACCGTTTTGAAATTCCCGTTAATGCGGCGATATTCGACAATGGCCGCCGCTTTGACTTCGCCTATACCTTTCAGCTTTACCAGCTCACTGGCAGGCGCGGTGTTTATATTTATAAGCTCAGATGAGTTTTCACTGTCGGCGGCGTCAGCGGTTTCCTCCGCCTTTGACGACGAGGTTTGCAGAATTTGCACCGCGGAACTTCCCGCCGCGTAATTCGCGGAGGCTTCTGACACAGTTTCGCGCTCCGTACTTATCAGAATGGGTTCGGTTTCGGTTTTGGTTTCGGCAATCGCTGAATTACCAGGCTCTGGTTCCTCGGTGAGAAGCTCGGGTTTTTTATATCCGCGGCTTTTCTGTATTATCTGCGTACCTGCGGTGTATTCCGGCTCGTATCCGGACGTTTCCTCCGTTTCAGCGGATTTCGGAAAGCGTATGACTATCGCCGGAGTCTGATCAATGCGTGTAAAGAAGTCGAAAAGCGTGATAAGAATGCCGGCTGCCAGGCAGACGCGGATAACGTTCAGCGCCGCGTCAACTATTGAGAAAGGCTTTTTCATAGCCGCTCCTTAAAAATTATGTGATATTACCTCCATCGGAAGTAAATATGCCGTATTTGGTCTTTAGACGTTCAAGCTTTTTTCCCAGCGGTTTATTGAGCGCTAGCAGGAAAACTACGTTTGATACGCAGTACACAGCCGTTACGGGCGCTGCGGAGATTATCGCGGCGATCCAGAGCTCCCCTGAGAAACTGCCGTTCATTGAAAGAACCGTCCACACGTCCATGATGAACGAGTACCCGATTCCGGAAGCGATTCCGAAAATGCACAGCGGAAGCGGTTTGCTTATCCAGCCGTGTTTTCCGAGGATCCCGGCGGTGGCTCCTATGAGGCCCCAGCAGAGCATCTGGAAAGGCGTCCAGGGTCCCTGACCGAACCAGATGTTGGAGATAACAGCGGAGAGCGCTCCTATCATGAATCCCACCTGAGGTCCGAGGTGACGTGCTGCAAGGGCGACTATCGCGGAAACCGGCTTGAAAAATGGAACAGGCGCGAAAATAAATCTTCCTGCGGCAGAAAATGCGGTCATTACCGCAATGAGCACAAGCTCGCCTGCGGAGGGAGCGCGTTTTTCAAACGACAGGAAGAATGGTATACAGCATAACACCGAAGCGGCGGCGCTCGCAAACCAGAATCCGCTTCCGCCGGAGAGAACGGCTCCAAGAATCGCGGCAGCCGTCAGCCCAGCCGCAGCAATGAGCGATACGACTTTTTTCACTGCTGGTGCCGTTTTTCTATGCCCGCAAGAATATCGTCAACTTCATAGCGCGACTTGTCCCTTGAGTCGTCGTCCTCGGTTATAAGGTCGCTGCGGTTTTTGGAAGCGAGGATATCCGCGCTGCGGCGGCTTTCAGGTCTGGCGGTGCGGGAGGGCGCCGCTGCGAGGGCGTCCTCGAGGTCGATGATCGAACGGCTGGATTTTGCGGTCTGCTTTCCGGTGAGGTTCCTGCCTATCTGCGGAGCCTCCGACTGTGCAAAGAATGCGTCGGAGCGCTTCTTTTCGGGTTTCTTTATCACGGGTATCTCGGCGGTCTTGGTGTTGGAGACTGCCGCGGGTATCGCCGAAGCATCGGGAACTGGAGCTGGCTTCACAGCGGGAGCCACCGTATTGTCGATATAGCGCTTGGCTGCGACCGGCGCGGGGAGCGTCGGCTTTTCGGGAGCGGAAGCCGGCTTTTCAGCCGGGGCGGTAAACAGGGGAGGCTCCGGGCGCGGTTTTTCCGGCTTCTGACCGAATCTGGGCGATGGAGCGTTCAGCAGTGAAAGTACGTCGGCGTCCGACATTCTGGGCGCTGAGCCGGTACTGGGTTCATCGTGCTGTTTTTTTGCAGAATCGAACGTGAAAAGCACACTGTCTGCGCTTACGGACGGCTTTCCGCTTGGATTTCGCTTATATGAGGCTCCGCCGCTTTCGCCGACAGTTAACTGCGGCTGCGCGGGCCGGTCGTCCTGATTCTTGACCTGCGGGATAACTTCGGGGATCGGCTTTTCGTAGGTCTTGACGCGGAGGACATCGAACAGTATCAGCAGGGTGCAGGGTATGACCGCCATGACGAGAACTCCCCAGGGCGTTCTTACGAATCTGATGAAGGCTCCGAGGAACGGACTGCACCAGCCTGCTTTTCCGATAAGGGCGTCCTCGCTGATTACGGTGCTGTCGCTGTTGTTCACGAGGTGGAGGTAGTACACGCCGTCGGTCATTTTGAAATCTGCGTAATACCCCATCGCAAGCGGCGCGTTCTTATCCTCGGGGTCGGTGGTGTAGAGTACCAGGTTTCCTTCCTCGAGGTCGTAGGGTGCGCAGGAAGTGGAGATAACGGCGCTTCCGGCAGGTATGCTGTCGTAATCGCTGCTGTCGCATATGAACAGGTTGAATCCGAAAACTCCCACAGTTCCCGCAGAACCGAACGCCGCCGCTGATATCACCATCAGCAGGAATATCACTCCAAGCAGCGAAGCGACTGTCAGTCCGATCACCCGCGCTATTTTTTTGCCCGAATTTATAAAAAACACCTCTTTTGCACTTGACAAATCTTGATTTTCAGTATATAATAATACAGTCATCATCTGTATGAGCGTCATATATATTTTTATTATATCATACACTCATGTAGAATGCAAGTGCTTTTGCAAATTTTTGCTGGTATAGCTCAGTTGGTAGAGCAGCGCATTCGTAATGCGCAGGTCGTGGGTTCGAGTCCCATTCCCAGCTCCAGAACAAACCGCTTTGTTAAGCCATTCGGCGAACATGGCGGTTTTTCTTTTTTCCGGGACGGGCTTTCCGAGTGCGCCATTAGTGCGCCATTTCAAAAAAGTGCGCTTATTCCATCGCTATGACGGGGTAAGCGCTTTTTTATGCGCGGCGTTTCTCCAGGAGCGGGTCTGAAAAAACAACTGTG
>DQFX01000069.1 GCA_003531585.1 Oscillospiraceae bacterium | reverse complement strand
GGGTGTTGAGTTATTTTACAGCGGCTTTAAGCATTGGCTACAAATTGGCTACAACATAAAAGCCACTTGCAACTACTTCATATCTTGATATTTCGGTATCAAAATGGTATCAGAGAGCAATTTGAAGCCTGTTAAACCGCATTGTTGTGCGAAATTTCCGAAATTGGCGATTATTCCCACTCGATCGTAGCCGGTGGCTTGCTCGTAATATCATAAACAATGCGATTGATATTCTTAACTTCGTTTACGATTCGAACGGAAACTTTCTCCAGCACATCATAGGGAATGCGTGAGAAATCAGCGGTCATGAAGTCGCTGGTAGAAACACCGCGGAGTGCGAGCGTGTAGTCATAGGTTCTGCCATCGCCCATAACGCCAACGGAGCGCATGTTAGTCAGAACTGCGAAGTACTGATTGATGCTTCTGTCAAGTCCTGCATTAGCGATTTCCTCGCGGAAAATAGCGTCAGCGTCCTGAAGAGTAGCTACCTTCTCCGGAGTGATGTCGCCGATAATTCTGATTGCAAGACCGGGACCCGGGAACGGCTGGCGCCATACAAGCTTTTCGTCAAGACCGAGAGTGGTTCCAAGAGCGCGTACCTCGTCCTTGAACAGGAGGCGCAGAGGTTCGATTATCTCCTTGAAATCAACGTAGTCAGGCAGACCGCCAACGTTATGATGGCTCTTGATAACTGCCGCGTCGCCAAGTCCGGATTCAATCACGTCGGGATAAATAGTACCTTGAACAAGATAATCAACCTTGCCGATCTTCTTAGCTTCTTCCTCAAATACGCGGATAAATTCCTCGCCGATTATCTTGCGCTTTGCTTCCGGTTCTGTAACCCCGGCAAGCTTGCCCAGGAAGCGTTCACCGGCGTTCACGCGGACGAAATTAACGCCGCTGTCAGCGAATGCAGCTTCTACCTCGTCGCCCTCGTTCTTTCTCATCAGACCGTGGTCAACGAAAATGCAGGTAAGCTGGCTGCCGATAGCCTTTGCAAGCAGCTTGCAGGCAACGGAGCTGTCAACGCCGCCGGACAGAGCCAGCAGAGCCTTGCCGTCGCCGACCTTCTCGCGGATATTCTTGATTGCAGTTTCAGCGTAACTTTCCATTGTCCAGTCGCCGCGGCATTCGCAGACGTTGTACAGGAAGTTGCCCAGCATGTCAAAACCGCGCTCGGTGTGATTTACCTCCGGGTGGAACTGCACGCCGTAGAATTTCTTCTCAACATTCTGGATAGCGGCGTAGGGGCACTTGGCAGTGTGACCGCACACCTCAAAGCCCTCGGGGAGCTTCTTGATATAGTCGTTGTGGCTCATCCAGGTTATTGTGGTCTTGTCGATGTTTTTGAACAGCAGGGAAGTGGTGTCGACCTCTGTTTCGGTTCTTCCGAACTCAGACAGCGAACTGTCGACCGCAGTGCCGATCTCGCCGCCCAGGGAGTATGCCATGAACTGAACGCCATAGCAGATACCAAGAACAGGGACGCCCAGCTCGAATATCTCCTTGGACATTCTCGGTGAATTCTCGAGGTAAACGCTGTTCGGACCGCCCGTGAAGATTATTCCCTTCGGGTTCATCGCGCGGATCTCCTCGATAGGGGTCTTGTAGGACTTTACCTCGCAGTAAATTTTATGTTCTCTTACGCGGCGGGCGATAAGCTGATTGTACTGACCGCCGAAATCGAGAACGAGAACTAACTCGTGGGACATGATTACCTCCGTATATCAGTGATGGAACAGACGAATGCCTGTGAATGCCATTATAATGCCGTACTTGTTGCAGACTTCGATAACGTTATCGTCGCGGATAGAGCCGCCGGGCTGCGCGATGTACTGCACGCCGCTCTTGTGCGCTCTCTCGATGTTGTCGCCGAACGGGAAGAACGCGTCAGAGCCAAGGGAAACGCCCTTCATAGTGTCAAGCCATGCGCGCTTCTCCTCGCGGGTGAAAACAGCGGGCTTTACCTTGAAGAACTTCTGCCACTCGCCCTCAGCGAGAACGTCCATGTAGTCGTCGCCGATGTAGAGGTCGATGGTGTTGTCGCGGTCAGCGCGGCGGATACCGTCAACGAACTGAAGTCCCATTACCTGGGGGGACTGTCTGAGATACCAGTTGTCAGCCTTGGTTCCTGCAAGACGCGTGCAGTGGATACGCGACTGCTGACCTGCGCCGATACCGATCGCCTGACCGCCGCATGCATAAGCGACGGAGTTGGACTGAGTATACTTGAGCGTGATGAGCGCGATAGCAAGGTCGTGCTTTGCGCTCTCGGGGAGATCCTTAGCCTCGGTGGGAATATTCGCGAACAGCTCGTCGTTTATAACGAGTTCGTTTCTGCCCTGCTCGAATGTGATTCCGTAAACCTGCTTGCGCTCGATCTGAGCGGGAACATAGTCGGGGTCGATCTTGATTATGTTGTAGTTGCCCTTTTTCTTGCTCTTGAGTATCTCAAGAGCCTCAGGCTCGTAACCTGGAGCGATAACTCCGTCAGAAACCTCTCTGTGGATTATTCTTGCAGTAGAAACGTCGCAGACATCGGACAGCGCGATGAAATCACCGTAGCTGCTCATTCTGTCGGCGCCCCTGGCTCTTGCGTAAGCGCATGCAAGAGGGGAAAGCTCGCCGAGGTCGTCGACCCAGTAGATCTTTGCGAGGGTATCGGTCAGCGGGAGACCGATAGCGGCGCCTGCCGGAGAAACATGCTTGAAGCTTGTGGCGGCAGGGTAGCCGGTAGCTGCTTTGAGTTCCTTTACAAGCTGCCAGCCGTTGAATGCGTCGAGGAAATTAATGTAGCCGGGACGGCCGTTCAGAACCTCGATGGGAAGCTCAGCGCCGTTTTCCATGTAGATTCTGGCGGGCTTCTGATTAGGGTTGCAGCCGTACTTTAATTCGAATTCCTTCATAGTATCTCCTTTTTATACGTTCTTATTTACAATTCTGCTGTCGTACTTTCCTGTTTCCAGGTCGATGTAACGTACGAACAGAGAAACCTTGTTGTCCTTGTTGAGATTGCTCCAGAGGTAATCGGTAAGCTTGTCGATGTCCATATCAGGAATGATAACGTTCTTCGGCTCGCCTTCAAAGCTGGGGAGTCTGCGCACGCCGTCCTGCTCTATCTCGTCGCCCGCGTAGGTGTGGATAAAGCTGCCTTTTCCTGCCATGGGATTGCTGTAGGCATATGTGTATCTGCGGCAGGAGCTTCCGTCGCCGTCAGCAGATTTCAGAATGGACATTGCGTAGTTCATAGCGCCGTTCTCAAGGTGAATGATACCGGAAATACGTGGTGTGTAGTTGGGCTTGTCGTCCTCGAATTCACGGGTGCGCAGGGACTGCTCGAAAGTCATCTGCTTATCCATCAGTTCGTAGATGGTGTCGGTCTGGTCGCCGTTGGTGACGATGGTTTTGTTGCCGAGAACACGCACCGGAGCGTAAATGATAAGGTGCGGGTCAACCATCTTGGAGGGGTCGAACGCCTGGGTGCGTATACCCTCGCCGTCCTCAACGAAAACGCGGTTGCGGCTGTTCTCGCTTCTGCCCATGATGAAGTAAGCGGTGACTGCCTTCCTGCCGTCAGGGGACTTGCCGATGATTATTCCTCTGCCGTGGTAGGCAAGAGAATTGAGTTCCTTGTCAAGCTCAATGTAGTTCATATCGTGTATCCTTTCAGAATTTTCCTGTATAGCATGTTGTCGTGTAGCTTACGGCGACCTTGCCGTATGTATGCGACTTGTCGAAAAGGGAAAGCAGTTCGGTGACGAACGCCTTGTAATTCTCATCGCCCTCTTTTGGTGCATACGACCTTGAAAGTGCGTCTCCGAGAAAGTGCTCCCTTGTCATTACGACCGGGGTTTCCATTTTGAAAACATCTACCGATGAGAAGTACTCGTTTCGCAGGAATCTGTCGCCCTCATATTCGGAGCGTTTCCCGACATGACCGGACCGCTCTGCAAAGCTGGGACAGTATTTCGTGTAAATTTCGTCGCGCTTTTGAGTTATATCGCCGTTCAAGCGGCTGTTGAAAACTACCGCCAGCCGTCCGTCAGGCTTGAGCATGCGCCTGCATTCGTCGCGGAATTTTTCCTCGTCGAACCAGTGGAACGCCTGAGCCGCCGTGATCAGCTCGAAGGAATGTTCCGGAAGTCCGGTGTTCTCCGCCGACGCCATCACGATTTCAGCCCTGCCGCCAACGCATTTCAGCAGTTCACGGCACATGTCGGTGTTGGGTTCGACTGCGGTAACATTCCAGGGCTTGAGCAGCAGCTTTTCAGTGAACTTTCCAGTTCCTGCGCCGATGTCCGCGACATTCGCCGCATGGGTCAGCTCATACAGTCTGTCTACGACAGCGGTAGGGTAGGAGGGGCGGTACTTCGCATAAATCGCCGCTTTGCCAGTGAATTTATCCTCGTTCATATCAACCCTCCCCGACGTAGTTCCAGGATTTCCGGAGAATCTTTTCGTCCCACGGAGATACTCCGATATACTCCCCGGCATATACCGCCTGTTCGCCGCGGACTGTCCATTCAATGTACTGGTCGGCGACGGGGGAGAACGCGAATTTCACGCTGAACGCCGCCGGGGAATCCTCCTCGGAAAGCAGCCGGAACGACTGCGTGTGCAGTTCCACTGGAACAATAAAAGGAGCAACGTTCTGCGCGTTGAATTCGATAACGTCAAACGCAAATTCGCCCGCGTGTTCCTCTAACATATCGTTCAGATAAGCGGCAGTCGCCTGTCGCAGCTTTTCTGAGATTTCTCCGGGCAGGGTATCAAAATAATCCGCGCACCTGGTGAGGTACTCCTCGCTGACATTTTTTCCATATAGCATTACTTCCGCGCCAAATCGTGACGAATAAAGCACGCCCTCAATGGTGTTGAAATAATCAGCGCTTTCTCCGTTGATAACGACTCTGCTCATCTTATTTCAGTGACGCCGTTTTTGACGATAATCCTGTCCTCGCAGAACAGGGAAACCGCCTGCGGAAGTATCTTCCACTCGGCTTCTTCCATAATGCGCTTCTGGAGTGTTTCAGGGGTGTCGCCGTTCTTTACCTCAACAGCCTTCTGGAGGATTATCGGACCTGCGTCGCAGTCGGCTGTGACGAAATGAACCGTGGCGCCGGAGACTTTCACGCCTTTTGCCAGAGCGGCTTCGTGAACATGAAGACCGTAGAATCCCTTGCCGCAGAAGCTGGGAATGAGCGCGGGGTGAATATTAATCATTCTGTTCGGGAATGCGTCGCACACCTGCTCGTCGAGTATCGTCATAAATCCGGCGTAAACGACAAGATCAGCGTTTTCCTCAACAAGTGCGTCACGCATTGCCTTGCTGTAGCTTTTGACATCGGGGAAGTCCCTGCGCACCAGCACGCGGGTCTTGATACCGTTGTCCGCGGCGCGGGTCAGCGCGTAAGCGTCCGCTTTGCTGGCGATGACGCAGGTGATTTTTCCGCCCCTGATCTCACCGCGCTTTTCAGCGTCGATAAGTGCCTGAAGGTTAGTTCCTCCGCCGGAAACAAGTACAACAATGTTTTTCATAAATTACCTCCGCTATTCCCCGGTCAGGGATATCTCAACGCAGTTGTATCCGCCGTCGTCCGGAGTTTCTCCGGAGAAGGGGTCTGTGTATTCCGCAATAACGGTGTACCCTCCAAGAACCAGCTCGCGGAAGAACTCGCTGTCAACGCCCTGCATGATCGCTTCCTGCCAGGGCTGACCGTTTATCGTCAGAACTCCGCTGAACATTTTCTTGGGGGAGTGCTTCAGTTCCAGCGTATTGCGGAACATAAAGCCGAAGCTGCTTATAACCTTGCCGTTCCTGGTGTAGCAGTATATTCCGAGGTCGTCCCAGGTGTAGTTGACGCAGTTTGTGACCATACCCTCGCCGTAGCTGTTTTCCAGGAATTCCTTTGTCTCGGCGGAAGTGTGGTATTTCTTGCCGCGCGGCGTGCCGAGGAGTTTTTCAGCCGCCTCGAGATGGACGAGCACGTCAAGCTTTGTGCCGTTGATCACCATGCCGTCTTTTGAAATATCGACCGCGCACTGCTCCCCGGTGAAGGGAGCGGCGGTCTTTCTTTTAAATAAACCGAACATTATTCGATGATTACGCCCTCGCTGCTTGCAACGGTCTCGCCGATGATGAATGCGTTCTCGCCGTTTGCCTTGAGGATCTCGACTGCCTTGGCAGCGTCGGCCTTGTCAACTACGAGCATCATGCCGATACCCATGTTGAAGGTGTTGTACATGTCGTGCTCGGAGATATTGCCGGTCTGCTGGAGGAGCTTGAAGATAGCAGGAACCTCGTAGCTGTTCTTGCTGATCTTTGCAGCAACGCCGTCAGGAAGCGCGCGCGGAATGTTCTCGTAGAATCCGCCGCCGGTGATGTGGCTGATGGACTTCACGCTTATCTTGGAAATAACGTCCAGAACGGGCTTTACATAGATCCTTGTAGGAGCGAGGAGCGCCTCGCCGAGGGAGGTGCTAAGCTCAGGATAGAAGGTCTTGAGGTTCTTTTCGTTTACGTTGAACACCTTTCTGACCAGTGAGAAGCCGTTGGAGTGTACGCCGCTGGAAGCGATACCTACGATAGCGTCGCCGGGCTTAACTGTGGAAGGATCCAGGATCTTGGACTTGTCCACGATACCGGTGCTGTAGCCTGCGATGTCGTATTCGTCCTCTGCCATCATGCCGGGGTGCTCAGCGGTCTCGCCGCCTATCAGTGCGCAGCCAGCCATTACGCAGCCGTCAGCCACGCCCTTGACGATAGCGGCAACCTTCTCGGGAACTACCTTGCCGATAGCGATGTAGTCAAGGAAGAACAGAGGCTTTGCGCCGCAGCAGATGATGTCGTTGACGCACATTGCAACTGCGTCGATACCAATCGTATCGTGCTTGTTCATGAGCATTGCGAGCTTGAGCTTGGTGCCTACGCCGTCGGTGCCGCTTACCAGTACGGGTTCCTTCATGCCGGTAAGGTCAGGCATGAACAGACCTCCGAAACCTCCGATGCCGGAAATGCAGCCGGGGGTGTTGGTTCTTGCAACATGCTCCTTCATGAGTCTGACGGACTCGTATCCGGCGGTTACGTCTACGCCTGCTGCCTTATAGCTTTCGCTGAAACTTTTCATTTTACTGCCCTTTCTCTAAGGACGCGCCGCAGGATACGGAGCACCTTAATTTAATGTTTTGTCAAGTTCGGGTCATTCCTCGAACTTCATTTCAAATTTGTCTTTGGGGATATCCTTCGGTACGTCGATGGGGTACTTACCGGTAAAGCAGCCTGAGCAGAAGCCGCAGCCCGCGTTCTCGGCAATTTTAACAACGCTGTCGGTACTGAGGAATCCAAGAGAATCAACGCCGATGATCTTTGCAATTTCCTCAACTGAATGCTTGTTTGCAATGAGGTTCTCCTTGCTGTCGATGTCGGTTCCGAAGAAGCACTCGCTTATGAACGGCGGGGAAGAGATACGCATGTGGATCTCAGTAGCCCCGGCGTGGCGAAGTAACTTCACGACCTTAGCCGAGGTAGTTCCGCGCACGATACTGTCGTCGATAAGGACGACGCGCTTGCCCTTGACGGTCTCCGAAATTGCATTCAGCTTGATTTTAACGGAGTTTTCGCGCATTCCCTGGGTCGGCTGAATGAACGTTCTGCCTATGTAGCGGTTCTTGACGAAGCCTACGCCGTAGGGGATACCGCTCTGCTGAGCGAACCCGAGCGCAGCGTCAAGTCCGCTGTCCGGACAGCCGATAACAACGTCAGCCTGAACGGGGTGCTCAAGCGCAAGGTAATGACCTGCGCGAAGCCTTGCACGATGTACGCTTGCTCCCTCAATGACCGAATCGGGACGTGCGAAATATATGAATTCAAACACGCACATTGAGCTTTTCTGACCGCAGTGTGTTCTGATGGTCTGTATGCCGTTTTCGTCCGCGACAACTATCTCGCCGGGTTCAACGTCTCTGACGAACTCAGCGCCGATGCTGTCGAGTGCGCAGCTCTCCGAAGCGAACACGTAACCCGCGCCGTCCGGGAGCCTGCCCATGCACAGCGGGCGGAATCCCTGTGGATCTCTTGCTGCGATGAGCTTCTTGGGCGACATCACAACTAGTGAATAAGCGCCCTTTATTTTGTACATGGCTTTCTCGACCGCTTCCTGAATGGAGCCGGTCTCAAGCCGCGCCTCGGTAACTGCGTAGGATATGACCTCAGTATCGCTTGTGCTGTGGAAGATAGCGCCTTTCAGCTCGTACTGCTTTCTAAGCTCGAGTGCGTTTATGAGATTTCCGTTGTGCGCGATGGCGAGTGCGCCCTTTACGTGGCGGACGGTCATGGGCTGACAGTTCGCGGTATTTACGTTACCTGTTGTGGAGTAGCGCACATGACCGACTGCTATCCTGCCCTGACCGAACTCCGAAAGAACGCGTTCGTTGAACACTTCGTTCACAAGTCCAAGTCCCTTGTGAGTCTTGAACACGCCGCGGTCGTTGACAACGATGCCGCAGCTTTCCTGACCTCTGTGCTGAAGCGCATACAGTCCGAAATAAGCGGAGTGCGCCACGTCGGACGGCGTATTGCAGTAAATGCCGAATACGCCGCATTCCTCGTGTATATTACCTGACAATTGGGATCATTCCTTTCCGTTCCAGCAGTAGCTGCAAAGCCCGCTTTCAGGAAGTCCGACAGCCTTTACGGTACCCTCGAGAGACTGGAATTCAAGCGAGGTGAGCTTGAGCCGCTTGCAGATCTCGGACCTGAGTCGCTGACCGCGTTCGGTGTTGGTGTCGCTGTACTCGTTGATGTACTTGACGCCGTCCTCGCCTTCAAATTCGTGGATTATCCGGCGCGCGATAAGATCAAGCTCGGAGGTGCTGCGTGAGAAGTTGAGGTACTTGCAGCCATACATGATAGGAGGACATGCGGAGCGCATGTGGACTTCCTTAGCACCGTTGGCGTACAGGAACTCAACAGTTTCACGGAGCTGAGTGCCTCTTACAATGCTGTCGTCGACAAACAGGAGCTTTTTACCCTCGATAAGCTCGTGAACGGGAATAAGCTTCATCTTTGCAACCTTGTTTCTCATGGACTGGCTCTGCGGCATGAAGCTGCGGGGCCATGTGGGGGTGTACTTTATAAATGGGCGTGCGAACGGAATGCCGCTTCTGTTTGCGTAACCGATTGCGTGCGGAACGCCGGAATCCGGAACGCCGCAGATGAAGTCAACATCGGGAAGGTTGCCGCTCTGGATATCGTGTTCAGCCATGATCTCGCCGTTTCTGGTGCGCATGGTCTCAACGGTGACTCCCTCGTATACCGAGTTGGGGTAGCCGTAGTATGTCCACAGGAAGGTGCAGATCTTGAGGTCGTTGATGTGACCCTCGCTGAGCACCTCTGCGCGCTTGGACGTTATCTTCACGATCTCGCCGGGGAGCATTTCACGGTAGATAGCGTATCCCAGCTTCTGGAATGCGAAGCTCTCAAAGGAAACACAGTATCCGTCGTCGCGCCTTCCTATTATAATAGGAAGCCTGCCGTTCTTGTCCCGGGCAGCGATGATACCGTCCTCGGTCAGGATAAGCAGGGACATTGTACCCTTGATCTTTTCCTGAGCATACTTGATTCCGTCGACGATGTTGTCGCGCTGCGCGATGAGCCCGCCGATGAGCGTGGAAGAATTAACCTTTCCGCTGCTCATTGCCTCGAAACTGGCGCTGGAATTGCTGAGCAGCTCGTTGCAGAGCTCCTCAGCATTATTGATTATACCAATGTTGCATACCGCATAGGTACCGAGCCTGGACTTGAGAAGGATAGGCTGCGGGTCAGTATCGCTGATGCTGCCGATGCAGAGATTGCCTTCCATTGCGTCTACGTCGCTCTCGAACTTTGTGCGGAACGGAGAGTTTTCAATGCTGTGAATGCTTCTCTGGAAGCCCTTCTCAGGGGAATATGCAGTCATACCGCCTCTGCGTGTGCCGAGGTGAGAATGATAGTCGGTGCCGAAAAATACGTCGCTGATACAGTTATGTTCAGCAGCCGCTCCAAAAAAACCGCCCATATAAAGTTATACCGCCTTTTCTGTATGTACCAACTAAACCGGGGCAGGATGTCTCCTGCTCCGGATAGTCAGCGTAATATCCCGATCCCTTAGTTAAAAGCTTAATGCTTACTTGTTCTCGCCGAAGATACGGTGCATGATCTCCTGGTAAGCGTCCTCAACGCCGCCCATATCTCTGCGGAAACGATCCTTGTCGAGCTTCTCGTGGGTTGTGGAATCCCAGAAGCGGCAGGTGTCCGGAGAGATCTCGTCAGCAAGAATGATCTGACCGTGGTAGCGGCCGAACTCGATCTTGAAGTCGATGAGGTCGATGTTGAGCTTCTTGAAGAAGCCGAGCATGAACTCATTTACCTTGAAAGCATACTTGGAGATGGTGTCGATCTCCTCCTGGGTAGCAAGACCCAGACCGAGTGCGTAGTAGCTGTTGATGAACGGATCGCCGAGGTCGTCGTTCTTGTAGCTGAACTCGAGGGTAGGAGTCTTGAGGGGAGTGCCTTCCTCAATGCCGAGCTTCTTGGAAAAGCTGCCTGCTGCGACGTTTCTTACGATAACTTCCAGCGGAACGATCTCAACCTTCTTAACAACGGTCTCGCGGTCGTTGATCTCCTCGACAAGGTGGGTAGGGATACCCTCCTTCTCGAGAAGGCTGAACATGTAGTTTGTCATCTTGTTGTTGATAACGCCCTTGCCGTGGATCTGACCCTTCTTCAGACCGTTGAAAGCGGTAGCGTCGTCCTTGTAGGACACCATTACGTAATCAGGGTTCTCCTTGATAGCGAAAACCTTCTTAGCCTTGCCTTCGTAAAGCTGTGCTGCCTTTGTGTAGCTCATGGTGATATCTCCTTTGATCTTCTGTATGTATTTTCCTGCCAGGGCAGGGAATAGACTTAGATTTCCTTTGCAGTTTCCTGCATTTTTGCGTCAGCGGCGAGGTTCTTCTCGTTCTGCTTCTTCTTGAAAGCAAGCAGCTTTTCCGCGATGGAATCGTCGCT
Source organism: Oscillospiraceae bacterium (assembly GCA_003531585.1). GTDB lineage: Bacteria > Bacillota > Clostridia > Oscillospirales > Ruminococcaceae > CAG-115. The sequence goes on along the minus strand of DQFX01000069.1, from coordinate 7,052 downwards.
TACCGCGAGGATCTCCGCAGCGAGGTAACCTGCGTTTGCAGCAGCGTCGATGCCTACTGTTGCAACGGGAACTCCCGGGGGCATCATAACGGAGCTGAGCAGTGCGTCAACGCCCTCGAGCGCCTTAGCCTTTACAGGGATAGCTATTACCGGCAGGGTAGTGTTGCCTGCGATTGCTCCCGCGAGGTGAGCCGCCATGCCCGCTGCTGCGATGATAACTCCGAAACCGTTTGCGCGGGCGTTCTGAGCGAACTCCGCAACCTCCTTAGGGGAGCGGTGAGCGGAAAGCACTCTCATCTCGAACGGTATACCGAACTCCTTGAGAGCCTCGGCTGCCTTGCGAACAACGGGGAAGTCGCTGTCGCTGCCCATTACTATGCCGACTTTTTTTTCTGACATATTATCTTCCTTTCGTCTTGCTTGATAATAAAAATAGCTGTATGCGGAATACAGCTAAAAAGTTACAATTGTCTTATGGTTGCACTTATTCTGTAAAAAGAAGCCGTAATTCCGCCAAAGCAGCTATGATGTGAGTTCGGACGCTTCATCTCATTGCTCTCCCTTTACAGTTATTCCGCCGGGATCCCCGGTCGGCTGGATAAATAAAACCATAAATATATTTTACTATATAATTGCCGGAATTTCAAGTGCTTTTTTAAAAATTCCACAAATTTTATCAAAAAGCTGCACAAATGAGACCGAAATCCGGCAATATATCCCTAAATTACCGTCAGAGGAGAATTGCGTCGTTTATCCGCAGACCGAATTCCACTCCGAGAAACGCCGCGGCGCGCCGGCAGAGCTTCATTCTGTCGAGGAAAATCTCGAAATATTCCATTATGGAAGATATTGACTGGTCGATCGTGAGGTCGAGGATAAGGCGCTTTTTGTCGTCGGTGAAATACAGCGACGATTTCTCAACGGCGTAGTTCACGCGGTCGTGGATATCCCGAGCGAGATTCTCCGAGCTTGGAACGAAAGGCCCGTCAGCGGAACGCACTCTTGATCTGCGTACATCTGACTTGTCCGCGATAATAAGCGCGGCAGCTATCGGAGTCACCGGGGCGGCGGTGTTTTCGTCGTGGTTTCCGATCGCTGAAATTATGAGTGAAATCTCGTTCGCTGGCATTCCGAGATTGTCTAGCAGACGGAAAGCCATAATTGCGCCGCTCTGCGCGTGATCAACGCGGTTTATAACGTTGCCTATATCGTGCATGTAAGCCGCGATTTCCGCAAGCTCGCAGGTGCGCTGTTCATAGCCGAGTTCGGTCAGTATCATGAATGCGGAAGCCGCAGCGCGCTCAACGTGCGCGTTGGAATGCTCAGTGTAGCCTATTGTGCTGAGCGCCGCGTCGGCGTAATTGATGTAGGTCTGTATATCCTTGTTGCGGCGGATATACTCGTAGGTAATGTTGCTCAATTGTCTTTCCTTTCATTTCCGGCTTTTTTTCTGAAAACCAGCAGCTTGCTGAGAACGTAGTTGAGGATCAGTATAATGACATTCGAAAACAGCTTACAGCCGAGCTCGTACCAACTGTTCTGTATACCGGTGAGGTCTACCAGCAGGAACATTATCACGAGATCCACGAAAAGCGTCGCAAGCCGTGCCGCATAAAACGAAGCCGCTTCACGGAGCACTCCGGAGGCGCGTTTTTCAGTGCTTCGGAAAACCACGGTGCGGTTGGTGACAAACGCGAACGTTACCGACAGTATCCAGGAAATGATAACAGGGAGGGCGGTCGCGCTGTCGGTTCCGAAAACTGAGGTTATACTGAAAATCCATCTCAGCCACACCGGCACGGACTGCGCGTCTGGGAAAATCCAGCGTGCCGCATAGTAGCTTGCAAAACTGATGATGGTTGTCAGCGCTCCGAACACAACGTACATTATTATCTCGCGGTATTTTGCGTAAAGCTGCTTCCTGCCGTTCTTAGTTTTCAGTCCTGCGAATATCTCGCGGATAGTTCCCTTTCCGATTTTCATACGCGGGTAAGCCTGAACATTGCAGCACCGTGCGGCTTGACAAAGGCGGTTATCTCGCCGGAAACCTCGCTGTCAGCGCCTGTCCAAATCTCACGCGCGCTGAATGTGCAGTCTATCGGAAGCTCCGCAGTGATGGAGCATTCCTTTTCGCCGCAGTTGAACAGGGCAATATAGTACGAATTTCCATCGGTGCACGAGGTGAACCATGCGATCTGTTCGCCGCCGTCAACCGTCTTTCTGAACAGCGGGTGAGCGGAATGTGTGTTGTTCAGGCAGCCTATCAGGTCTGCATTTGTCAGCAGGCTCATTGTGAAATCATCGAACTTTGTCATTTCGCCGCCTATCATCAGCGGGGAGCGCATAATGCACCACAGCGACATCATCGTGATCTGCTCGTCCTTTGTGAATTTAGTCCAGCCGTCGGGACCGTAATCCTGGAGTATAGCGCCGACGGGGAGCATGTCCGCGTCGGGGAAGTGCCCCGCGCCCGCATGAATGCACCATGTTTGTGCGCGGCTGAACATATCGAGGAGCTGCGGCCAGTTGTCCCAGAAATCGTCGGTGATGCGCCACATGTTGCTGACCTGCTTGTAAAGCTCCGCCTTTTCAGGGAGCGCCGCTCCGGGAGAGAGGCTCAGCACCATATCACGGCCGCAGGAACGCAGCGACTCGCTCAGCATTACAAGCTCGGATTCCTCGTGCGGGAGTTCGCGGCAGATGTCGTCGACCTTGATGAAATCAACACCCCAGCTCTTGTAAAGCTCGAAAATGCTGTCATAGTACTCGCGGGCACCCTCCTTTTCGGGGTCAACGCCGTACATGTCAGTGTTCCACTGGCATATACTGGAGGTCTTGGCAATATCACGTGCGGTTTTGGACGTACCCTTGATTGCGGTATTGCGGTGAACCGCCTGGCGGGGAATTCCGCGCATGATATGAATGCCGAATTTAAGCCCCAGCGAGTGTACGTATTCGGCTAAAGGTGCGAAGCCCTTTCCACCAGCGGCGGAGGGGAACCTCTCTGCCGCTGGGATAAGTCTTGAATATTCGTCCATGCAAAGCTCAGTGAACGGCTGATATTCGTGGTTCTGTGCGATGGGATTGCTCCACTGGATATCCACGACTATGTACTGCCAGCCGAACTGCTTGAGATTTTCCGCCATGAATTTTGCGTTGGCGCGCACGGTCTCCTCGTTGACTGCGGCTCCGTAGCAGTCCCAGCTATTCCAGCCCATGGGCGGCGTTTTTACAAATGATGTATTGTCAGACATAGGTTAACTCCTTATATTTATAAATTCATACCTTTCAATTATACCATGAATCGTTTTTATTTTCAAGCCGTTATTCTATTTTTTTATATTGCATTTTTTCGGGTGTGTTTCAGGGGCAAAACAAAAAGAACCGCACAGCAATGCGGTTCTTCTCGATTCTGGCGGAGACGGCGAGATTCGAACTCGCGGGGGCAAAGCCCTAACTGATTTCGAGTCAGCCCCGTTATGACCACTTCGATACGTCTCCAAAGAAATAACATTAATATTTTACACCAAAAAAACGTTTTTGTCAAGTACCCGGGAAGCAAAATTGCAAAAAAGCCTGGAAAATTAAAAAACGCCTTGATTTTCCCACACATTTCCTATATAATATTCCTGAGAAACCAAGCCGAAAGGCATAACGGAGGACGTAACATGACAATTACAGATCTGAGCGGCCGCTGGGAAGTCTGCCTTGACGAAAGCAAAGCCGACGCGCTGCCAACCAAGTATCCTGATAGAATCAGCCTGCCGGATTCCACATCAAATGCAGGGCTAGGAGCATTGAACACCGAGATAGAATACGGCTGCCTGACAGACCTTCACAAGTTTGAAGGCTGCGCATGGTTCCGGCGTGAGGTGGAGATAATACCCGAGATGTCGGGCAAAAATCTCACGCTGTTCCTTGAGCGCACACGAAAGACCCGCGTCTACATTGACGGTAATCAGATAGGCGAGTATTGCTCGCTTTGCACCCCGCACCGCTACGACCTAACTGGTCTGCCTGCAGGAAAGCACGAGCTGATAATCCGGGTTGACAACACGGATTACCCCACCGGCGGCGGGCATCTGACATCCCGCGACACCCAGACAAACTGGAACGGTATAGTAGGCAGGATCGAGTTACAGTCGTACTCGGCATATCCTGAGTATGTTTACGCGATCCCTGACCCGGACAAAAAGACCCTTCACGTTCGCGCATGGATAAAGGGAGCGCACTGCGGAACCGCTTCGCTTCGCGTGTTCGACGTTACGCAGGAGTACGGCTCAGCGGCGGCTGAGTTTTCAGATGAAAAGCCGCTCGAGTGCGACATTAAACTCTCGGATTCCGCGCCGCTCTGGAGCGACTCCGACCCAGCGCCGCTCAGCCTGGAGCTTGACCTAGACGGCGACCGCTGTACAGTAACTACCGGACTGCGCAGAATGAGCGCCGACGACCGCACGCTGCTTATCAACGGCAGGCAGACATTCCTGCGCGGAAAGCACGACGGCCTCGTATTCCCGCAGACCGGCTATATGCCGACAGACGTGAATTCCTGGCTGAAATTCTTCGAAACCCTCAGCGAGTATGGAATCAATCACGTGCGCTATCACACCTGCTGCCCGCCGGACGCCGCGTTTGAAGCCGCGGATATCCTTGGAATCTACCTACAGCCGGAGCTTCCGTTCTGGGGGACCGTCCCCGATGAGTTCGGCGCGGAGCATGAGTTCCTGCGCGAGGAAGGCTGGCGTATGCTCCGCGAGTTCGGACATCACCCGAGCTTTGTGATGATGAGCATGGGCAACGAGCTGTGGGGCAGCAAGGAGCGCCTTAACGAGCTCATCGCGGGCTACAAGGCGGAATTCCCGGACAAAATGTACGCCGGAGGTTCTAATAACTTCCAGTTCGTGCCGTGCGTGCTTGAGCAGGAGGACTTCTTCAGCGGCGTACGCCTCGGCCGCGACAGGCTGATACGCGGAAGCTACGCAATGTGCGACGCTCCGCAGGGTCATATCCAGACCGAGCGTCCCAACAGCGTGCATAGCTACGATCCGCTCATCGACGAAGCTGCCGCGCTCGGCGGAACCCAGGTAATCGACGAGAACGGCGAAATAATGATACAGTACGGCACGGAGATGAAGAAAGTAAAGGCGGAAAGCTGGGATAACATATCCGTACATGTTCCGGTCATATCGCATGAGGTTGGTCAGTACGCGGTATTCCCCGACTTTGATGAGATAAAGGACTACACTGGCCCGGTCCGCCACGAAGCGTATGCGGCGTATAAAAAAGGTCTTGAGGATGCGGGAATGCTCCACCGCTGGAAGGATTTCTTCCGCGCGTCCGGCGCGCTTGCCGTCGACTGCTACCGCCGCGACATCGAAGCAGCTATGAGAAGCTCCATGATGAGCGGCTTCCAGCTTCTTGATATTCAGGATTTCCCTGGGCAGGGCGTTGCCACAGTTGGTATACTGAACGCGCATATGAAGTCCAAGGGGCTGGTAACTCCGGAGGAATGGCGGCGTTACTGCGCTGAAACTGTAGTCCTCGCGGAGCTTGACAGATTCGTCTACAGCGCCTCCGACGAGATAGAGTGCGGACTGCTGGTATCCAGCACCGAGCCGGGATTCTCAGCGGAGAAGATACTGTGGGAGCTTTCCGTTGACGGAACCGTAGTTGATTCCGGCGCTTCCGACATCAGGGAGCAAAAAGGCCGCATTTACCGCGCGCAGAGCGTTTCGTTCACGATAAGCTGCGACAAGCCGACAGAAGCGCGCCTTCACATATCGGTCGAAGGCGAGGCGGAAAATGAATACACGCTCTATATTTATCCCAACATCGACATTGAGATAACCGAGAATTACATATCCGGCGGCGGAAAGCGCATTGAGATCACGCATGATCCTGAGACCGCGAAGAACGGCGGTGCGCTTTGCATACCAACTTCGGACGAGGATTCGCTCCCCGGGGAGTACTGCACGGATTTCTGGTGCTATGGAATGTTCAAGAGCATTTCCGAGAGCATGGGCAAGCCGGTCCCGACTGGTACGCTCGGACTTCTCATCGACAATAAGTCGGAGCTTCTGAAGGATTTCCCCTGTGATACCTTTACAACTCCGCAGTGGTACGAGATCGTTTCGCACAGCCGCTGCGCAGATCTTGACGGAACGGATATCGAGCCGGAGGTGTGGGTAATAGACAATCCTGAACGACGCAAGAGACTCGGACTGCTGTACCGTAAGGATGGAGCTGTCTGCTGCACGTCGCGGCTGTGGGAGATCGCCGACCGTCCCGAAGTGAAGTGGTTCGCATACAGCTTGATGGAATATTTGGGTAAATAAGGTTTCACCGTAAATTCACCCCAAAGCCGTTGACAGATGGCTGCAATGGGGTTATAATCGGAATCAGAAAGGGGTAATCACTATGAATGAAGCATTAAAGAATATCATGTCCCGCAGAAGCGTAAAGGCGTACAAGCCGGAAATGCCGTCTCAGGAACTGATAGACCAGGTAGTTGAAGCAGGAACTCACGCTCCTACCGGAATGAACCGTCAGTCTCCGATAATCATTGAGGTTACCGATAAAGCAGTGCGCGACAAGCTTTCTAAAATGAACGCCGATGTAATGGGAGCAAAAATCGACCCGTTCTACGGCGCACCTGTCGTACTGGTCGTGCTTGCGGATAAGTCGGTCGGAACCTACAAGTACGACGGCAGCCTTGTAATGGAGAACCTCATGCTTGCCGCAAACGCAGTAGGTCTCGGAAGCTGCTGGATTCACCGTGCAAAGGAAGAGTTCGAATCCGAAGAAGGCAGGGAGTTTCTAAGACAGCTTGGGATCAGCGGCGATTACGAAGGTATCGGTCACTGCATTCTTGGCTATCCCGCCGGAGATATTCCCGCTGAAAAGCCGCGCAAGGAGAACTGGGTCTACAAAATCTGAGAAAATATTACCCCCGCACCGTTCAAGCGCGGGGGTAATTTATAGAATCGACATAAGGTCACCTCTAAAAACCTCATGTGAGCGAAAATGGGAAGTGCGCGCCATCTTCGTCTGTC
>DQFX01000027.1:3148-9318 GCA_003531585.1 Oscillospiraceae bacterium | reverse complement strand
TCGAGCCCTATAACTTCCACCATCACCTACTTTGGTAAGCGCTGAAAAGCGGGGAGTTCGATTCTTCCAGAGGTGTCCAATGGTACAGCCCTGAGGGAAGCACCAAAACCCAATGGCCTGGTAGTTCAGTTGGTTAGAACGCCGCCCTGTCACGGCGGAGGTCGTGGGTTCGAGTCCCATCCAGGTCGCCACTTATGCGGATTTAGCTCATCTGGTAGAGCGCCACCTTGCCAAGGTGGAGGTAGCGAGTTCGAGCCTCGTAATCCGCTCCATTTTTATTTTAGAGCCGCGAAAAATGTCGGTTTCGCTGATAATAACAAAATTCGTCGTGGAAATATTCACGGCGTTTTTTATTTGCCCGAAATTACCCGGAGTATTCGAACTTACATTGACATACCGACAGATTGAGCATGAAGTCCTATCGATGTCGCTGCGGTACTTGTGGTGGAATTGAACCGCATCTAGTGGATCTGCTGGAGCGCAATTGAGTTTACTATATGCACTGGTGTAAACTTTACGGTTAATATAACGATTTGTATAAAATCCGAACGGGGAGTGTAAATAACCCTATCAGCCGCATAGCTTGAGAAATTCAGCCAAAAACAGAGTAATTAACACACAATTTGAGAAATAAACGTGCGCTTGCAAAACGGATAGTAATACGCAATAACAAAAATACAAATTGTAGATGGATTGCTGCGAATTTTCACAAGGTCAGGCAACACTATGAATCTGTAAAAATGAATCTGTAAAAAATTCTGAATGATTGAGAGAAAAGAGCAACATTGTTTTTTCACACCATAGCTGGTTTTGTTGTTTACAGTGTGTTGATGTGGCTTTTAAATTACTTAAAATAGCACAAAAGGAAATAAAACACTATATACATATCAAAATAGCGGCTATGTTTTTGTGAACTTTGTATGAAAAAAATAAAACTTCAAAAAAGTTATTGACAAATCCGATAAATCACGGTATAATATAGACAAATAAATGGTCAGAGTTCATTAAATCTCCGTTCATTTGTTTTGTTTAGTTGTCTCCTTTCTTTTGTTCTACACATAATTATTATTTGACTTCCGCAGTTATCTGCACCGACCCGCAAGGGTCATTTTTTTTGCCCGGATAATTTCCAGGCAATAGTTTCTGATAATTTTCACAGAAAGGGACTGGAAAAATCACCGTAGTTGTGATATACTAATATAGTATGATTTGAAATAATAAGGAGATGTTTATTATTCTGGACAGAAAACAGATCGCCGATGGGATCTACTTTTCAAAGATAATCGACGGAAGATACAAGACTAACCGTATCTCCATAGCGTTTTACACCGATTTTGACGAGGAGCGCCGCGCGGACTACGCGATACTCCCGTATATTCTGACGGATAGCTGCCGCAGATATCCGAACCTCACGCGGCTCACCGAGAAGTTCTCCGACCTCTACGGAGCTTCCGTGTCGGACAACCTGGGCTGTTCCTTTGACAGCCGTCAGATGACCTTTTCAATAAGCTGTATCGACGACCGCTACACCCTCGCCGGCGAAAAGCTGGAGCAGGAGTGCTGCGGCCTCCTGCTGGACTGCATACTCGACCCCTGCACTGAAAACGGCGCGTTCCCGGCGGAAACCATCGAAATAATGCGTCAGGAGCTTATCGACGCTATCCAGAGCGTAAAGGGCGACAAGCGCATGTACGCCGCCCAGCAGGGAGCACTCGCGGCGTTCCCCGGAGAGCCGTGCGGCTACCCCGTAAACGGTACCCTGGAGCAGGCTCAGGCGATAACTCCGCAGTCGGCGTGGAGCGCCTACCGTTCAATGCTGGAGCACGCGCGCATCGAAGTATTCGCCGCAGGCTGCAGCGATTTCACCGCCGCCGAGGAGGTCATCAAAAAGCGCCTTGCGGGACTATCACGCAGCAGTATCTGCGTACCCGCGCCGAAGCCCAGCGTACTCAAGGAGGACGTTTTCCGCACTGAGGAGCACGTTGAAATGCAGCAGGCTATCCTGCGCATGTACTTCAAGGCTCCGAAGATGACCGACCGCTACGCCGGCGTGGTTCTCTCGATGATCCTCGGCGGTATGACGACCTCAAGGTTTTTCAGCAATATCCGCGAGAAGCAGTCGCTGTGCTACTATTGCAGCTGCTACTCCAACCGCTTTAAAAAGATCATCACGGTGTACGCCGGGGTAGACCTCGCGAACATCGCAAAGACGGAGCGCGCCGTCATGAAGGAATTCATGAATATCAGCATGATGGGCGTCACCGACGAGGAGCTTGAGCATGCGAAGCTCGAGATAATCGAGAGCGCACGCGCCGTGTACGATTCCGCCGGAGCGCTTTCAAGCTGGTATTCCTCGCAGATAACCGACGATAAGATGCTCACCCCTGAGGAATACGCCGCAGGCGTGAGCGAGGTGGACGCGAAGCGCGTAATGGACGCGTGCCGCCAGTACTGCCTGGATACGGTCTACACTTTATACCCTGAGGAGGTGCAGTAATGCTGGAAGAGATCACGAGCAGCAGGCTAGGCGAAAAATACTACAGATACACCCACAGCAGCGGCGTTACTGTGCTTCTTTACCCGATGAAGGGATATTCCACGATAACAGCGCAGTTTTCAGTGAAGTTCGGCTCTATCGACAACTGTTGCTCCATCGACGGCGGCGCTCCGGTACGCATTCCGGACGGCACCGCGCACTACCTTGAGCACAAGCTGTTCGAGTCACCGGAAAAGGAAGCCTTCGCAAGGTTTGCCGAGACCGGAGCCTCCTGCAACGCCGGAACTTCCTACGACAGCACGCGTTACTACTTCAGCTGTTCCGCGAACTTCGAAAAGAACCTTGAGATACTGCTGGATTTCGTTCAGCACCCCTATTTCACCCCGGAGAACGTCGAGAAGGAGCGCGGCATAATCACGCAGGAGATAACGATGTACCTCGACAGCCCCGCCTGGCGCGTCTGCATGGAGCTGTACCGCGATATGTTCCGGAACAATCCGGTGCGCAACGACATCGCAGGCTCCGCGGAGAGCATAGCGCTCATCACCGATAAGCTGCTGTACGACGTCTACGACGCATATTACGACCCTTCGAATATGTACCTGTGCATTGCCGGAGACTTCGATCTTGAGAGCGCCGTGGAAGTCTGCGAGCGCTGCCTGCTTACTCGCACCGGGAAAAATGTCGTTTCGATATTTGAGCAGGAGCCGCCGGAGGTTTTCACCCGCCGCAGCGAGATGAAAATGCCTCTGGGCAAGACCAACTTCGCGATGGGCTTCAAGCAGCCGGCGCTTTCCGGCAGGGCAATGACCGAGGAGTATATCTACCGCACGCTGATGAGCGATACCTCGGTAGGCGCAGCTACGGATTTCTACCGCAATATGCGCGATAAGGGGCTTATCAACGAGACCTTCGAAAGCAGCATAATGATGGGCCGCGGGTTCTTTATTCCGGGAATATACGGCGAGTCCGACGAGCCTGACCGTGTAGCCGAGGAGATAGTCCGCGAATACCACCGCCTGAAGTCCTGCCCGCCGTCCGAGGAGGCGTTCCTGCGTGCGAAGAAATACCTTTACGGCGACAATATCCGCACGTTCAACAACGTCGAAAGCGTCGCGCAGAACCTCTCCGACGCAGCGCTGACCGGAACCTCCGCGTTCGACTACGCGGATATCGCGGCTTCTGCCGACTACGAGGGTATGCTCGCGCGGCTGCGTGACTTCGATCCGGACAACTACGCTCTTTCGATAATCAACCCTACGGAGGACTGACATATGTTATCAACACTTTTAGCTTCAGCCACCGCCTTCCCCGAGGTGGAACTGACCTTCCCGAATCTTTTCGGCGGTATAACCCTGAGCTATTATCAGGGCTTCGAGCTTTTCGGAATAAAGATATACTGGTACGGCGTGCTCATCACCATCGGCGTGGTTCTCGCGTACCTCTACGCGATGTGGCGCGCTAAGGACTTTGGACTTGGCAAGGACAGAATGTTCGACGTGGTGTTCGTGGCGCTCATCATGGGATTCCTCGGCGCGCGTATCTATTACTGCGTGTTCCAGACCCTCGACCCGAATTCCGGCATGAGCTTTGATATCGTCACCACCTTCACGACCATACGGGACGGCGGCCTCGCGATTTACGGCGGCGTTATCGGAGGATTCCTCGGCGGCTTCGTGATGTGCAAGATACGTAAGGTCAACTTCCGCGCGATGGCGGATATTGCCTCGCTCGGATTCCTCATCGGGCAGTGCATAGGCAGATGGGGCAACTTCATCAACCAGGAAGCCTTCGGCGCACAGTGCAGCCCCGACTGGATATTCGGCATGACCAGCGTGGATATTATCCGCCGCGACGGTCTGGAGGCGGGCGCGCTCGTACACCCCTGCTTCCTTTATGAGAGCGTGTGGTGTCTTGTGGGATTTATCGCGCTGCATTTCTATTCCAAGAAGCTTCGCACATTCGACGGGGAGATCATGCTGATGTACCTTGCGTGGTACGGTCTGGGCAGAGCCTGGATAGAGGGTCTCCGCACAGACAGCCTTATGGCGGGCGATTTCAGAATATCACAGGTCGTAGCTGCGGCATGCTTCGTTGTATGCACCGCGCTTGTGATAGTTTTCAAGATACTTACCGAGAAGAAGCACATACCGCTGTACGTCAACACCGAAGCATGCAGAGCGCTCAACGAAGCCGACGAAAAGGCGGAGGAGCAGCGCCGTGAAAAGAAGCTCGCGAAAAAGACCGAGCAGGCTCCCAGCATACTCTCAGAGGACGCCGAAAATGTTACGCTGAACGATGATTCCAGTGAATCCAGCAAATCCAGCGAATCCAGCGAACCTGAAACAGTATCCTCCGAGGAAACTGAAACTTCCGAATCCCCGGAAGCGGCAAACGAAACTACAGAAACATCTGACGAAACGGACGAAAGCGAGGAGCAGTAAAATGGCAGCACAGATAATTGACGGAAAGGCAGTATCCGCAAAGGTAAAGGAAGAGGTACGCCAGGAGATAGAGCGCGAGGGTCTCGATGTTGGACTTGCAGTAGTTATCGTAGGCGACGACTCGGCAAGCCGCGTGTATGTAAACAACAAGAAGAAAGCGTGCGAGGTCTGCGGCATAAAGAGCTACGAGTACGCACTTCCTGCGGAGACCACCGAGGAGCAGCTCATGGAGCTCATCGACACGCTCAATGCCGACAGCAAGGTAAACGGAATACTGGTTCAGCTTCCGCTGCCGAAGCACCTCAACGAGGAGGCGGTCATTGCTAGGATATCCCCGCTGAAGGACGTTGACGCGTTTTCAGCTTCGAACGTCGGCAAGATAATGATAGGAAATTACGCGTTCCTGCCCTGCACACCCGCAGGCTGCATGGAGCTTATCCACAGCACCGGCGTGGACGTTTCCGGCAAGGAGTGCGTAGTTATAGGCCGCTCCAACATAGTTGGCAAGCCGATGGCGATGCTGCTTCTGCACGAAAACGGAACCGTGACCATCTGCCACTCCCGCACGAAGAATCTCAAGGAGGTCTGCGCACGCGCTGATATCCTTGTTGCAGCGGTAGGCAGACCCGGCTTCGTTACCGGCGACATGGTGAAGCCCGGCGCGGTAGTCATCGACGTTGGAATCAACCGCAGCGCCGAGGGCAAGCTCTGCGGCGACTGCGTATTCGACGAGTGCGCCGAAAAGGCTTCCTATATCACGCCTGTTCCCGGCGGCGTAGGTCCCATGACCATCGCAATGCTGATGAAGAATACCGTGATGGCAAAGCGCATACAGTCCAGATGAGGAACCAGGCAAAACCGTTCTTACGGAACGCTGTGATTCTCACCATCGCACTGGTGATAGTTGGTCTGATGATGAATTCCTGGGGCGTTGTGCAGATACTTATAATGGTGCTGCTGGCGGTTCTGACAGCGGGGCAGTGGCTGCTGTATTTCTACATGAGAAAGCATTGAGTGGATAAAGTCACAGCGCCTAAAATCGCAGATAAACCATAATTTATGCTTGAGGTTTAAAAACTTTCAGCAGCCCCATATCGGGAGTCAAGGGGGACGTGTCCCCCTTGCAGGTCAAGGGCGGAGCCCTTGTCGCCGACAGGCGAAACCTCCGCACGAAGTGCGGCTACTCCGTGCGGAAGCATGGTTAAACGCAAAAGAGCGCTAAAGGGGTG
>DQFX01000027.1:0-2948 GCA_003531585.1 Oscillospiraceae bacterium | reverse complement strand
GCGCTAAAGGGGTGTGGGGGAAAACAAGAGTTTTCCCCCACCTGCCGCATATTGTCTTACAAACGCTCACCGTCCAAAACAGTCCAGTGGACTGTTTTGGACGTGTCACCAACTTATAAAAAAGAGTTTCCCACCACGACCTGCATAATCCTGTCAGCCGTTAAGCCCGAAGCTGACTGACAGCGCGTTGTTGACCTGCGACATGGAGCTGCTGTCCAGCTCGCCCATGCGCTCCTTCAGCCGCCTTTTATCTAATGTACGCACCTGCTCCAGAAGCACGATGGAGTCCTTCGCAAGCCCGCAGGAAGCGGCGTTGAGCGAAATATGTGTTGGCAGCTTGGATTTGTCCTTCTGGCTCGTTATCGCGGCGGCTATCACCGTAGGGCTGTGCTTGTTTCCAACGTCGTTCTGAACTATCAGCACTGGGCGCATTCCGCCCTGCTCTGAGCCGACCACCGGGCTCAGATCCGCGTAATATATTTCTCCTCGTTTTACCAGCATTTTACGATCATTCCTTTCCTATCGTTCCCTGCCTTTCCGGCGCGGTCTGTTTGATCATAGTATTGACTGCCGCGCGGAAGATATACAGGCAGTTTCTATGAAAAACCGGATCTTCCGGTCACTACATATTATTCCGCACTCAGCCGCTGAGTGAGTACTTTCAGCGGAGCTTAATGTAATTCGCAGAAAAGAGGTAAATTATGCCGCAGATGACATGGGACAGATTGCTGTCCTCCGAACGAAGCCGCGTTTCCGCAAAGCGCAGCGGTGATATCCGCTCGGAATTCGCGAAGGATTATCATAGGATAATCAGCAGCGCGTCCTTCCGCAGACTTCAGGACAAAACGCAGGTTTTCCCGCTGGACAGGGGAGATTTCGTGCGCACAAGGCTGACGCATTCGCTGGAGGTAAGCTCCTTTGCGGGTTCGATAGCTGATACGGCATTTGCAAGGCTCGCGGAGGATCACCCGGAGATCACCCCGCAGGTACGCGCAGACTGTGTGGAGATACTGCGCTGCGCAGGGCTGATACACGATATCGGGAACCCTCCGTTCGGGCATTTCGGGGAGTACACTATCCGTGAATGGTTCAGCGACAACCTCCCGAAGCTCACCTGCCGGGGAAAGAGCGTGTATGAGCTACTGACCCCGCAGCAGCGCGCAGACCTCGAGAATTTCGAGGGCAACGCGCAGGCGCTCAGGGTGCTGACAAGGCTGCATTTTCTGGTCGACGAGAACGGAATGAACCTGACCTACGCGCTGCTGAACACGATAATAAAGTACCCTGTACCGTCCACGGGGATCGACAAAAAGAGCGGCGATATCCGCACCAAGAAAATGGGATACTTCGCAGCGGAGCAGCCGCTTTACGAAAAGATCACGAATTCCACGGGCGCGGTCGGCTGCCGTTATCCGCTGACCTGGCTGCTGGAATCCGCGGACGATATCGCATACAAAACTGCGGATATCGAGGACGCGCAGCGCAAGGGGCTTCTGACCTACACTATACTGCTGACCGAGCTTACCTCGCCGCAGCTCCGGGAGAAATGCCGCACTGCGGAGGAACTCGAGCTGCTTGAAAAGGCGGCTGGAATGCTCCCGCACTACCTGGAAACCGCGAAGGAGCGCGGAATGCCTTCCACGGAGGAGAACGCGGTGCAGAATTTCCTTGTTAGGGTGCAGTCGATGATGATCTGTGCGGCGGCGGAGTCGTTCGTAAGAAACTACGACAGAATAATGCGCGGGGAGCTTCGCGCCGAGCTGCTGGCGGATTCCCCGGCGCGGACGCTATCCGACGCGCTGAGCGATATCGCGTACCGCTACGCGTTCAACTCAAAGGAGATACTGCGCATAGAGCTGTCGGTGTCGGAGATGATGAACTGCCTGCTTGAGCGGCTGAGCGGCGCGGCTCTGCGGTTCGAAACACCCCAGGAGAAGATCACGGACAGCAAGCTGATCAGCGTAATATCCGAGAATTACGTGAAGATATGCCGCGCCGGCTGGAGCAGCGAGGGCACCGAGGCGTACAGCCGCCTGATGTTGGTGACGGATTACGTCTGCGGAATGACCGACGGATTCGCGCGGCAGCTTTTCCGGGAGCTTCGCGGGGAGATTTCGGGCTGACTTGACATAAGAGGACATTTGTGGTATTATTAAATCAGTGAGTGCCGCAGCAGGCTTTGCGGCGCTGTTTCAGCAGCCGGGTCAGGCAGAAGGGAGCGCTATGGAAAACGAAAACAACGAAAAGAAGCCTATGATACGCCGCGGCAGCTTCCGCGTAGGCTACGGCAGCGAGGAAAAGCTGATAATCATGTGCGGTATAGGTGCCGCGCTGTGCCTGTGTATGTTCATAGTGGGTCTGGTATTGTTCGGAGCGCCGACTGATTTCATAGGATTTATGGGCAGCGTGTTCTGGATAATTCCGATGGTGATATGCCTGGTGTTTATTCCGGTGATATTCTACGGAAGGCGGTGCACCTACTACGCAGGAGATAAGGAGCTTGAAGCGGTCACGCCGGGCGGCAGCGACTACCTGTATTACAGCGATATTTCCGAGGTAATATACAAGCCGACCACGCTGTTTGGAAAGCTACGGGGATATCATGTCACGGTGGTGACCGGCGTGCGTGACTTCACTTACCGCTATATATTCGATCGCCACGACGACCTGTGCGAACCGAGGCACACCCCGTTCTACATTCTGGAGCTGAACGCAGGTCTGAAGCAGCCGGAGGAGACCGATCCGGAGCTTGCCGCAGCAGTAATGGCTCAGTTTGCGGTTATGCAGGAAAAGCAGGAGGACCGAGTTTCCAGAAAGCGCAAGAAAAAGACCTGGGAAAACCTGTTTGACGATTGACAGGTTATTTCATGATTTATCAGACATAATAAAGGCGCTGTAAAAAAACAAAAGAAAAGGCTGCATCCAGAAAAAGAAAGGATGCAGCCTTT
>DQFX01000019.1:4770-24347 GCA_003531585.1 Oscillospiraceae bacterium | reverse complement strand
TGTTTCGGAAGCACACTACACAGATAAAGAATAGTTTTCTCTCACAAGCAGCGTTCCGCCTCTAAACAACAATTCGGTCAACCTTTGAATACCACCAAATTGCGCAAAATCATCAGAACTCCGGCTTGTCTTCCTGATTATTGATCTTCTTGCTCTTAATAACTGAAAGCGTAAGAACAAACATCATAACGGCAATTACCACTGAAAGCACTATTCCCACGATTATGCTCGCAGCGTTATCAGCAAGAACAAAGTCATCGCGGAACATCTCGCCTATAACAAGCGACCGCAGGGTCAGCGGGTGGAACTTCGTAAGGTCAAGCGACATCAGTATCATCTGCACTATAGACACGCCGACGTACATAAACACCGTAACAACGCCGGGTCTGCTGGTGAAAAGCCCTATCGACATGTATACCGCCGTAAAGAACGCCATGTACACCGCACACAGGAACGCCGCCAGCAGCACCATTCCGCCGCTGACTTTTCCGTCCGTGAACAGCAGGTTGCAAAGACCTCCGGAAATCAGCGCCGCCAGGAATCCGGTCACGAAAACCGTTCCCGGGTACATTACGTACTTCGGGATAAGGTAACTGAACGTGTCCAGCCCCGAACAGGACGGGATTATCGTGGCGCGCTTTTTCTGCTCGCCGCCGCAGGGGGACATCAGTATCAGCATGATTATCAGCAGTGAGGTCGCGCACAGGTCTGCCATCGTGCCGGCAAAAACGGAGCCAGCGTTTCCGAACAGCATTCCGAGACTGTTTTCGATATCCACCGCGCCGCCTATCGAACCGTACATATCAGTATCGGTCAGACTGCCGAGCAGCGCGTTCATCGCCCAGTACATCAGCGGATCCGCCAGTGAAAAGGAAACCGTTGCGATCAGTATTCCCCACAGCCTGAACGTCCTGGAAAACTGGAACCATTCCTTTTTGAAGCCAGCCTTAATCTGCATTTGCGCCCACCACCATTCTGAAAACTTCTTCAAGACTCGCAGTGCCGATGCTGAAGGTGTCCACCGCCGCGCCGTTCTCTGCGAGAAGCTGTATAAGCCGCCGCGAGGTCTCCTCCGCGTTATCCGTGCCGAATCTGAACTGACCGTTCAGGTCGTTGAACTCCGCACGGGCGTAGTCCACAGTCAGCAGCTTTATTTTTAGGTCGTCCGTAAGCCCGCGCACCGAAAGATGTATCACGTCGCCGCCGTGCTTGCGCAGGATATCCGTAAGGTACCCTTCCTCGGCGAGCCTGCCGTTTGTCATTATTCCGATCCTGTTCGCGACGCGCTCAACATCGGACAGAATATGCGTTGAAAGCACAATGGTGCTTCCCATGCTCTTGAGGCGCTCAATTATCGAGATGACCTCGGCTCTGCCCTCGGGGTCCAACGCAGACGTCGGCTCGTCGAATATCAGCAGCTCCGGGTCGCCGATTATTGCCGCGCCCATTCCCAGACGCTGGGTCATTCCGCGGGAATATCCCTTCGCGCGGCGGTCTGCCGCCTTCGTCAGCCCCACGATATCAAGCACTTCGTTTACGCGGCGCTTCACATCGCCCTGATAATTCGTGCATGCGGCAATGTACTCGAGGTATTCCCGGGAGGTCATGTAGCCGTATATCGTCGGGCTTTCCGGAAGGTACCCTACCTTTACCGGTCTGCCGTTGCCGAGGATTATCTCGCCCTCGTCCTTCGGGATTATGTTCGTGATAATGTTCATCGTGGTGGTCTTGCCGCAGCCGTTCCGCCCGAGGAAGCCGTAAACATCGCCCTTTTCGATATCCATGCTGAGCCCTCTCAGCACGGAGAATGAGCCGTATTTCTTGTATAGATTGCGTATTCTGACCAATTCGTTCACCCTTTCCCACATTAATGTGTATATACAAATTTTACATTATTTAAATTGGTTTGTCAATAGATTTCACGCAATTAACTCAATGCGCCGAAAACTGTGGCGAAAAACAGAAAACCCCCGCCGGAAACCGACAGGGGAACTTTTCTGTAACCAATAACTTAACGTCAATAAGTTAGATCAAACTGCTCTCTGAACCAGACCGGAGCGCAGGCAGCGTGTGCAAGCGTTTACTCTGCAGGGAGTACCGTTTACGATCGCCTTTACCTTCTTGACATTGGGCTTATAGGTTCTGTTGCTGCGTCTGTGGGAGTGGGATACCTTGATACCGAAGGTAACGCTCTTGCCGCAGATCTCACATTTTGCCATTTGAAGCACCTACCTCTCTTGTAGTAGTTAATTTTTCAGTAACGTATAATATTTTATCAGAAACAGCGGAAAATTGCAAGTGCTTATTTGCCACTGCCAGAAATTTTGTAGGACATGACAACAACACCGCTAAACGCCGACGAATAATCAGCAAAATGACGAAACAATTTGTAATATCGCTCCGAAACATTATACTTTGAGTATTAGCGATTACAGAGTAAGGAATCCAACCTTCTTCTGTACCTTCTGGAGGGTCTTTCTGGAAGCCTTGAACGCCTTTTCAGCGCCCTTCTTCATGCAGTCCTCAAGGTATGCCTTGTCTGCGAAAACGCGCTTGAACTCAGCCTGCATGGGAGCCAGCATATCCGCTACAGCCTCGCCGACTGCGGTCTTGAAATCTCCGTAGCCCTTTCCTGCGAACTCCGCCTCTATCTCCTCGAAGGACTTGTTTGTAACTGCGGAATATATGGACATCAGGTTGATTATGCCGTCCTTGCCTTCCCTGGCGCAAACAACGGTGTCGCTGTCGGTGACTGCGCGCTTGAACTTGCGAATGATCGTATCCTTGTCGTCGAGTATCCATACGCTGGCGTTGGGGTTCTCATCGGACTTGGACATCTTCTTGGTCGGCTCCTGGAGGGACATCACCTTCGCGGTGGTCTTGGTGATATAGCCGTCGGGAATGGTGAATACGTCGCCGTAAATGCCGTTGAAACGCTGTGCAACGTTTCTCGCAAGTTCGAGGTGCTGCTTCTGGTCGATCCCCACGGGAACGAGGTCAGCCTGATACAGCAGGATATCCGCAGCCATCAGAACGGGGTAGGTGAACAGACCGGCGTTGATGTTGTCAGGGTGCTTTGCGGACTTATCCTTGAACTGCGTCATTCTGGAAAGCTCGCCGAACTGGGTGTAGCAGGAAAGGATCCAGCTTAGCTCGGCGTGGTTGGGGTTGTGACCCTGCACGAACAGCGTGGACTTCTCCGGATCAAGACCCGCAGCGATGAGCAGCGCGTAGCTCTCCTTGATCTGGTTGCGGAGCTTCACGGGGTCCTGCCTTACGGTGATGGAGTGCAGGTCTGCAATGCCGAAATAGCAGTTGTAGTCGTTCTGTAGCTTTACCCAGTTCTGCATAGCGCCGAGGTAGTTGCCCAGGTGGGGAGTATTCGTCGGCTGAATGAGGCTCAGCATATTTTTCTTCTGTTCTTCCATGATGATTTCCTTTCTCCGAAAGCCGGAACAAACAAAACTCCGCCCTCGCGGCAGAATACATCTGCCATAAGGACGGAGTGATAATTCAACACCGCGTTGCCACCTTAATTCACGGGAACCTCCCGTGCTCTCTATGGATACTTCCATATCCCCGCAATTAACGCTTGCTGCACGTCGCAGAATACTCGGCTGCGCTTTGCGCCGCCTTTGGCTGCGCCCTCTACGGTCCATTTGTATACCCGGCGTTCTGCGGCGTTCCCAGCTGAAATGGCGAAGCCCGCCATAACTCGCCGCTCTCTGTGAGTGCCACGGATATTTTTATCTCCGTATCATCGGTTTCAAGGGCATATTCGTTTGTTATCAATATTCTTTGATCCGCAGTTGCTGCGGTCTTTTCATATTCTATCACAAAGCTCCCGATTTGTCAAGAGCTCATTCCACCGGGATACCCTCTTCCGCCGTTCCGGTCTCATCGGTTGCAGGCTCCGGCTCCGGGACGTTTACACGCACCTCTGCGCGGCTGCTTCCGGTCTCGGCGGCTAGCCAGTTTTCAAGCAGCTTCTGCGCCGCGGCGTCCTGCGGATTGGCGGAGTCCGCGAGGAGCAGCGCATGCTCTCCGGAGCTGTCGGTAACGCTTCCGCAGCGGATATTGCTCAGCTCCGGGAATATCTTCACGGCCTTCGCCGTCACGGCGGCGTAGTCTACCGTGCTCTTCAGCTCGGAATTTTCGGTTTTCAGCCCGGACAGCTCCTGCTCCCTTTCGGAGAGCTGCCGCTCAAGCTCGTTTATGCGGTTCTCCTGGAGGGCTATGGTGATCTTGTCGCCGCTGTCCTCGTCGGTGCCTGCGTCAACGATGTTGTTCTGAGTTACGTTCAGCGTGTAGCCGTCAAGCCCGTATTTCGGCATTTCCTGCTCCAGCATGGATATCACATCGTCTGAGATAGGCGTGCCGACCAGCGAAACCGATATCATGCGAGCGCTCTTGTCGGCGCTGCTCTTTACCAGAGAGGTGTTCGGGAATACGAACTCACTGTTAAGGTATGTGGATATATTTTTGTCCATGATGGAGCCGTATACCGTGGAAGCCCCGAAGAACACGCTCGGCACAGCCGCGACGATCGTTATCGCGGCGACGGCGCGGTTTATGACCTTCTGCTTCTTGTCGCTGACGTTGCGGTGATACGGCACGCGCAGCATCATGGTGACTATCATCGTTGAGAGCGAGATGAACAGCGTGTTTATCAGGAACAGATAAAACGCGCCGAGGAAGAACGACGGCTGACCCGAGGCGATCCCGTAACCCGCAGTGCAGAGCGGAGGCATGAGCGCCGTAGCTATAGCCACGCCCGGGATAACGTTGCCCTTTTTCTCGCGGGTGTTTCCGATGGCGCCGGCGATACCGCCGAAAAGTGCTATCAGGACGTCCCAGATGGTGGGGCTGGTGCGGGCTATCATCTCCGCGGTGGGAGTGTCTATCGGGGTGATCAGGAAGTACACAGTGGAGCTTATCAGGCTTATCACGACCTGAGTTCCGAAGCGAAGCAGCGCCCTCCGGAGGAGCCGCAGGTCGCGCACCGCGAGGGAGTAACCCATCGTCATGATCCCGCTCATCAGCGGAGATATCAGCATCGCGCCGATGATGACCGCCGTGGAGTTCATGTTCAGACCTATCGACGCTATCAGCGCCGCAAGGCACAGTATCCACATGTTCGGTCCGTGAATGACCGTGTTTTCCAGCATCATTTCGTCGATTTCCTCGTAGCTCATCATGCCGTCGTGCATGTTGAGCAGGTCGGCCATGAACTTGCGCACTCCGGTGCGCTTTTCCCTTATCTCCTTATGTATGCCGCGGTCTATTTCGTCAGCTTTTTCTGTTTCTTTGCTCATTACGACACCTTCTTGAATAAATTTCCTACATTATAGCACGGGCGTGGACAAAAAGTCAACAACGTTTTGCTCTTTCCTGCGGAATACCGCTTTACAATACCGCGAGGTTGTGATATAATTATAGAGTATAGATTCTTCCAGAAAGGACAACATTAAATGTTAAAGCCATTTTCCGACCGCGTGTCCGGCTTACAGCCTTCCGCGATACGCGAGATACTTAAATTCACCGCAGACCCCGAAGTGATAAGCTTCGCCGCAGGAAACCCCGCGCCGGAGGCGTTCCCGGTGGAGACCATCGCAAAGCTCTCCGCCGACATCTTCCGCGAGGAGCCGATAAACGCATTGCAGTACTCCATCACCGAGGGCTACCCGAAGCTCCGCGAGTGGCTGAAGGCCGACCTCACGAAAAAGGGGCTGTTCCGCGATGGCGACCAGGTAGTCATCACCAGCGGAGCACAGCAGGCTATCGAGACCACCGCGAAGATACTCTGCAACGAGGGCGATGTGATAATCTGCGAGGATCCGGCGTTCGTAGGCTCGCTGAATGCGTTCAGGAGCTACGGCGTTAAGCTGGTGGGAGTTCCGATGGACGACGACGGCATGAAGCCCGACAGCCTTGAGGAAGCCCTGAGATCCAACCCCACCACAAAATTCATCTACACTATCCCGAACTTCCAGAACCCCACCGGCAGGACGACCACCCTCCAGCGCCGTAAGGAAATACTCGCCCTTGCTGAAAAGTACGGCGTGTATATACTGGAGGACAACCCCTACGGAGCGCTCCGCTTCGAGGGCGAGGACGTAAAGTCCATCAAGGAGCTTGACACCAAGGGGAACGTGCTTTATTGCGGGACGTTCTCCAAGACGCTTGCACCGGGCCTTCGCGTAGGCTACCTGCTGGGCGCGTCCGATGTCGTATCGAAGGCGGTCGTAGGTCTCCAGACAAGCACCGTGCACACCAACATCTGGGCGCAGATGCTGACCTACCGCTTCCTCACCAACGTTGATTTCGACGAGCATCTGAAGAAGCTCCAGGCTATCTACCGCCACAAGTGCCATCTTATGCTCGGGGGGCTTGAAAAGGAGCTTCCGGATTTCATCAGCTTCACACACCCGCAGGGAGGTCTGTTCATCTGGGCTACCCTGCCGGATAAGTACGACATGAACGCTTTCTGCAAGGGAGCTGTCGAGCGCAAGGTAGCCGTTGTCCCCGGAAACGCGTTCTGCTCTGATGAGAGCGCCGTTTCCCACTCCTTCCGCCTGAATTTCTCCACCCCGACAGACGAGCAGATCGAAAAGGGCGTGAAGATACTCGGCGCGGCGGCAAAGGAGCTTTTAAAGTAATTTCAGCATTTCAGACGGGAGGTGAGTCTGCATGGTATGCGGAAAATGCGGCAAGGCGTTCGACGAGAGTGCGCAGGCTACAGAGGGACGCTGTCCGTTCTGCAAGACGGTGCATACCCCCGAAGGCGACCCTATCCGCGAGCTTAAAGGGATACTGAGCTACATAGCGCAGCACTTCGGCGAAAAGACCCTTCTCGACCGCCGCCGCACCGACGCGCTTATAGCGGATATCTTTCCGAAGGAGAACGCCGCGCGCCGCCTGTGCTACGTTGCGCTCTACGACGGCTGCGCGCAGAAGCTGTGGACGGTGCGGGGCAAGCCGTTCGAGGTGCGCTCCGCCGCTGCGGCAAGGTGCGTTAAGTCGCTGAGGGACGAGATCGGACTGAAGGGACGCTCTGCCGCTTCGGCAGTTGAGGCAGTCGCGGAAGCCCTGGGCTGCGACATCGCGTTCAGAATGGAGGCTCCGCCTTCCGCCGCAGAGACCGAAAGCCGCAAGAACATCACCGACAGTGCAGAGCAGTACAGCCTGGGACGTCACTTCGACCGCATAAAGGACTACAGCAGGGCGCTGTACTGGTTCGTCCAGTCGGCTCAGCAGGACTGCGCCGAAGCGGAATACTACGTCGGGTTCTACCTCATGGAGGGCAGGGGCGGCACGCAGGACGTCAAGACCGCCCGGGAATGGTTCCTGAGAGCGGCTGAAAACGGCGTCCCCGCCGCGCAGTACATGACCGGATACTTCTACGCCGAGGGCATAGCCTGCGAGCTCAACGAGGGCGCCGCATTCGAATGGTTCCTGCGCTCTGCAAAGCAGGGCTACGAGGAGGCAATAAAGGTGATAGCGCTGAGCTACGAAACCGGTACGTTCGTCGATGAAAACCCGGAGACCGCCGCCCGCTGGCGGAAGCTCCTTCCGAGCCAGCCGGAAGCCACAGAGCCGCCGCCCGACGAAGAAAAAGAGCCGCCGGAGCCGCTCCCGGACGACGGCGAGGAGAACTACCAGTCCGCGCGGCGCTGCCTTGCCGAAAAGGACTACACCGGCGCTGCGATGTTCTACCGCCACGCCGCGGAGGCGGGTCACGCGAAGGCTCAGTGCAGCTACGGAAAGTGCCTGTACCTCGGAAGCGGCGTTGAAAAGAACATTTACGCGGCGTTTTCGTGGTTCTCGAAGGCGGCGGCTCAGGGTCTGGACATCGCGCAGTACAATCTCGGCGTGATGTACCTTCGCGGCACCGGCGTTGAGAAAAACCGCTCGGAAGCGAAGCGTTATTTCCGCATGGCGGCGGAAAACGGACATTCAGAGGCCGCAAAGGTGCTTGAAAAGCTTGAAAATCAGGAACATAAATGATCGGAGGAAAACAGAGTGAAAGCAGCAGTTATCCTTACAAAATGCAAGAACGACCACGCACTGTTCGGCATACGCACGGAGCAGCGCGAGGACGGCGGCTGGTACGCTACGTGGGCGTTCAAGGTGTCGGAGCAGACCGCCGAGCGCGAGAAGTTCGGCGATACTAAGATAAGCGGAAATATCTACATCACAACGGAGTACCCCTCCTGCCCCTACTGCGGCGCGAAGGGATTCTTCCAGTGCGCGGAGTGCGGCAGGACCACCTGCTGGAACGGCGAGACCGAAACGGTATGCGAGTGGTGCGGCAACGAAGCCGAGACCGCCGCAGAGGAGAAGTTCGACTCTATAACCGGAGGCGGCTTCTGATGATGAAGGTCGGTGACAGAGTTCCGCTGGAATTAGGCGGCGAAGCGGAAATAACGCAGCTTCTCGGGCAGGGCGGACAGGGCGCAGTCTACCGCGCCTCCTACCGCGGGAGAGACTACGCGCTGAAAATGTACTTCACGAAGAAATTGAAAAATCCCGCGATGTTCCGCGAGAATCTCCAGCGCCTGTGCGAGGACGGCAGTTCTTCCCCGGCGTTCGTAATGCCGCTGATGATGACCGCCGACACCTCCGAGGGCTTCGGCTTCCTGATGGAGCTTATCCCGCCGGAGTACGCGCCGTTTTCCGATATTCTGAACGCCAGGGTGAAATTCTCCGGGCTGTATTCCATAGTGAACGCCGCGATAAAGATAACCTCGGCGTTCCGGGAACTGCATAACTCCGGCAGAAGCTACCAGGACCTCAACGACGGCGGATTCTTCATTCGCCCGACCGACGGCGACGTACTGATATGCGACTGCGACAACATCGCGCCCTACGGCGAGAACCTCGGAATCGCGGGCAAGCCCGGCTACATGGCGCCGGAGATAGTAAGGGGCGAGAAAGCTCCCGACAAGCTGACTGACCGCTATTCCCTGGCGGTGGTGCTGTTCCGGCTTCTGCTGCGCGGCGACCCGCTGGAGGGCGGCAGGGTGCTGAAAAGCGTCTGCCTTACGGAGGACGCGGAGCGCCGTCACTACGGCTACGAACCGATGTTCGTCTATGACCCGTCCGACGATTCCAACCGCCCGGTGCGCGGAGTCCACAACAATATAATCAAGTTCTGGCGCATAATGCCGGACTATATCCGTGACGCATTCACCGTTTCCTTCACTGACGGACTTTTCCAGCCGGAAAAGCGGCTTATCGAAAAGCAGTGGCTTGACCTCCTGGTGCGCATGCGCGGCGATATCTGCGCCTGCACCTGCGGCGCCCAGGGATTCATCTCCGGCTCGGAGCGCGACGCTGACGGAAAGGTGGTCTGCCCCTGCGGTACCCACTACCAGCCGCCGCTGGCGCTGCATCTTGGAAAACAGCGCATTCTGCTGTTTGACGGCGCAAAGCTGTTCAATGATGATGTCGAGTGTATCGGCGAGGTAGTCCGCAACAAGGTGAACCCCGGTCTTTTCGGGCTGAAGAATCTCTCAGGCGAGGCATGGAGCTTCACGCTCCCAAACGGGCAGGAAAAAACGGCGGCTCCCGGGTCGGCGGTGCCCGTATTCAACGAAACCGTGCTTGATATCGGCGGAGTTTCCGGGCAAATAAACGGCGAAATTTAATGCGCGTAACACCCGCATTTTGTGCAGAATAGCCTTTGACAAAACGGGAAGTTTCTGCTAGAATCATAAGGTAACCTCTAAAAACCGGGACACGAGCAGATTTCGTACATGACTTATATCAGATGCTAGGCGTCAAACCGCAGTAATACTGTATGTATTTCAAGGTTTGACAACGAAGCAGATGATATAAGTCATAGAAATCTGCCGTGAAGGAGGTTTTTAGATGTTACCATAAGGTAATAAATAAAAAAGATCGTGTGGCATTTGCGTAAATCCAGATTCGGAACGCAGATGCCGCACTTTTTTTGTGAGAGGAGACAATTTACACAATATGGAAATCACAAAGAATCCACAGATGAACAAAATGGCGGCGGCACCGGTCAACCGGCTCATGCTGAGCATGGGTATTCCGATGATAATTTCAATGATGCTGCAGGCGGTCTACAACATTGTTGACAGCGCGTTCGTGTCCAACATGGCAGAGGGAGGCGAACAGGCTCTGAACGCGCTTACGCTGGCTTTCCCGGTGCAGATGCTGATGGTCGCGATAGCCATAGGCACCGGCGTGGGAATGAACGCGCTGATGTCCCGCAGCCTTGGCCAGGGCGACCGGGAACTCGCGGGCAAAGCCGCCGGAAACGCGATATTCCTTGCGGCGGTGATATACGTGGTGTTCCTGCTGTTCGGAATATTCGGCACGGGAGCCTACGTCGGCTCACAGACGAAGAACGCAGAAATAGCGGAGATGGCGGAGGAATATATCCGCATATGCTGCACTCTGTCATTCGGGATAATCTTCTTCTCGGTGTTTGAAAAGACCCTCCAGGCTTCCGGGCGGTCGCTTTTCTCCACGATAGCGCAGGTCGCAGGAGCCGTTACCAACATCATACTCGACCCGATAATGATCTACGGCCTGCTCGGGATCCCTGAGATGGGAATAGTCGGCGCGGCGCTTGCTACGGTCATCGGTCAGGTGGTTTCCTGCGTTCTGGCTGTGATATTCCACTTCCGGCTCATCAAGGAGATAGACAGCGGCTGGCGGTACATCAGACCCTCCTGCTCCGTCATAGGGAAAATATACTCCATCGGGCTTCCCGCGATAATCGCGCAGGCTCTGATGTCAGTTATGACCTACGGACTTAACCTTATACTCGTCCAGATAAGCGAAAACGCCGTCACCGCCTACGGACTCTACTACAAGATACAGCAGTTTATACTGTTCGCGGCATTCGGACTGCGCGACGCCATCACGCCTATAGTTTCCTTCGGCTACGGCATGGGAAGCCGGGAGCGCGTAAAGCAGGGCATAAAATACGGCATGCTGTATACGCTGATAATCATGGCGGCGGGTCTTGTCCTGCTGGAGATATTCGCGCAGCCCTTCGCGGCGCTGTTCGGACTTTCCGGTGAAACAGAGCAGCTCTGCATCAGCGCTATGCGGGTGATTTCGCTGAGCTTCATTTTCGCCGGCGCTAACGTGGCGTTCCAGGGAATTTTTCAGGCGCTGGAATCCGGCGTGCAGTCGCTGGTGATATCGGTGTGCAGGCAGATACTGTTCGTTCTGCCGGTGGCATGGGGATTCTCGCTTATCGTAAGGAATTCCGGCAGCACTGACATGATGTGGCTTGTATGGCTGACATTCCTTATCGCCGAGGGGCTGTCCGCCGTCATTGCTGTGATACTGATGACGGGTATTTCCAGGCGCAGGATTAGCACGCTCGGTAATTAATCGCCGACCCGCCGCATATAATCAACCAAAAACAGTTTCAGGAGGTTTTTATGCGGCGGGGAATCCGGATACGGTCAGGCTTATCGGCTGACGAAACGAGATTCTTCTGGGAACCTCTAAAAACCGGTTTGAAGAGGGAAAATGGGTAGAGTGCGCCGAATGCGATGAAAGCCGACGAAGTAAGGCTGTATGCCTTACGAGGAGGTTTGAAGAAGCAGTCGGTGTGCTATACACATTTTCACTCAAACAAGGTTTTTAGAGGTGACCTTCTGCATATAAAGGAATGTATGGAATGTACGTTCCGATATTCCGCACTGCCCGATCCTACTTACACGTACTTTACAGGAGGTCAATATGGAAGACATGAAGAAGCTCGTTGAAAAATACAAGCGCGAACTTATGGAATACAGCAGACAGGCTCCCAAACCCGAGAAGCTCTCATTCCCGGAAATGCTGCCGGAGGAGCCGCCGGCTCAGGGCGTCCAGGAAATCCCGGAGCACCGGGATACTCAGCCGCAGTCCTCGGAGCCGCCCAAGCCCCGTATCATCGGATACTCTGACGATCAGCGTGCGCTGAACGACCTTGAGAAGTACTTCTCCGACATAATAAACACCGCTCCGCCGTCTGACGGGAATCCGGAGGCTTCCGGAACTTCGGATCGATCTGGCGAGCTTCCGGAACAGGAGCTGCCGCAGTCCGACCGCCCGGAGGGAGTACAGACCGACGATTTTAACTCGCTGCCGCCGCAGTTCACGGATAACCCTCCGCAGATAGCTGAAACAAACGAGGAGCCGCCCGTAGAAAACAACACGCCCAGCAATGAGCTGGAGCGGGAGCAGCCGTCCCAGTTCCCACGGGAGGGCGAGAACACCACTGCGGCTCCGGGAACCATCGAAAACATCGGAACTCTGCCGGTGAGCGGTCAGTCCCCGGACGAACGGCTCGGGCGGCGGACATTCGTGGACCAGTCGGGACCGGTGAATTCCCGCGACGACATCAAGCCGCTCGTACAGCAGGAGAACGACGGTCACACCAAGTGCCCCGACGAGCCGGAATACGACAAGCTCGAGGATTTCCTTGCGGTGAACACCCGGCAGGGTACGCTTCGCTTCAGGACATACACGGCGCGCAATGCACTGCCTGTCCCGAACGCGCGGGTCATCGTGTTCAAGATAATCGGCGGGAAGCCGCACACATTCTACGACCTCGTCACCAATCAAAGCGGTCAGACCGAGATAGTGCCACTGCCCGCGCCGCCGAGCCATCTTTCCCAGACCCCCGACAGCGGAATACAGCCCTATTCCCTGTATGACGCGGATATCACCGCCAAGGGCTACGCGCCGGTGGCGATAAGGAATCTCCCCATATTTGAGGGGATACTCTCCGTGCAGCGTACCGCGATGATTCCCAGAAGCGAGGACAGCGGCGAGACCATCAGCGAGAACGAACCCGACCTTACGGAGGTGCCGAATGCCTGATATCGCCAAACCAGTCATTCCGGAAACGATAACCGTACATCTCGGCACGCCGGATTCCGCCGCCCAGAATGTCACCCTGTCCTTCCCGGACTACATCAAGAACGTGGCAAGCAGCGAGATATACCCCACCTGGCCGGAAGCCGCGATACGCGCCAACATCTACGCCCAGGTGACATTCGCACTCAACCGCGTATATACCGAGTGGTACCGCAGCCGCGGCTATGATTTCGACATAACAAGCTCCACGCAGTACGACCAGGCGTTCGTATACGGCAGGGACGTTTTCAATAACATCAGCCAGATCGTCGATGAGATATTCAACAACTACGTCGTGCGGCAGGGGAGCGTCGAGCCGCTGTTCACGCAGTTCTGCAACGGTACCTCCGTTACCTGCCAGGGGCTTTCCCAGTGGGGCACCGTGGAACTCGCCAACCGGGGTTTCACGCCGTATGAAATGCTGCAATACTACTACGGCGACGATATCAACATAGTGCGCAACGCTGCCGTGGAGCCGTTCATCGGCAGCTATCCCGGAACTCCCTTCGGGTTCGGAAGCTCCGGCAACGAGGTACGCACCATTCAGACCGAACTCAACCGCATCTCCGACAACTACCCCGCGATACCAAAGATAATCCCCACGAACGGATTCTACCGGGAGTCCACCGCCGAAGCGGTCAGGGTGTTCCAGGGAGT
This sequence comes from Oscillospiraceae bacterium, assembly GCA_003531585.1. Taxonomy (GTDB): domain Bacteria; phylum Bacillota; class Clostridia; order Oscillospirales; family Ruminococcaceae; genus CAG-115. The sequence continues at coordinate 10,796 of DQFX01000019.1, read as the reverse complement.
TTTCGGGCTGCCGCAGACCGGGATAGTCAACAAGGCGACCTGGTATCAGATAAAGTACATCTACGTAGCCGTAAAGAATCTCGCAGAGCTGACCTCCGAGGGGCTGAGACCCTCCGAAGTTGCGGAGGAATTCCCGGAGGAACTCCGCAACGGTGATTACGGGATTTTCGTGAGCTATCTGCAGTACTTCCTCAACGTTATTTCGTATTTCAATCCCGAGATACCCACCGTCCCCGCAAACGGAGTTTTCGGAACGGAAACTGAGAACCAGGTAAAGGCGTTCCAGCGGTTTTACGGTCAGGATCCGGACGGCATAGTCGATTTCTCCACCTGGACCCTGATACAGAAAATTTACAACGATATACTTAACGGGCTGCCCGAGGGCTACGCCGGGAATACTGCCGCGCTGTACCCCGGATATGTCCTGACGCCGGGCATGAGCAACAACGATGTACGGGCGCTCCAGACCTACCTGAATCTTATCGGCAGGACCTACCGCGACATTCCCGAGATACCAGTCAGCGGATATTTCGGTCAGCAGACCGAGGACGCTGTGAGGACATTCCAGCGGCTTTTCGGGCTGACGGTCTCCGGAGTAGTCGGCGCGCCCACATGGGACGCTATCTCGAAGGAGTACAACTATATCCGTTTCGGTACCCAGAGAACAGGATAAAATAAACCGCCCCGGTCTGTTACGGCCGGGGCGGTTTTGTCTATTCGTCAGTTGAACTGTTCAAGGATCTGTTCCTTGCGGTGCAGACCTACCAGCACCTCTTTGGTTATGCCGTCCTTAATGATCACCAGCGTAGGAATGCTCTCCACTCCGAACGCTGCTGCGAGCTGGGGCTGTTCGTCTACGTTCACCTTGCCGACCTTCAGCTCGGGGTGTTCCTCTGCGAGCTCGTCCACTATCGGGGACTGCATCATGCAGGGTGCGCACCAGGAAGCCCAGAAATCCAGCAGCACGGGCTTGTCGCTCTCGACTACCTCGGTCTTGAAATTGTCCTTTGTTATCGTCAGTACAGCCATATTATTACCTCCGTTCAGGCTGATATCTTTTTTGCGGAGCCTTGCTCCTGTATACATTATATACTGATTCCAGGAGTTTGTCCAGTGTAATTTTATTCTTGCATATCTCGCCAAATTTATACGGCGGGTAATATTCTCTGATGACGTATCTTGCACAGTTATCAACTGGTTTTGCTCTGCGTTTTTGTTGAAAAAGCACTATTATGTTACATAAACTGTCGGATTTTGAAAAAGCCCTTGACTATATCGGCTGTTTTGTAGTAAAATATAACCGTATAGGATATGAGCAAGGCTCAGCTTTAATAATACCAGAAACGGAGAGAATTAACAATGCAGAAGACAATCGGCGTACTTACAAGCGGCGGCGACGCTCCCGGCATGAATGCCGCAGTGCGTGCAGTTACAAGAGCTGCTATCAAGAAGGGCTTCAGAGTTGTCGGCATTCGCCGCGGCTATAACGGTCTGCTCAACAACGATATGGTCGAGCTCACCACCAGAGATGTTGCTGATATAATCCAGCGCGGCGGTACAGAAATTTTCACCGCACGCTGCAAGGAATTCAGAGAGTGGGAGTATGTCCTCAAAGCTAAGGATATCTGCGTAAGAGACAATTTCGCAGGCATCGTGGTTATCGGCGGCGACGGCTCCTTCAGAGGCGCTGCTGACCTTTCTAAGGCAGGTATCCCCTGCGTAGGTCTGCCCGGAACTATCGACAACGATATCCAGTGCTCTGAGTACACCATCGGCTACGACACCGCAATGAACACCGTTATGGAACTTGTTGACAAGCTGCGCGACACTTCTCATTCCCACGAGCGCTGCGCTGTCGTTGAAGTAATGGGCAGAAACGCAGGTCACATTGCACTGAACACCGGTGTTGCATGCGGCGCTACCGCTATCCTGGTTCCTGAGATCGAATTCGATATCGAGGACGTTATCCAGAAGATAAAGAACGCCCGCGCAAACGGCAAGGAGCAGTTCATCGTCATCGTTGCCGAGGGCGTAGGTCACACCGAGGAGATATCCAAGCGTATCAACGAGGAGACCGGCATCGAGTCCAGAGCTACTATCCTGGGTCACGTTCAGAGAGGCGGCAGCCCTACAGTACGCGACAGAGTCGTTGCTTCCGAGATGGGCTACTATGCAGTTGAGCTGCTCGAGAAGGGCATCGGCAACCGCGTTGTTGGCATGAAGGACGGCAAGATCTACGACGTAGATATCCAGGAAGCGCTCAGCATGAAGAAGCCTTTTGACAAGCGTCTCTACGATATCGCTAACGAGATCAGCTTCTGATAATAAAACCCGCGTCCGGAGCGGCGCAGAAAATAAACTACAACACAGAGTAGGAGAACGTGCGTTAAGTGCTGCGCGGACGGAGAGTTGCCGCGCGGACGAAAGCCCTTCGGGCTGCGGTACGTTCTTCGCATCTCGCTGTACATAAATCGAATATTGAGCCAGGGGCTTTATTCTGTTTGTATATGGCGAAGTTACGGAGGATAAGGTCATGGCTTTTTTTCTTAACTTCTTTGGCAGCTTCAAAAAATCCGCGCAGGAGCTGAAAAGCGTCCGCTGTATCGCGGTAACTGCGGTTCTTATCGCGCTGGCATGCATTCTGAAAACGCTGACGATTCAGCCGATGCCTACGCTGAAAATAGGCTTCGCGTTCGTTGCGATAGCTTCCATCGGAATGCTTTACGGTCCTACCGTGGCGGGGCTTTCCTGCGTCGCTACGGACGTTATCGGTTATCTCATCTCCAACCAGCAGCAGGGATTCTCACCGCTGTTCACGCTGGTTGAAGTGACCGGCGGCGTTATCTACGGCATTTTCCTGTACGGCTTCGACCCTGTAAAGCCCGACCTTTCCTCGGTTAAGGGGTTCTTCGGCGGGCTGAAGGCTAATCTGCCGTCGGTGTTCCGTATAATCGGCGCGAAATTCACGATAAATCTCGTGTGCAATGTGTTCATGAATACGCTATTCCTGATGATAATGGGCTACGGCATCGTTCCGGAAACATTCTGGATTAAGGTCGGCGAAAGAGTTATCAAGAACGCGGCTATGCTCCCTGTCGAGGTGCTTATACTGCTGCTGGCGCTGTTCCCGATAAAGGCGGCGTATCGCTCAGTTTTCAAGAAGCACAGGCAGGGCGCTTGATAAAAATCGGCGCCGGGCGCCGGGAAAGGCTCTAATATGAAAAAACTAGGTTTTATCGGCGTCGGCAACATGGGCGGCGCAATCCTCAAGGGTATCGAGGGAAAGCTCGGCAACACCGCAGTGTTCGCTTACGACGCGAACGCTGAAAAGCTCGCAGACCTCCGCCTTGTAGGAGCCACCGCCGCAGGCAGCGCCCGCGAGATAGCGGAAAAGTGCGACTTTATCCTGCTGGCAGTCAAGCCCCAGCACCTCGGGGAAGTCCTCGCGGAGATAAAAGACTCCGTTAAGCCTGAAACCGTGTTCATTTCCATCTGCGCGGGTATTTCCGCAGAGTTCATCAGGGAGCGTACTATCCCGAACGCAAAGGTAGTGCTCGTTATGCCGAACACTCCCATGATGCTCGGCTGCGGAGCCTCTGCGATGTCCCACGACGAAACTGTATCCGAAGATGAGTTCGCGTTTGCACGCAAGGTCATCGGAAGCTGCGGCATCACCGAAGTTATCCCCACCGACAAGATGAAGGAGATCATCGCTGTCAACGGAAGCTCCCCGGCGTTCATTTATCTGTACGCCAAGGGATTCGTGGATTATGCGGATTCCGTTGGGATCGACAAGGACGTCGCGCTGCGGCTGTTCGCACAGAGCCTTATCGGCTCGGCGAAAATGCTCACCGAGTCCGGAATGACAGTAGACGAGCTGATAAAGCAGGTATCCTCCCACGGAGGAACAACGCTTGCGGGTCTTGACAAGCTGTACGAGGGCGACCTCACCGGAGACGTCAAGAACGCCTGCGAGGCCTGCACCAAGCGCGCATACGAGCTGGGACAGTAAAAAAGATACACAGGGCGATGAGATATTCGCCCTTTTGTTTTAGGGAGGAAGAGCATGATAAGAGTCGCGCAGATACTCGGAAAAATGAACGGCGGCGGAGCGGAGCAGGTCGTGATGAACTACTACCGCGCCATAGACCGCGAGCAGGTGCAGTTTGATTTCTATTTTTTCAAGGGGTCGAAGTTTGTGCCGGTCGAGGACATCAAGGCTATGGGCGGGAGAATGTTCGTGCTGCCGACTTTCAGGCACCCTCTGAAGTACCTCCGTACGCTGCGCCGTCTGCTCTCCGAAAATAAATACGAGATCATGCACTGCCACCTGAGCACGCTGTCTTTCCTGCCGCTGCTCACCGGAAAGCAGGCGGGGGTAAGGACGCGTATCCTCCATAATCACAGCACCTCCGGAGGTGCCCGGGAATGGCACCGCAACCTTGCCAAATTCCTTTTCAAGCCCTTCGCGAAGCTGCATGCCACCGACTATTTCGCGTGTTCGCAGCTTGCGGCCAGGTGGATGTACGGCAGCCGCGCCACCGCGCCGCTTTCCGAGGAATACGACCCCGTGCAGAAGCACCGCCGGGTCCGTATAATGCCGAATGCCATCGACACGGAAAAATACAGCTACAGCGAAAAGAAGCGCCGCGAGGTGCGCCAGGAGCTGAAAATTCCACAGGGCGCAACGGTTTTCGGGCATATCGGAAGATTCTGCCCGCAGAAGAATCAGGGATTTCTCGTCGATATATTCCGTGAGATACTGAAACAGCGCAAAAACAGCGTGCTTATAATGACCGGCACCGGCGAGGACATGGAGCTGATAAAGGCGCGGGTCATAGCCGCAGGGATATCCGACAGAGTGGTGTTCACCGGGCAGCGCAGCGACGCCGACCGCCTTTACAGCGCGTTTGACTGCTTCCTGCTGCCGTCGAATTACGAGGGTCTGCCGGTGGTCGGCGTGGAGGCTCAGTGTTCGGGACTTCACTGCCTGTTTTCAAATAAGGTCACTCCGGAAGCGCGAATAACCGGAACAGCGCAGCTCCTGCCGCTTGGGAAGCCGGAGGACTGGGCGTGCGCCGCCATCTGCTGCGCTGGTCTCAGAAACAAGAACGCAGCCGCCGAGGTCGCGGAGGCTGGCTACGATATAAACGGCGCAGTGGAGCAGCTCGCTGGATTTTATCTGAGAAAATCAAAATTGTAAACCGAAACTACTTGACAAGTTTACAATACTGTGATATAATAGACAAGGCTTTATTGTAAACCAAAAAGACAGGAGAAAGTAAACAATGAAAGAAACAATCGATCAGAACGGTGCAGGCGCAGTTAAAACAGCGAAATTCTTCACCGTAAGAAACATGGCATTCATCGCAGTAATGGCGGCGCTCATCTGTGTAGCGGCTCCCTGGAGCGTTCCGATGCCAGGACTGGTTCCCGTATCCCTGGCAACCTTCGCGGTATACCTGGCAGGAAGCCTGCTCGGCTGGAAGAAGGGCACCATTGCAGTGCTGATATACGTGCTGCTCGGCGCGGTAGGACTTCCGGTGTTCAGTGGCGGCGCAGGCGGCTTTGCAAAGCTGTTCGGAGTTACCGGCGGCTATATCGTGGGATACATACCCTGCGCGCTCATCAGCGGTCTGTTCGTAGATCTTTTCTATAAGAAGAACGCGTCCAAAAATCCGTTTGTTAACGGCGCCTGGGCTATCCCGGTTGGCATGATAGCAGGCACTGTTGTGCTCTATGCTCTCGGAACCATCTGGTTCATTATCGCGCGCGGCGTTACTCTTGAAGTGGCCCTGGCTTCCTGCGTGGTTCCGTTCCTTATCGGAGATACCATCAAGATAATCTGCGCTACAGTTATCACGGTCGTGCTTCGCGACAGGCTTTCAAAGATCATGAGATAAATAAATCCGCCTTTCACCTTCGTGTCTGGCGGATTTATTTATGGAAACCTCTAAAAACCGGGACACGAGCAGATTTCGTACATGACTTATATCAGATGCTAGGCGTCAAACCGCAGGAATACT
>DQFX01000019.1:0-4526 GCA_003531585.1 Oscillospiraceae bacterium | reverse complement strand
TGCCGTGAAGGAGGTTTTTAGAGGTTACCTTATAGCAAATGGGCTGTTGGTTCACAGCCCATTTTTATTATAGTCTGACACTGCGTCAGTAAGTTCGGAGAAATCGTCGAGGGTGAGTTCCTCTGCGCGCGCCGTCGGCTTTATTCCGCAGGAGGTCATGAGTTCCGCGAGTTCCTGCTTTGCTATGTGGAGTTCTCCTGAAAGCGGATTCGCGATCTGTTTCCTGCGCTGTGAGAATGAAGCCCTGATTATCCGGAACATCAGCCGTTCCCATTCTGCGGGTCTGCCATGATCAGGTTTAACGTCCAGCCGGATAACCGCGCTGTCCACATTCGGAGAGGGCATGAAGCTCCCCCTGCCGACCTTGAACAGCAGCTTCGGCTCGCTGTAGTACGATACCGCACAGGATATCGCGCCGCAGTCGCGGGTGCCGGGCTTCGCGCAGATACGGTCAGCGGCTTCCTTCTGCACCATGACTGTCATTGCAGATACTGGCAGGCGGCTTTCCAGCACGCGCATTATAACCGGCGAAGTGATGTAGTACGGCAGATTCGCGCAGACTACAACCTCCATTCCCGGCGCTTTCTCAGCGAGAAGCGCGGCGAGGTCGGTTTCCATGACGTCTGCGAAAACTATCTCAACATTGTCGTAGTCCGCAAGCGTTTCCTCAAGGATAGGTTTCAGTGAGGTGTCTATCTCCACCGCAATGACCTTTTCGCAGCGCTCCGCAAGCTCCTTTGTGAGGACGCCCACTCCGGTGCCTATCTCAAGCGCGCAGACTCCCGCCTTTGCGCCGCCAAGCTCCGCTATTTTCGGGCAGACCGCAGGATTTACCAGGAAGTTCTGACCAAGGGATTTCGTGAACGAAAAACCGTGCCGCTCGAAAAGATCCTTTATTACTCCGATATTTGTAAGCTCCATCAGTAGCCCTCGCTGCCGGTGAGGCTCTCATCGTTAGCCACCCAGTCGCTGACGTGGATAACCCTGTAATCAGACGATGTGACCCGGATATAAACAGTTTCGATACCTGCGTTGATTATCTGGCGCTTGCACATGGAGCACGGCTCTACATCGCCGTAAAGCTGACCGGTCTTTGCGTCAAGACAGGCGAGGTACAGCGCGGAACCTATCATATCATGCCTTGAAGCGCTGATGATGCAGTTTGCCTCCGCATGGACGCTTCTGCACAGCTCATAGCGCTGACCCTTCGGTACGCCGAGCTTTTCGCGCATGCATTCGCCTATGTCCGAGCAGTTTTTCCGCCCGCGCGGGGCGCCGTTGTAGCCGGTGGCGATTATCTCGTCGTTTTTCACAAGGATAGCGCCGAAATTCCGCCGCAGACAGGTCCCCCTCTCTGCGACAGTCTGGGATATGTCCAGGTAGTAGTTAGTCTTGTCGCGTCTTTCCATTTTACTGCCTTTCAGCCGGAGGTCATCTGTGCTTCTTGTTCATCTGCCTGCTGATGAAGCCCTTGTTCTGTACGGGCTTGGGAACAAGCGGGACATCTCCGGGACGATTTGCAGGCTCAGTGTTTGCTGAAGGGATAGGAGGAAGGAGACCCTCAAAGGCGTTGATATAAGTCTGAGCGATTGAACGCTGAGTATCGAGCGTGCTGTTTTCGTCGGCAAATTGGATAACCTGTGTGAATTCTTCACGCGCCTCATCTTCCTTGCCGAGCTGTGCGTAAAGCTCGCCGAGGACGCAGTGATATTCTGTTGCACGGGTATCATTGTCTTTGCTGCTTTCTTCATCAATGGCGAGTTTCAGCTTTTCAACAGCCTTGTCATAGCTGCCGAGGTCGATGTATTTAAGTGCGGCTTCAAAATTGATGTTGCTCATTTCAGTATACCTTTCAAATTATATTCATCTGCACAAAACAGAATTCCTAATCTATTGTATCATAAAACCTCCGTTTTGTCAAAACCTTTTTGTATTTTTCCTTATCTGAGTTCAAAATACCTATAAAATTATAAGAATACATAAATTGCCTCCCGCTTGCGACAGTTATTGCTTACATTATATGGTAAAATAAACCTGCGAGGCACAGGGAACGTCCGTCGCCCCCGTGAGGCATCGGGACATGGGACTGCGGACGTTGACTGCCCGAACATAGGGGATAATATGCGAAAGGAAGCTCAGACATGACAGAGAAGGCTGTTGTTCTCAGCAGTAGGACAGCAAAAACGAAAACGGGCAGCATACTTGCGGGGGGAGCCTGGGCGGCGGCAGGTCTGCTGATGGAGGTAAGCTCCGGCGGCGGAAGCGTTGGAGCGTCTGCGCTGGCAGCGGGAGTCACCGCCGCAAATGGAATATGGATATACGCCGGCGGAATAGTCGGAGCGCTGCTGAAGGGATTCCCCGGCGGCTACATAGGAATAGGCGGTCTTGCAATAGTACTTGCAGGACGTCTTATTCCACAGGTGAGAAACGTCAGAATAAAGTGCGTGATCCAGGGACTGCTTGCCGCGGCTGCGGCGTTTTTCCCGGCGTGCGCGGAATACACCTCGCCGTCGGCGCTGCTGAGCGGGATAATCTCCGCTTTCACTGCCGGAATATTCGCGGCGTGCGTCCTGCTGCTTTACGACCGCGCGTCCGTACGCGGGTTCGATATCTCCGACCCCGGCGACTGCGCCCTTGGAGCCGTTGCAGCTGGCATAGCCTTCATGAGCCTCGGCGGACTGGAGCTCCCATTCTGTAACGTCGGCAGGCTGCTTGCAGGATTCCTGCTGCTTGCCGCTACAGAGCGCAAAGGCGTACAGGGCGCCGTTCTGGGTATCCCGGCAGTTTGCGGTCTGTGCATTTCCGGCGGTACGAACATGCCGGGAGTCGGAGTGATCGCGCTGGCGGCGGTGACGAGCTGCTTTCTGAGCAGATACGGGCGCATAACGCGTGCTGTCGGGTACCTGTTTTTCGGATGCACCGGAATACTCGCCGGTGCAGTTATGGAAGGCTCCTGGAGCATTTTCGCCGAGCTTGCCGCCGGAGGGACAGCGTTCGTGCTTATTCCGGCGAAGTTTATCTCAGGAGCAGAAGCGGAACGCACTGATATTCCCGCGGCAAGGGTGCTCAGGGAACGCCTTAACTTCGCCGCCGGAGCGGTGGAGGGAGTCAATACCGGGCTTGAAGCCGCCGCAGATACGCTGGAGCGTAGGTACTCTGCGAGCCTGATACAGGTAGCAGACAACGCCGCCGACAGAGCCTGCCGCTGCTGTCCGAACAATATGATATGCTGGGGTCAGAAATACGAGCTGTTCCACGGTGAATTTGAGCGGCTTGTAAAGCAGCTCCGGACCGGCGGCGAGATATCCGAGCAGTCCATGAATCCGCTTGCAGCCGCAGAGTGCGTCAACCGCCCCGGAGTGATCGCGGGGGTTCGCCGCGCATACGAGCAGTATCTCAGGGAATCCGGCGAACAGAAGCACATCAAGGAGCTTCGGCGGCTGTTTTCGGAGCAGCTGGGCGCTTTTGGGGAGATACTCCGCGATATGGGAGGCGCCGCCGGTAAGCTCCGCGCAGGAAGCCGCACCGCCGAGCGCCGCGCCGAGAAAGTCTTGCAGGAATGCGGGCTTACTGAAACGTCGGCATTCGTAACATTTGCAAAGGGCGGAAGGCTGCGCCTGGAGGCATACGGCAGCGGATCGCTGAATTCCGACAGGGAATACCTCGGGGAGCTGCTGATACGCGCACTCGGCAGGGAGCTTGACCTCCCGGAAGTCAGCACAAGCGGCGGCAGGGTAAGAGTGACCGCTTCGCAGCGGGCGGCAATGTCCGCCGAGGTGGGAGTATGCCAGCTATGCCGTGGAAAAAACCGGGTCTGCGGCGATTGCTGCGACAGCTTCACAGACCCCTCCGGGGCGCTGTATGTGGTGCTGTCAGACGGAATGGGCAGCGGCAGCAGAGCGCGTATCGACTCCGCATTAGCGTGCAGCCTGACCTCGCGGCTGATAAAGAGCGGGATATCGCTCAGCGCCGTGCTTGAGACGGTCAATACTTCGCTTATGGTGAAATCTGCGGACGAGAGCTTTGCAACGCTTGATATCTGCCGGATAGACCTGAATTCCGGCGAGGCGGTCATCTACAAGGCAGGCGCCGCCGCGACCTATATAAAGAGCGGCGATAGAATGTCCCGGGCGGTGCTTTCCTCACAGCCGATAGGCTCCGGAGGGAGCGTCACAGTACCTGCTCAGAAGTTCCACGTTACGGCGGGGGATATTGTGGTGATGACCACCGATGGTGCTTTCCTCGATGAGGAGTGGCTGTCAAGGGAGCTTTCCAGGGAACTTCCCGCTAAAGGCGGTCCGCAGGAGCTTTCAGAGCGGATAGCTCACGCCGCCCGCAGCGCTGAAAACGGAAGGGAGGACGATATCAGTATAATTACAGTCGTAATTGGAAGATAGGGAAATTTTGTAATTGCGGTGCGCACTTTGCATAGGGTTTTAATGTGCTGAAAGTGAGAGGACGGAAAACTAGAATTTAGCGGCAAGTGTTCCGCTTACTGCAACCCCAAATCGGGAGTCAAGGGGGAC
>DQFX01000054.1 GCA_003531585.1 Oscillospiraceae bacterium | reverse complement strand
TCAGAAATTTCGCTCGTTGAAAGAAGCAGGCGGTGTGCTATACACATTTTCAATCATACAAGGTTTTTAGAGGTGACCTTAATTTAAACGCTTCAATTTATAAGGTTAGGGTTGGCGGAACTGTCTGACGTTTCGCAAATAACAAAAAAATCTTTAATTGTCTGCATAAATGCCTTGATTTATCCTAAAAATCTGATATAATGTAATTAGCATATTTTTTTGCTTTTCAAGGGGAAAATACGGAAATAAGATAAAGAGAGGTCACTAGAATGGATAAGGTACTGCTGATAGGTGAACCTATGGAGCTTCTGCTCGCCGAGGAAGAGGGCGCGCTTTCCGATGTAACGCACTTCCGCGCCAGCGTTTCCGGTGCGGAGATGAACGTAGCAGTCGGGCTTGCAAGGCTCGGACTGTGTCCCAGGTTCATGACGCGCCTCGGCAGCGACCCGAGAGCGGTGCGAATTCGCAGATTCATGAATGAAAACGGTATCGCGGACGACCTTATCATCACCGACCCGGCTCATCTTACCGGCGCAATGATGAAGAACAAAACGGAACCCGGCAAGCACGAGATCTACTATTTCCGCCAGGATTCCGCCGCTTCGTTCCTCTGCGAAGCGGACGTTGACGCGCTTGACCTTTCGGATATCATCGCCGTACATTTTACGGGTATTTTCCCGTCTATTTCGGATTCTGCCGCCGCCGCTGCAAGACGACTTGTGAAACGCGCGCACGAAAATGAGATAACCGTTGTTTTCGACCCGAATCTCCGCTGTCAGCTCTGGGATAATTCCCCGGAAACCATCGCGCTCCTCAATGAGTTTGCACAGTCCGCCGACGTATTCCTGCCCAGCTTAAAGGAAGCCGAGACCCTCTGCGGTCTAACCGGCCCGGAGGAGATCGCGGACTACTACATCTCGCGCGGCACCAGAAAGGTGGTAGTCAAGCTTGGAAAGCAGGGTGCGTTCTACAAGAGCGCGGTCGAATGCGGAACCGCTCCGACATTTGCGGCTGACGAGGTAGTCGACACCGCAGGCGCGGGCGACGGATTCGCCGCGGGCCTCATCAGCGGCATCTGCGAGGAAATTCCGCTTGGTGAAGCGGTTGTACGCGCTAACGCCGTTGGCAGCATGCAGATACAGAACGCCAGCGACAACGCAGGTCTGCCGACGCTTGCAGAGCTTCGTGAATACATGCTCGACCACAGATTTGTTGATATAAAAGACTGAATTCGGAGATACAGAATGACCCTTTACGCCACCGACCTTGACGGAACGCTGCTGCGACCTGACAAAAGCATTTCCGATGAAACTGCTGAGATTCTGAACGGCCTTGTTTCAGACGGGGTGCTTTTCACTTACGCTACGGCGCGTTCTTTTTCCAGCGCTTCCCCGCTGCTGACAAAGCTCCATCTCAACTGCCCCGCTGTGACCTTCAACGGGGTTTTTGTCATTGACCCGCGTGACGGAAGGCACATTGTAGAGAACGTATTTACTCCGTTTTCCTGCAAAATCGCAATTGATTATTTCAATAAAATGGATATTGCTCCGCTGGTGTACTCCTATATAGACGGCAGGGAGCGCGTCAGCTATCTTGAAAGCCGCCTTGAGGACGTTTACGGTTACGTGAGCACTAGGCAGGGCGACAAACGTCTGCGCCCGGTGAAAACCAGGGAGGAGCTTTTCCAGGGCACGGTCTTCTATTTTACGCTTCTGAATCCGATTATTGACGTTGCAGAGCTTGACAGCGTATTCAGCCGAGAAAACGGATTTGCAGTAAATCTCATGCCGGATACATACAATAAAGATGAGATATGGTACGAAATCTTCAGCAAAAACGCAAGCAAGGCAAGCGCGCTTCTCCAGGTAATGGAGCTTACACACGCAGAACGGCTCGTTTGTTTCGGCGACAATAATAACGACCTCTCAATGATACGCGCGGCAGATGTTGGCATTGCCGTATCTAATGCATGTCCGGAGCTGAAGAAACACGCGGATAAGGTTATAGGAAGCAGCTCGGAGGGCGCTGTTGCGCGATACATAGCCGCGGAAACCGGACATTCTGCTGATATATCAGAGACCCAGCCTGTTCTGACCGACAAGGACAGGTTTTCGCAGGCTCTGAGCGCCGCATTGACCAGGGACAGAGGGCTTCACGGCTCAGTGGGTACTCAGAATGAAAAGCTCATTCACGCAGTCTTGAAAAACTATTATGTTCCTTTTTCGGATTCGCAGGAGATTCGTATTGGGAAGTACTTTGCCGACGCTGTTTCCGACGAGGGAATATTCGAAATACAGACCCGGAAGCTGTACGCACTTCGCGGCAAGCTGGCGGATTTCACGCAGGCAGCACGGGTGAACGTCGTTCACCCGGTGGAGGTTTCCACCCGCACGGTCTACATCGACGGTCAGACCGGAGAAGTGATCGAAGAAACAAAATTCCGGAACGTGAATCAGCGGCTCAGGCTGTACGAGGAGCTGTATTCGATGAGGGATCATCTCTCAAACGACCGCATAACCATCATAATTGCTAAGCTGAAAACAGAAAAACGTGTAATATGCCCGAACAGCAAAAAGCCGGAGCTTCGAAGCCGCTCAGCAAAGAAAAAATGCACAATAACCCGCATACCTCTTGAACTTGTGGAAGAAATCAGGATACAGCTTCCCGAGGGACTGAAAGTCTGGCTTCCGGAGGGACTTCAGGAACAGTTCACTAAAAAGGACTTCTGCGCGGCTGCGAAGGAGCCGTACAGCTCGCTCAGGCTTGAGGTGCTGAGAGCCGCCGGTATTATTGAGAAAGTCGGCGAGCAGAACCGCTATTACGTTTACTCAATTCGCGGAGGAAAGGAACAGAAATGACAGAAATGCTTACAGGAACTGCGTGTTCCGATGTCACCGGAAGGCTTTACGAACGCATATATCAGATCGCAGCCGATGGGAAAAACGCCGCGATTGTCGTTCCCGACCAGTTTGTTTTTGAAACCGAGAAGGCTCTTTTCCGGAAATGTTCCGAGCATGGCAGAACCGAGCTGTTCCCTAATGTCCGAGTTCTGACTATAGCGAGACTGTCGGACGATATCGTGACAAAATTCACAGTTGAGAAACCACCGGCTGACGACATCACAAAGGCGGTCATTATGTACAACGCCGTGCGAAACCGCGGAGTTCAGCTCAACGTGCTCGGGAAGATCGCCCGAAAGCCCGGATTCGCTTCGAAGATGGTAAAAACGGTTTCCCTGTTCAAAACCGCCGGAATCGACTGCACAAAGCTCGGAGATTCCCTCGAAGAGGAAAATTTCACGCTCGCAAGCCCTTCCCTGCTTGAAAAAATCAAGGATATATACGCGCTTTATCTGGAGTATGACCAGATGCTGTCCCAGAACTATACCGACAAACTCGACGTCACAATGCGCGCCGCTGTTCTTGCTTCGCAGAATCCTTATTTTGAAGGCATGAACATCTTTGTCGACGGCTTCAACACCTTTTCAGGAAGCCAGCGAATGCTCCTGAAAGCTGCTGCGGAGCGTGCGGAACTCTGCTGTTTTGCGTTCGTATGCGACAAAAACGATCCCCGTGACATATTCCGCACCGTGCTTGCGGATATCGACGCGCTTTCCGGCGGCGATGGCATTTCGGAGCCTGACTTCGAAAACTCGCGCCATATGTCACCGGGAATAAAGCGCGCTTCGGAGCTGGTCTACGGCGAAAGCCCCGACCCTGAAGCAGATATGAGCAGCGTGAGGATAATCCGCGCTGACGATATCTACTGCGAAATGGATTTTATTGCCGCGGAAATAAAGCGGCTCACTTCCGACGAAGGGCTGAGATTCAGCGACATCGCCGTGCTTTGTTCTAATCCTTCCGAATACCGTTCGCCGGTTGAAAGCGCTTTTTCAAAATACGGAATTCCCATGTTCTGCGATATTCCGGAAGTAATTCTTAATGCGCCTCTTACTAACCTTGTTCTATCAATGCTCAGGGCGCTTGACGAGCCTTCCGCTGAGAATCTTCTCAGCTATGTGCGCAGCAGCTTTCTGCGGGTGAGGGACGGCGAGGGTTTCCGGGCGCTCTCTTTTGCCGACATCGACTGCTTTGACGGGTATATTTTTAAATGGCAGCTCCACGGAGATCAGCTCAGGCAGGAGTTCATAACCGATAAAATGAACAAGGCGGATTCAGAGCAGGCTGTTCAGGCTGAGGAGGTACGGCAGGCTGCCGTTGTTCCTCTCCTTGAGCTCCGCAATACGGTTCTTGCGAAGAAAAAGCAGCACGAATGCACCGGCGCATGGTTTACGGAAACGATTTGCAGTTTCCTTTTTACCGAGGCAGGCATTGAAAACGCCGTGCTTTCCGGTGATGACAGCTGTAGAACGCTCTGGGACATACTTGTCGGAATATTTGAGGCTATGCACTCCGCGCTTGGAAAAACTGAGATATCTCCGGCGGAGTACTATGCGCTGTTCCGCGATATCTGCGCTGAAACAACTCTGGCTAGACCTCCGCAGGTAGCGGACTGCGTTATAGTAGGCGATACCGGGCGCACCCGCGCGGACGGCATAAAAGCAGTGTTTATTGCCGGTGCAAATTACGGACTGTTCCCGGACGACAGCTCAAGCTACGGACTGTTTTCCAATTACGAAGCGGAGCTTCTCGGCGACAGCGGGCTGAAAATCGCACTCCGTCAGGACGAACTCTATCACAGCAGCAGGTACCAGGCTTACAGGGCGCTGACCCTCGCAACAGACCTTCTTTATATTACCTATCCGCTGCTCAATACTGCCTGCTCTGCGCTTGCGCCTTCCGAAGCAGTCACGGAGCTGCTTGGATTGTTCCCGCAGATACGCGAGGAAAACGCCGCCGACCCGGCGCAGTTCGGGGACGAATTCTACTGCCGCTCGCGGAACGCTCTGCGCGGAAGGTACGCTTCCCTTTTCGGCACAACCTCCGGCGACCGCCGGAGCACGCTGAAAAGGGCGCTGGAGCTTTCCGGAGATTCTGCGTACGCTGAAAAGCTCGACATGCTCGTTACGGAACGCCCATCGATATACCGCCACAGGCTTTCGCCAGAAACCTCGGAAAAACTGTTCCGCTCGGCGAAGGTGTCCGCTACCAAGCTTGAAAAGCTTAACAAATGCAGATTCGAGTACTTCTGTCAATTCGGACTGAAAATAAAGGAGCGCCGCACATTGAACACCGGAAACTCCGATGTGGGAAGCGCGGTTCACTATGTCCTAGAGAAAACGCTCTCCGAGTACTGCACCAAAATGGATAAATACTTTGCGCTTTCACGTGAGGAGCTTACCGAAATCGCCGTAAAGTACCTCCAGCAGTACGCAGACGAGAATCTCGGCGGAAGCGCGTACAGAACCCAGGCGTTCAACTATATGTACAGCGGACTTTCCGTGTCCTGCGCCGATATGCTGGTGCTCTTGCAGAACGAATTCAAGAGCAGGCGTTACCGTCCGGTGCTGTTTGAACTGCAATTCAAGGACGGCAACAAGGCTGAACTGCCCGATATCACCGGCGGTGATACGTCTGAACAGCTAACTTTCGACGATATCACGCAGGTTTCCGACGAAGATAACGAATCTGAGGCGCTCAGGGTTCTTCCGCTCAAGACAACGGAGCTTTCTATCCCGCCGCTCAGAATAAAGCTCAATGACCGTCTGACCGTCGCTATTACCGGTATTGTCGACCGGGCGGATATGTTCCGCAGCGAAGGCGGAAACGAGTATATCAGAATCGTGGACTACAAGACGGGCGGGCATTCCTTCAAGCTGTCGAACGCGATGTACGGCGTTAATACGCAGATGCTGGTTTACCTCATTGCACTTTGCGACGCTAATCCGAACGTTTACCCCGGCGGCGTGAGCTACCTCACGGCAAAAATGACGGAGGCCTCCCCTACGGAATCCGGTCTGCTTGCGTTGCTCGCAAACGGGCACCTTCCGAGCGACATGTGTGTTGCAGATGAAGACACGCGCATGGAAATGGAACAGTTTGCCGAAAGGTACGCCAGGGCTGTAGCGGCTCCGGCTGACTCGGTCAACGCAAAGAAACTCATGCCGAAGGACGACGCTCAGCCTACTCCGGCGCAGTTCGAAAAGCTCCGTAAGGAAATACTCGAGCAGACCGAAAATGTACTGAAACGGCTTTACAAAGGCGATATCCAGGCAGTACCCACAATCTACACGGAGGAAGGCAAGGCAGGTCAGCAGAAATCCTGCATGTATTGCAGGTACAAGGCGGTGTGCGGTAATCAGGATCTCCACGGCGTTGTTGTCGACGAGGAGATAACGGAACGCAAGCTGGGTATTTCAAAGAAAAAGAAAGCCGCAAAAAAGGGCGCAGAAAATCCAGAGGCGACTGCTTTTGAGAATAATCCCGCAGTTTCAGAAACGAAGCCTGACGAACCCAAAACGTCCGGCGTGAAAAAGGGAAAATCTAAAAAAACGAGCGATGAGCCGGAGGAAAGCTGGTTCATCGGCGAGATAAAGTGAGGTGAGGTTCGATGGCAACCGAAATAAAATGGACTGACGAGCAGGAATCCGCAATAAACTATCCGTCAGACAGCTCTGCATGCGTATCCGCGGCGGCGGGAAGCGGCAAGACCGCCCTGCTGGTAGAGCGCGTGGTCAGGCTTATCCACGGAAATGAAGCTGCGGATATTCCTCCGGTCAGCGCCGATAAGTTCGCTGTAATGACATTTACCCGCAACGCGGCGGACGAATTCCGCACCAGAATGACCCGTGCGATCGACGAAGCCTCCAGGAACTCCGGTGAAAACGCAATCCCGCGGGAGCAGCTTATTAAATTCAGAAGCTCCGTTGTAAGCACGATCAACTCATTCTGCCTTTCCGTATTAAAGGACAACGCAGAGATGTTCGACCTCCCGGTGAATTTCACGATAGTTGAGGAAAGCAAGGGCAAAATCATGCAGCAGACCGCCCTTGACAACGCTATGGAGTTCCTGTACTCGGCGGAATTCGACGAGAAATTCCCGGAATATTTCGCAGCTCATGGCGGAGTTACGAACGGTACGCCGCCGGATAACCTGGGAAAAATGGCGCGCGAACAGCTCCTGAAATCATTTTCGTACAGCAAGGACGACGCGCTTCGCGACGCCGTCAACGACATATACATGAAAACCACCTCGCTCGCGGACAGCTCCGGCTGGCTTGAGGGAAGCGTACGCGCTTTCAGCAGCATAGAAACCCTTGAGGAGCGGTTTCTCCCCGGAATAATCGACGTACTGCGCAGGCAGTGTATCGTTTTTCAGTCGGTGATGTGCAGATATTCGGCGCTGGTTGCCACCGCTGATGAAAGCTACGCATGGAAGTTCCAGGAGGTTTTCGAAAAGGACAATGAGCTTGTAAACGCTGTCACAGCGGCTTTCGACGATGCTTTCCCCAGGGACAGGCAGCCGCGTATTTCCCACTTTGCCGAATTTGTGAACAGCGTTCCGGCGTTTGATTTTGCATCGTTCAGCCGAAAAGGAACGCCGAAGAAGGATCCGTTCTACGAGCAGCTTAAAGCCTCCGTGGACGTTATCCGCGGCAGGCTCAAGAAGGAGCTGCCTAAATTCAAGGAAAGCTGCGGCTATCGCGAGGACGACGTACGCTCCTTTCTGCTCCAGCAGCAGGCGGCGATTTGCGCCATAGTTATGGTAGTCGAGCGAATGACCGTGGAATACACCGCGCTGAAACGCAAAGCCGGCGTTGTGGATTTCTCGGACTGCGAGCGTTTGCTTTACGAAAAGCTCCGGGAGGAAGGCTGTCCACTGCGGCAGACCCTCGCCGATCGGTATCAGTGTATCATCATCGACGAGTTCCAGGATACCAACGACCTGCAATTCGAGATTTTCCGGCTCATCTCACGGGACGAGAAAAATCTGTTCTTTGTCGGCGACGTCAAGCAGGCGATCTATGCGTTCCGCGGGGGAAATCCCGAGATCATGGCGAACTGCTGCGCTCCTGACAGCGAATTTGAAACGCTCCCGCTTAACAGGAATTTCCGCAGCCGCGAAAATATAATCAGCGTAGTAAATGCGATGTTTGAAGGGCTGATGACCCGCAAATACGGCGAGGTCGATTACTCCGACAACAATCAGCTTGCGGCCGGCGCGAAGTACCCGGAAAACTCCTCCGGCTCCGACTACTCAACTGAAATGTACCTTCTGGATTTCCGGAAGCGCGAAAAGCCCGGCACAGGCGGCAGCGAAGATGAAACCTCTGATGAAATCGTGCTTGAAGCAACGAACCCAGTCGCAGAGGCTCGGTTTACGGCTTCGCTGATAAGAAAAATGGCGGTGGAACAATTCCCGGTACGGAAGGACTCGAACTCTGTCAGACCCTGCACCTGGGGAGACTTTGCAATACTTCTGCGTAACAAAACCCACATTGCGGATTATAAGTCTGAGCTTGAAAAACTCGGCATTCCGGTTTCCTCCGACGGCGGAAACTATCTTTCAGCAGATGAGATAAACCTGATATTAAGCTATCTCAAAGTGATCGACAATCCACAGCTTGACGAGGAAGCCCTCACTGTAATGATGTCGCCGCTTTACGGCATTACTGCGGAGGAACTATCCCTTGCAAGGCTCGGAATACTCGGCTACGACATCGACGAGCTGGACGATTCCGGAATCAGGCTGAATGCGCTCTACGACTGCTTTGCAGGACAGTCGCTGTTCTGCTGTATCGCTTCGGCGGGTGGCAGCGAACTTGCTCAGCCCGTCCTTACCGACAAGGCGTCCACAGTTCTGGAGCTGCTCAGGAATCGCGGAATAACAAGACAGCCGGACGAAAAGTGCCGCAGATTCATGGAACATTTCAGTGAATTCAGGACATTTGCGGCTAATAACTCCATTGAGCGGCTTATACGAAGAATATACGACGATACCGATTTTTTCTCGGTCATCTCCACGTATGAGCGCGGCGACAGGAAACTCGCCAACATCAGGCTGCTGTTAAAATACACAGCAGATTTCGAGTCCTCCGGCGGAGGTACGCTCAACGACTTCCTGAGATACACCGACGCAGTTCGTGAAAACTCCGGGAAACTGGAGGAGGCTGTAGTCCCGCAGGAAGCGGCGGACGCAGTAAAAATAATGACGTTCCACGCTTCAAAGGGGCTGGAAATGCCGATAGTTATTATGGCTGGTCTGGGTTCTTCGGTGCATGAGGAGAAAGGCTCCGTGGCGATCGACCGACGAACCGGAATAGGTCTGAAACACACAGATATAGAAAAGCGCCTGAGAACTCCTACTATCAGCTTCAACGGCGCGAACGCCTCGCTGAACTGCACGCAGTACGGCGAAGAGCTCCGACTGCTTTACGTTGCAATGACCCGCGCCCGCGAAAAGCTCGTCATGATCGGGCAGTGCTCCGAAAAGGAAGCCGCTGAATGCCGAACCGATGTATTCTCACCGGAATTCGCGCTTTCGCAGAAATCCTACATCAAAATGATACTCAGCTCAATGATGAGATACGGCAGCGACGACCCTTCCGCTGGGAATCCGGTGTTTTACAATACGGCGGGTATCCGCGTGAGCGTAGTCAACGAGCGCCTTCCCGAGCCAGAGCAGCTTCTTGCGGAGCTTCCGGAGGACGGTGCCGCTGATGAGGAAACAGCAGAGATTATCAGCAGAAATCTTGCGGTAAAATATCCGTTCGAGTATGAAACTACGCTTCACAGCAGATTCAGCGTCACCGAGCTTGCCCACATTGACGACCCGACACCAGATAAGGGTGATATCCAGCTTAACAAGCCGGTGTTCCTGACGCCGGACAAGGCGGGCGGTATAAAAATAAGCGGGCTTCTCATGGGAAATACGTTCCACCATATAATGGAACTGTTTCCGCTTGAGGCGCTGCGGTGCGGCTACAGTGAGACAGATATGTACGCGGCGGTTGAAAACGCGGTCGAGAGACTCGTTGACGAGCAGCGGCTGAAGCCGGAGGAATCCTTCTTTGTACAAAGCGGAAGGCTCCCGGAGATAGCTCAGAAAATCACGGCGTTTTTCTGCGGACCGCTCGGGAGGGATATGCTCGCCGCTGATAAAATCGAGCGCGAGTACGAAATATTCGCCGAGATCCCGGCTTCCGATGTGTTCCCCGGTGCTTCCGGAAGCACCATGATACAGGGTCGAGTCGATATGCTGTTTGTAAAGGGGGACACGGTGGTTATCGTGGACTACAAAACTGACAGCGCCGGAAACCTTGAGCTGGAGCTTCCGGCATATGCAAAACAGCTTGAACTATATAAAAAAATACTGCCCATGCTGATGAGCGAGTGCAGAAACGGAGAAGTCCGGCTTGCGCTGTATTCATTCAGCAGGCAGAAAGCAATTTTCTTATGAGGTGATATTACGAAAAAACAGATCTTTTCAGCGGCAGCGGCTATCGTCGTTGTACTGACAGGCACAACAGCATTCGCACAGAGCAGCGGATTCAGCGATGAGAAGGGACGCATAAGCGCTTCCCCCGCCCCGCACGACAATAAGTATACGCAGATACAGTGGGGCGGCGGCGTCAAGCGCGAAAACTGCGGAATTCCCGTTCCGAGCGGAGAAATGGTGTTTCTCCCGACATCTGACAAACTTCTTGCAATAAGCGAGGCTGACGGCTCAGAAACGGCTTCAGTAGAGCTTCCGCAGAACTGCTCAACCAGCTTCAGCGGCGCAATTTCTGAGAAGAAGCTGCTCCAGCCCACCGAACGGGGCGTTTCTTATATTGACACCGAGAGCATGACGACCCTCCGCTCGCGCAGTCTTGACGGTGAAATTGCCTCGGACTGCTCGATTAATGACGGGCTTGGATATTTCGCAGTAAAGCTTGACGGCGACTACGAGTTCATGTGCGTTGACCTCGGCTCTGACGGTCTAGAAACTGTGTGGTCTGTCAAAATGGAAAATCAGCCAACTTCCGCAGCGCTTCAAGGCGACTGGCTGATATGGGGCTGTGGGGACGAGCTTTACACCCACCACTACAAGCAGGACATGTCTAATGTTATCCCGCTGGGCAAAGCAATTTCAGGAGCGCCGTTCGCCACTGAATACGCGGTTTTCTTCTCCACTGAGGACGGAAACGCCGGAAAACTCCGGCTTAATCCTGATGGAACCCTTGAGGAGGACACCCTGACATGGTGCGAAGTCGGAAAATCTCCGGTTTCCCCGGTGTCCTGGAACGGACGGCTCTACGTTCCGACTGCCGATGGCTTCTATATTCTGGATAACCTTAATATGGAAATCTCCTATATTATTACTGATATAAAGGGCGGCTGCACTCCGCAGGTGCATTACGGAAACGGTCCGTATATTTACACCGTGGCAAAGCGCGAGGATAAATGGGCGGTCTACTGTGTTCAGGATATGGACGAAAAGTCGGAGCCAACCGTCGCAATCCTTGCCCAGATGGAGGACTACACCAGCGGAGCGTTCTGCGCTTCTGACAAGGGAACGCTGTATTTCCGGGACGCAATCGGCAGGCTTTATGCGCTTACTGTCGCTCCATTCGATGTGTTCTCGCTGATCCTGAGACTTGTCGTGCTCCTTGCTCTGCTGGTTCTGGTGTTCTTCTGGCTCAAAAAAGTCGCAAAACGAAGAGCAGATATTCACCCGAAATATTAATTTGCAAAAAAATCATAAAATGTATTGATTTTTTTTGTAATGTGTTGTATAATATAGATATAAGCAATTGAAAAGGAGAGTACGTCATGGAAAGCAATATACTCTTAGAAAGCGGCACCAATGAACTTGAGGTGCTGGAATTCATGGTCGGTGAGCAGAGCTTCGGCATTAACATCGCTAAAGTAACCGAGATCATGAACTATCAGCCGATGGTTCCCGTGCCTGATTCACACCCTGCCTTTGAGGGCGTTTTCACTCCCAGAGACAAGGTTATCTCTGTGATAAATCTTCACACTATCCTGCATAAAGAAAGCCCCGACCCGGAGCATGACCTGCTGATCATCTGTCACTTTAACTCAAAAGACGTCGGTTTCCACGTTTCTTCTGTTAAGGGTATTCAGCGTATCTCCTGGGAGGACATCGAGAAGCCGCCGGCAATGTCCGGAGACGGTCAGAACAACATCGCCACCGGTATAGCAAAGTTCAAGGATCGTATCGTGCTTATTCTCGACTTTGAGAAGATCGTTTCTGACATGGATCCTTCCGCAGCGCTCGACACCTCCGGCGTCAATGCAGTAGGTGGAGATAAGTCAGATAAGCACATCGTTATCGCTGAGGACTCCCCGTTCCTGAACACGCTGATTGTAAATACCCTGCACGAAGCCGGTTACAAGAATGTTGTTCATTTCGACAACGGTAAGGACGCATGGGATTACGTCAACGGCCATAGGGAACTCGGCGGAAATATCCTCGATCAGATATCCTGTGTTATAAGCGATATCGAAATGCCTAAGATGGACGGCCATCACCTCACTAAGATGATCAAGGACGACCCGATACTCAAGGCGATTCCTGTTTACCTGTTCTCTTCTCTTATCAATGAGCAGATGAGAATTAAGGGCGAAAGCGTCGGGGCTGACGGTCAGTTCTCAAAGCCCCAGATTGGTCAGCTTATTCAGTACCTTGACGAGCATATCTGATACATACAGCCGCCTTTTACGGGCGGCTGTTTACATTATAAAAATCCTCCCGTTTGCGCGGGAGGATAGTTTTTATACTTTCGCTTTATGTTCAACTGCCGTGATTGCATAAGTGAATGTCTTTTCGACACCTGGAGCGAGTATTTCGATTCCGCGTTTCTCAGCAAATACGCCAGAGCAGTCGTCGAAGTCCGCGGAACCGCACCATGGCTCAATGCAAAGGAACGGAGCGTCCTTCGCCTGCCATACGCCAAGGCTTGTGAAATCCGGGTAGTCGACGCGAACGCCGATATTTTCGCTGTTGAGCAGTTCAACCTGCCGCGATGCCACCTTATCAAAGTAGCATACGTCCTCATAGAACATCTCGTGCGAAAGCCGGAGATCCGTCGAATCCTTCATCAGTTCACGGCGGTTATGCTCCTCGTGGAGCCCGGTTTCAAGGTTATAATTAGGAACTGCGGCTGTTTCCGGTCTGAGGAACTGTAAGCGGTACCCGTTCATGTCGCCGGGAGTTGCAAACGCGGGGTGAGCTCCTATGCAGAACGGCATTTCAGCGTCGCTGTCATTGCGTACACGGTATGTAACGGTAATTCCGTCAGCTTTCAGCGTGTATCTAACCGTGAACTTAAAATCGAACGGATACATTGCCTTTGTGTAATCATTCTGGGTCAGCGAAAACATCGCGCTACTGCCATTGAAGTCCTCCGGAGTGAACTCCAGATCGCGGGCGAAGCCGTGCTTAGTGATTTTGTACTCCTTGCCGTTGATGGTCGTTTTGCCGTCCTTTAACGTGCCTATCATCGGGAAAAGCAGCGGGGAGGTCTTACCCCAGAACGCCGGATCTGCGCTCCACATCAGCTCGCGCTTGCCGACTGTGAGAGATTTCAGTTCGGCTCCCTTTGAAACGATCTTCGCGGAGACTTCCCCGCTCTTTAATGTGATATCCATAATATGCTCCTTATTTGTGATATTTTCCGTTGTTCAGTATTGAATAAGCGCGGTAGACTTGTTCCATAAGCATTACCCGCGCCAAGGAATGCGGGAAGGTCATCGGCGACATGGAAAGCCGCAGGTCGGCCTGCTTTTTCAGTTCCTCGTCCAGCCCGAAGGAGCTCCCCACAAGGAAGTTCACCGTACTGAACCCCTGCCCCGCCGCTGTTTCAAGCTTCTGCGCAAGCTGCTCGCTGGAGATGGTCTTGCCCTCAATACACATCGCTACCGTGAAGCTTCCGGGCTTTATCTGCTCGCGTATCTTTGCGGCCTCCTGGCGGAGCGCTGCGTCAATCTGAGCCTGTGACGGCTTCTGCGGCAAGTCAACCGGGCTTGGCTCAATGACCTTCGGAGAAACGTATGCTCCGAGCCTTTTCATGTACTCCGCGCAGGCTTCCCTGTACCAGGATTCCTTGAGCTTCCCCATTGCTATGATATTGATATTCATTAGTATTTCCTCTTCTTCGGAGAATTCATGCTGATCCTGCGGCGGCGGTTCATAGCTTCGACCTTCCGGCGGAACGACTGCTTCATATAGTGCGTTACTATCAACAGCACCAGTTCAACTCCGACAAGCACGCAAAGCCACTTGAACAGCGGATTCGCAACGACCTGACCTATCTTCTCCATATAAAATGCATTCGTATCAAGCTCCAGGTCGGATTCTGTAATCAGCTTGACTGTAGCGAGGGTTTCGTCGTTCAGCTTGAGTTCAAGCTCGCCGACCTCGTATCCCTTGTTCTGCGGAGCCTGTATCGGTACTCTCTCGGAATACAGCTTGACATTCTGGGAAACGGTTGTCTTGTTCAGGCTCTTTTCGAGCAGGGTGTAATAATCCTCGGCGGCGCAAATTCCCACCTTGTCAACGTCCTTGCCGTGCTTTACGTCAACCTGAGTCACCTGCTCGTTCATTTTCACGATGTTGGTGTATACGAACTCGCTGAACGCCCAGTCATAGAGCGCGATGTGGTCTTTAAAGGAATAGTTGGATTTGTCGCCGTTTTCGTCGTAGTACGGCGCACCAAGGGTGACTATCATATAGCGGTAGCCTCTGCCGTCGCTTCCCTTTTTCTTACAGGTAGTAACCAGCGCCATGCTTCCCTTTTTCGCGTTTGCGGTGTCCCAGGCGCCGTCCTTGTATTCGTAGTATTCGTTGATGCTTCCGGTCTTGACGCCTTCCACGCCTTCATAATAGTAGCTTCCGTCGACCATAAGGTGGTTTGTCGTATGAATCGTGTAACCGTCGGGGTTTGCGGAATTCGCAGGCATTTTGTAGTCAGTTGTGCTGCAAATCGTCATGAACCCCGGGTAATTATCCATCGCATAGCGCGTGATGAGGTACAAGTCTCTTGCTGTTGTGTAATTATCCTCGGAATACAGACCGTGCGTATTGGCGAAATGAGTTCCGGTGCAGCCTATTTCTGCGGCCTTGGCGTTCATCATCGCAACAAAGTCCGGAATGCTTCCCGCAATGTTCACAGCAAGAATGTTTCCCGCTTCACACGCCGAGCACACCATCAGAGCGTAGAGACAGTCCCAGTAGGTGACGTTTTCCTGACCGGAACGTATATCGGCGGTCGACGGACCTTCGTAGTTCGGGTTGCCGCTCCAGAACTCGTCCGTAGCCGTAGAGTTAACAACGACTTTCGCGTTGAAATCCTTGATGTTCTCCAAAGCAACCAGAGCGGTCATGATTTTGGTCGTGGAGGCCGGAGTCAGCTTCTTGTCAGCATTTTTTGATACAATGACGATATCTGTATCGAGATTTACCATGTACACGCCCTCGCTGTGCAGTGCAAACTTAGGCGTAAAAGCCGCAGAAACGCTGACAGACGGCAACAATGTGCTGCATAGTAAAATTATTGACATAAATACTGAAAAAATTTTTACTTTTCGCATATAGACAAATCTCCTGTAATGAGTTATTATATATAAAGGCGGTTTTTTACTTTACAAATCCAGAAGTAAACTGGAAATTACCTGCCTGCTCTTCGTAAGCTACTTATTATTATACATAATCTCTGGCTGATTGTAAAGGGCTTTTTTCAAATTGTAACCGAATTTTAATTATTCGGCTGCGTGGGGGGATCATATGATTTACATAACCGGAGATATCCACGGCGATTTCTCTCGATTCAAGTCACCGTTGCTCCGGAAGCTTAAAAAGAACGACGCGCTGATTGTATGCGGGGATTTCGGATTTATCTGGGAAGGCACACAGGCTGAACGGAAGATACTGAAGAAAATCGGGAAGCTTCCATACAATGTGCTGTTCGTGGAAGGCTCGCATGATAACTACGACCTGCTGGAATCCTATCCCGTAGAGGAATGGTGCGGAGGAAAAACGCGTCCGATCTCCGGAAGGCTCCGGCAGCTGATGCGCGGACAAGTTTTTAACATCGCTGAAAAAACGGTTTTTGCTTTCGGCGGAGGTCAGAGCGACGATATGGTCGACCTCATCGAAGGCGAAAACTGGTGGAAGCGCGAAATACCGTCCGAGCATGAGCTTGAGGAAGGTCTGCGGAATCTCGCGGAAGCCGAGAACAAAGTGGATTTTGTTGTGACATATGAACCGCCGTCAAAGCTTCACGACTTCCTCGACCAAAACAGCGGCGACCGAAACCACATCAACACTTATCTGAACGACGTTTACGAAAAAATCAGCTTTGAACGGTGGTTTTTCGGGAAGCTGCACCTCAACAAGCTTATTCCGCCGAAATATTACGCGGTTTACGACCAGATCGTAGTCGCGGACGAAACCAGGATCAAAAAGAAACGGGAGCCGAAGCACCCGAAAAATACAGACAAGGAGAACTGAAATGGCTGAAATCACATTTGAGATCACAAAGGAACTCGGAGTAATCTCCGAAAACGCAAAGGGTTGGACCCGCGAGCTGAATCTAGTTAGCTGGAACGAGCGCGAGCCCAAATACGATATCCGCGACTGGAACGCAGATCACACCCGCATGAGCAAGGGCATTTCCATGACCGAGGAAGAAATGCAGAAGCTGGTTGAGCTGTTCAACGCAAGAGACGAGGAAGATTCCTTCGAGTGATTCGCACCCGCATATCAAAAGCCGGACTTCACAGCCCGGCTTTTTTTATTTGAATTTCTGAGTTATATTAATGATGAATCCCACGCCGACTGCAAGAACCGCGCTCAACAGCAGCGGGAACCATATGTTTGCAAGCGGAAGTCCGTTTGCGGCTTCCCCGAGGTTCATGCCGTAGAAGCTGAAAACTATGGTAGGCACTGCAATGATTATCGTCAGTGTTGTCATGCGCTTCATGACAATGTTCAGATTGTTCGAGATTATACTTGCAAATGTATCCATCGTGGTGCTGAGAATGTTTGAATAGATATTCGTCATCTCTATCGCCTGACGGACCTCTATAAGCACATCGTCCAGGAGGTCCTGGTCTTCCTCGTACAGCTTGATGTACCTGCCTCGCATCAGCTTCTCAAGCACAGCCTCGTTTGCTTTGAGCGATGTCGAGAAAAAGACCAGCGACTTTTCCAGCCCGAGAAGCTGGATAAGTCCCTTATTGTGCATTGATTTGTGCAGAGTGCCTTCAACGTAACTCTGTATCTTGTCGATCTGTTTCAGGTACTGCAAATATCTTGCCGCGATACGAAGCAGTATCGTGAATACGAAACGCGTCTTGAGATTTGTCTGTATCCCCTTCACAACGCCCTTTGAGATGTCCTCCACAACGGAATTCTCCTTCGCGCTTACTGTCACGACATTCTTATCAGTGATGATAATTGACATAGGCGTTGTTGAATACAGAAGCGTACGGTCGGGGTTGTTGTCGGTCTCGGCGACTGGGTAATCAACGACTATCAGCGTAACTCCGTCGTCGGCTTCGATTCGTGACGGCTCTTCCTCATCGAGGGCGGCGCGTACATAGTCTCTGTCAATTCCGAGATCATCCTCAAGGTCGGAAATTTCCGTTTCAGTCGGGTTGATTACCGATATCCAGCAGCCCGCTTCGGCTTTTTCTATCTCGCAGAGATGATTTTCTATGTTTCTGTAATATTTGACCAATTGAAGCACTTCCTTTTGCCTGCTTTTACACGCATGATACAGCCCGGAATGCTCTGTAGCTGCCGCCCCGGTGCTGTTTATTTTCCAGTCCAATTCGGATATATAGGTGCGTTTGGTACGACCCCGGGTCAGCGCTCATGTTTTCACCGCCTTTAATTGATCTCATATATTTTTATTTTATCACAACAACGTCGAAATTACAAGGGCTTTTGCGTATTTTTATGAAAAAAGACGAAGTATTACATCTTCTTAATTAATTTTAAGAATTGTTTTTTACATCAACTTTGCTTGACAAAAAGAGTTAAAAATGATACAATAATTTTAGATGGTTTAAATGGAATCATACGAGCAGAATAACAGACGGCTAAGGAGGCGGTTTCGAGTGCAGAACTACACATTGACAGAACTCATTAAACCGAATATACTCCAGCAGATTCAGGACGCATTTTCGGAGTATTCCGGCATGGCGTCAATCACTACGGACGCTGAGGGAGTTCCTGTTACTGCTGGAAGCAATTTTACCCATTTCTGCACCGACCTTATACGAATCACAGAAGCAGGGTGCAAGAACTGCTTCAACTGCGATAAAATGGGAGCTGCCCAGGCTATGGAAACCGGGCTGCCCTCGGTTTACACGTGTCACTCCGGGCTTGTGGATTTTTCCGCGCCTATCATGCTGAACGGAAAGATGATAGGCTGCTTCGTTGGAGGTCAGGTGCTCACTGACGAGCCAGACGCAGATTTCTGCCGGAGAAAGGCGTTAGAATACGGCATTGATCCTGATGCGTATATTGAATCGCTGAGCGCAATTAAGCGTATGCCGCGCAGTAATGTTGAACGCTCGGCAAAACTGCTTTTCGATATATCGAAGGCTCTGTCGTCGATGGCGCTGCATAACTGCTCCGAAATTGAAAACAGCAAGAGCATGGAACTTGCGGCGCGGTCGCAGTCCGACTACATAATGAGCCTCACCTCGGATATGACAAGCATTACGCTTGATTACATGGACACTGCAAAAGAAGCTCTGGACTCGGGCGACCCGGACGAGATGAAGCGTGCTCTAGAAATGATTACCAGCCGCGGAGCCGGCGCTTCTGAGATGATTCGTGATTCTATTGCCTACCTCCAGATGATCGGCAGACGATTCAGAATGAGCGAGGAAGAATACGCTCCACGCAAAGTTTTCTCAGCCATCACGGACAGCCTTAACCAGAAAGCGGACTCCGCTTCGATTTCGCTTGAAATTGAACAGAAAATTCCTGAGATACTGCTCGGCGACGCAGGCGGAATTTGTCAGCTGATTGATAAATTTGCAGCATTGTTCACCGAAAACGGCGGCAAGTCGCTGCAGCTGGGTATTTCGTCCTATAAGCGTGGTTATGCTGAAATGCTCAAGATCCAGCTTTGCAGTGAAAGTGCGGAATTATCCGATGAACAGATAGACAAAATCAGGAATATCATTACTTCCGACGAGGAATACTACGCGGAAACGATGTCAGAGCTTGCGCTCAGTATCGTCAGAACACAGATTCGTGCTATGTCCGGGACTTTTGATATATTCCGAAGCGGCGGCAGTGTAACTATTGAGTTTACAATTCCGCAACTGAAGATAGAGGGAGGTGCTTCCTGATGATATTTGATTACAAAGCTTATTCAAGGCTTCTTAATGAGTTTATCATCGAAGGGGAGAAGATAGAACAGTACCGCGACCCCGCATTCAATAAGATACTGGAGCCAATATGCAAATTCCTGAGAATATCCCGTATATCGTCCGCCGTTTTTGACTCAACATGCGACTCCGCGATAATCAAAAGCGCTCCGCACATATATTATGACGACGGGAATGCTGATAGTACACGGGTTCTGAAATTTACTGAAAACAACGTGCGCGCATGTAAAGCGAACTACAGTTTTATGCAGAGTAAATCCGGCCAAGACTGGTCAGACGAGGAAGTTCAGCAGATTGAAGCCTTTGAAAAGCTTATTTACACGTTCTGCGACCGCAGTTATGCCTCCACTATTGCAAAAGATCTTTCAATGTTTGACAACGATTTGATGGTCTATCCCCTTACCTTCTTCCTTGCAACCGTCAAAAATCTCATCAGGCAGGGACGGATCGGGGAATTTGGCGGCGTTTATTTTAATATCAAGCATTTTTCCTCCATCAATGACCGCTTCGGCAGGGACTGCGCGACCAACATCATGAAGCAGTTCATACATGGCATACAGGAGAAAATTCTATACGAGGAATGCATTTGCAGAGTCGGCGGAGACAACTTTGTCGTACTGTTCAAAAAGGACAACCTTAATATAATAAAGAACTACCTCTCCGGAATGCCGATTACATTCAATGACGAAGAAGCTGTCACCGTTACCACCACAGCGGGCTATTATATGATACCCGAGGCCACTGAAAGCGCAACTGATGTCATGGACAGGATCAGCACTGCTTACCAGCTTGCCAAGAGCGTTTACAAGCGGCCCTTCCTGTTCTACGATGATGAGATAATGCAGCACCAGACACATGTAAAAGAAATCGAAATGATGTTCCCGAGCGCAATTGAGAACGAGGAATTCAAGGTGTTTTATCAGCCGAAAACGCAGCTTAACAACTATCAGCTTGCCGGCGCTGAAGCACTATGCAGATGGTTCAGAAACGGAAAGGTTATTTCGCCTGGCGAGTTTATCCCTGTTCTTGAAGGCAGCAAGGCGATATGCACGCTGGATTTCTACATGCTGGATCATGTCTGCCGCGATATCCGACGCTGGCTCGACGAGGGCCGCGAGGCTGTGAAGGTTTCGGTAAATCTTTCAAGGCTTCACCTCGGGGACGAGGATCTGCTTGAGTCTATCCTCAGGATCATTGATAAGTACAAAGTTCCGCACCACTTCATTGAAATCGAACTGACTGAAACTACCACGGACGTAGACTATAAGGAACTGAAGAAGATAGTTTACGGTCTCAGGGAGCAGGACATCAGCACTTCCGTGGACGATTTCGGTGTTGGTTACTCATCGCTGAACCTTATCCGTGAGATGCCATGGAATGTCCTGAAAATTGACAAGAGCTTCCTTCCTACCCAGGAAGAAGAGGACAATGATCCCTCTAAGGTAAAAATGCTTCGGCATATCATTACGATGTCGCAGGATCTTGGTCTGGAATGCATCGTGGAAGGCGTCGAAACCGCCGAGCAGGTAAAGCTGCTCAAGGACTGCAAGTGCTACCTTGCGCAGGGTTTTTATTTCGACAGACCGCTTCCGGTTAAGGAATTCGAACAGAAGCTCGAAAGCGCAGCAGGATAAAAAATATAAGCGGCTGAATTCATCAGCCGCTTTTTAATTAATAGAGGTTTGCGAAAAGCGCCGCTCCGGCAACCGTAATTATACCGGAGACTGCAATTGAAAGACTGCTCATTGCGCCTTCTGCCTCGCCGAGCTCCATCGCTTTTGCCGTGCCTATCGCGTGCGCCGAGGTTCCTAGCGCTATGCCCTTGGCTACCGGTTCGGTTATCCTGAACACTTTCAGCACTACTTCGGCAAGAATATTTCCGAGCACGCCGGTGATGATTATTACTCCTGCCGTGATGGATACAATCCCGCCCAGCTCCTCTGAAACTCCCATGCCGATCGCGGTGGTTATCGACTTCGGCAGGAATGTGATGTATTCCTCGTGCGAAAATCCGAACAGCGCCGCAAGTCCCAGAACCGAGCCAAGGCTCGAGAGAACGCCTGCGAGAATCCCGACGATGACCGCTGCCGCATTGTGTTTCAGCAGCTCGAACTGCTCGTACAGCGGAACTGCAAGCGCGACCGTAGCCGGAGTAAGCAGCCATGCAAGGTACTTTGCGCCCTCGTAGTAGGTGCTGTAGTCGATGTGAAGAAGCAGCAGAGCTGGTATAGTCAGAACTATTGAAATAAGCAGCGGATTTATCAGCGGGGACTTGAATTTCTTTTTCAGTATTGCTCCAAGCCAGTAACTCACAAGGCTGACAAGTACGCCGAAATATGCCGAATTTGAAAGAAACTCACTCATTTGTTTTCCGCCTTTCTACTGCGAAGTCTGATCACTGCCTGTGTTGCAAGTCCGGAAACCGCCATTACCACTACGGTAGTTACAACGGTAACGATCACGAACTGCAGCCAGGAAGGAGAAAGCACTTCCCATGTGTCAATAAGTCCCACCGCCGCCGGAATGAACATCAGCGGCATTATCTGTATCAGGAACTTGGAAGCGTCCTTGACCTCGGACAGCGGGACTATTCCGGTTTTCAGCCCGGTGAAAAGCAGAACGATACCGTATATACCCGCGGGTACCGGTATCGGGATTAGCTCGTGCATTATCTCGCCGATAAATGTTATCAGCAGAATTATTCCAAATTGTCTTATGTACTTCATTTTTTATCTCCTGTGTTCTTTTGTTCTTTATATTAACGGCTCAGATCCAGCCAAGACCCTCTGCCAGTATTTTCAGTCCCAGTATTACAAGCGTGATACCTCCGGCAAGCTCTGCCTTTGATTTATATTTCGCGCCCCACACGCTGCCGAGTTTAACACCCGCCGCAGACATCGTAAATGTTACTGCGCCTATAACTGCCGCGCAAATCCCGACCGGCGCGTCCAGGAACGCGAACGTCACGCCGACCGCTAGTGCGTCAATGCTGGTAGCAAGCGCCGGAAGAAACATGCTCTTCGGATCAAGCGACGGCGGAGGAAGCTCCTCCTCTTCCCTGCTGAGCGCCTCGCGAACCATGTTTCCGCCAATCAGCACAAGAAGTCCGCAGGCTATCCAGTGATCTACTTCCTGAACGAATCTCGAAAGCGTAGTCCCCAGAAGAAAACCGATAAGCGGCATTACCGCCTGAAAAATCCCGAACCACGCTCCTACAATGAACATATCCTTCAGCCTGATCTTCCCGAGCGACAGCCCCTTGCACACCGACACCGCGAATGCGTCCATTGAAAGCCCCGCTGCAAGTAGCATTACCCCTGCTGCTCCCATATGTATTCCCCCCTGTCCATGAGTTTGTATTCATATTGATTATACATTTTCTGGAACATAGGGTCAAGGGGAACCATGTCGCACAAAGTCAGATTTCAGATTGACTTTATAATCAAAATATGATAGACTATATTCATATCATTTCCGAATAGGAGCGTTTTCAATGAAATTCAAACCGCTTTCAGTCCTTCCGCTGTTATTTCTTTGCTCATGCAGCATGAACAATGAGTTTTCAGAAGTTCAGCCAGGCACTGAGGAACACGTGAACATGCCAACAGCCGAAGAAACCGTTGAAGTACCGTTCAACGGCACGATGGAGCCCACCCCTGACGAGCAGGAGCTTTCCCCTGCGGAGCCGCTCAAGGGGTTGAACATACAGCCTTCCGACTACTTCACACCAGGCGTTTACACGTCCGAGTACACCGACGATACTGGAAACTTCTACATATTTAACACAGACGGTCTGCACGGGAAGCTTATTCCCATGGCTGACGCCGAGGGAGTGGATTTCACCTACTCGATTAACGGCGACAGCATGACAATGTACGTTGGCGAGGAGCTGACTCCATATCAGGCGGAACTTGAACGAACCGATCACGATACTGTCATTATTCACATGACATTTCTCGGAACCCAGGACGAATTGACCTACCTCAGCGGGGTTTCAGCGGATAATTTCACGTTCTACCCTGCCCGCCGCCTGTCGCAGCTTGCGAGAAAATACTACGAGGACAAGACCGGAGTCAAGCTGGCTGGGGTCGAATTCAAGATAATTGAAGGTGATATGGTCGTACTGAATCTGTGGATCCCTGATGAAAACGGCTGGCGGCGCGATGTTGACAGCTTTACAGTCAGCATGTTCAGCGCAAAGGGCTGGTCGAGCATTACCTACGACGACATTGACCTCAGCACGGTGATTCTGGAAAAAGACGAACCCATCTCCACAAACGACGCCGACGTGCAGGACGTGACAGCCGATTCTTAATCAGCAAACTAATTCTACTACTTTTCTCGCTTTAAGTCAATTTCAAAATATCTGGTATGCCGCTTTTTTCTGCATTTTCAGCGGGTTCAACATTCTATCTATATCACAAATAACGTTTTTGTATATTTTAACATATCACAATTATATGCTTAATATATGGCAAATCGTGAAAACGATTTATAATAAAGCGTGTTATTTTTGACAAAACAATCGGAGCATTTTCTCAAAATATTGTTGATTTTTTTAAAATTATATGGTATAATGTATACATAATATAAGGCGGAACATGGCAAACGTATTCTTCGCCGACAACCTGGAGGGAATATTATGAAAACAAAAACCCCGAAAACTTTTAAAGCACCAAAGACACCGAAAGTCAAGGCTGTAAAGCCTGCTGCAAATGCAGCAGCTCCGAAGGTGAAGAAACCCCGCACAACAAAGATCAAGTACAGGATACTCCGGCTTTCTGTACTGAGTGTTACACTGTGTATTGTTTCACTCATGATTGTCATGAGCTTTTTTTTGACATCTGCATACGTGACAAGCTACGAGAACCAGACAAAAGCACTTGCTCAGTCCTACGGCGAAGTCATCTCCAACACCATTAATTCCCTTTCGCTTGAGCTTCAGTCAGCCGGCGGAAACCAGGAAGTTCTTAACCAGATGATTCCTCTCGTTGAGCGCCAGAAGAACCTTGAAACACTCGCCAAGACTGCGCTTTTCAAGGATTACTCAATTGCATATCACGATGGTACTACATACAACGGTACTGATATTTCTGACCGCGAGTATTTCCAGAAAGCGTATAATGAGGATCAGATCGCGATATCACCGCCTGTTATACGCAAGACGGACGGATCGGTAACTACAATGATGGCTGCCCCGACCAAATACAGCGGAATGAAGTATGTTATATACGGCGGACTTGATTCCACCATGTTCTCTAACGGTCTTGACAAAATCGACATGGGTAACGGAAGCAATATCATTGTTCTTGACAGGAATGGTCAGGTAATTGCAGCGTCTGATACTTCTCTTGTAATGAACATGGTAAACTATCTTGAAAGCGATGTACCAGGTGACAAGGCGCTCGCGGAAGCTATGCTGTCAGACAGTGAGGGAACGATCACCTACTCCAACGGAAGCAACACTATGCTCGCTTATTACATGCCTATTGATGGTACTGATGGCTGGACTATCGCAGTAAGCGGTAACTACGATCAGATCATTGCAAGCGTACTGCTTGACATCGGCATTGGTCTTGCTGTCTGCCTTGCACTTATCACTATTGGAGTGTTCATTTCTAACAATGTTGCCAAGAATATATCTGAACCCATTGTTAAAACCAGCGAACGTCTGAGACTTCTCTCTGAAGGCGACGTTACAACACCCTTCACTGTAGAAGCACCCTCCGATGAAACGCTTGTGCTTGAGCAGTCGCTTTACAGCACAGTCGAGACCCTTCGCACCTATATTCATGATATCCGCGACGTTCTTGAGCCGCTTGCCGACGGCGATCTTACGGTATCCTCCGATATTAATTATAAGGGCGATTTCGTTACAATCGGTTCCTCCCTTAATACTATATCCTCAGCTCTCAACTCAGCGATGACTGCGGTAAAGAACAGCGTAGGCAATATCCAGTCCGGCTCCAGCCAGGTGGCAGAAGGCTCTGCAAGCCTTTCCGAAACCGCAGTAAAGGTTGCAGAAGCAGTTGACAAGATATCAGTTACAATCAGCGCTATTCAGGAAAAGGCAGATAATACCGCAAATGCGTCCGCGAATGTCGCTGCACTCTCACAGGAAGCAAACAGCAGCGCCCAGGAGGGCGGCGAGCTGATGAAGCAGCTTCTTGAAGCAGTTGAGAACATCAAGGAGAAATCTGCTTCCATCAAGAACATAATCAAGACTATCGAAGACATTGCATTCCAGACCAACATTCTTGCGCTTAACGCTTCTATTGAAGCAGCCAGAGCGGGTGAAGCCGGCAAGGGATTCGCAGTTGTTGCTGACGAAGTTGGAAACCTCGCGGCAAAGAGCGCAGAAGCTGCACAGAATACAACTAGTCTTATCAACGCTTCCCTGACGGCGGTAGAAAAGGGTACTCAGCTTGCAGACAGTGCACACACAGCCATGAACAGCATTGTAAACGGTATCAGCAAGATCTCCGACGAGATGCAGGCAATCACTGAAGCAGCAGCTGAACAGCAGTCGGCGGTCGGCGACATCACCGAGGGCATCTCCCACATTGAAGCCGGAATGCACTCCACAACTGCGACCGCAGAAGAGAGCGCAGCCTCCAGCGAGGAACTTTCCGCACTAGCAAGCACGCTTGCGGGCGAAGTCGATAAGTTCATCACAGAATAAAAATTCCAGGGAGCAGCAATGCTCCCTGATCTGTTAAAATAACGATCCCCTGATTTAGTCAGGGGATTTGTTTTATTCATCGAATTCGTATTCGTCTGGGGCGTAGTCCTCTGGGAAGTGTACAATCCCATCGAAAATGAGATATTCCCTGTTGCGCCGGACGTAATCCCTCAAGTACTGTTCAAGCTCGTGCTCACGGTCGTAGAACTTCATGTCGAGGTCTGAAAAATCCGCATTGTGCATGGACATTTCATGCCAGCGTGCCTCGCGGTCCTTTGATGGATAACCGCCTATTCTCTGCACAGCTTCCTCCAGGATAGCAGCAAACGTGCTGCAGCCTATTACGCGGAGTCCTTCGAGCGCAAGTTCCCAGACGATTCCGGTATCGTTATAGAAAAACTGGTCGTGACCGCCGTTTTCCACTTCTGAATAATACCACTGAATAGCCCAGACATATTTTTGCGGGTCTGTGAAACGGTCAAGCGAGTCGTACATTTCGGTTTCCCCGTCGTAAATACTCACTTCCCACCAGAGCGGCGTTACTATCGCCTGGAAATCTCCGTCGTCGATCTGCTCATCAGTAACGCGGTATCTCCGCGGCACCAGATCAAAGTTCATCTTTCCCTCCTGAAAGCTGCTCAAGCTTATTGTAGATCAGGTACATCTTCTGCACCGAGTTTTCAAGGAAATAGTAATGCTTGATATACGGAATAAGAAGCACAAGGAACAGCAACGCAAGGACGTAAATTCCAATGCTTCCTTGAATCAGCGCCATGAAAAGCGTCATCAGAAAGAAAATCGCGAAGGCAAGCATGATAAACATATGAACCAGGCGCTCATGCGAGAAAAAGCCTATGCGCACATGAAGACGCTTCATCTCCTGCACGTATTCCTCACGACTGTGCTCCCCGTCCAGGAACAGCCGGAGGTACTCAAGGTATTCCCTGATCTGCTTCGTCATTTGTCAAACTCCTCCAGTGCAAGGGAGGCTTCCTCCCAGGTCTGCATTGCCTGCTCCTGGCGGGTACGCAGTTCCTCGATCTCGTTGGAAAGCTCCATCGCCTTCTGGTAGTCAGTCAGCCCGGAAAGTTCGTTGGTTTTCTGCTCGATCAGGCTGTCCAGCTCCTCTATCTCTGCTTCAGCGCGCGTTACCTTTGTGTTTAACTTTCGGCGCTCGCTGTCTCGCTCCTTTTTCAGCTTGTAATCATTGACCTTCTCCTGCTTCGCCGGTTTCTCCTCCTGGCGTACCTGTGCTGCATTTTCAGCCGCAAGCGTGTACGCGTCATAGGAACCGCGGTACTCCTTGACGCCATCTGGCGTGAGGTAGTATATTCGGTCGGCAAGTTTATTGATCAGGTAGCGGTCGTGGGAGATCACAAACAGTGTGCCGTCGTAGTTTAAAAGCGCATTCTCGAGCGCTTCGCAGCTTGAAATGTCAAGGTGGTTCGTAGGCTCATCGAGGAGCAGCATATTAGCTCCAGAAAGCATTAGTTTCAGTATCGCGATTCGCGCACGCTCGCCGCCGGAAAGTTCCGACACATGCTTGAACACGTCGTCGCCGCGGAACAGGAAGGAACCCAGCGCGGTACGAACCTGAGTTTCGGTCATGCGCGGATACGCGTCCCAAAGCTCGTCAATCGCAGTTTTGCTGTCAGTCAGACCCGCCTGTGCCTGGTCGAAATATCCGTACTGAACGCGGGAGCCGTACTTGAAACTTCCGAAATCCGGAGTGTACTGCCCCGTAAAAATTTTGAACAGCGAGGTTTTTCCGCAGCCGTTTGCGCCGATGAGGAACACGCGCTCACCCTTTTTAATGTCGATATTTACATTGCGGAACAGCCGTTTGCCGTCAAAACTCAGCGCAATATCGTGGGCTTCGAACACGTCGTTTCCGCAGCCATCGGCGCTTTTAAAGCTGAAATGCAGCGAATCCGGAGCATCCTCGGGCTTCTCAAGGTCAGAGGCTATGCGGTCGATCTGTTTCTGCTTGCTTGCGATGGTCACGTAATTGTGCGCCTGATTCCAGCGTTTCTGCTGGTCGATAATTCCCTCGATCCTGCCTATCTCGCGCATCTTCGCTTCGTATTCCTTGCGGCGGCGTTCAAGATCCTCCGCTTTCAGCTCAAGGAATCGCGTGTAATTGCCCTTATAATCACGAATGTGGCAGTTTTCAAGTTCGATCGTGCGGTTCGTGACCTTATCCAGGAAATAACGGTCGTGGGAAATTACGATATATGCGCCGCGGTAGTCGTTAAGGAATTTTTCGAGCCACTC
Organism: Oscillospiraceae bacterium; assembly: GCA_003531585.1. Classification (GTDB taxonomy): domain Bacteria; phylum Bacillota; class Clostridia; order Oscillospirales; family Ruminococcaceae; genus CAG-115. The sequence goes on along the minus strand of DQFX01000054.1, from coordinate 19,100 downwards.
AACCGACTGAATATCAAGGTGGTTTGTAGGCTCGTCCAGGAGCAGCAGGTTGGCATCAGAAAGCAGCAGCTTTGTTAGCTGCAATTTTGATCTCTGACCTCCGCTCAATACGGAAACCTGCAATTTCAGGTCGCCCTCTGAGAATCCCAGACCCATCAGAGCAGACTGTGTGCGGCTCTTGTAAGTAAGTCCGCCTTCTCGCTCGAAACGTTCGGTAAGCAGCGTCTGCCGTTCGATGGTCGCTGTGGAATGGTCGCCGCCGTCTATACGGTCGTGGAGCTCCTCAAGCTCAAGCTCCATATCTTCGAGCCATTCGAAAACCGTCAGGGCTTCGTCATACAAGGTTTTGTCGGAATCCTTGCAGGCGAACTGCTCCATTACGCCGATCTTGCAGCTTCCAGCAATGTGAATTGCACCCTCGTCGGGAATGTGCTCGCCGCGCAGCATTCGGAACAGCGTTGTTTTGCCGCTGCCGTTGATTCCTACGAAACCTATCCTGTCGTTATCGTATACGTCAAGGGACACTCCGCTGAAAAGCGTCCTTTCAGCGAACGACATCGAGACATCATTTAAACTCAATAATAGCATTTCATCACCGGATCTCTCTATCAAAAAACCAGCCGCCGGTGTGTGCCGGCGGTTGGCTCATTGAATATTTCTATTTATTTTCCGATACCGCGGAGCTTTTCAGGTGCGTACTTTGTATTTACAAGGTAATCGTTAAGCTCAACGGAATAGCTGTCATAAGTGCTCTTCAGCAGCTCGTCGAATGCGTCGTCCTTAATGCCGTGAAGAATGCCCTCATTCTGGGTCTCAAGCCATGTCTTCATTGTAGTCACATCATCGCGGACAACTACGTAAACACAGTTCTCCTCTTCGTTCTCGAAAAGAGTCGCCTTTCCGTCAGCGGCAGTGTTCCAGACGTACTCCGTCAGCTTCTCGTTGAGAGAGGAAGAATCCTTTCTGATGTACTGCTCGCAGTCCTCGGCAGATTCCTTCTTTTCAGCGGTCGCTGCGTCTATCTTGTCCTGAACGTACTTATCGTAGTCAGCGTCGCCGGTGCTGACGATCGGCTTGGTGTAAATTTCCTCTGCAGGAGTTTCAGCTTCTGCGTTTTCAGCCGCGGCGGACTCAGCCGTTTCTGAAATTTCGGTGGTGGACTTGTCTGCCTCAGCAGTTTCAGCGGCTTCTGCGGTCTGCTTGGCTTCCTCAGTGGACTTAGCCTCCGCTGTGGAAGAATGTTCCTCAGCATAGCTGTCCTCTGCGTCGGTCCATGCCTCATACTGTGCCGCTCTGAGGTCAAAATCGTACTGGATATCTACCCAGTCCTCGCCGGAGTTTGCACGGTCTGCGTAGCTCTGTGCAAGCTCTCTTATCTTCTCCTTGTCAGCGTCATCCTTTAGGGAAAGTCCCTGATGGTCAGTGAACGTTACCTTCAGCAGCTTAACAGCAGCGTAATTCTCGGTTGCATAACTGTTGATCTCGTCCTCGGATACCGGAGTCAGTCCGTCCTTGTCATAATTGTGGAGGAACACAGCGCTCTCCTTGTAGCTGTTCTCGGTAATTTTACGGAGAGTGTCCTTGCTGATTCCCATGTTCTCGAAATGCTCGCCGAATGTGCTCTCCTCGATCCCGTAGTACTGAGCATAGTAACCGAGATCGTTGTCGAGTGACTTGATGTAGTCATTGATGGAATTATTATCATCATCCGAAAGGGTCAGTCCGTATTCGTCGAAAAGTGACTCTATCGCTGCATAGCGCTTAACACGCTCAAGCGCATAGTCCTTGAGCCATGCGGAAGCCGGCTTGCCGTCGATCGTTTCAGTGAATACCGTTACCTCAGCGGTGCCGAGGGAATCACCCTTCTCCTCCTTTATTTTTGAGGAAGCCTCATTATACGCTGTGAGCTGAAGATCGTAAATGTAAATTCCATTAGGAATCTGCATTCCATTGATCGTTCCGATGTAGCCGCTGTCAGAGCAGCCTGTCATTGACGCAGCGCATACGATCGCACAGGAAGCTGCGATAAATCTTCTGTAGTTGTGTGACATCTATTATCCTCCTCAGGCTCTAAGTGTGATGTTCTTTTCAGCAAGCGCCTTGAGAACCTTTGCAACTACTGCGTCGGCTTCCTCGTCGGTCATGCTGCCGTCCTTACGGAGAACCAGCTTATAGGAAAGGCTCTTTTTACCCTCGGGTACCTGCTCGCCCTTGTACATATCGAATATTGACACGCTCTCAAGGTGCTTTGCATTCTTCCTGATGATATCGATTATCTCGTCAGAAGTAACCTCGTCGTCGCACACAAGGCTCAGGTCACGCGAGGTCGACGGGTACTTAGGAAGCGGCTTGTACTTGCGCTCCTCGCCGCGAGCCTCAAACAGCTTGGGAATATTCAGCTCTGCGCAATATACGCGGCAGCTTATGTCATAAGTCTCAGTAACCGCAGGGTGGAGCTCGCCAACTGTACCGAGCTTTACGTCGCCTGCATAGATATCAGCGCACCTGCCAGGGTGATATGTCTTGTTGTCCTTTACAGGAACAAATCTCGCGTCAACTACCAGGACATTCAGCAGCTCCTCAAGTGCGCCCTTGATGGTGAAGAAATCCTCGTCGGGACCGTAAGCACACATTCCGAGGACGTCAGTTTCAATAGGGAGCTTCTCGTCTGTCGGCTGGAATATTCTGCCCAGTTCGAAGAAACGCGCCTCAAGGTTTCTGGCTCTGATATTTGTGTTAGCAACAGTCATCAGGGATGGCAGCATGCTTGTACGCATTACGCTGGTGTCCTCGCCAAGCGGGTACTGGAGCACTACGGACTTCTTCATATCATCGCTGAAACGCAGCTTTTCATAGGAACGCGGTGAAATAAAGCTGAACGACATGGTTTCATAGAAGCCCTGAGCGAGCATGCAGTCAACCATCTTATTTTCAAAGTGCTGGCGGGGTGTGATCTCTCCAACGGACGAGAGCAGCGGAAGCGTGGTCGGAATCTCATTATAACCGTAGATTCGCGCAACTTCCTCTGCGAGGTCGCACTCGCGGACGATATCAACACGGGTATTCGGAACGATAACGTTTCCGTTCTCATAGTCGAAGCCCAGCTTCTTGAAAATTGCGATCTGCTCCTCAGCGGGAATATTTGTGCCGAGGTGCTCGTTTATCCAGTCGGTGTCAAGCTTTAATGTATGCGGAACCTTCTTTGCATTGTCAACGTCGATGTACTCGCGGACTACCTCGCCGCACCCGAGTTCCTCTACCAACTCGAGCGCTCTCATGAGTGCAGCCTTGGAGTTGATCGGGTCGATTCCCTTCTCAAATCTGGAAGAAGCGTCGGTACGCTTGTTGATCTTCTTCGCAGTCATTCTTACGGATACTCCGTCGAAGCACGCCGCCTCGAATACGACAGTGTTGGTGTCGTCCATGATTCCGGAGAACTCGCCGCCCATTACGCCAGCAACTGCGATCGGCTTCTTTTCGTCTGCGATGATCAGCATTTCGGGGCTGAGAGTTACCTCGGAGCCGTCGAGAATCGTTATTTTCTCTCCCTGCTGAGCATTCCTGACGTTGATCTTGCCGCCTTCAACATAGCGGAGGTCGAACGCATGCATGGGGTTGCCGTATTCCAGCATTACAAAGTTGGTGATGTCAACAAAATTATTGATGGAACGTACGCCGCTTGCTTTCAGTCTTTCAGCCATCCAGCGCGGAGAAGGTCCGATCTTTACATTCTTTACAACTGCCGCCATATAGCGGGAGCAGAGCTTGGTGTTCTGAACGTCAACGCTGATGTAATCACTGGCGCTGCCGTCAACACCCTTGAACTGCGGCTCCCTGATGTTCAGCGGCAGGTTGAAAGTCGCGGAAGCTTCCTTCGCGAGGCCGAGCACGGAAAGGCAGTCGGGGCGGTTGTTTGTAATCTCGAACTCAACTGTGGTATCGTTGAACCCGAGTGCGTCGTGAATATCCTCGCCGACGAACATCTTATCGAAATCCGGGTCGTCGTTCAGGATAAGAATACCCTCGTTGCTGGAGTACGGAACATCGGACTGATCAAGGTTAAGCTCCTCATAAGAACACATCATGCCTTCGCTGGGAACTCCGCGGAGCTTACCCTTCTTGATCTTCATGTAGGACATGTCCTTGTGGTTGTAGCAGGTAGCGTTATTGAGCGCAGCCGGAACAAACGCACCAACGAACACGTTCTGCGCAGAAGTAACAATCTGCACCGGCGCTTCCTTTCCTACGTCGATCTGGCAAACCCAGAGTGTGTCAGCGTCGGGGTGCTTTTCCATAGCAACGCACTTGCCGACTACAACGTTTGTGATGTCGGCGCCCTGCTTTGTCCAGGTCTCGACCTTGCTTCCGCTCATGGTCATGCCGTCGCAGAATTCCTTTATAGGCATATCGGCTTTAACGTAGTCGTTAAGCCACTTCATTGAAAGATCCACTTTTATATTCTCCTTAATGTATTATTCAAATCAGAACTGCTCCAGGAAGCGCATGTTGTTCTCATAGAGAAGGCGCATATCCTCGATTTCATAACGGAGCATAGTAATACGCTCAATGCCTATGCCGAAAGCAAATCCGCTGTACTCCTCAGGGTCGATCCCGCAGTTTTCAAGGACTTCGGGACGTACAACGCCTGCACCGAGTATCTCGATCCAGCCTTCGCCCTTGCAGAGCGGGCAGCCCTTGCCGCCGCAGCGGAAGCACTGGAAGTCGATCTCGCAGCTAGGCTCTGTGTACGGGAAGTGGTGGGGTCTGAACTTCAGCTTCATACCCTCGCCGTAGAGCTTCTTTGCGAATGTATCCAGAGTACCCTTGAGGTCGGCGAATGTGATCTTCTTGTCGATTACAAGACCCTCGCACTGGTGGAAGATAGGAGAATGTGTGCCGTCCACCTCATCGCGGCGGTAAACTCTGCCGGGGCTGATGATGGCGATAGGAGGTTTCTGCTTGAGCATGGTTCTTATCTGAACAGAAGATGTCTGAGTTCTCAGCAGAACGTCGTCATTAATATAGAATGTATCGTTAGGGTCTCTTGCGGGGTGTCCCTCAAGAGTGTTCAGCATGTCGAAGCAGTGCTTGGTGTCCTCAATCTCAGGACCGTCTACAACAGTATATCCCATTCCGTGGAATATGGACTTGAGGTCGTCGAGGACTATGTTCATCGGGTGGCGCTTTGCAATGAGCTTACGCTTTCCAGGCATGGTAACGTCGACTGTCTCGGTCTTTAAGCGCAGGTCAGTGACCGCCGCCTTCAGCGAACCAGTCTTGTCCTTTACCGCATTCTCAATGTCAGCGCGGATCTCGTTTGCCATCTGACCGATGACCGGGCGCTCTTCAGCGGAAAGTCCGCCCATCTGCTTTAAGATAGCGGTAAGTTCGCCCTTCTTGCCGAGAAACTTAACACGGAGCGCGTCGATCTCCTTCATATCAGCGCTTTCTGTAACTGCCTTCAGCGCTTCTTCTCTGATCGCCTGTAACTGTTCTTTAATCATTGGTGTAGATCAATCCTTCCCTGTCGGAATATTTCAGGAGCTACTCCGCCTTTTTATCCGTGCAGAGTACCTTCTTTTATTCGATGTTTTTCAAAAACCATTTATCATTATACCACATAGCTGAAAAAATTTCAAGTGGTTCATGACATTTCGCCGCCTGCCTCCTCGGTCTGCGGTGTGTAGTCGCTGAATCTCACGGACATCAGCGTATCCTTGCCGTCCCAGCGGCTGATGGTGTACTCCATATACTTCTCCGGGAGCGCGCTTATTCCGCCCGTGCCGGCTACAGCCGCCAGCGTAGGCGGTACGTAGCCCACGATCACCGTGTAAACGTCGCCGTCCTCAGTCATGCTGATTATCTGCGGCGAGTAGGTCAGATAACGGATATTCTTGTTGGCGGAGTAGGTGTGGGTTTCCTCATTGTAAGTGAACCTTACCTCGGCGTTGCCGACCGTCTGGTGATTCAGCGAAACCGTGGAGCCAAACAGCTCACGGCAGGAAGCAAGCACGTTGTATTCCGGAATCGTAAGTCCGTTGCCTTCGTCCTTTGCAAATTCGGAGGTGTCCTGATTTAACAGAATATTCCATATCGCGCAGGAAATCTTAGATGAATCAGGTATCTCGTCAGGCTCCTCGAAGGGGGCGATATCGTTTACGACCACTGGATAAATGAACCGTGCGAACTCGTTTTTTAACGAGGTATTGTCAAGCAGGTTCGACGTTATCTGTGCCACGAAGCGAACGCTCGATATAACGCCGATAACCGCCATTACGATCACTACAACCGCAAAAACGAAATAAAATCTGCTGCGCGGCTGCTTTCCCGAAACGGCCTGATCGCTTTCTGAGCCGCCAAGCTCCGCGATGTCGCTTTCAATATCCGGCTCGTCCAGATTGCCGAACAGCTCGTCGATCACGCGGCTTTCTTCCTGTGACTGCTTCTGAGCCTGCTCCTTATTCGGAGCCGCCGATGTTGTCTGATTATTGTTGTTCTTCTTTTTTCTTGCCATAAGATCCTTCCTAGCCGCGGATCTGACCATTGCCGTTGATCAGGTATTTATAAGTCGTGAGCGCTTCAAGTCCCATCGGGCCGCGTGCGTGCAGCTTCTGGGTGGAAATGCCTATTTCAGCGCCCAGCCCAAATTCAAAGCCGTCTGTAAAACGGGTGCTTGCATTTACGTAAACAGCCGCCGCGTCAATGCGCTGCTGGAAGATCTCCGCGCTGCGAAGGCTCTGAGTTACGATGCACTCGCTGTGCTTGGTGCCGAATCTGTTGATGTGCTCTATCGCTTCATCGAGGCTCTTGACGACTTTTGAGGAGAGCCTGTAGTCCAGAAACTCGGTCGCGTAATCGGTATCGTCTGCAATTTTCTCGACCTTCACAAGCTTCGCGGTTTCTTCATCGCCGCGTATCGCTACTCTGCCCTGCCACAGCATATCCAGCTTGCGGAACAGCTCCGGAGCCGCCTTCTCATGCACAAGGATATTCTCAATGGCATTGCACACTGAGGGTCTCTGGGTCTTGGCGTTGTTGATGATATTTACAGCCATGTCTATGTCGGCGCTTTCGTCAACGTACACGTGGCAGTTGCCCTCGCCGGTCTGAATTACGGGAATCGTAGCGTTTTCGATCACCGCGTGAATAAGGCCGCCGCCGCCCCTCGGGATAAGCAGGTCGATGTACTTATTGAGCTTCATCATTGCGTTTGCAACGGCTCGGGAGGTGTCCTCGACAAGCTGTACTGCGTTTTCGTTTACGCCGCAGTTCCGGAGCGCTGTTCTCATAAGCCCTACAAGCGCTTTGTTGGAGTTTATCGCGTCGCTTCCGCCGCGGAGTATAACCGTGTTGCCCGCTTTGAAGCAAAGGGTTGCCGCGTCTACCGTGACATTCGGGCGGGACTCGAAAATAATACCGATAGTTCCGATCGGGACACGCTTTTTAATAACGTGCAGTCCGTTCGGAAGGTCGCTTCCGCCTATCACTGCACCAACCGGGTCGGGAAGTGATATCACCTTGTCTACGCCGTCAGCCATGCCGCCGATACGCTGCTCGGTGAGAGTCAGACGGTCGATCATCGCCTCGGACATTCCGTTTGCTCTTGCGGTCTCGATATCCAGCTTATTCGCACCAATTATTTCAGTAACGTGCGAACGCAGCAGGGAGGATATCTCAGAAAGAACGCGGTTCTTTTCGTTCGTTCCCATCACGGATATTGCGGGTTCCGCCGCTTTGGCGTTAGCGCCAAGTGTCTCGATGTATTCCATTAGATACCCCTTTCTCAGTTTGCCGCCTTGAAATATGTACAGGTTGGCTCGCCCTCGAACAGCTCATAAAGCAGAGCGGGATCCTGATTGCCGATTATGACCGTATCAATTCCTGCTTCCGTTGCGATCTGTGCCGCTTCGATCTTTGTAAGCATTCCGCCTGTGCCCAGTGCGCTTCCGGCTCCCTGCGCCGCGGCCACTATCTCCGGCGTGATCTTCTCAACCACCGGGATCAGTTTAGAGCCTGGCTGCTTCGGGTCGCCGTCGTATAGGCCGTCAACGTCTGTCAGCATTACAAGCAAGTCGGCGTCGCAGAGTGAAGCAACTATCGCGGACAGTGTGTCGTTCTCGTCGAAATCGAGCTGTTTGATCGATATAGCGTCGTTTGCGTTGATTATCGGAACAACGCCCATCTCAAACAGACGGTTGAATGTGTTTATAACGTTGGTGCGGCGCTCCTTGTTTGAGATAACGTCGCGGGTCAGCAGAAGCTGAGCTACCGTGTGGTTATACTTGCCAAAAGTCTCACTATAGAACGTCATAAGCTCCGACTGACCGATCGCCGCGACCGCCTGCTTACCCGGAATATCCGTAGGCTTGCATGGGAGACCAGCCTGCGCGGCTCCGACTCCCTGTGCGCCGGAAGTCACGAAAACAACTTCCCTGCCGGAGTTTTTTATGTCGGACATAACTTCAATGAGGTGCTGGCACTTTCTGAGATTCAGGTGCCCGGTCGGATAGGCAAGCGTGGAGCTTCCCACCTTTATTACTATTCTTTTCTTGTTTTCAAACTGTTTCATGATATCCTCTTTCCGGTTCATGATCATAATTAAGAGGCAGTATCAGCCTCCGCACATAAACGTACATTCTATATTATAACAAAACTCGGTGCAAATTGCAACATATATCTGTAAAAAAATTAACAGCCGGATAAATTTTTCTGACAATATGTCTGAAAATTATGCGAAATACATAAAAAACCTATTGATTTTTTATTGAGTTTGTGGTAGAATTAATTGTATTCCTGCGGAAGTGTCCGTAGGTTAACTAAAAATTCAAGGAGTCAAAATGGATAATATAGCAGAACAGCTCGTTGAGAAACGCCGCACCGGGGCGGATCTCGCTAAAAAAATACTGATCTCCGCAGGCGCGCTGATCATCGCTTCGTTCTTCATGTACATTGCAATGATGGGATTTTTCGTGATGGTCATTCTCGCGGTGCTGGTTCTTGCAGGCGGCGTCTGGCTGCTCGGCAATTTTAACATTGAATACGAGTATATTCTCACAAATAACGATCTCGACATAGATAAGGTCATCGGTAAGAGAAAGCGCAAGCGCATGATCTCCCTGGACGTTTCCACCGCCGAGGCGTTCGCGCCCTATCCCGCTGAAAACGACGTTCCCGCCGACGCAACAGTGCATGCATACACAGGTTCTGAAACCGACGCTTACTATCTCGTCGTAAATCACAGCGGCTACGGAAAAGTCAAGCTCATCTTCAATCCGAACGAGAAAATGCGCGAAGCAATTACACAGGAGCTTCCTAACTCCCTCCGCATAAAGCTCAAGCACAACCTGCTCAACAAAGACTAAAAAGGAAGGCAAGAAGTACGTATTGTTTCGTATTTCGTATTCAACATAATGGCAAACAATGTATTTATCCGCGTCGGAACCGACGTTATCGAGATCAAGCGGATCAGGCGCGCCTCCCGCAATCCGAAATTCCTGGCGAATTACTTTTCCGCTGATGAAATACGCTACCTGGTTTCGCGGAAACTGTCTGCGGAACTCATAGCCGAAAACTACTGCGCTAAAATGGCGTTCGCCAAGGCGATAGGAACAGGGTTTCGAATCGTCCGCCCTAACGAGATCACAATACTGCGGGATCGGATAGGTTCACCGTTCATTATAACGACCGGACGCGCGAAAATGCTCGAAGAACGCGAACACTATGAGTTCAATGTTTCCGTGGCTCACTGTAAGGATTACGCCACGGCGACCGTAATAGTAAACAGAGTATGATATTTGCGCCGCACGGCTGCTGCGGCGCATTTTTATGCAAAAAAGAGGTTTGTTATCATGAAACGACTGGTAATCGGAATGACAGCACACGTCGACTCCGGAAAGACGACACTTTCGGAGGCAATGCTCTATACCGCCGGGGAGCTCCGCAAGCTGGGCAGAGTTGACCACGGCGACGCGTTCCTTGATACCGACCCCATAGAGCGAAGCCGCGGGATCACGATATTTTCAAAGCAGGCTGTAATGCGATTCGGCGGGAACGAATACACACTTCTTGACACTCCGGGTCACGTGGATTTTTCCGCTGAAACTGAACGCGCACTCCGTGTGCTGGACTACGCAGTGCTTGTGATCAGCGGCACAGACGGCGTTCAGAGCCACACTGAAACTATCTGGCGTCTGCTCAGGCGCTACAATATTCCAACGTTCATTTTTGTCAACAAAATGGATATCAGCTTTCTTGGCAAGGATTCCCTCGCGGCGGAGCTGAAGCGAAAGCTCTCGCCGGGCTGTGTTGAGTTTTCCATGGAACGCTCAAAAGAGGAACTCTGCGAAGAGCTTGCAGAGTGCTCCGAGGATCTGATGAACTCATTTCTGGAGACCGGAAGCGTACCGCAAGAGCTTATTTCCGCGGCAATATTCCGGCGGGAAGTGTTTCCTGTAGTGTACGGCTCTGCGCTGAAGCTGAAAGGCGTGGAAACCTTGCTCCGGACTATTGACAAATTCGCGTTTCAGCCGGAACAGTCCGGAGAATTCGGCGCGCTTATTTATAAAATAACCTCCGACGATCAGGGGGCGCGGCTTACTCACATGAAGATAACAGGCGGCTCTCTGAAGGTCAGAACTCTGCTTGACTGCGGCGGAAAACAGGAAAAGGTCAACCAGATACGCGTTTACTCCGGCACGAAGTTCACAGCCGTTGACGAGGCTGCTGCGGGAACTCTCTGCGCCGTGACCGGTCTGACCGCAGGCCGAGCCGGAGAAGGTCTGGGAACCGAGCGCGACCGTGAGGCTCCCCTGCTTGAACCCGTGCTAACCTATCGCATGACGCTTCCGCCGAAAACCGATATCCCGACCACGCTTGCGAAGCTCCACGGGCTTTGCGACGAGGATCCGATGCTGCGTATCGTCTGGAATGAACAGCTTAAAGAAATACACGTTCAGCTCATGGGCGAGATACAGCTTGAAGTGCTGAAAACTCTGATAAAAGAGCGTTTCGGGCTTGATGTCGGATTCGACCAGGGCAGCATTGCGTACAAGGAAACCATTGAAGCTCCGGTGGAGGGTGTTGGGCATTACGAACCGCTTCGGCACTACGCCGAGGTTCATCTGCTGCTTGAACCAGCCGAGCGCGGAACGGGGCTTCACTTTTCGGCGGACTGCCGCAAGGACGACCTGGACGTCAACTGGCAGCGCCTGATACTGACCCATCTTGAGGAAAAGGTGCACATCGGAGTTCTGACCGGCTCGCCGATAACCGACATGCGCATAACCGTCGTCGCGGGAAAAGCGCACATCAAGCACACGGAGGGCGGAGATTTCCGTCAGGCTACCTACCGTGCTGTACGGCAGGGTCTGCGCTCCGCGAGATCCGTGCTGCTTGAGCCTTGGTACGAATTCCGGCTGACCGTTCCGCAGGAGTGCACCGGGCGCGCTATGACAGACCTCCAGCGCATGAACGGAGAAATCGCCCCTCCGGAAACGGTGGGCGATGAAACTCTTTTCACGGGGAGCGCTCCGGTCTCAGAGCTTCGCGGCTACCAAAGCGAAGTGATAAGCTACACCCGCGGAAAAGGGCGGCTTAGCTGTATTCCTAAGGGGTATTTCCCATGCCACAACCCGGAGGAAGTCATTGAGAAGATAGGGTACGACGCAGATTCTGATGTTGAGAATTCAGCGGACAGCGTATTCTGTTCGCACGGAGCAGGCGTGCTTGTTCCATGGAACGAAGCCCCGGCGCGCATGCACGTTGACAGCGGTCTCAGATTCGGGGAAAACGAGCGGGAAGAAATCGAGGAGATCGTCACCCCGCAGCTTGTGAATACGTATAAACAGCGGGTTGCCGCCGACAAGGAGCTAATGGATATTTTCGAGCGCACCTACGGAAAAATCAAGCGTAACGAACGCTCAGCAATGCGTACGGAAAAGCACGTTCCGCAGCCGAAAACTCCAAAACTGCCGCCGGTTCCCAAAGGACCCGAATATCTCCTGGTCGACGGCTACAACATCATTTTCGGCTGGGAAGAACTGAACAAGCTGGCAAAGGAAAACCTGGACCTGGCTCGAACCCGCCTGATAAATATAATGTGCAACTACCAGGGATTCAGGCGCTGCAACCTGATCCTCGTTTTCGACGCATACCGGGTGAAGGGAAATCACCGGGAGATAGAAACCGAAATGGGAATTACAGTAGTCTATACAAAGGAAGCCGAAACCGCAGACATGTACATTGAAAAAACAGCACACGAGCTTGGCAGAAATCACCGTGTGCGTGTTGCCACCTCAGACAGCGTTGAGCAGATAATCATTCTCGGCAATGGAGCGATACGCGTATCAGCTGCTGAATTCCTCGCGGAAGTGACCGAGGTCGAGAACACCATCAGAAAAATAATCGAAGAAAAATACAACTAGGAGGTCGCAATGCTGACTTTAAGGGAGATAGCGCATATCCGGTCAGATTTCCCGGAGAAATTCGGGATTCCGCGGCAGAGCGGATTAGTTAGCGAACTTATCTCTACGGTCGTTTTCGAGCCGGAGTATCGGGTTCCGGAGGCGCTTCGCGGTCTTGAGATGTACACTCACGTGTGGCTCGTCTGGGAGTTCTCCAAAGCGGTCCGCGAGGACTGGAAGCCGACCGTCCGGCCGCCACGGCTTGGAGGAAATACCCGCATGGGCGTTTTCGCGACGCGTTCGCCGTTTCGTCCGAATCCACTGGGTCTTAGCTGCGTAAAGCTTGAAAAAATAGAGCTGACCACCCCGGAAGGTCCGATAATACACGTCTCCGGCGCCGACCTCATGGACGGAACTCCCATCTACGATATCAAGCCTTATCTCCCTTACGTTGACTGCCGTCCCGAGGCTTCCAACGGTTTCGCACTGGCTCAGCAGGACGGCGTACTGAGTGTTGATATTCCTGTAGAGCTGGAAAACCTGATTCCGCCTGAAAAGCGCGGTGCGCTCGTTTCGGTGCTTGCGCAGGATCCCAGACCGCAGTACATCTCAGATCCCCAGCGGGAATATACAATGAGCTTTGCCGGTTTTGAAATCACGTTCACCGTCGATGAAAATGACCTTACAGTAAAAAACATCAGGAAATCATAAAAGGAGCGTTCCACAGTGGAACGCTCCTTCGTTTTATTATGTTGCGATTCCCGCGAACTGGCTCTGGTAGAGCTTGTAATACTCGCCCTTCTGGGCTAGCAGTTCGTCGTGGTCTCCGGCTTCGACTACCTTTCCGCCGCTTATTACGACTATCTTGTCAGCGTCGCGGATAGTTGAAAGTCTGTGCGCGATTATAAGGCTCGTTCTGCCCTTCATGAGCGCTACCATCGCTTCCTGAATATGCATTTCAGTACGCGTGTCTATGCTGGAGGTCGCCTCGTCAAGTATAAGTATCTTCGGGTCTGCAAGCACTGCGCGGGCAATCGAAATAAGCTGCCGCTGCCCCTGGGAGAGGTTGCTTCCTCCTTCGGTCAGCATTGTGTTGTAACCGTCTGACAGCTTGGAAGCAAAGTCGTCTACCCTTGCAATTTTTGCCGCTTCAACGATCTCCTCATCGGTCGCGTCAATTCTGCCGTAGCGGATATTCTGCGCGATTGTGTCCGAGAAAATAACCGTATCCTGGAGCACTATTCCAATACTTCCGCGGAGCTTGTTCACCGGAATATTCCGGATATCCTGACCGTCCAGGGTTATAACGCCGCCGTCGATGTCGTAGAACCTTGTCAGCAGATTTACTACTGTTGTCTTGCCGCTGCCGGTGGCTCCGACTATCGCGATTTTCTGTCCGGATTTGACCCAGAGGTCAAAATGCTTCAGCACCTGCTCTCCCTTTACATAGGAGAAGTCGATATCCTTGAAGTTCAGGTCGCCCTTTACGTTTTCGATCTCGAACGGCTCGTTTCCGCCCTGATCCTCCGGCTCGCTGTCCATTACGTCGAATACGCGCTCAGCGCCTGCAAGCGCGGACTGTATCTGCGCATACTGGTTTGCGATTTCGTTTATGGGTCTTGTGAACTGCTTGGAATAGGTTATGAATGCCTGAATTGTTCCTATCGAGATATAGAACATATCGGTTTCCGGCCGGGAAGCAAGAACCGCTCCCACAACGGCGATAAGAAGGAATCCGAAGTTACCGATCGTGTTCATGCACGGTCCCATTACGCCTCCGAGTATCTGCGCCTTGATTCCGACTGTTTTCAGCTCATCGCTGGTCTGGTTGAAATCCTCGCAGATCTTGCCTTCGTGCGTGAACGCCTTGACCGTCTTGCAGCCGCTGACAGCTTCTTCGATCTGACCGTTGAGCTGACCGAGCTTAGCCTGCTGTAACGGGAAGTACTTCCGCATGAACTTTGAAAGGAACTTGGTAACTAAAAGCGTCAGCACGATAGTCACCATGCTGACTATCGTCATAAGCCAGGAATGAATCAGCATCATGACGAAGCAGCCGATAAGCATTATAACTCCGGAAATAAGCGAACCGAGGGACTGCGAAACAGAGTTTGACACGTTCTCGACATCGTTCGTCATGCGGCTCAGAATATCGCCGTGCTTGTGGGTATCCATGTACTTAATCGGCAGTCTTGAGATCCTCGCAAAAAGATCCTTACGCATTACTCTTACGGTATACTGTGACAGCATAGCCGCAAAAAGGTTCTGGAAATATGTGAACACCGCCGAGCAGAGATACACCGCGCCAAGCACGACAAGCCAAGTCACAAGCGCGTTCGCGTCAAGCTTTGCTATAGAGTCTATAGCGTTTGCCTGAATAGTCGGCGCAATGACGTTCAGCAGAGTTGCCACCAGCATTACCGCCAGCATTGCTATGATCAGCCGCCGGTTCTTGCCGATGTATGTCAGAATACGGCTGAGGGTCGCCCTGAGATTTTTGGGCTTCTCGCCGGGCATCATTCCGGGAGGACCGCCGCGCCTTCCGCCGGGGCCGCCTGGACCTCCGGGTCTCATATTAACTACGGGAGCTTCTTTAGCCAACCTGCTCAGCCCCCTCTCTCATCTGTGAATTGTAAATATCACGGTAAACGCTGCAATTCTTCATGAGATTATCGTGGGTATCAAATGCGGCTATTCTGCCGTTGTCGATTACCGCGATCTTATCCGCGCGCATTACGCTTGCAACTCGCTGCGCGATCATTATGACCGTAGTTCCCTTCAGCTTCTCGCGGAGAGCTTTTTGCAGCTTCGCGTCGGTGGAAAGGTCAAGCGCGGACATGCTGTCGTCGAATATTAATATTTCAGGCTTCTTTACAATCGCTCTTGCAATTGAAAGTCTCTGCTTCTGACCGCCGGAAAGGGAGCTTCCCTTTTCGGTGATCATATCCTTGTAACCCTCGGTGAATCCGCTTATGAACTCATCTGCCTGGGCTATTTCAGCGGCGCGCCTTACTTCCTCGTCGGAGGCTTCGGCGTCGCCCCAGCGGATATTCTGCTCGATAGTTTCCGAGAACAGCTCGCTCTTCTGAAGAACAAAGCCTATTTTATGGCGGAGGTCGTCCAGCTTATAATCCTTGACGTTTACGCCGTCAACGAGCACTTCGCCCTCGACTGCGTCATAGAAACGCGGAATCAGGCTTACAAGGGAGGTCTTGCCGCAGCCGGTCGCGCCAAGTATCGCTACTGTCTCGCCCTTGTTCACTTTGAAATTCAAGCCGGTCAGGACGTTTCCGCTCTGAACTCCGGGATATCTGAATGAAACGCCGCGGAACTCAACGGTGCCGTTTTCTGGAGTTTCACTGCCCTCCGGATAGGTTCCGTCGGAAATAACCGGATCAGCCTCGAGGACTTCCCTGATACGATTTGCGGAAGCAGTCGCTCTTGTTACCTGCTGGAACATCATGCCGATCATCATCATGGACATGAGTATCTGTGTAATGTAGGTTATAGCAGCCATGATGCTTCCGACCTGAGCCTCGCCTGCGGCAGCCCTTACGGTGTCTCCGCCTATCCAGATTACCATAATAACAGACGCGTTCATCAGTATAGAAAGCGTCGGAACAAGCAGAGCCATCAGCTTCTGAACGCGGAGGTTTGTGAAAACCAGCTCATCGTTTGCCTTGTTGAAACGCTCGTTTTCGTAGTCCTCACGGGTATACGCCTTTACGACGCGTGCGCCGCTCACGTTCTCCTGAACAACGGAATTCACACGGTCAAGCTTGCCCTGAACAACGCTGAACAGCGGAGCGCCCTTTTTAAGAACCAGTACTATAATAATTATCTGTATCGGGAGGGTGAAAAGCAGTATGTAGCCGAATGTTGCATTTATCGAAAGCACCATTACGATGCCGCCGATAAACTGCATAAGTGTACGAACCATCATGCGCAGCGCCATTCCGACGAAATCCTGGCAGGCTGTTATGTCGTTCGTTAGTCTGGTAACGAGCGATCCGATGGTGAATTTATCGGTCTGCTGAAAGGACATCTTCATTACCTTTGCGAATGCGTCCTTGCGCAGATCGTTCGAAAAATTCTGAGCCGCCATATTTCCGAACACGCCGGAAAGCACGCCGCCCAGGCAGCCGATGACCGTAAAAATCAGCATTTGACCGCCCAGGTTCAGAATAAGCTGAATGTCCCCTGCCACGATACCTTCGTCAACAATTCTGGACATGAGGCTCGGCTGAACCAGGTCCATGCTGACCTCAAGAACCATGAAAAGCGGCGTCAGTAAAGCAAAATACCAGTATTTCTTCAGGTATTTCAGTACCTTAGTCAATTACGTCTCCTCCAACTTCCCTGCGGAGGTTCTCGGTCATCTTTGCAAGAATCTTGCGAGCGGTAGCCTGCTCCTTCTCGGAGATGTCCTTCAGCATGAGCTGCTCCGCGCGGTCGAAAGCTTCAAGGATCTTTGCATGCATCTCTCTGCCCTTTTCGGTGATGTAAACGTGTGTCTCGCGGCGGTCTACGTCGTTCTTCTCGCGGCGCACGATGCCCTCGCGCTCCATGTTGCGCAGCGTAATGCTGATTGTGGGGGCCTTGAGCTGGGTAAGGTTTACAAGCTCGAGCTGGGTCATGCCGTCCTGCTCCATCAGCGGCTTCATAACGTGGCGGTAGGAGGAACGCATTCCGATTGCCTCAAGTTCGCGGCATACATACTTGCCGAACATGAACGAAGCGTCGTTCACGCTCTTTATTGTCTCGTTTCCCTTGAACATGTAGGTATTGTTGTTGCTGTTTTTCATCGTTTTGTCCTTTCTCAGTTGAGTTTGCATCGAAAAGTTAGTTTACTAATCAACTATTAATATTATAACAATTTTTTCGTTAAAGTCAATAAACATTAGGTGAAAAATTGATGAAAATTGACAAGAGCCTAAACGATAATTGAATGATAGCCAATTTCACAATACTCCTGCCCAGCGCCTATTTCATCGGATTTTTGTTGATTATACAACACTGCTAACCTTTATGTCTTTTAAACTGTTACCAATTTGTAATCGTTTCGTAACCGACTTGACATTTTTCAGCAAATAGTATATAATATCTTGTGGATCGTTTAATTTAACTGACATTTTCACTAAAAACCACATTATTCACAAAACCAAGGCATATTTCAGAAACGGAGCATCTAAATGATCAAAAAGCATACGGCTGCAATTGCAGCATTTTTCTCCCTGGCTTCCTTCACGACAATTAACGCTTCCGCCGCGGACAACTCTACAGCACTTTCTCATTCCAGCGGTTATTACGACAATTCCCAGCTTGTCACGGTAGTAAACTACGATGATGAAACCGATATCTATTTCACAACCGACGGCTCCAAGCCCGGTACTGACTCCGCGCTGTACGACGGCACTCCGATCTCCGTATCGGAAAACACGGTCGTACGAATTGCGGCTTACAGCGGCGAGGATCTTATCAATACCGCCAAGGCTTCTATCAAAATACGTACCGCTTCACCATCGGCGTCAGCTGAGGGCGGCGAATACAGCGATTCTGTAAAGGTAAAGCTCACATGCAGCGACCCTGACGCGGTAATCTATTACACTACGGACGGCTCGACCCCCACAAAGGATTCGGCAAAGTACAAGAAGGCAATAACCATCAGCGATTCCACTACGCTGAAATTCGCGGCCATCGCACCGGACAAGTCCCGGAGCAAGGTAGTTACCGAAAAATACGTCATCAAGCAGACCGATTTCGACGACCCGATGTGCCAGGCGCTCTTTGAACTTGTCAACGAGACCCGCGCCGAGTACGGACTGTCGCCGCTCAAGGCTCACACAGCACTGACGGAAGCCGCTCAGGTTCGCGCAAAGGAGTACTCGTACTATCAGTCGCACTACCGCCCCGATGGAAGCAGATGGGACACTATCCTTTCCGCTTACGGTCTGAAAACGAATATACGCGCCGAAAACCTCGCATACTATTACACCTCCGCGAAACAGGCAATGAAGTGCTGGATGAACGACCCTTATCACCGCGGAAATATTCTGAATCCCGATACCGAGTACATAGGTATGGCGTGCTACAATAACGGCTGGTGCAACTACTGGTGCCAGTTATTCATCGGGTGAGATAATGATTAGAAAGATCCTTTCGCATGACACCTGCGCTCAATGCAGGCTATGCTGCACTTTCGTTGAAAGCGACAAGTGGGAGATCCCGCTTTTTACAGGAAAATCAGAAACAGAAACCGCTGAGGGATTCGCACCGGTTCGGAAGATTCCAGGAACTCAAAGCTGCGTTTTCGATATGAAATTCAACGGAGACGAGATAATCTACTGCCCTGCCGCCAGCGACCACGGGTGCGTACTCGGTGACAAACGTCCGTTCGACTGCAAAATATGGCCTTTCCGCGTGAACAAGCTAAACGATATGTATGTTATTACGCTCTCGCCGGTCTGTCCGGCGGTAAAGAAACTTCCGCTGGAAACGCTCTTCGAGTTCGTGAAAGCTGACGGTTTCGCCGATATGCTGTTCAGTCATGCGGCTGAGTTCCCCGAATCTGTGAAACCCTACGAGGACGGCTACCCTATTCTCGCCGTCGAAAAAAACAAATGATAATCAGGCTGCTTTAATTGCAGCCTTGTTTTATATAAGGTCACCTATAAAAACCTTGTTTGAGTGAAAATGTGT
>DQFX01000078.1 GCA_003531585.1 Oscillospiraceae bacterium | reverse complement strand
CTGGGATTTGGGCTGCGTGCGCTGCCTTGATTCTGTAGAAGTCTCCGCAGAATAGGCCGTCGCCACGGATTCCTCCACTGCTGACAGGGACGAGGGCATGCTGCATTTTATTGTGTGCTGCCCCCGGTACCTCCAGATCTGCGAGGTTATCATATTCACTCATTCCCACTCACCTCTTTTTCCTCGGCATCAAGATTATCCAGAAGCATTTTCAGAGTTGTTATCTGGTCGTCGAACACATCGATTCGCTCCTGCTGCCGAACTATTTCCGTCGCGGCTTTTCGCTTTTCGAACTCGCAGCGCGCAATCCCGCTTTTGATATATTCACGAATAGAATCCATTTTGGCTGATTCACTCACTTTCTCTCATCTCCAATCTCTATCTTGAGCCGCCTGCCGAGCCAGTCCAGCCCGGCACGGGTCAAGTAGTAGTATGTGTATCGTTCGCTCTGCTTTTTTTCTGCCAGTCCCAAGACGCCTGTCAGCTTGTCAAGCAGCTTGTTTCCGGACAATTTATCGCAGTAGTAGTTGCGATACGGCTTGTAGAACGCTTTTCCATGCCTGTGATAAGGATTGTGGCTATCAAGACCCACCGCATGCTTGCATAATTCCGTCAGCGCCGCAAGGTCTTTTTCGGACAAGTCCATTTCAAGACCCATATCTGTACCCATAGCGCCCAAGTGCTCTGTGTACTCCTCGTCACGTTTCTTGACCCAGTTCCATGGGTGTGTGCAGCCAAGCATACCGTCTTCGTGTTCTATACCATATTTGCCCTCTGCTTCAAAGCAGACATCGTCCTGAGCGATAGGGCATAACGGGCAATTGTCACACCTCATTCCCGCTCACCTCCATCAGTTCCGGGTTTGTCGTACGGATTGTCGTAGATGTTGCCGATTACTTCACATCTGCTTGCAATATGGCTGATTTCAGCGTTCCAACCATCAAATTTGCCCCTAAACTGCGCGTAGTCGCTATCGAAGACCACGATATATTCAATACCGAGGTCGTCAATGACATCTCCCTCAAATATCTTTGTTCCGAGCTTATCTTCCAGCCCGGTGAACTGACCGACGGTGTCGGGATTGACAAGAAAATGTTCAAAACCGAGATATGGAACCAGTTCAAGTCGCCCTGTAAGTATGTAGTGATATTCGCCTATTGAAGCATAATAACCTTCTACCCACTCGCCGTTATCCACCCGCTTCCCCGCGGAAAAGTATCTCACGCATTTTTCTCCACCTCCACCTCGTCCAGCGCGGCGATTATCACGCTGGGCGTATTTACGTCCATCAGCTCCAGGGAGTACGTCCAGCCGCCTTTTGCGTACCGCGTGATAACTCCGGATATCCTGCACCTGGAGGTTATCCCCATGTGCGTGTGCAGGACTACCGCGCCCTGCTCCGCCGCCTTGGTCACTTCTTCGAGTTTCATTCCAGCACCTCGATTCTGATGAATACTCCGGGAATCTGCGCCCAGAACTTTTCGCACAGCTCCGAAGCGACAAGTGCGTCGTCCTTCCAGAATCCGACAGCAGTCATGCAGTCCTTGAGGAGCTTCTGCAAATTATCCGTGTCCGGGCGGGTCGTGCGGTACTCGCCGTCGCGGTGCTTGAATTTCAGAGGGAAGCACCAGCGAACCTCCAGATGTACGCCCTTTGTGTACGGCTTCTCCGGCTTATGCTTTGCCAGGTACGCCGTGAGCTTCGCGCGGGTTTCTTTGAGTTCCGGAGGGTCGTAAAAGCGCGGTCTGCCGTTCCGGACTGTGACCTTATGCTCCTGCGCCGTAACCGTCGGGGGTATCATCGGCAGGAAGAACTGCATGTCTGAATTTACCATTAAATTACATTCTCCTTTCTGAGAAAAAATCCGGGGTCATTGTCGTGTGCGTGTAGGGGACACCGCCGACCCCCAGGGCGGTGTCCTACCGTACGCACATGACAGGTATGGTCGGCACGACTATATATAAATGGGTGCCACTTCCGGCGGCGGCATATAAAATAACGTGCCGCCGTCAAATTCCGGCATTTTGGCATGACGTTATTCTGACGTGCCGCCGTCTGACTTTTTGACAACTGCCATAGTGTTTTTGTCAATCCAGTAACCATATTTATCCACCCATCTGCGGATAGTACGCTCGCTGACCTCCGTATAATCGGAGAGCATTTGCACCGTCGGAGGTTCGCCCATGTTCGCCATTGCGAGCGCATTTTCGAATTTCACCTTGTTGCCGTCGTTCTGCTTTTTCGCCTGTGCGCGGCGCTTCTCTGCGACCCTCTGCCACTGCGGGATATCGCCGTCAGCGTTGACGTCTTTCAGCACCCCCGACATGTCTATCCTGTGAATCGGATAATCGAACCACACATTCACCGGCGGGAACTTCGGGAACTCTCGCAGAGTGCCCTCGATACGCCACGCGGAACGGCTTTCAGCCAGCTTCTCCGCCGCCGATATACTTTCCTCCGCCTGCCGCAGGGAATCCCCCGCAAGCGCGTTTCTGACGTGCTCCCGCATTGCCTTAGCCGTAACCATATCGTCCTGTGAAATGTCGCCTGCCTTGCCGCTTCGGGCGAGCAGGTCATAGCAGATATTGCACACCGCCTTGTTCTGCTCCTCCTTAATGAGCGCCTCCGGAAGCCCCAGCTCGATGAGGTCGAGCAGCGCGTCCGGGTCGCGGGCGAACACGCCGGAGCCGGAGGCTCTGTCCATGCTGCGCTTCGCTCCCTGCGCTCCCTTTGAGTGATGGTGGCAGTATATCACCGCGCAGCCAAGCTCCGTGCAGACCTTGTCGAACTGGTTGCAGAAGTGCGCCATCTGGTCGGCTGAGTTCTCGTCGCCGGTTATGACTTTATATATCGGGTCGATGATTATCGCGAGGTAGTTCCGCTTTGCGGCGCGGCGTATCAGCTTCGGCGCGAGCTTGTCCATAGGCACGGACTTGCCGCGCAGGTTCCAGATGTCGATGTTCCGGAGGTTCTCCGGCTTCCAGCCGAGCGCGTTGTAGATGTCAGCAAATCTGTGCTCGCAGGAAGCCTTGTCCAGCTCCAGATTGACGTACAGAACACGTCCCTGCGCGACTTTCCAGCCGAGCCACTCGCGCCCCTCCGCGATAGCCGCGCACAGCTCTATCAGCGCGAACGACTTGCCCGCCTTTGAGGGTCCCGCGATGAGCATTTTGTGCCCCTGCCGGAGAACTCCCCCGATAAGCGGCGGCGCAAGCTCCGGCATGTCGTTCCAGAAATCCGCCGCGTTCTCGAAGCCCGGGAGGTCGTCGTTCACACCCTCTATCCACTCACGCCACTCGTTCCAGCTCGCCTTGCCGATGTTCGTATCGACTATGTACTGCCGGTTCTCGCCGCGCTGTACGCCCGGGATCCTCGACAGCCGCGAGGGATTGCGGTTCTGCGTGTCGGGCTGTAAGCCGTTCTTCTGGCATATCTGGTAGAGGAAATCCACCCGGCGGCGGTACTCCTCGTAGTTCTCCGCGTCGATTCGGACGATAGCGTGCAGGCTCTTTTTGCCGCTGTAGACCAGCGCCGCGACCGGAAGCTCCAGCTCGCGGATAATAGCGTTCTGCTGTTCGATGTCCACGTTGTCGCTCTCCACCAGGGCGTAGCGGAATTCCGTTACGTTCTCGTTCTTGATACCCCTGCCGTCCAGCGGGTTGAAGCGTATCCACGCCCCCGCGCGCGGGTTGTAGTCCCCGAGGACAGCGCCGACATCGCCGCCGCATTTCGACAGGTGCGCGATGAGCTGACCCGCCGTGCGGTCGTAGGCGCCCTTGTTCGCGGGAATGAACCTGCCGTCCTTTTCGTAGCTCTGCATGACATAGCCGACCTTGTCCTCCGGCTCGAACAGCGCTTCCAGGTAGCGGATTATTTCCCGCGCGGGATTCCAGTCGGCGGGCGGGTTTATCTCGCGTCCTTCCACCCAGTTCCTGTTGACCACGACGTGTTCCTCCGGGGCTTCGTATGATATCTCGTCGTCCCAGTCCAGGGCGCGGCTTTCCGCGGCGGGCATTCCGCGCTCCTTTGCGAGCTGGACTATCGTCGCCCCGGTGACAGGGTTCGGATTCCCGCCGAAGCTCTCCCACTTCTTCGCGCACTCGCCGGAATGATAGCGGCTGTCGCTGCGGCTCCAGTCGTCCCAGACGTCGCAGGAATACCCCTCGTGTTTCAGCGCCATGCCGACGTTCACCCAGGTCTGATAGTCCAGCGACGCGGGGTCTATGTATTTTAAACAATCTGTTAGATTCATAAGCACCTTTCTTTCAAATTCGGAATTCGGAATTATGAATTCGGAATGAATGTGTCCCGCTCCGCGGGACTGATTTAAATTCGATACAATCGGAATACGTCCGCGATAGCGGACACCGAAATTCCGCATTCCGCATTCCGAATTCCGAATTATTCTGGCGTGTATTCTGCGGGAATTACGCTGTGCGGTACGCGCCAGCCGTTCGCCGCTATCCGCGTTATCATATTGCTCGCCTGCTGGAACGTCCATTCCCCGACGTGCAGGAAGCCTTTATTCTCCAGCAGGCGTATCTGCTTCGGGGTGGAAAGTCCGTCCATGCGGCGCTTGTTAAGGCGGTCGAGGAGCATTGCTGCCTTGCCCGCGTTCTCTATCTCGTTCGGGTAAATGCCGTACTTCTCCAGCGCGTCGAGCTGCTTCTGCGACGGCGGGGACATCTCCCAGCCGAACGACGGGACGTAGCCGGACAGGTCCTGCGCCTGAATCGACATCTCGAACTGGAGCGGGTCAACTAACGCGCGCTTGCGCTTACGCATTTCGCCCAGCTGCTTCGCGAGAGCCTCCTCCCGCTGGGATACTACGTCGGTTTCCGCTCTTTCTTCGGCTTCGGTGATGTCCAGCGGACAGCCCGCCGCCGCGAGGTTCTCCGTCATTTTCTGCGCTACCTCGCCGCTCTCGCAGATGAGGTGCGCGGGTCTGCACAGCTCGTGCCGCTGAGTATGCCAGAGGAAGTCCAGTAACAGCAGGTCTTTCTTGCCGGGGCTGAGCCGCGTTCCTCTGCCCACCATCTGGCAGTAGAGTCCGCGCACCTTTGTCGGGCGGAGGACTATCACGCAGTCCACGGAGGGGCAGTCCCAGCCCTCGGTGAGGAGCATTGAATTACAGAGCACGTTGTACTTTCCGGCTTCGAAATCCCGGAGTATCTCCGCGCGGTCGTCGGAATTTCCGTTGACCTCCGCCGCCCGGAATCCGCGCTCGTTGAGGATATCCCGGAACTTCTGCGAAGTCTTGACCAGCGGCAGGAACACCACCGTCTTCCGGTCGGCGCAGGACTTCTGCATTTCGTCCGCTATCTGATAGAGGTAGGGGTCGAGGGCGGTGTCGAGGTCTGCGGCGCGGAAGTCCCCAGCCTGGACGGAAACCCCGGTAAGGTCGAGGTTCAGCGGGATAGTCAGCGCCTTTATCGGGCAGAGGTAGCCCTCCCGGATAGCGCGGGGGAGGGTGTACTCATACGCCAGGGAATCGAACACCTGACCGAGATTCTTCATATCGCCGCGGTCGGGGGTCGCAGTAACTCCGAGGACCTTCGCGCCGCTGAAGTGCTGTAAAATGCGCTGATAGCTGTCGGAGACAGCGTGATGAGCCTCGTCTATTATGATAGTGTCGAAGTAATCCGGCAGGAACCGCGCGAGGCGGCTCTCCCGCATGAGGGTCTGCACGCTCCCGACGGTTATCCGCCAGAACGAGCCGAGGGAGGTCTCCTCGGCTTTCTCGACGGCGCAGTTGAGGTTGCAGGCTTTATGAATCTTGTCCGCCGCCTGCTCCAGGAGCTCCCCGCGGTGCGCCAGAATGAGCACGCGCTCGCCGCGCTTCACGCAGTCCTCGGATATCTTCGCGAAAACTATCGTCTTGCCGCAGCCGGTCGGGAGCACCAGTAAAGTGCGCTGTACGCCCTGCTCCCACTGACCCAGCACGGCGGCTTTCGCTTCGTTCTGGTAGGGTCGGAGCGCTATCGGCGCGGGTCTGACCGCAGGTTCGGCGGGGACGGGCTCCATTAATGTGAGCTGATTTTCCATGCGCTATCACCACTTTCCGGGGGTGAATACGCCTGTGGGCTGACCGGAAGCCGGCTGCTGATTAGCGGGGGCGGTCTGCGGAGCGTACTGCTGAACCGGCTGTGCGTACTGCTGAGGCGCGGGCTGATACTGCGGCTGTGCCTGTGGTGCGCTCTGGGGCGCGGTCTGCGGGACGTTCTGTGCAGGTGCAGATGAATTTTCAAACGGGTCATAAAATTTCTTGATATCGTTGGACTGCATATCCTCGCCGTTCTTGCCCTTCCAGCTGCTGACGGTTATCTTGCAGCGGCCGTGCGCGCCGGGGACGGCGTTCCAGTTCATGCGGAGCGGTTCGCCCTTGCGCTTCAAGCCGATTCCGGTGAAGAACGCGGAGAGCAGTCCCTCGCAGCGTGTGTGCAGGAAAAGTCTGTGCCTGAGGTTCGCGGTGCTTCCGTCCGGCAGCGTTACCGCGAGGGTAACTATCGCCATGTTGCAGGGCGGGAGCTTGTCCGAACCGTCGTAACGTCCGCGCTCGAAGCCGGTCACGGTGAAGTCGTAGTCGCCCTCCGGGATTATCGTGAAGTCGCTCTCACGGGATATTTCGTCGTCCCAGCCTAATTCTCTTTCGATTTCTGACATTGTGGTGTCCTCCTATATAATGTTGCAGGAAGTTTTTCTTTCCTCCCTGACCGAGTTTAGCATGTAAAATACTGCATTTTACTGCAAAATCAGAACGGGTATTTCTGTTCGTTGATGAAATCAACAATCTGCTTCCACGCGCCGACCAGAACGCCGCTGACGAAATCCTCCGGGTAGGCGCTTATCGGCATGTCCTCCGGGAAGTAGCCCTTCATCGCGACCGCCGCGCGTATCTGCTGTTCTGTTATCCCGGAAGCGCTCATCAGGTCGGCAAGGCTCTGCGGAATACCCGGATGAACTTCCGTCGCAGAAGTACTCGGAGCAGGCGCCGTATCATTAGCAGGCATTGAGATACCGCCCTGCGGAGCAGGGCTCCTTAATTCCGAATTCCGAATTCCGAATTCCGAATTTGAAAAGATCTGCGCTATCTGCGCGTACTCCATCGGAATCTCCTCCGGGAGCCCGTAGCGGTTCTTGGCGTCCCAGCAGGGGTGGTGCTGGGTGTACATCACGCGGCGGTTCCCCTGCGCCTTGTGCTTCTTGCCGTCCTTGTCCGTCTGGACTACGACGGTCTTGTAGTTGCAGAACAGCACGATGTCCGCCCACTCCTTTATCAGCGGGGATATCTTGTTCGTGGTCTTGCTGCCGAGCTTCATTTCCCAGCGGTCGTAGCTGCCCATTTCGTCCGGCTGCTCGAACTTCCGGAGAGCCGCGTGCGCGGTCAGGGTGACGTTTATCCCGGCGTTTATCACCTCGGTGAGCTTGTTCAGGAACTTCCCGAAGCTCTCCTTTTCGAACTCCCAGCCCTTGCCGTAGCCGAAATCCTCGATTCCGGATTTGCCGTTCTTCGCGCAGAGGTCGGCTATGCAGAGCTGCTCCGCCCAGTCTACGGTGTCAATTACGAGGGTCGCGCAGGGGCGCTTGCTTATCACGAAATCCAGCTCCTGGAGGAGCATTTCCCAGCTTGACGGCGCGGGTAATCTCGCTACGTCGAGCTGCTTCGTGCTTCCCTCGGTGTCGATGAAAAGTGGGCTTGGGAACTGCGCCGCGAGGGTCGTTTTTCCGATTCCCTCCGCGCCGTAAATCACCGTTTTAACGGCGGTGTGTACTTTTCCGGTTGAAATGTTGAAATCCATCAGAATACTCCTTTACTCCAGGTTGCCCTCTGCGGGGCGGCGTCCGTGCCTGCGCTGGTGATTGTCGGCGCGGCTGTAGCGGCTGTATTTGCAGGCTGTTCAGTCGGCTTCGCATAGCCGTCCTCGATGATGATACTGCACTCGCCGCCGGTGCTGACGCGGGTCGCTATCACCTGCAAGCCCTCCTGCTCCAGCCATGCCCCGAACTCCGCGAGGGTCGCGGCGTCCATCTGCTCCAGCTTGTCCATGAGGACGAATCCGCACTGCGGGTTCAGCCTGCGGACTATCGCCGCAGATACCCGGAGCTGCTCCGCGCCGCTCATGCAGTCCCACTTTGCGCCGTTGTAGGTGAGCTCGCCGTCCTGCACGGAAAGTCCCGGCAGCGGGAGGTCTGCGCCGTCCAGCAGGGCTGTTTTCTGCGCGCGGATATCCTCTATCTTCGCTGTCAGCTCGTTGTACTGCTCGCGGGTCTCCTGCGCCTCCATGAGGGCGCGGTCGCGCTCGCGCCTTGCCCGGACTTTCGCGTTGATAACGTCGATGTTGTGGATATTCTCCTCGATTTCGGCGGTGCTTTCGTCCGTGAGGTCGGCGGCGGACTTTCGGGCGGTCTCGGCTGCCTGCTGTGCGCGGGCGAGGACTTCCGCGGCGCGGTCGTACTCCTGCCGGGCGCGGAGTAATTCCTGCTCGCATATATCGCGGTTCTGCCGCAGGCGCTGATTTTCGCCGTTCTTCGCGAGTATCTCCTGCTGACTGCGGAGCAGCTCGGAAATGCTGACCTCCTCGGCGGGGGCTTCGGGGTAGTCCGGGAGCTCGTCGGCGTACTTCTGCTTCTGGTCGGCGACCTGCCCGACAGCGCGGCGCTGATTATAGGCGTTCTGCTCCTGCTGTTCGAGGGCGGCGAGCTTGTCCCCCACGCCGATTATCCGGAGGAGGGTCTGCGCCTTTTCCTTGCTGGTCGCCTGCATGAATTTCGGCAGGTCGAGCGCGAGCTGCCCGATGAACTCGTTGAGGAGCTGCTGACCTCCTTTGCCGCCGTTCGGGTCGGTTATCTTGAGGGTTCCCCGGTCGCCCTTGCGCTCTACGATAAGCCCGTTCGAGAGGGTCACGCGCAGGTGCGGAGGAATTACCGAGCCGTCCCGCTGCGGCTGCGAGGGCTTGAACTTGTCGCCGCCCAGCGCCCAGGCTATTCCGTCCAGCACGGAGGTCTTGCCCTGGCCGTTGTTCCCGCCGATGACTGTCAGACCGCTCTCCGACGGGGTGAGCTGGACCGCTTTTATGCGCTTGATGTTTTCGAGTTCCAGGTTGGTTATTTTTATCATGATTTATCCCTCCATACATAATCCAGAAATCCCGGGAGCATGGTCTGCTCATATTCGGCGACCTCGTCCTCCCACTTTACGCCGATATAGTCGAGGACTTTTCCCCAGCCAACGGTGTACATCCAGTAATACCACTCACCGTAATTTGCTTTGCGGAGCCTGTCGAAGCGGTGCGGTCGCTTTTCAAGCTGGATTCCGAAACCGCACATCGAGCAGCCTGTCCGCTGCGCCTTTGTGGTGTAGTACTCGCCCTTTGCGTTGCGTTCTATCGTGCCGTATATCTCCGGAACGGGAACGTTCAGTTCCAGCGCAAGCCTGAGTAAGTCCTGCCGGGAAAACGGCGCAAACGGAGCGCTCCGGATAGTGGTTTTCCCGTAGTAATTACAGCCGTGCAGCATGAGCGCTTTCTGCCGCCGCCCGCCCTCGCTCGCCATAAGCCCGAGATAGGGATAGCTGTTGTGAGATTTAGCCCAGTCGTCGCAGGGTTTCTCTTTTAGGTAGTAGCAGCACTTCGCGGACACCTTGAAATCCGGCTTGCCGTAGTTCACGCCCTCGTTTTCGTTCTCGTAGCCGCCGAACAGCTTCAGCCAGCGCTGTGAGAGTTTCATGCGGCTGTCTTTCTGCCAGCCGCCGTATTCTCCGGTTTCTCCGGTGATGATAGCGTGGCGGACGGTCTTGTTATCCTCTGTCGGGTTCTGCAAAAGCTCGATTTTCGTGGCTATCTCCTTTGAGAGAATCGGGAAGCCGAACTCCTTGATAACAGCCACCTTGCTCTTGATGGGCTTCACGTCCTCAATACCAAGCTGCTTATGTACCGCCTGCACCGATTTGTCCTCGAGAATGCTCGCGGATATCCCCGGCACATCGAGGTGGCAGTAGTCCCGAATGAAGATAAACAGCGTTATGCTGTCCAGCCCTCCTACTGAAACGTGAACGTTCGCGTTCCGGACATCGCACATCTCGTGGTAGTATTCAAGGACACGCTGCTTTGCGGCTGTCTTCTTAGCCTCGTAGGGGAGCGCCTGCTTCTGGAGAAATGCCGCTACGTTTTCCCGCGCGTTCTGCTCCTCCATCTGCTCGTATACGTTTTTCACTTGACTTTTCCTTTCGCTCATGATATAATGAGCATGTAATACTTTGTTTTGCCGCTTCCCGAGTGCCAACTCAGGAGCGGTTTTTCTTTTCCCATGAAATAACCGTCTGTGGTGCGCAGCCGAACCCGCGCTTTATATCCCGGAGCGAAAGTCCCTCGCGGTGTGCTTTGAGAACCTCCTCGCGGATATCTTCGGGGTAGACGTGCGCACCGTATCTCCTTACAGGCACGTCTGTTTCGCTGACCCACTTGCGGACTATGCCGTGCGAGCAGCCTATAGCCTTAGCGCATGTCCTCAGGCTGTTTCCTCTGCGGTACAGCTCGACCGCTGTGTCTCTTTGCTCTGGCGTGTACATTGCTTGTCCTCCTTTCTCCGAGGAATGCTCCCTTGAACGACCACACCATAATAATGCAGGTGACTGCCATCATGATGTCCATGCCGTTCATGGAGTAGCTCCAGCCGTTCGCGGTAGATACGAGCCAGCGCAGGTGGAAGCCCACCAGGGCGGCTATTGCGTAGGGTAGGTACTTCTTCACGCCTGAACCTCCATAGCTTTCAGCTTCTTAAATCTGCGTTCCAGGTCGGCAATGTTAAGCCCCCAGGCTTCGTAGGCTATCTCGGTGTTCACGCGCTGAGCATTCCAGACCGGAGTGTTTCGCTCGGTCATTATCGCCAGAGCCTTGTTTTTCAGGCTCTTGATGGTCGCGGGCGCGAGTTTCCCGAAAAGCTCCCTGATATCGCTGTTGGAAAGCTCGATTCGCTCGTAGTACAGCCGTATCGCAGTTTCCAGAGATGTTATCTGCGGTACGCGGACGTTTGCTGATGTTGACGGCATTGTGTTCGCCTCCTTTCGTTATGCGGCGTGCGCCGCTCTCTGTGCTGCCCTCTGATCCAGCAGATACATAAGCGCCGCCGCGAATATTTCCGCCTCCTGCTCTATGACGGCGCTGCTCCATATGGAGTAATCCCCCCTGCTGCTCCGGACGTGCAAACAGTAGTGTCCGATCTCATGCGCCAGCGTAAAACGCTTTTCTGCGCGGCACAGCGTTTCCCGCAGAACTACGATGGCTTCTCCATCGTTTGCGCCTATCAAGATAATGCCTTTTTCGCTGGGCTTGAGCATGTCAACATACTTATTCAGCACTACCCCGCCTATTCCCAGACTTCGGGCAAGTCGGCACATATCCAGGCTGTCTCCCAGCTCCCGCGCGGCTATGTCCAGGATATCCGCAGCATACGCCACGATCTCCCAGCATGGCACCGTTGCGCCGCCGCGCTTCGGGTCGTTCTTCGTTGCGTGCTGCTCGAACGCGCGTAAATACTCGCCTGTAAGGGGTGAACTATGCGCCATGAGTGACACCGCCTTTCAGTTCCTTTGCTGTTGATACTGGCATTGTGTTCACCTCCCATAATGTTCTTTAGCCAGCCGCTTAAGCTCTGCGGCGCCCTTAGTGTTATACCTGAACGAGGGAACCTCTTTGCTGCTGTATGGGGACTTGTCCATTGCAACAACGCCGTATTCCTCGGTTTTCAGTCCGTTCTGATTTGCAAGCCTGCCGAGCGTTGCCGCTGTAACCTTTACGCCAAACTCCTTCGTCCACATAGCCGCGAGCTGCCCAGCCTGATATGTCTTGCCGCATTCCGGAAGTAAATTTCCAACATCAGTTCCAGTAGCAGATTCGACTGCCTTAAGCTCCCATGTCTGCTGAGCTATCGGCGATAGGTCTTTCAAATGCGGGTGTTCCAGCAGCAGTTTCAGACGGCGGTTTTCTGCATTCATACGCATTGCGGCTGCTCTGTCGGCAGCAGCGCGTACCTTAATTTCGTTGAGTTTGTCCGTCTTGACCGCCGTGACCTCACCGGAACGGAGAGATTTCAGAAGCTTGCGCACCCATGCGCGGAACTGCTTTGCCTTTTCAGTCTTAGCAATCATTGTGACCTCGTATATGCCGTCCTCGGTGAATACGCGGGTGTTATACTGCTTTCCGTCAGTAGCCCTCAATTTGAGGGTAACTGAAAATTCCTCGTTTTTGAGGTATTCGTTGCGGGCAATTACATTCTCAATGCCCTTTCTGCCATTAGAGTATTCAAGGCAGGTGGCAATCTGATCGATTGTCATGTACATCTCTTTACTGTCCGAGTAGATGTCGCACTCGGTTTCTCCGAACTTGTCGGATTTGACAAGCTGTAAATTCATGCTGTTTCCTCCTTATTGTCAATAAAATATTCGATTGGCACTCCAAAATAATGTGCAAGCGTTACAATCTTATCTAGCTTCGGTACCGCCCTGCCTGTTTTCCAATCAGACAAAGTAGATTGAGATATACCAGTATCTTTACTGATTTTGTAAGCAGTAACTCCGCGCTCTTGTAACAGTTGCACAAACTTCTTGTACATAACGCCCCTCCTTTCGTGCAAACACACTATTGAAAATACTTCGGAATTGTGATATACTACTAATATCCCAATTAATTATATATCAACGGTTGGATTTTCCTGAGTGCTTTGCTTTTTACAAGTATATGATACTACGTTTTTTACGATTAGTCAATAGCAAATGCTTAGTTTTTTACAAGTACCGCTGATATTTGTTAGAAATTACAATAGGTGGGTCATTATGTACGAAAGATTTATGCAATTATTACAAAAACATGGTATTACAGCTTATCGCGTAGCGAAAGAAACAGGGGTCACACAAACGACCCTATCAGATTGGAAAACAGGCAGGGCTGTACCTAGAATTGCCACATTGCAGAAAATCGCTGATTATTTTAACGTCTCACTAGATTGGCTGATGGGGAAAGGGGAGATGATAGAAGAAGATAAATATTCTGTTTATCCTGATATTAAACTTGTTGCTCGTCATCTGGAGAACATACCGGAAAAAGACAGAGCAATTGTAGTTGAAGCTATTGAAAAAACTATTGATATGTACCTAAAAGCCAAAAATGGCAATAAGGAGGATTAATGGGAAACTCGCCGGATTTTCAAAAAGCGGAAATGCTCGCAAGAGAGCTACGTCTTATGCAGTCGTCTGACAGATTAGCACTGTATCCAGAAGAATTAGAGTTTGATAGAGATATCACTATTGATACCTTTGAACACTATTCTTCTGTTACCGGTTGTCCTATTGCTGCTATTACGCTTGGAGGAACGCTTCAAGACGGATACACAATAGTAATCGATAAAGGGAATGGGCTGTTTTCTTATATCATTTTATTTCATGAAAGAAATAGGGGTACTTGCAGAACAACATGGACTATTCTACATGAAGTTGGCCATATTTATATGGGTCATATGAACGACGGTCAAACGGAAGAGATAGAAGCACATTGGTTTGCATCAGAATTTCTAATTCCTATACCCATAATCTCAGAGCTTTTAAAGCGATTAAACACTGTCACGATTGATATGATCTGCTCAATTTTCCCTGTTTCAGTTAATGCCGGGTTGAAAAAAATCAGCAGTATGAAGCGAATGTATAAATGGTCAACGTATTTATACGAAGATTTTTCTTTAAAGTACAGCGATTCCATTGACGAATATGTAAATCAAAGGAATATGCAGAATATGTCATAAATAAAGTGTCTCCCCTGCCCACAAGGACAGGGGAACGCCATAGAAAGGAGAAAAATCATGCCAGTAAACAAAACCGGAGTCAAGAAGAACGGTTTGCAGCAGTACCGCGTGCGTGTGAACTACACCGACGCAGCGGGCAAGGCTCGCCAGATCGAGCGCACCGCCTACGGACTAGCGGAAGCCAACGCGCTGGAGCAGTCCCTGATAGCCGAGTACAAGGACAAGAAGCAGACCGTTTCACGCATGACCGTCCAGCAGCTCTACGACGAATACGAAGTCTACCACAGCCACGAAACACGCAAGACCTCCCACGACAGCGCGATGAAGAACCTGCGGCTCCGGGTAATGCCGACAATGGCTGGGTATCGTCTGGACAGGCTCTCGCAGCCGGTCCTTGCGAAGTGGAAGAACGACATTGCCGCCAATGATAAGCTGTCCATAACCACGAAGCAGAACGCATACGCCGCGTTCGTAGCTATGCTGAACTACGCCGTGAAAATGGAGTACCTTGTGCGGAATCCCCTGAGCGCCCTCGGGAACTTCAAAGCTCCCGACACGATCGAGAAGCCCGCCGACAAGCTGCACTACTACACCTCGGAGCAGTTCCGGACGTACATCGCCGAAGCAAAGAAAAACGCCCGGACCGTTACGGACTGGGCGTTTTATGTATTCTTCTGTATCGCGTTCTACACCGGGGCGCGCAAGGGCGAGATAAACGCGCTGAAATGGTCGGACATCGACGGAAACGTCCTGCATATCCGTCGGAGCATTTCGCAGAAACTCAAGGGCGGCGATGTCGAGGGTCCTCCGAAGAATAAGTCCAGCTACCGCGACCTGCAAATCCCCGCGCCGCTGATGAAGATACTCGCCGAGCACAAGCGCCGTCAGCAGGAATCTTCCCGGCTGTTCAGCGAGGACTACCGCGTGTGCGGCGGTGAAGCTACCCTCCGGGACACCTCCATTGAGAACCACAATAAGGAGTTCGCGAAAGCGGCAGGGCTTCCGCATATTCGCATTCATGACTTCCGGCACACTCACGCTTCCCTGCTCGTCAACGAGGGGATAAACATTCAGG
Organism: Oscillospiraceae bacterium; assembly: GCA_003531585.1. Classification (GTDB taxonomy): domain Bacteria; phylum Bacillota; class Clostridia; order Oscillospirales; family Ruminococcaceae; genus CAG-115. The sequence continues at coordinate 3,951 of DQFX01000078.1, read as the reverse complement.
AGATAGCGCGCAGGCTCGGGCACTCCGACGTACAGATGACCTGGAACACCTACAGCCACCTTTATCCCCGGGAGGAGGAACGCGCCGTCGCAATACTTGATAAGATCTCCCCGGACTGAGCTGCCCCGAAATCCCCGAAAAATCCCCGAATATTTCGAAAAACAGATTTTTTCACTTGAACTCGGATTTATCTACGGTGCTCCGATTTGGCTTAACAATGCGGTTTGCGCGACTTACAGAATTATAATTTTGCTGTGCTTGAAACCGCAATTTCATTCCCCCCATCTCCACCAAAGTCAAAAGCGTCGAACTCCGTTTCGTAAGGAACGGGTTCGCGCTTATATGCAGATTTGAGGACGGTTGATTTGCCGTCCTCTTTTTCTGTTATGAATCACCTTGAAGCATACTTATCCACTAATCCTTTATCTGAAATTAGTCAGCAAGCGAAATCTTATTACCATTTAGGAGGATTTCACATCCGCCTATTATCACAGAATACAGGTCATAGGGATTTATAGGTTTATCCCAGAGGACAGTAAAGAATTCCCGTTCTCCGTTGCATTCCGAGGCACCGGTAATCTGGTAGTTTCTGATTTCTGTTCCATCTCTGAATTTACAAGTAAGCGGAGCAGTTTCTCCTGCCAGCCTGCCGATTTTGCTGCCGCGTTTAGCATACCACTGAATACTCAGCGGAGTTATCACCATATCGTCAAGATGATATTCATAGTTATCAATCGTGACTTCAATATCAGGCGATACGGAAACACTTTTTTCTGTCATGAAATTCAGCGGAAGTGACAGCCTGATCGGTTCTTCAAGGGGAAGCCCCAGACATGAATTGTCGCCTGCTGACAATGTAAGTGTGCCGAATTCCAGCTCAATTACGCTGTTTTCATTAAGATAACCATTCTGGAAAGAAAATGCGTTGGTGTACGTAATTATGCCGCTTGTATCGTCTTTAGTTCCATAGCCTGTTGCAAGATTACATTCGGCAGGATTTTCGCTGATTTCAAGCTCTGCCCATGGTAATTTATCGCTGTTTCCGAACTTGCCGTGATACTCCTCAATCGCCATTTCATTTATGGCGAGTTCATACATTAACAGGACCGTGTTCCTGTCGGCAACAGCGCCTGTGAAATTGACCGTGCCGTAATCAAAATCCACGATTCTGTCAAGGCTTACTCCCATCTGCAATAAATCGACGGCAGAGGTCTGGTTTTCTATTCCAGTGTCAACATATCCCTGTGCCTCTGATGAGATTCTCGAATAGAATCCCTCAAACAGCTTAGAGAAATCCCACCCGCAGGAAGCCCCTGCCGCAGTCACTCCAAATGAAATTGCTGCCGCTGCCGCAGTTGCGAAAACGACCGGCTTGCGGAAAGTTCCAGCTTTCGCGGCTGAATCTGTGCAGGCTGGAATGGCTTCCGTGCCGCCGGAAAGCACCAGTTTTATCATTTCATCATCAGTTTTTGGCGGAGTTATTCTGTCGAAAAGCGTTTTGTATTTCATAACGGTTCCTCCTCTGTAAACAGCTGTTTTAATCGCCTGCGCCCGCGTGAAAGCCGTGATGTTACGGCGGTAACGCTGATACCCAGAATCATCGCAATTTCTTTAGCCGAGTATCCCTCATAGTAGAACAGATGTATAACCGCCGCGTATTCCGGCGGCAGTTTTTTTATCAGCGGAATAAGCTCGCTTTCGGATGTCGGTTTAGCAGAATTGTCGGCAATATCATAGGTGAGTTCCATCGGTTCTGGATGAGTTTTGCGGTATTTCAGCAGGTTCTTTGAGAGATTAATGACCACGCGTATCAGCCAGCGTTTACAATCCTCGTCTGTTGGGAAATCTCCGGGATATTTCATCAGCCGGATAAATGAATCCTGACACACATCTTCAGCATCAGCAGCGTTTCTGAGGTAGCTGAACGCCAGACGATAAAGCATTGTATGAAACATTCGGACGTATTTTTCCACGTCTTGATTTGTCACATTATCCCTCCCTTTCACGGATTTGAAGGACGTCTTTCAACGATATAACAATCATGCAATATATTTTGTCACCGAAAATAGAATTTTGATTATATGCGCCTTTTCAATTTCACTTTCGCCAAAAGAAAGCCTTTAACTAATTAATTGATTTATTATAAAAAATGTGGTATACTGTATATGGTAAACAATCTTATCATATCTTCTAAATAAATACGATTGAGGTACAAATATGAATTGGATCGAATCAATTAAAGAAGTCAAAAAAGCACAAGATAATGATAGACTTGTCATTTTTGTTGGAGCAGGAGTTTCAGCTAATTCTAAATTACCAAACTGGTCACAACTTATTGCAGACATTGCTAATAGAATAGGGTATAAAGGAATATGTGACAAATGTGAACGTAATTGTGAAACTCCTAGTGAGTGTTCTAAAAGGAATTACAGTTCTGATGAATATTTAAAAATACCAGAATTATTTTTTCAAGACGATTTATCAGATAAACACACTGATTACTATGCCTTTATAAAGGATAGATTAGTTTGTGATGCGAAATCAAATGAAATTGATGCCGAAATACTCAACATCCTGCCACATCACATTATAACTACCAATTATGATAATCTACTGGAAACAGCCAATTCAATAAATACTCGCTTATATACTGTGGTTAGTGAGGACAGAGACCTTCTCTCTAGCGCGAACTCAAGATATATTTTGAAAATGCATGGAGATTTGAAAAAAGAAGGAACAATAGTCTTAAAAGAATCAGACTATATCAATTATGAGCATACGCATATTCTTATAAGCACTTTTATAAAGTCACTATTAATCAACCACACATTTTTATTTGTTGGCTACTCCCTTAATGATTACAATCTTAAATTGATTATAGGTTGGATAAACTATCTTGCAAATATTTATGGCATTTCAGACCGTCCTCAAAATATATTGATTCAGTATAACAAGGCTACCGATTCAGACATTAATTACTTTAAACGCAGAAATATAAATATTGTAGACTTGGAAACAATGCCTACCAAGTTAGTTGAATTGGCTAATTGTCATACTGCTTTTGATAATGACATTGGGAATAAACTATTAGCCTATTTAAAATGTATAAATCATAGTGATATTCTTCAAAAATTTATACCATTAGAAAGCTTATTACGTGAGAAATACTTATATCTTTCATCATACAAAAAAATTTCATATACTGATTTTCTTAAAGCAAGCGAATTCAAAGAAGCAATTGTGGAAAACAACACTTTGCTTGTAAATGATCCTCAGGAGTATGATTCAATCCTCGGTGTTCTTTCTTCTCCAAATAACTCTTTAATTATAGAAACTTTTGCACGCGCACAGATAACTGATGTTGTATGCCCAGGAATTGAGCCAATGAAAGCATATACATTATCTGAAGAAATAAAAGAAGATAAGTTATTTCATTTATATCTAAACAACCAGTATCAAGAGATCATTAGCGTTCTCCCAGAACAAAATGCTGATGTTCAAATTTATTATTACAAGTTTTTTGATGATGGAGGGGTGAACTATACTCAGCTTGTTAATAAAGATGAGAATGATGTGAATAATACAGACTTGGCACTCATTTTTTGCAAAAAAACAAGAGCAAGACTAGCACTTATAACTCTTTTTGACAAACAAAAGGAGCGGTATAACGAATTAATCCATCTTTATGAAACAACCTCTCCCTCTATTAAATATTCCATTGCTTATTTAATGGATAATTTTGTTATTGTGGACAATAGCTTGCTAAAACAGATGGCAGATTTACTTGAGAAGCAAGAGGACAAGTATAGAAAAGGTAATGGCACACTCTATCTAGAAGGAGCATTTTCAAAAATCATCCAGAGTCTGAATACCGAACCGTGTAAATGCCAATAATACCCACAGAAAGTGAGGTATTGCACATGAAAAAAACACACGGATTAGACGAGCGAG
>DQFX01000057.1 GCA_003531585.1 Oscillospiraceae bacterium | reverse complement strand
ACTACACAGCTAAATTATAGTTTATCGCAAAAAGGGCAGGCTCTCCGCCTGCCCATAACTCGTTTTAACCGCCGAAGCTGCCGCCATGACCCCAAACTGAATTCATGGCTGTTGGTTAACACTCTTGACCTTCAGCCGGACTGTTGCCCTTGCAAGGGTCATCTGCGCCGCGTGGAACTCGCGTATGCTGCGCTTCTGGAGCATAGCTTCCTTAGCCGCCGCCGCTGCTTCCCGCGCACGGTTGGCGTCGATCTCCTCGGGGCGCTCCGCTGAATCTACCAGTACCAGCACCTCGCCGTCTTCGACCTTCACAAGCCCGCCGGACACCGCCGCTATCTGGTTTTCACCGCCGGGTACCCTGTAGGTCATCTTGCCGGGCACCACCGCGCTGATTATGTCGCAGTGACCAGCAAGTATGCCGTACTGCCCGTCGGCAGTCGGAACTATCAGCGACTCGCACTCGCCCTCGTAGAACGTGTTGGAAGCCGCCAGTATATGCGTCTTGAATGTGTTCATGCCGCACCCCTTACAGCTTTGCAGCCTTTTCTACCACATCGTCGATGGTGCCGACATTGTAGAACGCGGTCTCCGGGTACTTATCCATGTCGCCGGAGATTATCGCCTGGAAGCCCTTTATCGTCTCCGTCAGCGGAACGTAGATTCCCGGGATGCCCGTGAACTTCTCCGCAACGTGCGTCGGCTGTGCCAGGAAACGCTGTATCTTTCTCGCTCTGGTGACTACCTGCTTATCCTCGTCGGAAAGCTCGTCCATACCCAGTATCGCGATGATATCCTGAAGTTCGTTGTACTTCTGGAGTATCTCCTGAACCGTTCTCGCGGTCTCATAGTGGTCGGCGCCGACTATATCGGCCTCGAGGATTCTGGATGTGGAGGCAAGCGGGTCGACCGCCGGGTAGATACCCTGCTCGGCTATCTTACGGCTCAGTACCGTGGTGGCGTCCAGATGTGTGAACGTCGTCGCCGGAGCCGGGTCGGTAAGGTCGTCCGCCGGAACATATACCGCCTGTACGGAGGTAACAGAACCGCTCCTTGTGGAGGTGATACGCTCCTGGAGAGCGCCCATTTCCTCGGAAAGGGTCGGCTGATAGCCTACCGCGGAAGGCATTCTGCCCAGCAGCGTGGATACCTCGGAGCCTGCCTGTACGAAACGGAAAATGTTGTCGATGAACAGCAGCACGTCCTTATGCTGCACGTCGCGGAAGTACTCCGCCATCGTAAGCCCCGACAGAGCCACGCGCATACGCACGCCCGGGGACTCGTTCATCTGACCGAATACCAGCGCGGTCTTGTCGGAAACTCCGCTCTCGCGCATTTCGTTCCAGAGGTCGTTACCCTCACGGCTGCGCTCGCCGACGCCGGTGAATACCGAGTAACCGCCGTGCTCCATCGCAACGTTGTGGATAAGCTCCTGAATAAGCACCGTCTTGCCGACGCCCGCGCCGCCGAACAGACCTATCTTACCGCCCTTGGGGTACGGCTCCAGCAGATCTATTACCTTGATACCGGTCTCGAGCACCTGAGCCACCGGCTGCTGCTCCTCGAATCCCGGAGCCTTGCGGTGTATTTCCCAGCGCTCGCCGTCGGAGAGGTCGCCCTCTCCGTCTATCGTTTCGCCGAGTACGTTGAACATGCGCCCTAAAGTACGGTCGCCGACCGGCACGCTTATCGCCCTTCCGGTGGCTGTGACCTCCATGCCTCTTGCGAGGTTCTCGCTTGCGCCCAGCAGTATGCAGCGGACTCTGTCCTTTCCCGTATGCTGTGCGACTTCCATAACGCGCTGTGCGCCCTTTACGTTGACGGTCAGCGCTTCTTTTATCTTAGGCAGTTCGCCCGGAGCGAACCTGCAGTCTATAACTGGTCCGGATATCTGTGTTATCTTACCTGTGTTCAATGTCCGCACGCCTCCTCACTTTTCTTCTTTGCCAGCTTCCTCTTCTGCGCCTTTGCGCCGGAGGATATCTCGGTTATCTCCTGCGTTATCGCAGCCTGTCTTGAGCGGTTGTACTGCACGGACAGCTCGCCCAGCAGCTTCTCCGCGTTCTGGTTGGCGGAGTTCATCGCGGTCATTCGCGCGTTCTGCTCAGCGCAGAAGCTGTCGACCAGCGCACTGTAGATGTATCCCGAAACGTAGCTCGGAACCAGCGTTTCCAGCACCGCGGTTATCGACGGAGTGAACTCGAACGGTCTTGCTACCGCCTTCTCGGTGGTGTTGTCCGCGAATACCTTTCTGTGGAACGGCAGCAGACGTTCGGTCTTTGCCTCCTCGAACATTCCGTTGCGGATATCCGTGTAGACCACGAATATCTTGCATACCTCGTCGCGCTCGAACATGTCGAGCAGGATATCGGTTATCTCACGGGCGCGGTGCATCGTAGGATTCTGCGCCGTGTAGAGGAAGCTCCGCTCCACCGGTATGCCGTGATGCGCGAAGTACTGCCGTCCGTACTCGCCGACTACGAAAAGCTTCGTGGCGGGGTGTTCCTTCAGCAGCTTCTCAGCCTCGCGTATAACATTCTGGTTGTACATTCCGGCAAGTCCCTTGTCTGCGGTAACTACCAGGCAGGCGTACGGACCCGTCAGCGCGTGGCCGTCGTCCTCGGGATAGAACCAGCGGCTCTCCGCGTCCTTCTTAGAGGTACGGAAGATACGCTTTATCTCGCCCTTTATCGCCTCGAAGTAGGGGCGGGTGTGGTCCAGCTCCGACTTTGCCTTGCGCATTTTCGTGGAGGCTATCAGGTACATCGCGTTGGTTATCTTCTGAGTATCCCGGACGCTTTTAATGCGGTCCTTAATCTCTTTCGTGTTAGCCATAGCGCACCGCCTTAACCGCCGTTACGCTCCAGAAAGCGCTTTGCGAAGCCGAGCAGGGACTCTCTCTCCTCCTCGGAGGTCTCTCCGGTGCGGTCTATCTTCTCGCAGAGGTCGGGGATCTCTGAAGCTGCGGAATCCAGCAGGCCGCGGCTGAACTGCGGAATTTTGTCCACCGGGACGTCCTGGAAGATGTGACCCATAGCGGCGGTCAGCAGGATTACCTGCTCGTGCTGCTTGTAGGGGTTGTACTGCTTCTGGCGGAGCAGTCTCATCAGACCCTGACCGTAGCGGAGCTGCTTCTTGGTAGCCTCGTCCAAGTCGCTGGAGAACTGCATGAAAACTTCCATCTCGCGGTACTGTGCGAGGTCGAGACGGATAGCGCCGGTCGCCTTCTTCATTGCCTTTGTCTGAGCCGCGCCGCCCACACGTGATACCGACAGTCCGACGTTTACAGCCGGGCGCTGACCGGAGTGGAACAGGTCGCTCTCAAGGAATATCTGACCGTCTGTGATGGAGATTATATTTGTAGGGATATACGCGGAAACGTCGCCCGCCTGGGTCTCGACTATCGGGAGGGCGGTCATGCTGCCGCCGCCGAGCGCGTCGGAGAGGTGCGCGGAACGCTCCAGCAGACGTGAATGCAGGTAGAATACGTCGCCGGGGTACGCCTCACGTCCCGGGGAGCGCTCCAGCAGGAGGCTCAGCGTACGATAGGCTACCGCGTGCTTGGAAAGGTCGTCGTAAACTATCAGGACGTCCTTGCCGTGGTTCATGAAGAACTCGCCCATTGCGCAGCCGGAGTAGGGCGCGATGTACTGAAGCGTTGCGGAGTCGCTGGCGGTCGCGTTTACGATTATCGTGTAATCCATCGCGCCGTGCTTGCGGAGGTTCTCGGCGAGCTGTGCCACGGAGGACGCCTTCTGACCGATAGCAACGTAAATGCAGACTACTCCCTTGCCCTTCTGGTTGAGGATAGTGTCCAGGGCGATGGCGGTCTTGCCGGTCTGGCGGTCGCCGATTATCAGCTCACGCTGACCTCTGCCTATCGGGAACATGGAGTCTATCGACAGCAGACCGGTCTCCATCGGGCGGTTGACCGGCTGGCGGTCGATGATGCCGGGGGCGGGGTTCTCTATCGGGTAGTAGTCCTCCTGGGTTATCGGACCCTTGCCGTCGACCGGCTCGCCCAGTGCGTTGATGACGCGTCCCATGAACGCCTCGCCGACCGGTATGCCAGCGACCTTCTTGGTGCGGCGCACCATGCTGCCCTCGGTTATCTCGCTCTCGTCGCCGAAGATTACGCAGCCTATCTCGTCCTCCTTGAGGTCGAGTATCATGCCCTTGATACCGCATTCGAACAGCAGTATCTCGCCGTACTCGGCGTCCTCAAGTCCGCTGATGGTCGCGATTCCGTCGCCGACGGTGAGCACCGTGCCGACTTCCTCGTCCTTCGGTACAGGCTCGAAGTCCTCTATCGCCTGGCGAATCATCGGCAGGACGTCCTGCTTGCCGCGGATAGCCTCGGAAATGCTCTGCTTGAGCTGCTTTGCGCGACCCTCGGCGCTCCAGTCGAATATGCGGTCGAGGTTCCACTTGTAGGTGGAGGTGCCTATCTCGATGCGGAAGCCGTCGCGCACGCTGTCGTCCTGCTTCGGAATGACTGCTACTGCGGCGTTGTACTTCTTCTCGAGGAAGTCCTGAACCTTCTTGAACTGTTCGTCCGTGGGAGTTTCACGGCTGTATACGAACGCTTCGACCTCGACTTTTCTGATCTCGTGTTCTGTCATCAGTCATTACTCCTTTCCGGAATCGTCGGACTCAGCGCTGTCAAAGCTGTCGTATGCGCTTCCGGCAGGTACGAGCAGCTTGTCGACAGCAGCGGATACCATTTCCTCGATCTGCGCGTTTGCTTCCTGAAGCACCTTGTTCTTCTCGGCGAGCGCGGCTCTCTTTGCGTCGGCGAGTATGCGCTGCTTCTCCTGCTCGGCTTCATCAAGGTGAGCCTTCGCAGCGGCGTCGGCGTCCGCCATAGCCTTCTTCTTCAGCTCTGCGGCTTCGTCCTGAGCCTTCCCGATAAGTCCGGAGTACTTCTGCTGCTCGTTTTCAGCGGCTGCGAGCTTCTCGGCGGCAGCCTTGTCCATATCCTTGTAGTAAGCCTCGCGCTTTGCCATGAAGTTCTTCACCGGCTTGTAGAGCAGCAGCCAGAGTCCGCCGAAAAGGATAATGAAGTTGAACAGATGCAGCAGGATCTGCTGCCAGTCTACATTCAGAGGGATTCCCATAAAATTACCCCCTTACAGTACGAAGATGATGAGGATTGCAACTACCAGGGCGTAAATGATCGCGGTCTCAATGAATACCAGACCAAGCATCATGTTGGTACGGATCTTGTCCGCAGCCTCGGGCTGGCGGGAGATACCCTCAGAGGACTTCGCAGTGGTAAGACCCATGCCTATGCCGGCGCCGCATGCTGCGATACCTACGCAGATACCTGCTGCGATAGCCTTGCTGCCGGTGGAATCAGCGGCGCTGTTCGTCTCGGCTTCCTGGGAAACGCTTGTGCCGTCCTGGGGAGCGGGCTCGGGCTTATCTGCGGCAGCGAAAGCCACCAGGCTGCAAAGTGCGCATACCATCAGCGCAATGATTCCGCAAACTACTAATTTCTTAACAGATCTCTTCATGATCGTATCCTCCATTGTTCAGTAAAATTTATTTGTTGGTTGATTTGGAAAGGCGCTTTTTTACCGCCTTGACGGGAGGTTCGGAAACCTCGCCGTAGAACATTGCCGTGAGCATAGTCAGGACGTACGCCTGAATAAGCGCGTGCAGCAGCGTGAACATTATTCCCACGAATACCGGGAGAACGAAGCTCAGGCTGATGTTGTAGTAAACCAGCTCGGTGACGAGCAGACCGCTGAGCAGCGCGCCGAAAAGACGGAAGCTCATTGAGATGGGCAGCGAGAACTCCTTGAGGGTCCTGCCGACGCCCTTGATCTTCGCGCCCGCGATGCCTCCGCTGAGGATCACGAGGTAGGACAGGCAGCCGAGCATGATAGCGGCGTTGATGTCAGACAGCGGAGCCGGAAGGGAAATCGCACCTCCTGCGGTGGTCGCCGCCTGAATGCCGAACAGCTCGAACAGGGTCCCCACGAAGATGTAAACGCCCGCTGCGAACACATAAGCCCCGAGGAACGAGTTCTTATGGGGGCTGCTGGTCTTTGCGAGGTTGTCAAAGAAGGTGACGAGCTGTTCGAGCAGCATCTGGAACTTCCCAGGAACCATTTTAAACTTAGGTATCACGAATATCCGGATAACAGCCGCGAAAACAAGGAGCGCCCCGCACACTATCAGCGATGAGATATACGCCGGGTTGACGTCCTTGATACCGAAAAGGCTGACCTTATTCGTTCCGTGCAGCACCGCGTCGCGCATGACCACCTTGATGGATTCGGACTCGCCGCTGCCGCCCACGAGGAGCGCCGCAACAAGCACTATGACCATCAGCGCGACCCATACGACGATGAATACTGCGCGTTTCTTTTTGCTCATAAAGTTTCTCCTTTCTTTATGTGTCTTTATATATTATCCGCATTTCTGCGGGGATCGTTGCGTTAAGAATGAAATGGAAAAAATTTTCTGCAAAGACCGGATCACTGCTCCTGCTTTTCGTGAATGAACATCAGGAAGAAGCTTACCAAGAGCAGACCGCAGCACACCCAGATTATTCCGTGGCCAATCGTCTGCGAAAGCACGCTGCCGATTCCGGCTCCTGCGGCGAACACACCGATGACCCCGAAGTAGGTCAGCGACTTTACGAGGGTCTCATGGTCGCGGCTGCGGAAGTACGCCACCAGGGATTCCATGCCGCTGCGCATGTTGCCTATGCACATCGTGCTGGCGTAGGGCTGACCGTGTATCTTGTGGAAGGTCTGCACCTGGAGCGCGCACACGAACGACACGAGCGCGTTGGCAAGCGGGTCGAGCGTCCCCGGAATGAATCCCACGATGAACAGCAGCAGTATTTCTTCGATGAGGACTATCTGCCGCCAGTGTATTTTCTCCTGTCTGCGGTAGTGTACGTGAACCAGTTCTGCCACCGCTATACCCAGCAGGAACGACAGCACCGGCACGAGGTATTTGACTACCGCCTCCCAGTCGCCGCGAAACAGCGCCGCGGACATAAGAACGATGTTGCCGGTCTGGGCGTTGGCGAAAACTCCGCCGCGGCAGCAATAGGTGTAGGCGTCCTGGAATCCTCCGGAAAGAATTATGAACACCGCCGACCGGAATTTATCCGACATCTGACCATGGAAGCTATTTCCGCTCATAACTGACCGCCTCCGCAACATATGTAACAATATTCGTGCATGATCTGGCGCATTATGCCGCCTTGCCTTTCATATTATAATACGTAGAGGAAAAAAAGTATAATCTGAATTTTGAATGTCTTGTATATCAATTTTATATATGTAAACGTCGGGTACATGTGGATTTGTATATAAAATCAAGAAGCCTAATCACTGATAATCAGAAACAGTTCAGAATCGTTCACGGCGGGGAAGTCCGAGAATCCGAGCGGATTTAGAACACGCGTTCAAACATCATTTCGCTGCGCACCTCGTCGGAGCCGCGGTTTTTTCTGCCGGAGTGCTCCTCCGCAAAGCGCAGACCCAGCTTCTGCATTACTCGCTGTGAAGCGGAATTCTCGCTGTCGCAGTGCGCGATGAAGCGGCGTATACCGGTGTTTTCAAGGCAGTATTCCATCAGGGCGCGCGCCGCCTCGGCGGCATAGCCGCAGCCGTGTGCCTCCCGGGAGATTATCCAGCCCAGCTCCCATGCCGTGCCGTTTTCCTCAAGGTATGCGCTGACCGAGCCGATGTGCCTGCCGTCCAGCAGCACCGCCATCTCGTAGAACTGCGGACGTTCCTTTGCGGCTTCGGCTTCGCACTTTTTGAGGTAGCGTTCCGTTTCCGCTAGGTCGTCGGTGGGCAGGAACACCATCAGCCTGGTAAGCTCCGGGTCGGAGGCGTAGGCGTGGGTGGATACCAGGAATTTCGTTCCGAGAGGTTCAAGGGTCAGGCGTTGGGTTTTTATCTGCATTTTTCCTCCGCAATCACCCCTCTGTTCTGCACAGAGGGGAACTGTTTATCTGAAATAGGTGTCCGCAAGGCTGCGGAGCTTTTCTGCGCGGGACGCGGTGAGCCTGCCCGGGAGCATTCTCCATTTCCAGTTCCCGCCGACGGTGGAGGGGACGTTCATGCGAGCGTCGGCTCCAAGCCCGAGGATATCCTGCATGGGGATAATCGCGAGGTTCGCGGGGCTGGCGTAAACGACGCGCACGCAGGCGGCGCTGAACCGCTCGAACAGCCGGGGCTTTACGTACCTCCGCGCCATCGCCCGGGACTTCGGGTCGGCTTCGCGGTACCACTGCATTATTGTGGAGTTATCGTGAGTGCCGGTGTAGGCGCAGCAGTTTTTCGGGTAGTTGTGCGGGAGGTGGTCGTTATCGGTGTTATCCGGGTTGAATCCGAACTGGAGCACGCGCATTCCGGGAAATCCGGTGTCGCGCAGCAGCTCCTTCACGCTGTCGAAGATATCGCCTAGGTCCTCCGCGATGATGTTGACGTCGCCGAGGTCGTTCTTTATCGCGTTGAACAGCTCCATGCCCGGCCCCTTTTCCCAGGTGCCGTTTTCGGCGGTCTTGTGACCGTAGGGGATAGCGTAGTAGGTGTCGAAGGCGCGGAAGTGGTCGATGCGCAGCATGTCGAAGTTCTCCTTTGACTTGCCTATGCGCTTGAGCCACCACTTGTAGCCGGTCTTGTGCATTTCCTCCCAGTTGTAGAGGGGGTTCCCCCATAGCTGACCGGTGGCGGAGAAGTAATCCGGCGGAACTCCCGCAACGCGCTTGGGAACGCGCTTTTCATCAAGCTCGAACAGCTCGGGCTGCGCCCAGACGTCCGCGCAGTCCGGGGAGACGTATATCGGGATATCGCCGATGAGCTGTATGCCGTTCTTGTTGCAGTAGCGGTGGAATCTGTCCCACTGGCGGAAGAAGATATACTGCACGAACTTGTAGAACTTGATGTCGTCCTTGAGTTCCTCGGTCCAGCGCTTGACTGCCTCCGGCTCGCGGAGTTTGATGTCGTCGTCCCAGTCGGACCAGGGTCTGCCGCCGAATTTGTCCTTCAGCGCCATGAAAAGCGCGTAGTCGTCGAGCCAGTCCTGCTCCTCGATGACGAACGAGGTGTAGCCCACGTCGTCGGTGAACCCCGCGAAGGCCTCCCGCAGGAGGGCGGTCTTGTTGCGGTTCACGATGTCGAAGTCAACGTAGGACGGGTCGGCGCCGTAGTCGGAGTTGTCGAGGGACTTCTTCGCGAGGTAGCCGTGCTCCACAAGCTCGTCAAGGTCGATGAGCAGTGGATTCCCCGCGAAGGAGGAAAACGGCTGGTAGGGGGAATCGCCGTATCCGGTTGGGCCTATCGGCAGCACCTGCCAGTACTTCTGACCGGCTTCCTTGAGCCAGTCGGCGAATTTTTCAGCTTCCGCCCCGAATGTGCCTATGCCATACGGGGACGGCAGGCTGGAAATGTGCATTAGTATTCCGCAGCTTCTCATATAGCCTCCTTTTATTTGTCAGGGGTCATATCGACATGTTCTTCAAGTATTTCGTCCACGAGTTCCTCCTCGGCGATCTCTTCCTTTTCAGCCTCGGGGGTGAGTGATATGAGCTTCTTAGCCCATATCCCGGATTTGTAGAATATAACGGACATCACCGTAGCGACAGCCCAGGCTCCCGGCCAGGAGTACCAGATGCCGGTTACGTCGTTCATTGCATTGGAGAGTATCGCGGCGAGGACAACGCGGAGTATCAGGTCGGTGAAGGTCGCCGCCATGAAGCAGCCCATGCTCTCGCTGCCGCGGAGGACTCCGTCGCAGAGGAGTTTCAGGCACACGATGAAGTAGAACGGAGCGGCTATCCGCAGGAAGTCGACGCCGGTATCCATGGCGAGCTGCGAGCCGTCCTCGTTCATGAACAGCGACAGCAGCGGCTGATTGAGCAGGAAGAACAGCAGGAAGAAAACCAGCGCGGTAGCGAGGGAGAAGATAAGCACCGAGCGGAATCCCTGCTTGATACGCTCCGGCTTGTTTGCGCCGATGTTCTGCGCGGTGAAGCTGGACATGCCGTTTCCGATGGTGGTGAAGCAGGTGATGGCGAAGGTGTTGAGCTTAATTGCCGCGGAGTAACCGGCGACGATGGCGGAGGAGCCGAAGCCGTTGACCATATACTGAATGAACAGGTTGCCGACGGAGATGAAGCTCTGCTGAAGCACGCTGGGGACTGCGACCTTGCATATATCTGCGAGGGCGGCTCCGCTGAACAGCCTGCCGCCGGAAATGTTCATGGATTTCACACGGCGCAGCAGCAGGAACAGCGCGAGCAGGCATGCGGCTCCCTGAGCGATGAAGGTAGCCCAGGCGGCGCCTGCGACTCCCATCTGGAGCGGAATGATGAAAATGCAGTCGAGGATAACGTTGCCGATGGAGCTTCCTATGAGCAGGTATAGCGGGGTCTTGCTGTCGCCGAGGGAGTTGAAGATACCCGTGACGACGTTGTAGATAAACAGGAACACGAACCCGCCGGTGTATATCATGAGGTACAGGCAGCCATCGTCGAAGATGTTGTCAGGTGTCTGCACCCACTGCATGAAAACTCCGCTGAAAAGCACGCCGACAACGGTGAGCACCGCGGAAAGCACGGTGCCTGAAATGAGCGCGGTGGAAATGCAGGTCTTGGTCATCGGCATGTTGCCTGCGCCGAAGTGCTTGCTTATAACTACCGAGCAGCCTATCTGGCAGCCGACCGCCACCGCCATGAAGATCATGGTTATGGGGTAGCTGGCTCCGATGGCGGCGAGGGCGTCCTCACCGGCGAACTTGCCCGCGATAACGCTGTCCGCGATGTTGTACATCTGCTGGAACATAACGCTGATGAACAGCGGTATGGTGAACATTATCAGCGATCTTCCCGGGCTGCCTACTGTTAGATCCTTGTTCATTGATATTGCTTCTTTCTTCTGTGTAGTACTGTAGCGGTCTTTGAGCGCCGCCTGATGAGATTATAACATAAAATACCCACAAAGTAAACTTTATTATAACTCATTCAGCGTTTTTTGGGCAGATTTTGCATGAATGCGACAAAAAAACACTAGACAAATCAAATTTTTTGTGATATTCTATAAACGTAAACATAAGGGGACGCTGTAGTATCCCCGGAATATAAAATGATGAGAGGATAAAACCTATGAACAACATTCCTGAAATCAAGCTCGGCATAGTTGCCGTATCCCGCGACTGCTTCCCCATCGCTTTATCAGAAAGCCGCCGCAAGGCCATCGTAAACGCTTACGGCGAGGGTATCTACGAATGTCCCGTTACCGTTGAGAACGAGCTTGACATGCTGAAGGCTGTCGAGGACGTAAAGAAGGCGGAGTGCAACGCTTTAGTAGTGTTCCTCGGAAACTTCGGTCCTGAGACCCCCGAGACCCTTATCGCAAAGAACTTTGACGGTCCATGCATGTTCGTTGCAGCGGCAGAGGGCGACGGCGACATGATCAACGGCAGAGGCGACGCTTACTGCGGCATGCTGAACTGCTCCTACAACCTGGGCATGCGCCACCTCAAGGGCTTTATCCCCGAGTACCCCGTTGGCACCAGCGACGACATCGTAAAGATGATCAGGGACTTCGTACCCGTAGCGAGAGCCATCGTAGGCGTAAAGAACTTAAAGATCATCACCTTCGGTCCGCGTCCGCAGGACTTCTTCGCATGCAACGCTCCTATCAAGGGCTTATACGAGTTAGGCGTTGAGATCGAGGAGAACTCCGAGCTGGATCTGCTGGTTTCCTTCAAGGAGCACGAGAACGATCCCAGGATCGACGGCGTATGCGCTGATATGGCAAAGGAAATGGGCGAGGGCAACTATTACTCCGACCTCAACAGACGCATGGCTCAGTTCGAGCTGACCCTTTTAGACTGGGCGGAGAAGCACAAGGGCTCCAAGAAGTACGTTGCATTTGCAGACAAGTGCTGGCCTGCGTTCCCGTCCCAGTTCGGCTTTGAGCCCTGCTATGTAAACAGCCGCCTTGTAAGCCGCGGTATCCCGGTATCCTGCGAGGTAGATATCTACGGCGCACTGAGCGAATACATCGGTCTGTGCATTTCCGCTGACGCAGTTACGCTGCTCGATATCAACAACTCCGTTCCTCAGTACATATACGACGAGGACATCAAGGGCAAGTACGACTACGCCCTCACCGATACGTTCATGGGCTTCCACTGCGGAAACACACCCGAGTGCAAGATGTGTTCCACCCGTGCGGTCAAGTACCAGCTCATTCAGCACCGCCTGCTTGAACCCGCTGGCAGCGATCCTGACTTCACAAGAGGCACCCTCGAGGGCGACATCGCAGCAAGCGATATCACATTCTACCGCTTACAGTGCGACAGCGAGGGAGAGCTTCGTGCATACATCGCAGAGGGCGAGATCCTCGATGTGCCTACTCGTTCCTTTGGCGGCATCGGTATCTTCGCTATTCCTGAGATGGGACGCTTCTACCGTCACGTTTTAGTTGAGAAGCGTTATCCGCACCACGGCGCGGTAGCGTTCGGCCACTACGGAAAGCTCCTGTTTGACCTGTTCCGTTACCTCGGTATCAAGGACATCGGATTCAACCAGCCCAAGGGCATGCTGTATCCGTCCGAGAACCCCTTTGTTAAGTAATAAGTAATATTCGGATAAAATTACAGGGTCGCAGAAATGCGGCCCTGTTTTTTTATTTCATCTGCTGAAAGGGGAGAGGGGGGCTTGTTGAATTCGGAATTAGGAATTCGGAATTCGGAATTTCGGTGCCGCCTTCGGCGGGTTATTTCAAATGACGGGCAGACTGAGTGGTCTGCCCGTTTTTGTTGAGATTAAACATTAATTTAACCCTCAGCGACCAGCCGCAAAATCAACAGCCTGTCAACATTTCAACTTCCAACAATTTAAAAACCGCGCGAAGCGCGCACCTTAATTCCGAATTCCTAATTCCGAATTAACTCAAGTATCCGCATTCCCGCATGGAGTTCAGCACCTGCTCCGCGCGCTGGTCGGCAAGCTCCTGGGAATTATCCGGGGAGTACACGCTCGGAGCCTGCGGGATACCCGCAAGGGTCGCGCACTGCTGGTCTGTTAGCTCCTGCGGCGGGACTCCGTAATACCCCATGGAAGCCGCGTAGATCCCGTAATAATTGCTTCCGAAGTAGATCGTGTTGACGTACAGCTCGAATATCTGCTCCTTGCTGAGCTTATCCTCCAGCTCGAACGCCGTGAACACCTCCGCCGCCTTGCGCTCAAAGCGCTTATCCTGCGTGTAGTAGATGTTCTTTGCGGTCTGCATGGTGATGGTGCTCCCGCCCTCCGCGAAATCCATCGCGGCGATGTCGTGGAGCAGCGCCCGGACTATCGCGGAAGGGTCGATGCCGCTGTGACCCCAGAAATCGCGGTCCTCGGTGGCGGTGACTGCATTCACATAGAATTCCGGGAGTTCGTCGCAGCTCACGAAATGCTCGTCGGCGGAAGCGTCCGCGTAGACCTGCCGCACAGGCCTTGCCTCGATCGCTTCCGAGTGCATGTTCCACCCGAGCACTGCGAACACTCCTACCGCCGTCAGCGCCAGCGACAGCAGCGATATAAGTACGAGCAGGATCACCCGGATAACTATGTGTTTAGCCTTCATCGTTGCTCCTTTCCGTTTTTCTGAGTATCGCGTCCGTGAGCCGGAACACCGCCCACAGCACTCCGAAGCACGCCCCCGCCGGGACTGCCGCCACCGCCAGCAGGGCGAAGCACAGTCCCCGTACAGCGCGCCTCATCTGTTGTTTCCGCTGACTATCCTGTAGTAGCTGCGGGAGGTCAGCGCGTATACCGCGACATAAAGCGCGGCGAACACCGCGAAGCATATCAGCGTAACTATCGCGAGGAATCCGGCGTCCCTCATGCTGAACAGACCGAGTATCTTGGTCAGCAGCGGGAAAGCGAACGCCATGTGTATCCCCGCGGCGATAAGCGGCGCGAAGAACACCGTCAGCACCTGGGAGTTCACCGCGCGGCGTATCTCGCGGTCGTTCATGCCGACCTTGCGGAGAATGTCGAACCGCGCACGGTCGTTGAAGCCCTCGCTTATCTGCTTGTAGTACATTATAAGCACCGCCGCCAGGATAAATACCCCGCCGAACAGTATTCCAAGGAAAAACAGTCCGCCGTAAAGCCCGAGGAACTCCTCGTGATCGCGGACGCGGCATTCGGTTTTGAGCCTCTCAAAGTGGAATGGGAACTCCACGTCTCCGTATTCCATTTCGTAGTAGAGGTCGAGCTGGGAATCCTCGCCGCAGTCAAGGTCGAAGCAGTAGTAGTACACAATGTTCGAGCGCATTCCGCCGTACTCGTCGGTGAGGCGGTTCTGATAATCGTTCAGGCTCTCGAGGTCTGACCAGTCCTTCACGAAAAGGTATATCGTGTCGTAGATAGTCGCGGAGTCCGTGCCGGTTATCGTGAATTCGCCGAGCCGCTGCGTTATGCGGTAGCTCCCCCAGTCGTCGAGCTGGATCTCGTCGCAGCCGAAGCCATTGCCCTTGAAGTACGCCGCCGCTTCGCCGTCCGCAAGCTGTATATCAGTGCCGTAGAGCGCGTTGTAGTCGGCTATCGGCACGACGTACACCGAGCGCAGGTCGAGGGAAACGTCGTCGTAATTCCCCCGCGCCATATCCAGGCGGTTTCCTATCACAGCGCCGGAAAGTTCGGCGTAGGAGTAGGCAAGCACGTTCTCCGGGGAGGCTCCGTGCTTTTCAGCAAGCGCACCGACGCTTTCGCGGAACGCCGGAATGTCCTCTTCCGGAAGGCCGTACGTCATCGTGACCATATCCCGGGGATAGCGCTGGCGGAGTATCTGCTCCTCGCCCGTGTAAAGGCAGATAGTGGTGGAGAGCGTCACCAGCACCATCGTGCTGAGAATGCATATCGAAGCAAGCCCGGCGCCGTTCTTCCGCATGCGGTAGGACATCTGCGACACGGAGATGAAGTGGTTGGTCTTGTAGTAGTACCCCTTATTCTTCTGGAGCACCCTGCACAGCACCACCGAGCCAGCGACGAAAAGCAGGTAGGTCGCGGCGATAACGAGGAGAACAGCCGCCATGAATGCGAGGATGGCGCTGAGCGGCTCCTCTATCGTGACCGCCATGAAGTACGCCAGCCCGAGCATGAGCGCTCCGAGGACGGCTGCGAACCAGTTAGCCTTCGGGGGCTTTTCGCCGGAGTTCTCCGAGCGGAGAAGCTCTACGGGCTTTGAGAAGAACACCTGCCGCAGAACGTTGAGGAAGATCAGCAGGAAGATAACGGCGAACACTATCAGCGAAGCGGCGGCAGCCGGGCCGCTGACGGAGAACTGATAAGCCGCGTCGCCCTGCACGATCTTGACCGCGAGCAGCTCCGCGAGCTTTGAAAAGAGGATACCGGCGCCAAGCCCGAACACCATGGAGATAACGTAGACCATAAGCGTTTCCCAGGTCATGACCCGGGCTATGCCGTTCTTTCCCATGCCGAGAATGTTGTATAGCCCGAATTCGCGCATGCGGCTCTTTATCAGGAACGAGTTGGTGTAAAACAGGAAGATCGCCGCGAACAGAGCCATGACCACCTTGCCTATGACTATCAGCTCATGCATGATGTAGCCGCCGGCCATCGCGCTGAGCATTTCGTCGCCGGAGAGCGCGTCTGTGATGTAGTACATCATCACCATCAGCGAGCAGGTCATGATGTACGGGACGTACAGTCTGGAGTTCCTGCGGATACCGCCGGCGGCAAGTCTGAAATAGAGCTTCATTCCGCGCCCTCCCTCTTTATACGGAGGCTCTGCGGCTCTCCGGAGGAGGACAGCAGCGTGAGCGCGTCGGTTATGCGGCGGTAGAATTCGTCGTCGGAGCAGTTCCCGCGGTAGAGCTGGTGGAACACCGCGCCGTCCTTTATGAACAGCACCCGCTTCGCGCGGCTCGCCGCCTTCGCCGAGTGAGTCACCATCAGTATCGTCTGACCGCGGCGGTTTATCTCCGCGAAAAGCGCGAGCAGCTCGTCGGAGCTTCTGCTGTCGAGAGCGCCGGTCGGCTCGTCCGCGAGGAGCAGTTTCGGCTCGGTTATCATCGCCCGGGCTGCGGCGGTGCGCTGCTTCTGACCGCCGGATATCTCGTAGGGGTACTTGTCGAGCAGCGCGGATATCCCGAGCAGCTCCGCAGTGGAGTTCAGCTTCGGCTGCATGGCGGGGTACTTTTCGCCCCTCAGCACCAGCGGGAGCAGTATGTTGTCCCGCACCGTGAACGTATCCAGCAGGTTGAACTCCTGGAACACGAATCCAAGATTGTCCCGGCGGAAATCCGCGAGCTTCGATTCCTTTATCTTCGCGAGGTCCATTCCGTCGAGGATAACGCTGCCCCCGGTCGGCTTGTCGAGCGCCGCGAGGATATTCAGCAGCGTGGTCTTTCCGGAGCCGCTCTCGCCCATTATGGCGATGTATTCCCCCGGCTCCGCAGTGAAGCTGACGTTCTTCAGCGCTTCCACGCGGTTTCCGCCGAGGCGTGTGGTGTAGGTCTTTCTGAGACCTGTTATCTCTAATATCGGCATTTCGTCCTTCCTTTCCGACAGACCCGGCGCGCGGTGGTTTTCAGGGGAATGTCATGTTCTGGAGTGCGCGCCGTTTCCGTCTGTATTTATTCTAGCATTTTCCCGGAAGGACCGCAATCGAAACGGCTTACATCTGTCTTACACTTTTGTAATGCCGCAGGGCTCATTCCCGCAGGTCGACCCCGCTGCGCCGCAGGTCGATGAAAACCGACGTGCCACCGCTGCTTTCCACCGATATCCTGTGACCCAGCCTGCCGCATATCTGCCTGCAAAGGTACAGCCCCAGCCCGCTCGCCTTCATGTCCGACCTGCCGTTGCACCCGGTGTAGCCCTTCTCGAATATCCTCGGGAGATTCTCCGGGGCTATGCCGATACCGGTGTCCTGTATTTTCAGAACGTCGTTTTCGCAGGTTATCGTTATTCCGCCGGCGCGGGTGTACTTCACCGCGTTGGACAGCACCTGCCCTATCACGAACAGCAGCCACTTTTCGTCGGTCAGCACCATGCGGTCGAGCCCGCTCATCTGGAGAGTCAGCTTCTTGCGAATGAACTGCCCGGAAAACCTCCGCACCGCGGATTTTACGATGTCCTCCAGGCGGCATTCCTTTATAACGTAGTCGGTGTCGCTGCTCTCGAGCCTGATGTAGCACAGCACCATCTCAACGTACTGCTCTATCCGCGTCAGCTCCTCGGCGAGGGAGCGGCTCTCCGGGGAGTCCTGCTCCGCCAGCGAAAGCCTCATTGCCGCAATGGGAGTTTTTATCTGGTGCGCCCACATCGTGTAGTAGTCCGTTATGTCGGAAATGCTCTGCTCGTAGTGCTCCTGAAGCTCCGCGCGGCTGCGGAACAGCGCCCTGAGAAGCTCCGCGCAGCCCTCCTCGGCGGCGTTCTGCGGCTCCGGGAGGTTATCGACGGATACGGTTATTTCGTCCTGGAGCTTTTTCAGCACGGCGCACCTCTGTCGGAAACTCAGAAAATCGGCGCAGCCGAAAGCAAGCGCCAGAACTCCGCATATAGCCGAGGCGTACCCGACCGCGCCCATCGGGACTCCCCCGAGCCAGAACACCACGCCGAACACCGCCGCGAACAGCAGGAAAGCCGCAATGACCCTCCGCCGCGCGTAGAGATACGCCCTCATGCGACGATGTACCCCATGCCGACCTTGGTCGTGATGAATCCCGGAAGCCCGGCGGATTCCAGCTTTCTGCGCAGCCTTGCGACGTTGACGGTCAGCGTGTTCTCGTCGATGAAGCAGTCGGTCTCCCAGAGCTTGTCCATCAGCTTTTCGCGGCTGACGACCTTTCCCTTGTTCTCCATCAGCGTCTGGAGTATGCGGTACTCGTTGCGGGTCAGCTCAACGCGGTTCTGACCAACATACAGCGCCGCCTCGGAGGTATTGAGCTTTGCGCCGTTGTGCTCGATAACTCCGACCTGCTCCGCGAAATCGTAGGTCCGCCGTAGCAGCGCCTGTATCTTCGCGGTCAGCACCGACATGTCGAAGGGCTTCGCGATGAAATCGTCGCCGCCCATGTTCATCGCCATTACGATGTTCATGTTGTCCGCCGCCGAGGATATGAACACCACCGGGACCCTGCTGTTACGGCGAAGTTCGCTGCACCAGTAGAATCCGTTGTAGAAGGGAAGGGTGATGTCGAGCAGAACAAGATGCGGTTCGTATTCCGTGATTTCGTCGGCTATCCGCTTGAAATCCGACGCAGTGCGCACCTCAAAGTCCCACGCGGACAGCCCCCGGGCGATGGCGGCGGCGATGCTTTCGTCGTCCTCTGCTATGTAAATTCGGTACATTGTTGCTCCATTCCGTTTTTTGTAAAATCAGTATATTGAAATTATAGCACATTCACGTCATTTCGTCAACAGATAAAACACCGCGTAAGCAATTGATTTTCGCTTACTTTTGGTACAAAAGGAAGCGGGCGTGTGGTGGAACCCCACACGCCGCGCGGGAGCGCGGCAAGAAAATTCATAATGGTATAAAACTGTGGGGGAAAACTCTTACGTTTCTCAGACAAACTTCGTTTGTCTCCCCGACCCACACCCCTTTAGCGCTTTTGAA
>DQFX01000028.1 GCA_003531585.1 Oscillospiraceae bacterium | reverse complement strand
GCTTAACTATATCATACAAGGATAAAATGACCGAAAAGGAAAAAATGATCTCTGGAAAAATATACGATCCCTCAGACAAGGAACTGACCCAGCTTAGGCAGAACGCCCACAGGCTGTGTACTGAGTACAATGTGCTCCCCGAAACGGACGAAAAGCGCGGCGAGGTGCTGAAGTCACTCGGGATAAACGGAAGCGCGTTCTATTTACAGGGACCCGTGCAGTTTGACTACGGCTGTTTCACGACTATAGGTGTGAATTCCTACGCAAATTTCAACTTCACCTGCGTTGACTGCTGCCCGGTAACCATCGGCAACAACGTATTCATGGGGCCTAACGTATCCCTGCTTACCCCGATGCATCCTCTGCGCTGGCAGGACAGAAACCAGTACGCAAAACCGGACGGCACAATGACCGACAAAGAGTACGCGAAACCGATAACTATAGGAAATAACTGCTGGATCGCCGGGAACGTAACGGTATGCGGAGGCGTTACCATAGGCGACGGCTGCGTTATCGGCGCAGGAAGCGTAGTCACCCGGGATATTCCTCCGAATTCCCTGGCGGTCGGAGTTCCGTGCAGAGTGATACGCGGGATAACGGAGGCCGATTCCCTCGAGAATCACCCGGAACTGTTCTGACTATAATACAAAACGATCCCCGGACAGCGCGGCTGCCCGGGGATATTCACTGCATTAACTGCACTCTACTCTATCACGCCTACCTCCTCGGTATAGGGCGAAACATCGCTGAAAAACACCGCCAGCTTGTTACCCGGCGACCTGAATGTAAGTATATCCCCGGTGGAACTGTCGGCGGTCACGGTGCAGGCGCTGCCGTCAGCCTCGGTCTTTATCGTCAGCACGCCGTCCTTTTCGGAGGCGCTCCCGGCATTCTCACCGGCGGAATCTATCCCCTCGGCGATAAGCATGGGAAGTATCGTGTTTTCGCCCTCCCCCGCCGTGACGCTCAGTTCACCCAGGCTCGCTGTCAGCGTGCCGTTTTCAAGCTTCATCGTAACTCCGCAAAGCTCCTGCGGCTCTGTGAAGCCGAACTCCCAGCAGCCCGGCTCGCTTCGCGTGACCTCCGCCCTGGCGTTGTTGTCGCCGAATTTTATCTCCGCCTGAGCCGTCCACGAGCTGGAAAGCTCCGGAGTTTTCGCCGCCGCAAACGGAATCTCTCCCTGGCAGCCGCTCATCAGGAGCACGGCAGTCAGCGCCGCCGCGCCCGATATAATACGTATCTTCATGTAAAACTCCTCCCGTGTCATTTGTGGAAGGAGCCGCGCCTTACCCGCAGTAGACCTCCGGCAGAGCCGCGATAACGTCCGTCGGCAGAATGCTCTCAGCGGGCATTCGGTGCGTCAGAATATCCGCAGCCTTCCAGTGGCAGTAGACCCCGGCGCACGCCGCCCTGAACGGCTCTATTCCCTGCGCCGCGAACGCCCCGATGATACCGGTCAGCACGTCGCCGCTGCCTCCCTTGGAAAGCCCGCGGCACGCTCCGGAGTTCACGCACATCCTGCCGTCCGGCGAGGCTATTACGGTGTCCGCGCCCTTCAGAAGCACAGTCGCGCCGTATCTCATCGCAAACTGCGAGGTCATGCCGAGCCTGTCTCGCTGTATCTCAGCCACCGGAACTCCGGTCATTCTGCTGAATTCCAGGGGGTGAGGGGTCAGGATCGTATCGCCTGTCCGCTCCTTCAGTACATCTATATTCGCGGAAATGGAATTTATGCCGTCCGCGTCGATAATTACGGGACAAGTCGCGCTGCGTATGACGAATTCGGTCAGCCTGCGGGTGTTTTCGCTGTTCCCAAGACCGCAGCCGACAAGCACCGCAGAAGCCGAATCAAGCTTCGGGCGGACAATTTTTTCGAGAGTATCTCCGGAAACGTCAGCAAAACCGTCGGAGGTCTCCGGCAGCGGAACGTACACCGCTTCGTGAAGTCCTGCCGCGATTATCCTGACCGCACTTACCGGAGCAGCCGCGAAGTACAGACCTACGCCGCTGCGCAGCGCAGCCTGGGCGCACATGAATGCGGCTCCGTTAAAGCTGAGGCTTCCGGCGAACCCCACCAGTCTGCCGAACGTGCCCTTATGAGTATTTCTGCCGTGCGGCGGGAACGGTCTGCGGAGGGTCTCGTCAGTCAGGAACGCCACGTTGTTTGAAGCGAAGCAGTCCTCGCCGATTCCGATATCCAGAAGGTGGAGTTCCCCGAGGATATCTGACGCGGGAGCGTTCACCATTCCCTGCTTAAGCGCCGCAAGCACGAGCGTGTGCGTAGGCCGTAAGCAGCGCGTATCAAGTTCGCCGGTGTCGGAATTAACGCCGCTGGGCACGTCCACGGCAATGCGGTAACTGCATTTGTTGGCCGCCGCGATTATCTCCGGAACGTTCCCGCGAAGCTCCCCGTGAAAGCCGGTGCCGTAGATACAATCCACCACGCATTCCCTGCCGCTGAACGCTTCGTCGAGCTGCTCCGGCTGGTACACCGGAGTTCCTGCGGGGAGCCGCCTGAAATTCTCAGCCGCGTCCGCGGTCTTTGGAGCACCGGAAACCAGCAGCACCGCGGCATTACGTCCGTTCTGCCTCAGCAGCCGGGTTATAACTAAGCCGTCTCCGCCGTTGTTCCCGGCGCCGCACATCACGAGAATATCGGCGCTCACCGGGATAGTCCCCAGGATAAATTCGGCGCAGCGGGTCCCGGCATTCTCCATCATCTGGTAGTAGGACGTTCCTGACTCATTGCAGCGGCGCTCCGCTTCCTTCATCTGCTGATTTGAAACAACGTACTGCATAGTTATACCTCCGTTAAATTTATAGGTCTAGTATATCACATTTTCCGCCGGGAATCAACCCTGAAAACTAAAAGCCCCGCGGAACACCACGGGGCTTGGAGGCCGTCGAAAAAGTCACTAAAGTGACTTTTCCGCCGAACATCCCAGCCGCGCGCACGGTTTGTCGGCTTTGCCGACAAACCGCACACTTGCTGGGATAGAAGTGTTTTTTGCCTCGGCAGAGCCGAGGCAAAAAAATGATTACAAATGCCTGCTTCGCAGGCAAAAGCTGTTTTTTAGACAAGGTAAAAGCCCCGCGGAACACCACGGGGCTTGGATTATTCAATTTTAAGCTATTCAGTTCATCGGAATGTACCGCCTTTAATGATAATACTTGTTGATCATCAGGTTTCCATCGGACTATGATCCTTTCGTAGATTTTCCTGCTGTAAATATGTGTTTCACGGCAATCACCTGCTTTACTGGTCTGTAAGATCTGAAGGGGTGATCTATGTAAACGCATATAGCGGTAAGATCATCTGCGGAGCCACGAGCCGAACTCTTTCGATTTGGCTAGACGCCGTGTTAAGCGAGGATTTGCACCTTCTGGGTCAGACAGCACCCGGTGCGTTCGTCGCTGGTAAAACTGTTTTCAGCTCCTGTCACGAGCCGCAGATGATGAAAACTGTGAATCGGTACTCTCCACCGGACTCGCTTCCTTTCTGCTTAAAGCTAAAATGGCGATTTCAAAAATCAGAGGTGCATCGGAACATTTCCTTTCACGATACTTATTGAATTGAGTTGTTGAACTTAATTCATGGGAACTTACCTCTTTCATAGATTAGGATCGGATATTTGGTGAGACGTCAAGCGAAATTTACATCTAAAGCGTTTGTACTGATTTCCTTTCCTTGACTATATATTACCACATTCACTGTAAAAAGTCAATAGTATTTTTCAAAAAAATGCGTATTATTTGTGATTTTTAACAAATGCACAACAACCCGTCACCTGATTTACCAGATTTCAACAAACTTTCGAGTACTGCACTGCTTTTTTTCGCAAAGTCCTTGACAAATGGCCTGCTTTCTGGTATAATACTATTGTTGTCAATTCAACGACTCATTAGCTCAGGCGGTAGAGCA
This sequence comes from Oscillospiraceae bacterium, assembly GCA_003531585.1. Classification (GTDB taxonomy): domain Bacteria; phylum Bacillota; class Clostridia; order Oscillospirales; family Ruminococcaceae; genus CAG-115. The sequence continues at coordinate 1,707 of DQFX01000028.1, read as the reverse complement.
CCTGACTTTTAATCAGGGTGTCCCGGGTTCGATTCCCGGATGGGTCACCAGACTTAATTAAAGTCGAACACTTATTTTGAGTGCTCGGCTTTTTTCTTTATCACCGAGTTCGTCAAGGCTGATGCATTTTTCGCCGTCCTTGTAGTTGAACAGCACGATGATTTTATCATCATAAACATGAACGCTATTTACGAAAACATCGATCAGCCTTACCGGAAAAATAAAAGACCCACCGTGTAGACGGGGAATAACGGTGCAAATAAAGAAATTTAATAATGCACAACTATCAGGCTGAGTTTTTGGCGAATAAAGAGAAAACGCCCTCTTGAAAGGATCAAGAGGGCGTAAACCGTGCTGTAATCAGGTCTGAGGAATACAACTGCTATAAATACCGTATCTAGGGCATATAAAACGAAAAGCCTTTATTCAGCGAAACCGCATGAATAAAGGCTTTACAAGTGGTTGCGGGAGCCAGATTCGAACTGACGACCTTCGGGTTATGAGTTTTTCCCTGCAAAAATTGACATTTACATTGGATAGTGATATAATTCTAAATAGCAGCTGCTATATTAATTAGTAAAGAAGGGGTTACCAAATTAATATGGACGCACCAAGCACAAACTTATATTATGTTCCAACAGAAATACCAGCAGAATATTGTTTTGATTCCAATTCCACTTTCTCAGAATATGCAGATGTGTGGATAGAAGAAAATACCAGCATACTTGCTGTTAAGACAATATCCAGGTATCGCGATTTACTGAAAAGAATCAATATGGGAATAGGACATATTCCGCTTAAAGACATACAGCCGTATCATTTGCGGCAATTCCTTGGGAAGATATCCCAATACGGTGTAAATAAACGCACCGGAAAATGCTTATCCGAAAAAACCATATTACACCATTACCGACTTATTTCTGTTATTTTGCAGCAGGCAGTCAGGGATCAATTGATTCCATCAAATCCAGCTTGCAAAGATAGAATGAAAGCACCAAAAGTAACAAAACATGAGGTTGCAATATTGCAGTGCAGCGATTTTCAAAAACTGATATCAATTCTTACGCTTGATCGAGAGATTGATATAAGAATGAGAACCGCTATACTCCTCATGGTACTGACCGGAATACGGCGCGGCGAAGTTGCTGGATTGGAATTTGGAGATCTACAAGAAGAAAAAGATCTTCTGACGATACGAAGAGCAATTCTTTATACACCAGAAAGTGGTGTTTTCCAGAAGCAGCCTAAAACTGAATCTTCCTATAGAACATTTCTTATTAGCCCCTGGGTAAAAAGTATAATTCTTGATTACAAACAATGGTATCAAGATAATTATAATGTGAGAAGTAATCTTCTGCTAAACAGGAAGCTGTTTTGCCAAGATGACGGTAAGCCAATTCATCCAGATACTCTCACAATATGGTGTCGTAAATTTTGCGACAGTAATCCATCAATACCTAGGTTTACTCCTCATGTTCTCCGGCACACATATGCTTCTATGCTGATTAGTTTAGGTACTTCGATGAAAGAGGTATCATGTCGGTTAGGTCATAGTATGCTAACAACGACGTGCAACACATATACGCATTCGATGCAATTCGCGGATCGTCGAGCTGCCGAGGCATTGGATCAATTCAAGATAATCTAATTTCAAAAAGGCTGGATTAATGGTCCAGCCTTTTTCTATAGGAGACCAGCTATGAAAAG
>DQFX01000016.1 GCA_003531585.1 Oscillospiraceae bacterium | reverse complement strand
ACCGGTTTTTAGAGGTTCCCTTACATCATATATTCAAGCGTGCTGGGGTGCGATTCCGGAACGTCCTGGAAGCTGCCCTGGACGACGGCGAGCGCGCCGGCAAGCGCAATGCAGTCGGCGAGGAGCAGCGCAGACTCAGGCTCCGTGAAGAGCTTCGCGCACATGTCCCTGAGCCGCGCGAACGTCTTGTTGGCTTCCGCGAGGGGAGCCATGTTTCCACGGCGCGTTTCAGCCGGAAATCCTCAGCAATCGACGCGCAGCCTGCCGAGGCGCGGTCGTATAGCCTGTCGTGGAGTTCGTAAAATGGCGTTGTATTCATAGTTCCGCGCCTCCTTCAGCATAGTTTGGTGATTCCGTTCGGGTGGACAAGCGACATCGGGCAGAGCAGAATATGGTGCTCCTGCGGGATATAGTGGAGCAGCCCGAAAATCGCTCCGCCGCGTAGATGGCGGCTGTCCGTCACGGCAAGGACATCAGCATACGGTTCGGACAGGGTGTTTTTAAGCTCGTTCTTGGCGGCTTTTACGGCTTCGGAGATACTCGTTCCCGCCCTTTCGATGATAAGCTTGCAGGCGTTCTGGTCGGCGGCAGCGCTGCTGATCGAGTAGACTCCGCGGTCGAGCATATCCTTTACAAAGCTCTCCGCGAGGTCAAGCCCCTCAAGCTGCTTTCTGAGCTTCTTTTCAGCAGCCGATTTATTCTGCTTCGGGGATGCCGGCTGAGCCGTGGAGCGTTCGGCGCGCTTTGCGGCTTTTTTCCTTTTCTGTGCGATGTCCTCGGGGATATCCGAGGTTTCAAAGTTTTTCCCCGAGAGCCACTCCATCATAAGCGCAAGGCTGTGTTTGCACGGAAACTGGCGTCTCGAGCAGGAGCATCTGAATACCTGAGTTTCTCCCGAAAAATCCGCCGATGTGTTGTATGGATTTTTCCCGCTGCCGCGGCATTCCCCGAAAATCAGCGTTTCGTCCGCTGTTTTGCGCAGGTTGGAGAATTCGCCCAGGGAGCATAATTTTTTCGCATTCGATACCGCCGCCGGATTTTTGGCGCGGCTGAGCGTATAAGTTCATCTGTAACGATTTGTGCTGTTGGCATCGCTTCCCTCAAAAAAAGATAATATGATTATACTAGAAAATAATGGTAAATGCAATGCGTTGTTCTCCCAAATTGATTATGAAGCGCAAAAACCGGGAGTTACTGAAAACTCCCGGCTCGTTTTATGTTGATGAAACCTGCTGCTTTTCTGCCTTGACTCTGGCGCTGCTCTTTGCGCTGTATTCAGTAACGTTCAGTATGGTTTCTCCGTCTATCTGGAGCGCGCAGGGCTTGTCAAATCTGACAGTTACCTCGTCGGCTTTGATGATGTCGATACACTCGCTGTGCTTCACATGCTCGCCTTTGAAAATAGATGGGAACACGACCAGCGTTTTCAGCTTGTTTGAACCGTGCCAGACGACTACGGAAAACTTGCCGTCGGGAGCGTCCCGGCGCTGATCCGGAGCCGCGATCATTCCGCCGCCGTAGAACCTACCGTTCATCGTGGGGGCGATCCACACCTTTTTGTAGCGCTTTTCCACTCCGTCGACGATCACGGTGGCGTCGGTGGGCTTAAATGCGTAGAGCAGTCCCTTTATAGCGATGCTGGTGTAGTTTACCGGCTTTCCGTTCGACTTTTTTCGCAGTTCATCGCCGACCTCGCAGCAGTAGCCGTCGATCCCGAAACCGATCGCGTTTAAGAATAGTGTTTCCTTCCCGTTTACGGTGACGGAGGGAAGCTCCTTTATGTATTGATTTATCACGAACGGATCACAGCCCTTTTCCTTGCCGATATCGCGCAGGAAGTCGTTTCCGCTGCCCGCAGCGTAATATAGGATATCGTTGTGAATGTCGATTCCTCTGGCGTCGTTCACGAAGCGGTTCAGGGTACCGTCGCCGCCGCAGATTATCACTCGATCCTCACCCTTGAGACCTGCAAAGAATTCCGGATAGCTGATATCCGCCATGCTGCGGAAAGTGAGCTGCTCGTCCTTGTAAAGGCCGGTCAGCTTTCTGGACTGCTCCTCGCAGGTCTTGTTGCCCGCGAATGGATTATATAAAACGTAGATCATTATGTATGTTCCTCCAGTTCTTTTTTCATAAGCGCTTCGCAGTATTCGCTGAGTTCCGAGGTCTTTAATTCCCGGACTTTTGCCGCGTCTATGGTTTCCAGTATTTTTATCGTCACTACGGTTTTTCTGAACCGTTTGATGTTCCGGAAGATGTTCTCCGTGCCCTCGATAGTAGATACTACAATGGGTTTTTCGGCTTTCTGAGCCACTTTCAGAACTCCCGCGTGGAACGGCAGCAGCCTGCCTTCCTTGCTGCGCCTTCCCTCGGGGTAAACTCCGACGGAATTCCCGGTCTCGGTGAGCAGCTTTGCGGCGCGGTTTACCGTTTCCATGGCTTTCCGTGGACTTTTGCGGTCTATCGGCATAAAGCAGCAGCGGTGTATTATCCTGCCGTACATCGGAATTCTGAAGTTTTCCTTCTTTGAGATGAACGAGAGCTTGTAACGCTTGAACACCGTCCATTGTATGATGGGGTCGTAGTTTGAGCGGTGGTTGCTTATAAAGAGGAAGTTCCCGGTTTCAGGGAATTTCTCCTCGCCGCTGATTTTGTACCGCACTCCGAGGCACCACAGGATAACAGTCGTGGAGCCGTCCAGCAGGGCGCGGTAGAACTTGCTGTCGCGTTCGTACTGCTTCCTGGTATCCACGAAAAGCCCGCAGATAAACAGGAACAAAAACGGCAGCAGTATTAATCCCAGAAGGATCAGAACCACTAATAACACAATTTTCATGAATATCACCAGCAATCAATAATGTAGTGAAATTAAGGCAGTACGCTAAATCTGAACCCGAGTTTCCCGGCAGATTGACAATTTCCGGGCAGTATGCTATAATCAGTCTGCAGGCCGAGACCTGCCAGAAGATAAACAGACAGGAGAACAGCAATGTTATACATAATGCGGCACGGAAGAACAGACTGGAACGAAAGGCACAAGCTGCAGGGAAGAACGGATATTCCGCTGAACGCCAACGGAAGGCAGATGGCTGAAAAAGCGCGAGAGGAGTACGCAGACGTACATTTTGACGTGTGCTACTGCTCGCCGCTGATACGCGCCCGGGAAACGGCTGAGATAGTCCTGCGCGGACGGAATATTCCGATAATTCCGGACGAGCGGCTGGTAGAAATGAGCTTCGGAGCCTGCGAGGGCATGGAATACAGCTTCGACAAGCCGGGAAGTCCCATCGCGGACCTTTTTCTGCACCCCGAGAAATACACCGAGCCGGTGGACGGCGGCGAGAGCTTTGAGCAGCTCTTTGCCAGAACCGGGGAGTTCCTGCGGGAAGTGGCTTACCCGCTCGTGAATGCCGGCAAGGACGTGCTTATCGTAGGTCATGGCGCGATGGATTCGAGCATAGTCTGCCAGGTGCGGAATATTCCGATCGCGGATTTCTGGAGCGCCGGTATAGTCAACTGCAAGCTGATGAAGCTGATGTGAGCGGTTACTCCGCCCGCACAGCCCATCTCATCTTTGTTGACCGCGCGCGGCGGTTCTTCACGCATTCCTCCGGGGTGGGGCGTATTACGTCCCTTGCAACGTCGCTGTAAACGCCCGCGCGGTGCAGCTCCTTGAATGAGCGCTTAACGAGCCTGTCCTCGCCGGAGTGGAACGTCAGTATAGCCGCCCGTCCGCCGGGAGCGAGCACGTTCGGCAGCTTCTCAAGGAACTCATACAGCACCTCAAATTCGCTGTTGACGTCGATGCGGATAGCCTGGAATACGCGCTGACAGGACTTTTTGATCGTTTCCTTCTGCTCGTTTTTCGGCAGGAAGGACAGCGCTTCGGTTATGCACTCGCGGAGCTGTGTGGTGGTCGAGATGTACACGCCCTTGTTGCGGTATCTCATGATGGTACGCGCTATCTGCTCCGCGTATGGCTCGTCGGAGTTTTCCGTCAGCATTCCGACTATCTCCGCGTAGGTCAGCTCCTGGAGACGCTCCGCGCCGCTTTTGCCCTTCTGCGGGTTCATTCGGAGGTCGAGCGGACCGTCGATTTTATAGGAGAATCCGCGCTCCGGATTGTCTATCTGCATGGAGCTTACGCCGAGGTCGGCGAGCACGAAGTCAAACTTCTTTCCGGCGTCGGCGGCGACCTTGTCGATGTCCCTGAAATTTTGCAGCTTTACAGTGAGGATATCCTCGCCGAATCCGAGGTCTGCAAGGCGCTTTTTCGTCTTTTCAGATTCGATGGGATCGACGTCCAGCGCGTAGATGTGTCCGCTTCCCCGGAGCTTTTCAAGCATTGCGCGGGTGTGACCGCCGTAGCCCAGGGTGGCGTCAAGACCGGTCTGTCCCGGTTTTATGTCGAGAAATTCCAGTATCTCGCTGACCATTATTGAAATGTGCATTCCCGCCGGAGTGGCTCCGCGGGAGATTATGTGCTCGATATCCCTGGAGTATTTCTCGGGGTTCAGCTCCTTGTATTTTTCTTCGAATCTTCTCGGGTGAGTTCCCGAATAGCGCACTCTGCGCTTGTGCTTTACTTCTTCGTTTTCCATGGCTGTTCCTTTCACGTGTTATAGTTATATTGTATTATGTTTTCGCCGGATTGTCAAGTGCTGCGGAGGTTTGCGGAGCTCCTTCCGGAATTATGCACAAAAAATCTCATTTTTTATTGCAATTATAACGAAAACGTGATATAATAACATATGTATGCAGAAAGAAAGGGGCGTGAACGCAGATGGACGTCAGAGTCGGTGATATACTTGTCATGAAGAAGGTGCACCCAGGCTGCGGCAGCGACAAAATGCTTGTCCAGCGCTGCGGAGCTGACTTCAGGCTTTGCTGCCAGGGCTGCGGGCATGTATTCATGATACCCCGCTCCAAATGCGAGAAGAAGATCAGGTCAGTCCTCCGCGAGACGGAATCCTCCGAGCGTTAGCAGTGCGGACGTACACATAGTCAACGCATGGAGGTAAACAATGAACGAAAAATTAGTAACGGCGGAGGCGCGCTATGACGAGATAAGCGCAAAGCTGTCCGACCCGGCGGTGATAGCCGATAACAAGCTGTACCGCGACCTGATGAGAGAACACAAGAACCTGACCCCGCTTATGGAGGTCTGGCAGAAATACAAGAAGGCTCAGCGCGGCTTTGACGACGCGGTTGAAGCGCTGAACGAAGCCGGCGGCGACGCAGAGCTTCGCGAGCTTGCCCAGAGCGAGTACGACGAGAACAAAGCGGCTATGGAAAAGCTCTCCGAGGAGCTGAAAATACTCCTGCTCCCGAAGGACCCGGACGACGACCGGAGCTGCATAATCGAGATACGCGCAGGCGCAGGCGGCGAGGAAGCCGCACTGTTCGCAAATTCGCTGCTCAGAATGTACAGCATGTATGCAGCGCGGCAGGGCTGGAAGGTCGAGGAGCTTGACTCCAACCCGACCGAGCTTGGCGGCTACCGCGAGGTGAGCTTCCTTGTGGAGGGCGAAGGCGTGTTCGCCAAAATGAAGTACGAAAGCGGAGTTCACCGCGTCCAGCGCGTTCCCGAAACGGAGTCCCAGGGGCGCATACAGACCTCCACCGTGACGGTGGCGGTGCTTCCGGAGGCCGAGGAAGTCGACGTGGAGATAAACCCCGCCGACCTGCTCGTCGAAACGTTCCGCTCAAGCGGCGCGGGAGGTCAGCATATCAACAAGACGGAATCCGCGATAAGAATAATCCACAAGCCGACCGGGACAGTTGTAGAGTGCCAGGAGGAGCGTTCCCAGTTCAAGAACAAGGAAAAGGCGATGAAGAAGCTGTACAGCAAGCTCTACGAAGCGAAGCTGGAAGCCCGCGACAGCGCCATAGCCGAGGAACGCCGCATACAGGTCGGCACCGGAGACCGCTCCGAGCGGATACGCACCTACAATTTTCCGCAGTCCCGCGTGACCGACCACCGCATAGGGCTGACGCTCTATAAGCTGGACGAGATGATGAACGGCGGCTGCGACGAGGTGTTCGAGGCGCTGCGCCTTGCAGACCAGACCGCGAAGCTCCTCAAGCAGCAGTAAGAAAGGAAATGACCAGATTGAACACAGAGCTTCTGCCGTTTTCCGAGCAGTCGGCGAAGAAAGCGGCTGAAATAATGGCGGCGGGCGGCGTAGTCGGCATTCCCACCGAGACGGTCTACGGATTAGCCGCAGACGCGCGCAACGAAGCCGCAGTCCGCAGCATATTCGAGGCCAAGGGACGCCCACAGGACAACCCGCTGATAGTGCATATCAGCGCGCTGGAGCAGCTCCCGCCGCTGGTTCGCGAGATACCGGAGTTGGCGCTGAAAATAGCTGAGAAGTACTGGCCGGGGCCGCTGACGATGATTTTTCCGAAGTCGGACATGATACCTTCGGCTACCAGCGGCGGACTGGACACCGTTGCAGTCAGAATGCCGGAAAGCCCTGCGGCAAGGGCGATAATCGACGCCTGCGGATTCCCGCTCGCGGCGCCGTCCGCGAACCTGTCGGGAAGCCCCAGCCCCACCACTGCCCAGCATGTCATGAACGACATGAACGGCAGGATACCGCTGATAATCGACGGCGGCGAGTGCCGCTGCGGCGTGGAAAGCACCGTGCTGTGCTTCCCGGCGGCTGACCGTGTGAGAATACTGAGACCCGGCGGAGTTACTACGGAAATGCTGTCGGAGCTGTGCCAGGCCGATATCGACCCGGCTGTCACCTCCGAGCCGCCCAAGGGCGCTAAGGTGATGTCGCCGGGCATGAAGTACAAGCATTACTCCCCGAAGGCGGAGGTGTTCATCGTGAACGCCCACGGAAAGCAGTTCGGGGACTGGTGCATGTCACATGCCGCAGAGGGCACCCTGGCGCTTTCCGCCGACCCGGTGGAGCACGGAATGTTCCGCTGCTTCGGCAGGGACACCGCAGAGCAGGCGCATCGTTTGTTCGCGCTTCTCCGCGAGGCGGACGACGAGGGCGCGAAAACTATCTACGTCGAAATGCCGTCAAAGGAGGGCATAGGGCTTGCGGTGTACAACCGGCTTCTCCGTGCCGCGGCATTCAGGGTGATAGAGGTATGAGCAGACTTATCGTGGGACTTACCGGAATGTCCGGGGCGGGAAAATCAACCGTTTGCCGGGCGTTCGCGGAGAGCGGCTTTGATGTCATAGACTGCGACCTGTCCGCAAGGGAGGTTGTTCAGCCGGGACGCCCCGCGCTGACCGAGCTTCACGACAGGCTGTCGCCGGAGCTTATTCTCCAGGACGGGACGCTCGACCGCAGGAAAACGGCGGAGCTTATCTTCCACAGCGAGGAGAAGCGCGCGCTGTTCAACAAAATAATTTACCCTTATATTACATATAATATCGCGGAAAAGCTGAAAAGCGCCGGAGATTACGTTCTTCTGGACGCGCCGACGCTGTTCGAGGCGAGGCTTGAATTCCTGTGCGGGAGCATAGTCAGTGTGACCGCAGACCCCGAGAACTGCGTACAGCGCATAATGAAGCGCGACGGCATCACCGAGGAGCTTGCCCGGGCAAGGCTGAAAAGCCAGCACGGCGAGGAGTTCTACCGGCAGCGGAGCGGCTTCTGCATAGAAAACAACGGAACTCAGCGCCAGCTAGCGGAAGCTGCGCAGGGCGTTATCTCGCAACTGAAAGGCGGCAAATGACAAAATATCGCAGAAAACGGCGCGTACTCCCGGCAGTGGTGATCACCGTGATCATCGCGGCGCTCCTGGGAACTGCTGGGTGGTTCGGCTGGGGATATTATCAGCGTTACACCCACCCGCTGCGCTACGAAAGCTACGTTGAGAAGTACTCCCGGGAGAACGGGCTTGACAAGTATCTTGTTTACGCGGTGATAAAGACCGAGAGCGGCTTCGACCCCGGAGCGGTCTCGAACGTCGGAGCGAGGGGACTCATGCAGATAATGGAGGACACCTTCGACTGGGTGAAGTTCCGGCTGGGCGACGAGGACACGCGCTACCTCGACATGTACGACCCCGAGACGAATATCCGATACGGCTGCTGGCTGGTAGGGTATCTCTGCAGCGAGTTCGGCAATGTGGACACCGCTATGGCGGCGTACCACGCGGGGCGGGGTCAGGTGAACGAATGGCTCGCCGATAAGGAGTATTCCTCCGACGGCGTACATCTGGACGTTATCCCGATATCTGACACGGCGCATTACGTCAATAAGATAGACCGGGCGATGGACACATACAAAAAACTCTATGATGAGAAAGGATAATCACTATGGCAAAGTCAGAAAAGTTAACCGTTAAGGAATTAAAGGAAAAGCTGCTTGCGGACAAGAAGAACGCAGTTCTCCGCATGTCCGAGGAGGAACTGAAGAAGTGCGATAAGTTCTGCGAGGGCTACAAGGCGTTCCTGGACATCGCAAAGACTGAGCGCGAGGCTTCCGCCGAGATCGTGAAGATGGCGAAGGCGCGCGGATTCGTTGAGTTCAGTGCGAAGAACAAGTACAAGCCCGGCGACAAGGTTTTCTACCTCAACCGCGAGAAGTCCGTTATCCTGGCTGTTATCGGCAAGGAGTCAATTGAGAACGGCGTGAACCTGGTTGCAGCTCATATCGACTCCCCGCGCCTCGACATGAAGCAGAACCCGCTCTACGAAAAGGACGAGGTAGCTTACTTCAAGACCCACTACTACGGCGGCATCAAGAAGTACCAGTGGCCGACCGTTCCGCTCTCGCTGCATGGCGTTATCATCAAGGCTGACGGCACTAAAGTAACAGTAAACATAGGCGAGGACGAAAACGACCCGGTATTCTGCGTTTCCGACCTGCTCCCGCACCTTGCAGACGAGCAGTACAAGCGCCCGGCTCCCAAGCTCATCAAGGGCGAGGAGCTCAACATCATCATCGGCAGCCGTCCCTTCAGGGACGACGAGGGCAGCGAGCTTGTAAAGCTCAACATCATGCTGATACTCAACGAGAAGTACGGCATTGTCGAGTCTGACTTCATATCCGCCGAGCTGGAAGCAGTTCCTGCGTTCAAGGCTAAGGACGTAGGCTTCGACAGAAGCCTGGTAGGCGCCTACGGTCAGGACGACAGAGTGTGCGCGTACACCGAGCTGATGGCGGTCCTGGAGCTGAACAACCCCGAGAAGACCGCAGTAGCTATCCTCACCGATAAGGAGGAGACCGGCTCCGATGGCAACACCGGACTGCGTTCCTCTTACCTGCGTTATTTCATCGCCGACCTGGCTTCAACCTTCGGCGTAAAGGGCAGGACCGTGCTCCAGAATTCCCGCTGCCTGTCCGCGGACGTTAACGCGGCGTTCGACCCCACGTTCCCCGACGTGTTCGAGAAGCGCAACAGCGCACTGCTGAACGGCGGCGTGTGCGTTACAAAGTACACAGGCTCCCGCGGCAAGAGCGGCACTTCTGACGCTTCCGCAGAGTTCGCAGGCGAGATCCGCAGACTGCTCGACGCCAACGGCGTTATCTGGCAGACCGGCGAGCTTGGCAAGGTAGATATCGGCGGCGGCGGAACGGTGGCGGCTTATATCGCAAATCTCGACGTCAACACTATCGACGTGGGAGTTCCGGTGCTGTCCATGCACGCTCCGTTCGAGATAACCGCAAAAACCGATATCTGGGCGGCTTATAAGGCTTTCGAGGCATTTGTGAATAACTGATTCTAATTGGAAAATGATGGGATGACGGGTATGACGGGTTTACCTAACCCTTTTATATAAAATTTGAAAATGTAAAATATATAAAAGAAGTTATAGTAAGCCGTCATACCCGTCATCAACTTGTCAGAACCAGAAACTTGTACAAATTCACCGTCACCTCTGCATAGACATAGAATATGCAGGGGTGATACTGATGATGGGAGAAAAAACGCGCTCCGGGCTGCGGAAGCTCGGCGTGAAGCTGATAGCGGCAGCGCTGATACTGATAGGTCTGGCGTTTATAGTTGATTTGAGCTTCCGCCCGATCGTGGAGACTGTGAATTACAACGAGTGCCACGCGGCAGTGTCGGCGATGATAACCCGCTCGATAGCGGCGGAGCTTGAGCGCGAGGACGCGGACTATTCCTCGCTGGTGACGATTGAGCGGGACGAAAGCGGTTCGGTGTGCTCCATCGAGAGCAACGCAATGAACATCAACCGACTGAAAAACAACATAGCTGCCCGGCTTGAGCGCGAACTTGACCGCATGAGCGGCATAGATATCATGATACCGGTGGGAACACTCACAGGATTGCAGCTTCTGCACGGCCGCGGCTTTGACGTCGGCATGACGGTAAGCCCTGTGGGCTATGCGCAGACCGCGATAGTCAGCGAGTTCACCGAAGCGGGGCTGAACCAGACCCGCCACCGGATAGTAATACATATCGAGGTCACGGCGGACGCGGTGATACCCGGCTTCACGTCAAGGGTACCGGTGTCCGCGTCGATAGTCGCGGCTGAGACCATAATCGTAGGCAAGATACCCGACGCCTACACCCACGTTGTCGCGGGAGATACTGATCTTGTGGGTCTGCTTCAGGATTACGGGGCTGTTTTAGATTAAGGCGGAACGCGCAAAACCAGCGCGGTGCAGCCGCAAACGGAGGTTCAAATGGAGATAAGGGAAGCGGAAAAGCGCGCTGCGGAGCTTCGCGCAGTCATCGAGAAGCATAATCACAATTACTACGACCTGGACTCCCCGACCATCGAGGACGACGAGTACGACGCGCTCATGCGGGAGCTGCGCGGCATTGAGCAGCAGTTCCCGGAGCTTGCCGTGCCGGATTCCCCGACGCACCGGGTCGGCGGAACGGTCAGCAGCAGTTTTGAGAAGGTAGCTCACACGGTGCAGATGGGCTCCCTCCAGGACGTTTTCAGCGAGGACGAGGTGCGCGGGTTCCTTTCCGGCGTGATGGAGCAGGGCGCGCGTGAGTTCACTGTGGAGCCGAAAATAGACGGTCTGTCCGTGTCGCTGGAGTACGAGAACGGCGTGTTCACAAGAGGCTCCACCCGTGGCGACGGCTTCGAGGGCGAGGACATAACCGCCAACCTTAAAACTATCCGCTCCATTCCGCTGAAGCTCAATGAAGCTCCCGAATTCATCGAGGTGCGCGGCGAGGTCTACATGCCGCGCAGGAGCTTCGCCAAGCTCTGCGAGGAGCAGGAGCGCCTCGGCGAGCCAATGCCGAAGAATCCGAGAAACGCTGCGGCAGGTTCGCTGCGTCAGAAGGACAGCTCGGTCACTGCAAAGCGGAAGCTTGATATTTTCGTGTTCAATCTTCAGCAGCTTCGCGGGAAGGAGCTTTCCAGCCACTCTGAATCGCTCGAATACATGCAGAGCCTTGGTTTCACGGTCATTCCCGATTACAGGGTAGTCCACACGGCAGACGAGGTTATCGAGCGTATCCGGGAGATAGGCGAAATGCGCCGGAGCCTCCCGTTTGACATCGACGGCGCGGTCGTAAAGGTCAACGATTTCGCCATGAGAAACGAGATCGGATTTACGACGAAGGTGCCGAAGTGGGCGGTGGCGTTCAAGTATCCCCCCGAGGAGAAAGAGACCACCCTCAACGAAATCGAGATAAATGTCGGCAGAACCGGCGCACTGACTCCGGTTGCGGTGTTCGACCCGGTTCAGCTTGCCGGGACTACGGTTTCCCGCGCGATCCTGCACAATCAGGACATCATCTCTGACAAGGATATCCGGGTCGGCGACCGCATTGTAGTCCGCAAGGCGGGGGACATCATTCCGGAGGTAGTCCGCAGCGTTTCGCACCGCGAAGGTTCGGAGCCGTACTTCATTCCGAACGTCTGCCCGATATGCGGTGCGGAAGCCCTCCGCGACGAGGACGAAGCTGTTATCCGCTGCCAGAATATCGATTGTCCGGCGCAGCTTGCAAGGTCGATCGAGCATTTCGCGAGCCGCAATGCGATGAACATTGAAGGTCTCGGCGAGGCGATAGTTCAGCAGCTTCTTGACAACAAGTTTGTTTCGAACGTCGCCGATCTCTATGAACTCGATGTGCAGACCGTAATGCAGGTCACGGGCGGAATGAAGTCGGCGGAGAACCTGATAAATTCTATTGAGAACTCCAAAAAAGCGAGCCTTGACAGACTGGTGTTCGCACTGGGAATCCGCGGGATAGGTCAGCGCGCGGCTAAGCTGCTGTGCGAGAAGTTCGGCAGCATGGAGGCGATAATGGAAGCGCTTCCGCTTGAGATTTGCAGCATAGACGGCTTCGGCGACATCATGGCGGATTCGGTCTACAACGCAATGCAGGAGCCGCACCGGATAAAGCTCATTGAGCGGCTGAAAAACCACGGCGTAAACATGACATACGACAGCGGCAAGATTTCCGACGAGCTGGCAGGCAAGACGTTTGTGCTGACAGGAACCCTCCCCACGCTGACCCGCGACCAGGCGAAGAAGCTTATTGAGGAGCGCGGCGGGAAATGCTCCGGGGCGGTCAGCAAAAAAACTGCCTACGTTCTGGCGGGCGAGGAAGCAGGAAGCAAGCTGACAAAGGCGCAGGAGCTTGGAGTTACGATAATCTCCGAGCAGGAATTCCGCGGCATGATAGGCGAATAAAAAAAACCGGGGCTGTACGAAACAGTCCCGGTATTTATTATTATGGTTCGTTTCTTCAATCAAAAATGCTGCACTTAACGGAGGTCTTTTTTAGCCCGAGGTCGCTGTTGACTACAGTCTCGCCCCAGTCGGAAAGCGACGAGCCGTCCCATTCGTCTGCGAGGTCGAGGTACTCAACGCCACCGCCGTTGCCCTTCCAGCTCCAGGCGAGCCAGCCGACGCTGTTTTCGTTGCAGTACTCGAGAATGTACTCCTCGTCAACGTCGCCGTCGGAGTGATTCCAGCCGAACTCGCCGACTATCATGCACAGCCCCTTGTCGGTGGACAGCTTGAGATTCCGCGCGATAGTTGCCTTGTTCTTTCCGGCTGTGCCGTACATATGAACGGAGAACATCGTGTTGGCGTCCGGGTCAGCGGCGAATACCTGCTCGCCGTAGTCGGTAACGCTCTGCCCGTACTGACCCCAGCCTGCGGCGTCCACAATGATGGTGTTCTTTATTCCGGCTTCCCGGAGCCTTGGAATTACCGAGGTGTACCCGTCGCACCATTTCTGACCGTCCCAGTTTCCGACCCACTCGTTGGCGATGTTGAGTATAACGTAGTTTTCTTTTCCGATGAGCGCTTCCTTAACTTCTATCCAGTAATCCGCGGCGGTTTCCAGAAGCGAGGTATCGTCCTTTCCGGTGACGTCGTGGACCTCGAGTATTGCGATCATTTCAAGCTCCTTGCACTTGTCGGTAAGCTTGTTGAGGCTTTCAACGCTGTCCTTATTGTACTGCTGACCGCTTCCGCAGACGATGCGCACCGTGTTTGCTCCTGTCGCTGCGATGGCTTCAAGGGCGGTGTCGTCCTGAGCTGTGAACCAGGAGTGCGGGTGATTTATCCCGCGCATGATGAATTCGTTTCCGTTTGCGTCAAGGAGCTTTGTCCCGCTGACCTTGAATCCGGTCTGCTGAGTCTGCTCGTCGGGAATTTCATCGGTTTCGTGAGTTCCACGGCCATCTGTGCTGACTATCTGCTCCGCCGTGGAGATAATTTCGCTGGAGGTCACGGGAGCTTTCGTGCAGCCCGTGCTGAGCGTCAGAGCCGCAGCAAGTATCGATGCTAGTATTCTGTTCATTTTGTTGTATCCTTTCCCATGTAGCTTTTGCTTATTGCTTTTATTCTAGCATTTCCTGCGCAGAATTGCAAGCGGATTTCTTTGAAAAGTGCGCTTTTTCTCCGGAGCTTTACATATTATAACACTTTTCGGGCAAAATTCCCGGAAACAGCCGCCGCTGTTATTTCCGGCTATTGACAATTGTGCAGAGTGGTGTTATAATGATAATATCTATAAGTATATATAAAGCTGTCCGGGTTCGGAATGGGGAACCGGGCGGTATTGAGGGAAAATATGAACAAAATAACAAGAGCGCTGTGCATTCTGATGTCGGTGGTCACTCTTTCCGGCTGCGCCTCGCAGGGGACCCAGGGAGTCAGTATTGCGGACTTCGCCGAGCACTCGGTGAGCACTGCGGCGGTTCCGGAGGTGACATCTGAGCCGGTTCAGGAGTCTGCGCCGCAGTCGGACGTATCGTCGGCGGAGATAACAGCGGAGTCTGCGGAACCTGATTCCAGCGCAGCCGAAAATCAGCCGGATACAGCGGAAATGCCGGAGGAAACCACACAGCAGACCTCCAGCACATCGGCAAAGCCGCAGACGACCGCTTCCGCTGTGCAGGCAGCTACGAAATCCAGTACGTCAGCAGCAAAGGAATACACCACACCGCACAGCACTGTAACGACCACGCCGAAAACGACAGTAACGACCACACAGGCTGCCGTTGAGCATACTCCGTCCGAATTCGGAAGCAGAAGCTATTCCGCTGTGAATTACAGCGAGGTCAAGGGAATCTGGATAAGCTACATTGAACTTGCCGCGCTACTTCAGGGGCAGTCAAAAGAGGGCTTTCGCAGTAATATCGCGGCGGTCTATGAGAACTGCGCCGATCTTGGGATAAACACGGTGTACGTTCATGTTCGCTCGCACAGCGACGCTTATTACAGGTCTGAGCTGTTTCCGTGGTCGAAGTACGTCACCGGAACGCTCGGCAAGGATCCCGGCTACGATCCGCTGGAGGTCATGATCTCCGAGGCTCACAAGCGCGGGATATCGTTCCACGCCTGGATAAATCCGCTGCGTGCGTGCGGCTGCTCTGATATTTCCAGCTATGGAAGCTTTCCGGTCTACACCTTTGCAAAGGGCGACGGAATGGCAGGGAAGTACGCAGTGAACGTCAACGGAACCTACTACCTGAACCCGGCATACGACGAGGTAACGGAGCTTATCGCGGCAGGAGCCGCCGAAATAGTCTCGAATTACGACGTTGACGGGCTGCACATCGACGATTATTTCTATCCCACGACCGACGCTTCGTTTGACTCTGCGGCGTATTCGGCAAGCGGGTATTCCAGCCTTTCGGATTTCCGCTTTGCGAACTGCGACCGCATGGTGAAGGAGCTTTACAGCGCGGTCCATTCGGCGAATTCCACGGCGAAATTCAGCGTAAGCACGCAGGGGCGTATCGAGAACAACTACAATCAGCTCTATGCGGACGTGCGCAAATGGTGCACTACGCCGGGCTATGCGGATATCATGATACCGCAGATCTACTATGGGTTTGAAAATTCCGCAGCGCCGTATCAGTCCACGCTTGACGAGTGGGACGCGCTTGCGAAGCAGGGCGGGATACCGCTGATAGCCGGGCTTTCAGTATCGAAGGTAGGCTGCGAGGATACCTGGGCAGGCAGCGGAAAGTACGAGTGGATAAATTACAGCGACATAATTTCCAGGCAGGCGGCGGCGGCAAAGAAGTGCGCAAGCTACGGCGGAATCGCGCTGTACAGCTATCGGAGCGTATTCCAGCCGGAAAGCTCGGTCAGCAAACAGGTGAAAAAGGAAATTACGGCACTAAGAGATATTTTATAACGAGGAATTAAAATGAAACGTTTCTTTAAATGCATGATGAGCGCGGTGCTTGCGCTGGGAGTGCTGTCCGGAGCGGCGTCCGCAGTTCCGCAGACGGAGGAAGCCGCAGTATCTGAGGAACAGACCGACGACAGCGCCTTTGCAGAGAGCGCGGCTGATCTGGTTTCCGGCGAGAGCATGGTGTACCTTCCAAGCGGAATGCGCGCGGTAATGCTGACTCCTACGGTGGATTTCTACACCGGGGAACAGACCGACGCGTCCCTTGCGGAGGAGCTTCCGGCGCTGTTCGAGGAGCTTTCCGGGTTTGACATGAACACGGTGATTTTCAACACCGACCACGACGGCGTGAAGTGCTACGACCTCGAGATGGATTCCGGCAGGGGAGCGCTCGGCGCGGCTATAGATTCAGCACATGAGAACGGGTTCAACGCGTATGTTCAGCTTGACGTCGACTCCCTCATCGACGATGTGACCGCACAGGGCGGCGGGCTGAAATCCGGATTCGCTGCGGCGGCTCACAAGTTCGCGATGAAATACGCCTGCGAGGGAATCCTGCTGGTGAATTACTACACCAAGGATACCCCCGAAATGTACGCGGAATACATGACAAGCGGCGCCGGAATAGGCTACGAAAACTGGCTGTACGAAACCAACGAGTTTGTTATACGCACTCTTTCCGAGGTTATCCGCCGTACCAGCAACACCACGGCGGTGGGACTCCAGATAACCGATATGTGGGCGAACAGTTCCTCAAACGAGGAGGGTTCGGCTACATTGGATACGGTTCAGGCGCTTTATGATGGCTTTTGCGATACCCGCGCGTACCTTATGAGCGGCTACGCGGATTTCATCATGGTGAAGGCGTACGGCACCGATTCGGATACCTCGCTGAACTTCGGAAAAGTGGTTTCCTGGTGGTATGACCTCGCTGAAAAAACTGACACTAAACTCTATGTGCTGCATCTCAACGAGCGTATAGGTCAGTACACTGGCTGGTACGAGGACCAGCTCCTGCGGCAGCTCTCCATAATGGAGGATATGCCGGACATCGGCGGAAGCTGCTTCAACTCTCTGTCAGGGCTGCGCAGCGACCTCCTCGGCTCCACAACCACGCTTCTAAAATATTTCGACGAGCAGATAAATACCGATACGCTGTTTGACACCTTGCAGATGACTTCGCCCACGTCCACGAATTTTGTCACATACGATTCAACCGTAAAGTTCATGGGAACCTTCGACGAGAATTTCGATGTGCTGTTCGACGGCGAAAAGGTCAAGCTCAATGAAGCCGGCAACTTCTACTTCCAGAAGGAGCTTAAAGTCGGCAAGAACACTTTTGTTATCGAGCACAAGGGCAAGAAAATATACTATTCTATAGAGCGCCAGGTGGACGTGCTCAAATCCATTGAGCAGACGAAGGATATCGTTGTAGAGGGCGGCTCCCGGGTCACTCTGGAAGCTGTAGCCTACAGCGGCGCAAAGGTGACTGCGGTTATCGGCGGAAAGACAGTCACGCTGAAGGAGAAATCCGGCGCGAGCGAAGATCTCGACGCGAACTCGGATTACGCCAGATTCGTGGGATACTACCGCGTACCGTCGGGAATCATCGGCGAGAAGCAGTACCTCGGAAATACGAGCTACTACGCGGTGTACCGCGGAATTGAGGAGTACATGACCGGAGGAAGCGTCACCATCGACGCTGAGCCGGAGCCTCCAAAAGAGGTCATAGTTGACGATTTCGTCGACCAGTCAAGCGCGGGAACCGGCGAGATAGTCGGCACGATGGCGCCGGTGCTGACCACATCGGATTACACGACTTACATTAAGACGCTCAATAATTACACCACGGTGTTCGACAGCCAGACCACCGGCTCCGCGCCCTGCCCGACGCTCTCTCAGCTCCCGGCGGGAAGCCTCGATTACTATAAGAGCGCGTCCGGCGATTACGTTATCAGCACGTCCGGCAGGCGTTACAAGGCTACGGACGTTACGACATTCTACGACACCGGGCTTGGAGAAAACAAGCTGTACGTTAAGGCGGTGGGTAATTCCGGCGGCAGAAGCTACATAAAGATACAGCTTGATTACAAGTCCACGTTCAACGTAACAACTCCGATGAGCTTTATCGACGAGGACGACGGACCCTACGGCGTCAGCGACTACAGCCCGGGTAAAGTCGAGATAGTTTTCGATAATGTCACCAGCGTTACCAAGCTGCCGGCATTTGACAGCTGTTCGCTGTTCAGCTCCGGAATATGGGATACCGTTGAGAAGAACGGCGTGCCGAAATTCCGTCTGACTCTTACGCTGCGGCAGGCGGGAATTTACAGCGGCTGCGGAGCGTACTACGACGATAACGGCGACCTAATGCTGACTTTCAATGTTCCGACATCGCCGCTTTCCGGAAAGGTCATCGTGATAGACCCCGGCCACGGCTACGGCAAGACTGCAAGCAAGCTTGACCCCGGAGCCATCGGCAACGCAACAGAGCAGTCCGTGAACCTTGCAGTGGCAAAACAGCTCGAATCCAAACTGACCGCTATGGGCGCGACAGTTGTAAGGCTCAAGACCGAGAGCGAGTTTATCCTGACCGCCACACGACCGACGGTTGCGCGGGCATACGGTGCGGACATGTTCCTGTCTCTGCATTGTAACTCGGCGCTGAGCGAATCGGCGCACGGCGTTGAGGTGTACTATTTCACACCGTTTTCGCAGCCGCTCGCCAAGAGCATAAACGACAAGCTGTCGAACTATTATGACAACTCCGTTTACGGCGACGGAACACGGAGCAGCCGCGGCGAAAAGTACAGCTACTACTGGGTAACTCTCCAGCAGGATTTCCCGTCGGTGCTGGTCGAGATGGGCTTTATTTCAAACGAGCGCGAATGCATGGTGATGGCTGATCCCACGTATCAGTCAGGCATTGCGCAGTCTATAGCCGACGGCGTAAAGGCGTACTTTGCGCGCAGCGGACTGAGCTACTCCGGCAGCGGAAGCAGCGAGGCTCCCGACAACAGCGGTGCGAACACCGGAGAAACTCCGCCGGAGCCTGAAAATCCCGGTACCGGAGATACCACCGAGCCGGAAACGCCGGTAACTCCCGTTCCGGACGACAACACCAGCGGAACCGACGATTCTGGCAGCTCTGATACTTCCGAGCCTGACACGTCCGCTCCGGATACATCAGAGCCGGAGCAGCCAGACGCGGCGACAACCGAATCGAGCACATCCGAAACGTCGGAGCCTGAGACCTCTCAGCCCGACCCGGGTGGAATAAGGGTAGAGTAACGCGATAAATATTTCAGCAGCGGAAAATCAGTATTGAATTTTTCCGCTGCTTGTGTTATAATCATCTATGGGGAAGTCATAAACAGGGGAAAATCCGAATATGACTACATAAAGAACATCATACGGAGGAACTATTTTATGTGCGGAATAGTAGGTTATGTAGGTCAGCGCGACTGTACTGACGTGCTGATGCAGGGTCTGGAAAAGCTGGAATACCGCGGATACGACAGCGCAGGTATAGCAGTCTTTGAAAAGACCGGAATAAAGACGGTCAAGACAAAGGGAAAGCTTGCGGACATGCGGCACAAGCTTGATATAGAGGGCAGTCCGGTGGGACATTGCGGAATAGGCCACACCAGGTGGGCGACCCACGGCGAGCCGAGCGACATCAACTCACACCCGCACACAAACGGAAGGGTCACGATCGTACACAACGGAATAATCGAGAACTACATAGAACTCAAGGAGTTTCTGACCGAAAAGGGATACACCTTCACTTCCCAGACGGATACCGAGGTAGTCGCATGCCTGCTGGACTATTACTATTCCGAGAGGAACCCGCTCCGCGCCATCACTGAAACGCTGAAGGAACTCAAGGGAAGCTATGCGCTGGGGATCATTTTCCGTGATTTCCCTGACAGGGTTTATGCGACCCGTAAGGAGTCCCCGCTGATAGTAGGTATCGGCGAGAACGAGTATTTCATCGGAAGCGACATTCCGGCGTTCCTGAAATACACGAAAAAATACGTTCTGCTGGACGATAACGACATCGTATGCATGAAAACCGACGGGATCGAGTATTACGACGTACACGGAATTCCCGAGCAGAAGGAGATCAGCATTGCTGAGTGGGACGTTGAGCAGGCTCAGAAGTGCGGATACCCGCATTTCATGCTAAAGGAGATACACGAGCAGCCGGGGATCGTTGCGAAAACGATGGAGTCCTGCTGCCGCGATGGAGTACCATATTTTGAGAATATCGGTCTGACTGATGATATGCTGCGCGATGTCAAGCGCGTTTTCATAGTTGCGTGCGGAACGGCAATGCACGCCGGAATCATTGCGCGGTACGCAATTGAGCAGCTGGCGCGGGTTCCCGTTACCGTGGAGGTCGCGTCGGAGTTCCGCTACATGGATCCTATAGTCGGAGAGGGAGATCTTGTAATAGTCGTGTCCCAGAGCGGCGAAACCGCTGACACGAAGGCGGGGCTTGAACTCGCGAAGGAGCGCGGTGCAAAGACCCTTGCGGTAGTAAATGTAAAGTACTCCGCGATAGCGCGCCAGGCGGATATGTATATCCATACGCTTGCAGGTCCGGAGATTGCAGTCGCTTCCACGAAGGCGTATACCGCGCAGATATCCGTAATGTACCTGCTTGCGTTCCGGTTTGCGTTTGCAAGGGGCATGATCGGTCTCCAGCGCATGAAGGAGCTGACCGCGCAGGCTCTGTCCGCTCCTGCGGCGATTCAGCGCGTTATCGACCGCAAGAACGAGTGCCAGTTTATCGCAAGCAAGCTTGTGAATGCTGATAATCTGTTCTTCATCGGCAGAAGCTTCGACTATGCGCTGTCTCTGGAGGGCTCGCTGAAGCTCAAGGAGATAAGCTATATTCATTCCGAGGCATATGCTGCCGGTGAACTGAAGCACGGAACGATATCCCTCATTGAGCCTGGAATTCCCGTTATCACGGTAGCGACCCAGGCGAACGTCCTTGCAAAGACCATCAGCAACATGGAGGAAGTCAAGGCGCGCGGCGGAATGATAATAGCAGTCTGCCGGAAGGGCACGGTATTCGCGGAGAACAGCGTTGACCTTACCCTTGAAATAGACGCAGACCTGGACGATATGCTTGTACCGCTGCCGACGGTGTGCGCATTGCAGCTCATTGCATATTATACTTCGGTGCTTCGCGGCATTGACCCCGACAAGCCCAGAAACCTTGCAAAGGCTGTCACAACTGAATAAAAAATAGGCGCTGTAAAATAACTCAACACCCAAGCCCGAGCAACCATCCTATGGAAGCTCGGGCTTGCTGATACTGCAAAAAAGAAGAATGAACCGAAAAAGCGTATAACA
>DQFX01000034.1 GCA_003531585.1 Oscillospiraceae bacterium | reverse complement strand
GACTTTGTGCGGTGTTGCCATAGTATCTACAAAAATCGCCAGATTGTCGAAAAATGTGTGGAAATCCGCTTGATTTACCATGATTTTTGTGGTATTATTAATTAAAGAAAATTACATCACGGCAGAGCATTTTCTATAAATGTTCAAATGTTCGGCTCGCGGTGTGATATGCAGCGCCGTATGATCCGAATGACACCTGCGCGGCGCCGCAAAAAAAGGGAGGGTTTTCTATGAAATCTATCGGTATGAGGATACTGGTAAGCTGTATCCTTACAGTTGCAATTTCGCTGTTCACGCTTGGCGGATTTGCCTGCATCATGATCTACAACAGTACCGTAAATCTGGTATACAGCAGCATGACCGCTTCGGCGCAGGTCGCGGCGGATCGCGTATACTGGGAGGTGCGTTCCTATGCCAACATTGCAAGGGAGCTTGGCGCAATGCCCCGGATCTCAGACTCGTCGACCACCGACAGCGAACTCAGCGAAATAGTTCAGCAGACCATCGAGAATCACAAACTGCAGAGCTGCAACATCATCAAGTCTAACGGGGACTGCCTCGACGGCAACAACTATTCCGACCGCGAGTACTTCCAGAACGCGATGAAAGGAAATGTCACCGTAACCACTCCTACCGTTTCCAGACTGACCGGCGAACTGATGATCATAATCGCGGCTCCTATCTGGAAAAACGGCATTTCCGGCGGCGAAACAGCGGGCTGCGTTATCATCGTTCCTGATTCCGAATTTCTCAACGACATCGTGAGAAGTATAAAGCTCAGCGAAAACTGCGGAGCCTACATAATCGACAAGGACGGCAACACCATCGCCGACCCCGACAGCGATCTTGTAAAGCGCGGCGAGAACATCGAACAGCTCGCGGCTGCGGACACCTCCGGTCAGGCCGGATACAAGACGCTTGTAAAGGCGCACGAGAGCATGCGTGCAGGCGAATCCGGCATTGCGCGGTACACGCTGAACGGCGTAAGCAAGTTCCTTTCCTATGCCCCGATCCCGGATTTAAACGGCTGGTCGCTTGCAGTTTACGCTCCCACCGGCGACTTTATGGACTCTACATCCCGCGCTATTGTGATGACCGTGATCCTTCTTATTGTTGCATGCGTCGTTTCAGCGTTCATCTCAGTTTGCCTCGGCAAGAAGATAGGTTCCTCCGTAAAAGTATGCACCGAGCGTATCGAGAAGCTCGCCGTGGGCGACCTCACAAGCCAGGTTCCCGAGATTCATTCCAAGGACGAGACCGGACGTCTCTCCGAGGCGACAAAGACGGTCGTCAGCAACCTCAACAACATTATCGGCGATATCGGGCGCATTCTCGAGTCAATGTCCACCGGCAACCTGAACGTACATACTGCTGAGAATGAAAAGTTCTATGTCGGCGACTGCCAGAAGCTGCTCCATTATGTCCGCGACATCAACCACAAGCTCAGCGCAACCATGTCCGAGATAAGCACCGCCGCCGACCAGGTTGCGGCAGGCTCCGAACAGGTTTCCTCAGGCGCGCAGGCGCTGTCACAGGGCGCTACCGAACAGGCTTCCTCCGTTGAGGAGCTGGCTGCGACCATCAACGTGGTATCCGAAATGATACACGAAAATTCCAAGGACGCAGAAGATGCAAGCAAATGCACAAAGGAAGCCGCCGAGAAGCTCGGCGACACCTCTGCGAAGATGGAGAATCTCATCAGCGCAATGGAGGAGATCAAGAATTCCTCCGCAGAGACCAAGAACATTATCAAGACCATCGAGGACATCGCGTTCCAGACGAATATACTCGCGCTGAACGCAGCGATAGAAGCCGCGCGTGCGGGTGAAGCCGGAAAGGGCTTCGCGGTCGTGGCTGACGAGGTGCGCAACCTTGCCGCCAAGTCCGGCGAGGCTGCACAGAACACCACGAACATGATCGAAGGCACCGTTTCCGCAATTGAGAACGGCAGCGCCATCGTGAACGAAGCAGCCGCGATGATGACGGCGGTTGTAGAATCCTCTGCAAAGGTCGAGGAGATCAACAACAAGATCTCCGATTCCACAAAGGAGGCTGCGGATTCCATCAAGCAGATCTCCATAGGAATCGATCAGATCTCCAACGTAGTCCAGACGAACTCCGCGACTGCGGAGGAATCCGCTGCGGCTTCCGAGGAGCTTTCGGCGCAGGCTGCAACGATGAAGGGCCTTATAGGGAACTTCACGCTGCGTGATTCTGACGCCTCTGCCAACCTCTGATAGTTCAACAAATTAAGATCCCGCAGCCGTATGGCTGCGGGATTTTTTCATATTACGGTTATCTCCCAGAGTATCAGGGAACCGTCCATGCCGCTCATATCCACGGAGAAGTACTTTACGTTCCCATCGGCGTCGGTGAAGGATATTCCGTTGTTCGGGATATCTCCCAGGAACACCAGACCCGCTTCCAGCGGGCGCTCCGGCGTAAGCTCGGGCTGCGAGTACAGCTCCTCGGCGGAGAACGTGAAGATCCCGTTCTCGTCGATGTCCTGCATTGCTATCGACAGCAGCCTGAAGTCGCTGACCGTGCTTTCTGCGGAGAATACCACCTTTACGGCTGATTCGCTGACCTCGGTTCCGTCGGTCTGACTGAATGTGTCGTGCTCACCAAGCTCCGGCACGTCCTCAAGGTACTGCGCCTTTACCGGAAGGCTCTCAGCCGTTCCGGTTCCGGGAAGCTCCCCGGTCGGCATGGTTTCCGGAGGCTCCGCGGTATTTACAGGCTCGGTGCTTGGCGGTTCGGCGGTGGCTTCCGCCTGTGCGGAGCTTTCCGGCGTGGACTCCTTCGGCGCAGTTACGGACTGCTCGGACTGGCTGGTTTGGCTCGTCTGGCTCGGCTGGCTCGGCTGGCTCCCTGGCGATGTGACGTTCCCGGTGCAGCCTGTCAGCAGAAGCAGCGCAGATAGTATCGCGATTCTCTTTTTCATATAGCACCCTCCTTTGGTCTTTCTATTATACCTGCTTTTCCTGAAAAAGTCAATCCTTATTTCAGAGCGTCAGAATTTCTGAATTTTTCACATTTAGGTGTTGACATAACCCCTAAAAAAGTGTAAAATAAAAATGTATGCGTTAATTGTATTCCGGGAAGGCTCCCGGGCTTGAAAGGATAGATAAAATGGCATTCTTCGATTATTCACCGGAACTGGTGGAAGCAGGAAAAAAGGCAATGGAGCTGTGCGCTCCGCAGTTTGCCGAGTTCGACCGCATGGCGGAATACAACGGCGAGCGCGTTTTAAAGGCGTTCATCGACAACAGGATAAGCGATATCCACATGAAGGGGACTAACGGCTACGGCTACGGCGACGACGGCAGGGACAAGCTGGACGCGGTCTTCGCGCAGATACTCGGCGCCGAGGACGCCCTGGTGCGCCACAATTTCGTGAACGGCACCCACGCGATAACCACCGCGCTGTTCGGTGTCCTCCGCCCCGGGGACGAGCTGCTTTCCGTCACCGGCGACCCCTACGACACCATGCAGGGCGTAATTTCCGGTGATGGGATAGGTTCACTGAAGGATTTCGGCGTGAAGTTCGGCAAGGTAGACCTCCTGCCGGACGGCACCCCGGACTACGACGGCATAAAGCGCCGCGCGGGAACCTGCAGGATGGCTTATATCCAGCGCTCCAGGGGATATTCCCTGCGCCCGTCGCTGAGCATTGAGGTCATCGCGAAGATATGCGAGGCAGTCCGCAGCGTTAATCCGGACTGCGTGATATTCACCGACAACTGCTACGGCGAGCTGGTCGAGGAAAAGGAGCCGGTTTCAGTCGGCGCCGACCTCATCGCGGGCAGCCTTATCAAGAATCTCGGCGGCGGAATCGCGGAGACCGGCGGCTACATCGCGGGCAGGGCAGACCTCGTGGAGCTGTGCGCGTTCAGGCTGACCACTCCCGGCACTGGCAAGGAGGTCGGCGCGAGCCTGAATCAGCTCCGCGGAATGTACCTTGGAATATTCCACGCGCCGGAGGCGGTCTGCGCGGCGCTCAAGACTGCGGCGTTTGCGGCGGCTCTGGCGGAGCTTCTCGGCTTCGAGGCGTTCCCGAAGTACAGCGAGAAGCGCACCGACATCATCGAGGCGCTGAAGCTCGGCGGCGAGAAGCAGCTCATCGCGTTCTGCCAGGGCATTCAGGCCGGCTCCCCGGTGGACAGCTTCGCTTCCCCGGAGCCGTGGGACATGCCGGGCTACGACAGCCAGGTCATAATGGCGGCTGGAGCCTTTACGATGGGCGCTTCCATCGAGCTTTCAGCGGACGCTCCGCTTCGTGAGCCTTTTGCAGTGTGGCTCCAGGGCGGGCTTACGTTCCCAACGGGAAAGGCGGGTATCATGCACGCGGCGCAGTACATGCTGGACAAGGGTCTGGCGCACATCTGACAGCAGTAGGGTTCAACAGGTCGAAAGGACAGTAACATGATAAAGAGCATGACAGGCTTCGGCAGAGGTCATCAGGTACTTAACGGCAGGGATATCACCGTAGAGATACGCGCGGTGAATCACCGGTATTACGAGTTCAGCTCGCGGCTCCCGCGCAGCCTGGGCTACATCGAGGAGAAGCTCAAGAGCCTGCTCCAGGGCAGGATAAACCGCGGCAAGGTGGAGATATCCGTGCTGGTGAACAACGTTGAGGCCGCGGACGAGAAGATAACTATAAATAAGGAAATAGTAAAGGAATACGTTGACGCGCTGCGCTCCGTTAAGGAGGAGTATTCGCTGAACGACGGCCTTTCGCTGTCGGATATCCTGCGTATCCCGGACGCGTTCACCGTAGTAAAGACCGAGACCGACGAGGAGCAGCTCTGGGCTGACGTGAAGTCGGCGGCGGAGGAGGCTCTGGAGCACTTCATCGCGATGCGTGAAGCCGAGGGCGAGCGCATGAAGCGGGACGTAATGTCGCGCCTGGATAGAATCGAGGAGTGGGTCGGCGTAGTAGAAACGCGCTCCCCGCAGATGGTGGAGGACTACCGCAGGCGGCTCTACGACAAGATGTGCGAGGTGCTGAGTTCCACGAACATCGACGAAAACCGCATACTCATGGAGGCGGGGATATTCTCCGAAAAGACCGCCGTGGACGAGGAAACGGTACGCCTGCGCAGCCACATCGCGCAGTTCCGCACAATGCTGGAATCCGGCGAGCCTGTGGGCAGGAAGCTTGACTTCCTGGTGCAGGAGATGAACCGCGAGACCAACACCATAGGCTCCAAGGTGCAGGACATCGAGGTAACGCGCATAGTCGTCGACCAGAAGAGCGAGATAGAAAAGATACGCGAGCAGATTCAGAACATCGAATGATACAGACCCCGGGAGGCTCGGCTTCCCGGGGTTTTCCGTACTATTCAGCGGGTGCGGCGCAAACTTGACAAAAACAGCGCGTTGAGCTATAATAGATTCATATTATAAAAAATGCCGCGTTCTACGGTTGTATCATACGGCTGTATCAAAGGATACGCAATGGGAAAGGAATAAAAAATGCCAGTAAAAATAGCCGACGGACTGCCCGCGCAGTCGATACTTGAAAACGAGCATATATTCATCATGACGGAGCACCGCGCGCTCCACCAGGACATACGTCCGCTGAAGATAGGCATACTGAACCTCATGCCGACCAAGGTCGCGACTGAAACGCAGATACTCCGCAGCCTGTCTAATACTCCGCTGCAAATCGAGGTGACTCTCGTGCAGACCTCAACCTACACCAGCAAGAACACCTCACATGAGCACCTGCTGAACTTCTACAAGACCTTCGACGAGATAAAGGACATGAACTTTGACGGGTTCATAATCACCGGCGCTCCCGTGGAGCACCTTCCGTTTGAGGAGGTCGACTACTGGGAGGAGATTTGCAAAATAATGGACTGGACGAAAACCCATGTGCATTCCACGTTCCACATCTGCTGGGCGGCTCAGGCGGCTCTGTACTACCACTACGGCATTCCGAAGTACCCGCTCCCGGAGAAGCTCTCCGGCGTGTTCAGGCACACTCTGCTCACACCGAAATCAAGACTGTTCCGAGGGTTCGACAGCGAGTTCTGGGCGCCGCATTCACGCCATACCGAGGTTCGCCGCGAGGACATCGAGAAGGTGCCGCAGCTCAAGGTGATGGCGGTTTCCGACGAGGCGGGCGTGTATGCCGTTTGCAGCGAGGACAGCCGCCAGTTCTTCATAACAGGGCATTCCGAGTACGACGCGGACACCCTGGCTCTGGAGTACAAGCGCGACCTTGAAAAGGGTCTGAACCCGAAGATTCCCGCTCACTACTTCCCGGACGACGACCCCGCGAAGCAGCCTGTGCTCAAGTGGAGGGCGCATTCCACGCTCATCTACACCAACTGGCTGAACTACTTCGTTTACCAGACCACTCCGTTTGATATTTCTGAAAAAATATAACAAATATTGTTGCATTTGTCGTATAATTATGTTATAATTCTATTACGGCACACGCCGAAAAATCAAATGAAACGAGGTACACGCTATGTTTGATATCTACGCAGCCCTGAGCGGCGGCATGATCGCGAATCTCCTGCTTACTATACTGGGACTTGTTATTTCAGTCGCGGCGGGGATCCTGCTTTACTGGAAGGTTTTCGGTCCGAAGGCGAAGGATCCGTCCGCGGGCAAATTCATGCAGTACGCGAACGGTCAGCGCTTCCTGCCGCTTTGCATCGTGAAGATAACCTACTACTCCCTGGCGGCGTTCCTTGTGTTTATAGGCATTGCGAAGTGCATCACCACCATCGACGGATTCGGCGCTATATTCAAGTACGTCATCGTTGGAAACGTCGTTCTGCGCATTCTGTTTGAGACCGTTCTCGCGGTGAGAAAGAACGCCGGGATCGATACCGACAACAACACCGCCGACGAGCCAAAGGACAGCCAGTCCGCATTTGAGCCGAAGCTGCCGACTATTCCTTATCAGCAGCCCCGGCAGACTCAGCACCCCCAGTATCAGCCGAATGCCCAGGCAGCGCAGCCTGTTCAGAGCGTTCAGCCTGTTCCGGTTCAGCCTGTGAACGCGGTTCCGACTCCTGTTGAGCATGTGCCCGCTCCTATGCCTGTTCCCGAGCCTGTGCCCGCTCCTATGCCGGTTCCCGAGCCTGTGCCCGCTCCCGCGCCGATTCCCGAGCCTGTGCCTGCTCCTATGCCGGTTCCCGAGCCTGTGCCTGCTCCCGCGCCGATTCCCGAGCCTGCGCCTGCTCCCGCGCCGATTCCCGAGCCTGTGCCTGCTCCTGCGCCGATTCCCGAGCCTGTGCCTGCTCCTATGTCGGTTCCCGAGCCTGTGCCTGCTCCCGCGCCGATTCCCGCACCTGCGCCCCAGCCCGTTCCCGCTCAGCCGAAAGCAAACTCCGCTTCCGCGTTCTGTACATACTGCGGAAACGCAGTGAAGCCCGGCGCGAAGTTCTGCCCGTTCTGCGGGAAGCCTCTAGTTTAAATGAATCACGGCGGTTCCGATGAGCCGCCGTTTTTATTTCCGGTTCGCTTGACAAGCCGGGTCGGAGGGGGTATAATAGAAACATCAATTCACTGAGAGGAAATTATGACCGAGATAACAGTAACCAAAAACGACGCCGGGCAGCGCGCCGACAGATTCCTCACCAAAGCCTACCCGAACCTGTCGCTGCCGCTTATCTGCAAGCTGATGCGAAAGAAGCGGATAAAGCTCAACGGAGCCAGAACCGAACCGAACGTGAAGCTCAGCGAGGGGGACGTGTTCCGGTTTTACCTGAGCGACGAGCTGCTTGACACCGGAGGCAGGGAAAAGACCGCGGATTTCCGGGAGGTCCCGCCGGAGATAGACGTGATATACGAGGACGAAAATATACTTCTGTGCGACAAGCCGGTCGGAATGGTGGTACACGAGGACAACGACAACACCTCCGACACGCTGATAAACCGCATAAAATGCTGCCTCTGGAAGCAGGGGGAGTACGACCCGGATAGCGAGCAGAGCTTTGTTCCGGCGCTGTGCAACCGTATCGACCGCAACACCGGCGGGATAGTCATAGCCGCGAAGAACGCGGAGTCGCTGCGGGTGCTCAACCAGAAAATACGCGACAGGGAGCTTGTCAAGCTGTACCTCTGCGTTGTGCAGGGGGAGCTTCCGAAGCGCGCCGACACGCTGACCGCCTACCTTGAGAAGCTGTCCGACGAGAACCGCGTGATCGTCTCCGACCGCAAGACCCCGCAGAACCGCACGATACTCACGAAGTACCGCGTGCTCGAGACCCGGGGCGGGAACTCGCTGCTGGAGGTCGACCTGCTGACCGGGCGGACTCACCAGATACGCGCGCATTTCGCGCATGTGGGGCATCCGCTCCTCGGCGACGGGAAGTACGGCAGCAACAAGCTCAACAAGGCGCTCGGCTACGACGTGCAGGCGCTGTACTCCTACAAGCTGCGGTTCGAGTTCACCACTCCGGCGGGCTGCCTGGAGTACCTGAACCACCGGGAATTCTCCGTGGCGGATATGAACTCGATCTGGTTCGTGAAGAAGTTCCACGGCTCCGATTGAACGTTTTTGCGGGTGACGAGGTTCGCTGTTTCGGCGAAATGCACAAAAAAACTTGGCATTTTTTTATGAAAGTCTGCGATTAATTTTCCTCAAACATCTTGATAAAATTACAGATTTTTAGTATAATAAATATGTAATGATATACCCGTCTGGGTGTGTCTGCTGCTTCGCCAGTCGGAGCAAATAATTATTTCTCAGGAGGAATATTCCAATGGCAGATGTTAAAGTTGCAATTAACGGCTTTGGCCGTATCGGACGCCTCGCATTCAGACAGATGTTCGGCGCTAAGGGCTACGATGTAGTAGCTATCAACGACCTGACCAAGCCCTCTATGCTTGCTCAGCTCCTCAAGTACGATACCGCTCAGGGCGGCTACTGCGGCAAGATCGGTGAGAATCTTCACACCGTTACCGCTGATGATGAGAAGGGTACCATCACTGTTGACGGCAAGACCCTGACCATCTACGCTGAGAAGGACGCTAAGGATCTTCCTTGGGGCAAGATCGGCGTTGACGTTGTTCTCGAATGCACAGGTTTCTACTGCTCCAAGGACAAGTCCCAGGCTCACATCGACGCAGGCGCTAAGAAGGTAGTTATCTCCGCTCCGGCAGGCAACGACCTCAAGACCATCGTTTTCTCCGTTAACGAGAAGACCCTGTCCGCTGACGACAAGATCATTTCCGCTGCTTCCTGCACCACTAACTGCCTCGCTCCTATGGCTAAGGCACTGAACGATTATGCTCCTATCCAGTCCGGTATCATGAGCACGATCCACGCTTACACCGGCGACCAGATGATCCTCGATGGTCCTCACAGAAAGGGCGACCTGAGAAGAGCAAGAGCTGGCGCAGCTAACATCGTTCCGAACTCCACCGGTGCTGCTAAGGCAATCGGTCTGGTTATCCCCGAGCTCAACGGCAAGCTCATCGGTTCTGCACAGCGTGTTCCTGTTCCCACAGGTTCCACCACTATCCTTACCGCTGTTGTTAAGGGCGCAGACGTTACCAAGGAAGGCATCAACGCTGCTATGAAGGCTGCTGCTTCTGAAAGCTTCGGCTACAACGAAGATCCAATCGTTTCTTCTGACGTTATCGGCATGAAGTTCGGTTCACTCTTCGATGCTACTCA
>DQFX01000020.1:21915-107482 GCA_003531585.1 Oscillospiraceae bacterium | reverse complement strand
ACTCCCGATTAGGGGTTGCAGTATGCGGAACACGCTCCGCTAAATTATAGTTTACCCAACAGAAAACGGGCAAGCTCACCGCCTGCCCGTAATCTAAACAGCCGCCCAGCGGCTCATTAATTCAGAATTCCGAATTAAAATCACATCGCCTTATCGTCACCGCGAAGCAGCGGCGTCATACTCTTAACGCATATCGCGATCGTTGAACCGTTATGCAGCAGCGCCGACATCGACGGAGTTATCACTCCGAAGAAGCCCAACGCAAGCAGAGCCGTATTAAAGGTCAGAATAAATCTGTAATTCGAATTTATCCTTTCCATGAGCCGCTCGCTGAGCATTCTCAGAACCGCAAGCTCGGTCAGCTCCGCGTCCCTGATCGTGATATCCGCAGTCTCCTTCGCAATGTCGGAGGCGTCGCTCATTGCAACTGATACGTCCGCAGCCGCGAGCGCCGGCGCGTCGTTTATGCCGTCGCCGACCATAATTACGCAGCGCCCCTGCTTTTTCAGCGCCTCAATGTGGCTGTGCTTATCCTCCGGAAGAACCTGCGCATGCACCTCCGTGATTCCGAGCTGCTGCGCTATCTTCTCCGCCGCAGAGCTGCTGTCGCCGGTGAGCATAACGACATTTTCAATGCCGCATTTCTTCATCAGCGCCACCGCCCTTGCCGCTTCAGGACGCGGCGGGTCGATTATGCACAGAACTCCCGCCAGGCTTCCGCCGACCGCAAGGAAGATCACTGATGACGCTCCCGCAGTCTCGTCGATCTTCGCCTGCTGCTCGCTGGTTATCGTAACGCCCTCGTCATCGCAGACAAAATGGCGGCTGCCTATCACGGCGCGCTCCCCCCGTAGGGTCGTCGCGATTCCGTGGGCAACTATGTAGTTGACCTCCGCGTGCTCCTCGGCGTGGACAACTCCGCGCTTTTCAGCGCCTTTTACTATCGCCCTCGCCATGCTGTGCGGGAAATGCTCCTCGATACAAGCCGCAGTGCGAAGCACCTCTTCTTCGGTGTAGCTTCCGAACGGTATCACCTTATCGAGCACAGGCTCGGCGTTGGTGAGCGTGCCGGTCTTGTCGAACACGATGGTATCCGCAGCGGCGAACGCCTCGAGGTACTTTCCGCCCTTTACCGTAATGCTCTGGTCTGCGGCTTCCCGCAGCGCTGAGATCACCGCGATCGGCGCGGAAAGCTTTATCGCGCAGGAGTAGTCCACCATCAGCAGGGAGACCGCCCTCGTGATATTCCGTGTGAACAGCAGCGTAAGCCCGAAGCCCAGGAAGCTGAACGGCACTATGCTGTCCGCAAGCCGCTCCGCGCGGCTCTGAATACCCGCCTTGAGGTTCTCGGAGCTGTCGATCAGCTCGATTATCTTCTGTATCTTGGTGTCGGAGCTTACCGCCCGCACCCTTACCACCACGGAGCCTTCCTCGACCACCGTACCCGCAAACACCGTGTCGTCCCTGGACTTCATCACGGCAAGCGGCTCTCCGGTCATGGAAGCCTCGTTGATGTACGCCTCGCCGTCGGTTATCTCGCCGTCTACCGGGATAACGCTGCCGGTCCTTACGCGTATCCTGTCGCCGATCTTCAGGTCGTCTATCGATATCAGTACGTCCTCTGAGCCGTTCGCAAGCCATACCTTGTCAGCCTTGACAGCAAGGCTGGAGGTCAGCACCGCCTTCGTACGCGCATGCGTGTAGTCCTCAAGCAACGAGGATACCGACAGCATGAGCATTATCGTGGAAGCGGTCTTGAAATTCCGCTGTGCAAGGCACGCCGTAATCGAAGCCGCGTCCAGCACCTCGACGGTGAGCTTTCCCTCCGACAGGGTGGAAAGTCCCTTGAGGATATACTTCGCGCCGTTCCAGATGGTCAGCGCGGCACGCAGCGGCGCGGGAAGCAGGAACTTCTTCGCGTAGTGCGTAACCACGAGCTTCGTGAGACCGCTCTTGAAATTATTGTCGATCTCCTTTGTCGCGTCGTCCTCAGGCATAGGCGTTATGGCGCGGAAGTCAAGGCTATCTATAAAGCTTATGACCTCGCGCCTGCTGCCCTTCCTGTAGCAGATGAGCAGACCTCCGTTTGCGGAATGGACCTCCGCAGACAGCACGAAAGATCTGCCCTCCGCCAGCTTCCGGATAGAACCTTCCAGCGGCTTATCAAATGCATAAGTCCCGAAGCGCACTCTTATGCGCCCGGGATTATCCGATATGATCCTGTAGCGCATTATCAGTCTTCGCTTTCCTCGGCGTTATCTGCGTTTGCGTTGAGACCTGCCTGCTCCTTAGCCTCGTAGCAGAGATCCTGAGCCTCGTCCTTCATGCTCTGGAACGCTGACTTAGCGTCGCTTGTGAGCTTCATTCCCTTTGCAAGACCGGTTACTGCAAGCTGTCTGGTCTTCTTTGCGGTGATGATCTTCTTGCCTACGATCACGCCTGCTGCACCTGCCGCTACCAGCCAGAATTTTTCATTTTTAAAGATGTTTTTCATATTTGTTGTCCTCCTGTAGTTTGTTAACAGAGCTGAACTGCCCTCTGTCAAATAGATATTATAGCGCTTTTGTCGTAAAATGTCAAGAAAAAACAGAAATGTTAACCTAAGGCAACTTTACTTTATATGCAAAATCTTAGTTTCAAAGCTCACGCGTCACTGATGAGCTTCCCGAGCCGCCGGGCGCAGCTCAGCAGTTCGGAGTTTTCCGGGTTCAGCGCGCCGCAGCTCCCAGGGCAGCAGATAACGCCGCCGCACTCCCCGACGAGCCGCAATCCACGCTGCACAGCCTCCTGCGAAGCCTCGCTGAACGCCGGGCGGGATATTACCTCCGCCGCCAGCGCCATCGCCGCCGGAAGGTCGATATCGTTCGCGGGAATTATCCCCGCCGCAAACGGAGTCCCAGCCCGCTGGAGCCTGCGGAATACTCCGCCGCTGTTCCCGCCGCCGGATATCACAAACACCTCCGGCGCTCCGGCGGGCTTTTCAAGCTCCGCGCAGCCGCTGCTCTCGCAGAAGCAGACTTCGCTGATGCCGTACAGCGCGCTGATGTATCCGCCGGAGAATATCTCCTCCGGAGCCCCAACGCGCCCGACCTTCCCGCCGTCGATACACACTATTTTGTCAGAAACCCGCAGCGCAAGGTCAAGCTCGTGCAGCGACATCAGAACCGCAGTGTTCTTCTCGCGCACCAGTTTTTTCAGTGTGTTCAGCAGCTCCAGCTTATGCCGGATATCCAGGTAGGAGGTCGGCTCGTCCAGGATAAGCAGCTCCGGCTGCTGGGACATCGCCCGCGCCAGCATTACCCGCTGCCGCTGTCCGTCGCTTATCTGAGCGAAATCCACCCCGGAAAGCTCCGTTGTGGAGGTCAGCACCATCGCCTCGTCCACCGCTTCCCTGTCCGCCTCAGAGAGTATCCCGAGCCGCCCGGTGTACGGGTACCGCCCGGATTCCACCACGTCGCGGCAGGTCATGAGCTCCGGCGAGACCCGCTCAGTCAGCAGTATTGAAAGCTTCCTTGCAAGCTCGTTCGCGCCGGTTTCGCGAAGGCTCTTTCCGCTGATGAACACCGTCCCCGCAAGCGGCTCGAGCTGCTTCGCGGCGGTTCGAAGCAGCGTGGATTTCCCGCAGCCGTTGGGTCCTATCAGCGTGGTTATCCTGCCGCGCTCGGCGGTTATCTCCGCGCCGCTCAGCACTACCTTCCTGCCGTAGCCCGCGGATAGCCCCTCGGTTCTGAATATACTGCCCATGCCGCACCTCCGTTCACTTCTTCCGGGACATCATTATAAATATGACCACCGGTGCGCCCAGAACCGCCGTCACCGAGCCTATGCTTAGCTCAGTCGGCGCGAATAGCGTCCGCGCTATGAGGTCGCACAGCAGGCAGAAGCAGGCTCCGCCGAGGAACGCCGCCGGGATTATCACACGCGGCTTTGCGGTGCCGAGCATTCGCTTCACGACATGCGGAACCGCAATCCCCACGAAGGACACTGGCCCCGCGAACGCCGTAACGCAGGCGGAGAGCAGGCTCGACAGCAGTATCACCGCCAGCCTGAACCACCGGATATTCACGCCGGAATTGCGCGCGTATGCCTCCCCGAGCTGATATGCGCCTATCTGCTTCGACAGCAGGAATGTCGGCACCATCGCCGCCAGCACCACTGCGGACATCACTCCGGCTTCGTCCATGCCTATGCCGGAGAAGCTTCCCATCGACCAATTGTGCAGGTTCACGATGTTGGAATCGTCCGCGAAGGTCACGACGAACTCGGTCACGGCCGAGCAGATGTAGCCTATCATTATTCCGCAGACGATGAGCATATAGTTCTTCTGCGCCCTGCCGGATACCGGGATTATCAGCCCCAGTGAAAGCAGCGAGCCGACAAACGCCGCGATGATAAGCCCTGCGGAATCCAGCGTCATGCCGTTTCCCAGGAAAACTATCATCGCCAGTGCAACGGTCAGCTTCGCGCCGGAGGAGATTCCCAGAACGAACGGCCCGGCGATTGGATTCGCGAAGAAGGTTTGCAGCAGGTAGCCGGAAACCGCAAGCGCTCCGCCTAACACCGTCGCCGCAATGACCCGCGGAAGCCGGCTTATCATGATGATATCCGCCGCCGTGGACTTCTCCCCGCCCAGAGCTGAAATTATCTCCTGCGCGGTGATCTTTACGCTGCCGAAGCGCAGTCCCGCCGCTCCGAGCGCGAGAGTCAGCAGCAGGAGCGCCGCATAGCATACGGCGTAGCGTGTAGTGCGGTTGATCTTAGCCGCACGGTTTGTCTGTTCCATTCGGCGCTCCTTTCGATCAGCTCAGCCTGCGGAAAAACGCGCAGCCGCCCTCTTCCCCGGCAAATATCCGGTGGAGTTCCCCGGTCATTTCCGCCACCGCGGAGGTCTGCTGGAACACCGTAGCGTTGGTGCACCAGACATTGCCGGTCTGAACCGCGCGGAAGTCCGCCAGCAGCGGATTCTTCGCGGTAAGCTGCGCGAGCGTATCAACGCCGCCGTCCACCGTGCCGTTGTAGATAAGGCAGTCCGCGTCCTTCGCCAGCGCGTAGAACGCCTCGAACTGTATGTTCGCCGAGGACAGCGCGTTTTCGTCAACGTTGAGGTCTCCGGCGGTGAAAACGTATTTTCCCCCCGCAAGCTCTATCATCTTTGAGATGTAGTCTCCGGGCTTGCGCACCACCGCGCTGCCGTTCGACGAAATGTAGAAAAACGCCGCCGTGCAGCCGGTGCTCTCCCGGGACGTCACCTCGTCAAGCAGGCTGCATTTCTCGCTGAAGAACTTCTCCGCCTCGTCGGATTTCCCGAGCATCAGCCCGTACAGCCTGACCCACTCCAGCCGCCCCAGCGGGTGGGATTCGGCGCTTGAGCGCTCGATGAACACCGGAATGCCGCAGGATTCTATCTGCTCGGCGGTTTTCGGGCTGTGGTAGATCATCATGTTTTCGATCGCGAGGTCGCAGCCCTCGGACATCAGCAGCTCGATATCCGGTGAGGAGTATTTCCCGGCGTAGAGGATATCCTCGTCCGCCATCGCCTGCGCTATCTCAGGGAGCTTCCAGCCGCTTTCCGGCGTGGAGCTTGCAAGAATATCGCCAAGGCAGTCAAGGCTGCTGAAAAGGTCCATCGAGGAGGACGAAGCAAGGTAGATATTCTCCGGCTGGGATATAACCGTGACGTCCTCCGGGAGATGCTCCGGAACCTCTCCCCCATCGGGAATTATCAGGTACCGCCGCCCGTCCGCGACCTCTGCCAGCGCGGAGCCGTCCGCGAGGTAATCCACTGAAAACTGCTCCGCGTACCGGATATCCATGCTGCCGACTACATCGGGCAGCGCGGCTCCGGATTCGCTTTCAGCCGGTGCGGAACAGCCCGTGAACATCACCGCCAGTGCAAGCAGCGCGGCGGTCTTACGCAGCCCCGCCGTCACTTGACCGAAGCTGAGTCGAACGTCAGCCTGTACTCTATCTCGTGCGGCTCGCTCATTGCGATTGTGTCGGCGTAAACCGTAATTTCACGGTCGAAACAGGAGACCGGAATAACGAAAGTGGAATTCCCCTCGGTGTTCACCGGAGGGAATTTTTCCTCGCCGATACGCATGTAGTCGTAATTCGAGCTGCTCCAGACAATCTCGGCGGACGCCGCGCCGCCGGAAACCGTGAGCTTCGCCGGGGACTGCACCGAAGCCCTCCCCGAGCCGCCGGAGAGCGTTACGTCCACGGTGTATTCACCGTCGGAAAGCCCCAGCGACGCGGGAGTTTTCAGCACGCCATCCGCGAAGCACTCCGCCGGGATAAGGTCTGAGCGGAACACAAGCGTGCGGTCGTACC
Organism: Oscillospiraceae bacterium; assembly: GCA_003531585.1. GTDB lineage: Bacteria > Bacillota > Clostridia > Oscillospirales > Ruminococcaceae > CAG-115. The sequence goes on along the minus strand of DQFX01000020.1, from coordinate 101,152 downwards.
ACTTCTCGCGGTTCTTGCTGAATGCGGCGCAGTCGACCGGAACGTCGAGAGCCTCCACCGGAACTGTGAACGTATGGGCGCCTTCGGGGTCCTCCACGAATGGGATATAGCCGGATTCCACCGCGTCGTCGCCCTTGCCCATAAAGAGGTACAGATACCCCTTGCCGTGCATGGTCATAACGGCGGTCATCTTGCCGTCGGAAACGTTCAGCGTGCACTTTGTGATGTTGAACATCGTAGAGCTTGAATCCACCGTTATCTCGTAGCTTCCGTCCCGGATATCCGCAGCGGTCAGCGAAGCTCCCGGAGCACCCTCGGAGGTGCCCTCCGCGTCCTGTGAAGCCGCGGAAGTCTCCGAAACCTCAGAAGCGTTCGAAGCGTTTGAAACCTCCGTAACTACGGAACCGGAAGTGCAGCCGGAAAGCATGAGAACGGCAGCTGCAGCTAAAATTGATATGTATTTTTTCATCTTTATAAATCTCCGAAAGGCGGCAGGTAAAGCCTGCCGCCCTAGTTTGTCTAAAAAATCGATATTGCCCGCGAAGCGGGCTTTTAAGATCCGTTTTTTGCCTCAGCTCTGCCGAGGCAAAAAACACTTCTATCCGCGCAAGTGTGCGGTTTGTCGGCTTTGCCGACAAACCGTGCGCGCGGCGCGGATGTTCGGCGGAAAAGTCCCAACGGGACTTTTTCGACGGTCTCAGACGGCAGGTAAAGCCTGCCGCCCTATAAGTCTATTTTGAGGGGAAACGAAGAAAATTACTGTGCAATAGCGTTTACGGCAGCCTGTGCATGTGCAACATAGAGCTGTCTGATGGTCTCATTCTCGCCGAGACCGCGAAGCAGGCAGGTTACTTCGTAGCCTTCCTTCTCGAACGCGGACTTCCAGCTGTCGTCCTCGTCGCCTGCCATGTCGTTGTTTGCGTGGTCGCCTGCAACTACCATCAGCGGCTCAAGGACTACCTTCTTGTATTCGCCTGCCTTTACAGCGGCAATTACGTCGTCAAGGGAGGGAGCAGCTTCAACGGTGCCAACGAAGTAGTTGGTGTGTCCGCCGCTGGTCAGCAGATCCTGCATCTTCTGGTAAACCGCGTTAGACTCAGCCTCGGTACCGTGACCCATGAATACGATAGCGGTCTCGCCGTCGTCGTAGTCCTTTGTCCAGTCAACGATAGCGTCCGCAACGGTCTGGAAATCCTCGTCGGTGGTGAGCAGCGGGTCGCCGATAACAACCTTCTCGAATGCGTCGGAATAATCCGCAATCTTGCCGCAGAGCTCGTCGTACTCAAGACCGTTCATCAGATGAGTGGGCTGTACTACGAGGTTCTTTACGCCGTTTGCTGCTGCTCTGTCGAGGGATTCGCCGATGTCGTCGATCTTCTCGCCGTCACGTCTGTTTACGTGGTCGATTACGATATTGGCGGTGAAACCTCTTCTTACGGAGTAATCCGGGAACGCGGTCTCGAGATCGTTCTCAATGGCGCCGATGGTCAGGCGGCGGCTGTCGTTGAAGCTGGTGCCGAAGCTCAGCACGAGCAGCTCGTTATCGCCGATGCCGTCCTGGTTTCTCGGATTATCGAGGGAAGCGTCGCCGGTGTTGTAGTCCTCGTCGTCCTCTGCCTCTGCGGTCGCAGCGGCTGTGCCAGCTTCAGCGGTAGCAGCTGCCTGCGCGGTGGAAGCGGTGGAGTCCTCTGCGGGAACGCTCTCAGCGGTGGAAGCAGCGGAGGAATTAACGGACTCGGAAGCGCTGCTCTCGGAGGAAGTTGAGTTTGCAGAGCAGCCGGTGAGCGCGGTAGTAGCAGCGAGAACTGCCGCAAGAATGAGCTTAGATGATTTCATGTTGTGTTCCTTTCTTTATGGAACACGCGGAACAGGTGCATTAAAAAAGCCCTCTTCCAAAGGAAAAGGGCACGACAAAACAGGCGCATCAAACGGCGCCGGAAAATCGTACGACCAATACCTCGTGATCCGGGATCCTATCCCTGTACATTCAGACGGCAGGTTTCCTGGCTTGAGGATCATCGCAGAATACCGCCTTCCCGGTTTCCCAGTGGCTGAAGAAGAACTTCGTGGCTTCTGCTCCCCTGATACAGTGACGAGATCGTGCAGGATTCGCACCTGCTTCCCTTTTACCCTCAGTCATGATTGCTCATGCTGCGGCACCGCCTTACTTATTCAATTTTAGATTTTATGCCGCGCGGTATCCGGAATGGCGCGGAGGCTTTGTATACAATCAGCCAAAATGAATTATACCACGAAAATAATTATTTGCAAGACCTTTGCCGCAATTTTGTATCTTTGCACAAATAATCCCGCTTGTGGATTCCCGGGTTTGGTAATGATATCTCCCACCGTTATTAGGGAATATAACCAAAAATTATAGCTGGATATAGGATAATTTTATTAGCAAAAGCGGTTGAATTTACGCGGAATATGGAGTAAAATAAAAAAGATGGGACTGTCGGTGCTCCCCGGGAGGGGAGATAATAGGGAAACAGGTGCAAGACCTGTGCAGTCACGCTGCCGTAAGGAACAGCTTTTCTCCACGCGCAATGCAGCCACTGGGAAACCGGGAAGGCGGAGGCAAGGCGTTAATTCCGAGCCGGAATACCTGCCGACATTTATGTTCCGCGCAGCTCTGCGAACGACGGAGATGCGCAAGAAGGCCGGGCGGCGTCCGGCTGCTTTTTGCGTACTTTTCACCGTGTGCGGAGGCATACGGCTTTTTTTATTTTCGGGGGTAAATTTGGACAGATTCGTATATAAGTCAGGCGAAAAACTCCGCTGCGGCTATACTACGGGAAGCTGCGCTGCGGCGGCTTCCTTGGCGGCGGCAGAGGCTCTGCTGACGGGAGCTCCGCCAGAACGCGTGGAGCTTCCTACGCCGAAGGGAATAACCCTTGATATCCCGGTCGCAGGCTGCAGGATCTCCGGGAATTCCGCGCTGTGCTCTGTTATAAAGGACAGCGGCGACGACCCGGACATCACAAACGGAATCGAGGTCTGCGCCCGGGTGGAGCTTACAGAAGCCGGTATCTCCATCGACGGCGGCGAGGGTATCGGAAGGGTAACAAAGCCCGGTCTCGACCAGCCGCCGGGGGCTGCCGCGATCAACTCCGTGCCGCGAAAGATGATAGCCGCGGCGGTCTCAGATATTGCGGAGACATGCGACTATCACGGAGGATTCCGCATTGTTGTTTCCGTGCCGAATGGCGCTGAGCTGGCTTCCAGAACGTACAACCCGCGAATGGGCATAGAGGGCGGTATCTCCATAATCGGAACCACCGGGATAGTCGAGCCGATGAGCAATTCCGCGCTGGTGGACACTATCCGGCTTGAGGAGCGAATGCGCCGCGAAGAGGGCTGCCGCAGCCTCCTGCTGACCCTCGGAAACTACAGCCAGAGCTTCATTCAGCGGAACATGCCCTTCGCCCTCGACCGCTGCGTTACATGCAGCAACTTCATCGGCGAAGCGATAGAAGCCGCACTGGAATACGGTTTCGAGCGTATCCTGATAATCGGACACATCGGCAAGATGGCGAAGCTCGGCGCGGGGATAATGAACACTCATTCCGCCCAGGCAGACGGCAGAATGGAAGTCCTGGTCACCTGCGGACTGCTCGCCGGTGCAGACGTCGATACCCTGAAAAAAATAACCGAGTGCGTCACCGTGGACGCGGCGGTCTCCCTGCTGCAAGACGCCGGGGCGCTGGAAAAGTCGATGGAGATACTCGGAAAGCGTGCGGAATATTACCTCGCAGCGAAAGTGAAAAGCAGCGTTCCGATCGGCGCGGTGATGTTCTCCGACAAGTTCGGGATACTGGTGAGAACGCCCTCCGCCGACGGGCTTATTGAAAGGATTTCGGAGGAATACAATGGTTGATTTCGTAGGAGCAGGCTGCGGCGCAAAGGATCTTATAACCATTCGCGGGTTTAAGCTGATACAGCAGGCAGATGTCATAATTTACGCAGGCTCGCTGGTAAATCAGGAGCTTCTGGAATACGCGAAACCGGGCTGCGAAATCCACAACAGCGCGCTGATGACCCTTGACGAGGTGATATCCGTGATGTCCGCGGCGGAATCTGCCGGGAAGCGCATTGTAAGACTCCACACCGGCGACCCGAGCCTCTACGGCGCTATCCGCGAACAGATGAGCAGGCTGGACGGGCTGGGTATCAGCTACGCGGTCTGCCCCGGCGTAAGCAGCTTCTGCGGAGCTGCTGCGGCTCTCCGGGCGGAGTACACCCTCCCTGCGGTCAGCCAGACGGTGATAATCACGCGCATGGCGGGGCGCACTCCGGTTCCGGAGCGCGAAAGCATCGAATCCCTCGCGGAGCACGGCTCCACGATGGTGATTTTCCTCAGCACGGGCATGCTGGAGGAGCTTTCCGCGCGGCTGATAACCGGCGGATACTCCACGGATACTCCCGCCGCGATAGTTTACAAGGCAAGCTGGCAGGACGAAAAAGTCTGCCGCTGCACCGTTGGTACGCTCGCAGAAACAGCCTCAAAAAATGACATTCACAAAACCGCGCTGATAACCGTCGGAGAATTCCTCGGTGACAGCTACGAGCTTTCAAGGCTCTACGACAGCGAATTTTCCACGGAATTCCGCAGGGCGAGGGAGAGCACATGAGAGCGGCGGTTTTTTCGGTCACTCGGCGGGGAGCGGAGCTTTCGAAGCGCATTGCGAAGGCGTTTCCGGATGGTTGGGATGTCACGCGGTTCTGCTTTGAAAGGTATCCCGCCGACGGCGCGGAGCCATTCGCGAACCTGGCGCAGAAAACAGCGGAGGTGTTCCCGGAATGTGGCGCGGTAGTATTCGTCTGCGCCTGCGGCATTGCGGTCCGGGCGGTCGCGCCGCTGATAAAATCGAAACAGACCGACCCGGCGGTCGTGGTGCTCGACGACTGCGGGAAATTCGCGGTGTCGCTGCTCTCCGGACACCTCGGCGGTGCAAACAGGATGACCGAAATAATAGCGGAAGCGGTCGGAGCACAGCCGGTCATAACCACCGCAACCGACGCCGGAGGAAGGTTTTCGCCGGACTGCTTCGCGGCTGCAAACGGTCTGATTTTCAAGGATTTTTCAGCCGCAAAGGAACTCGCGTCGGCGGTGCTACGCGGAGAGAAAATATGTCTGATTTCTGACATCGAGTGCGTTAATATTCCGTCCGATGTTGTTCGCGCGGATTCCGGGAAATACGGAATCTGCATTTCACGGGATATGTCCGCGAAGCCGTTCGGGATTACGCTGAATATGGCTCCGAAAAATATTGTGCTCGGGATCGGAAGCAGGAAAGGCGCGGAGTTTTCAGCATTGACGTCGCTTGTTCGTCAGAACCTCACGGAAATGCAATTAGCTCGTGTATGCGAGGTCGCAACGATCGACCGCAAAGCTAACGAACCGTGTATACTCAGGCTCTGCCAGGAGCTGAATGTTCCGCTTAAAATATACACAGCGGAACAGCTCGCTGAAGTCCATGGCAGCTTTTCAATGTCGGAATTCGTGCAGAGTACTGTCGGAGTTGACAACGTATGCGAACGCAGCGCCTCAGTTGGCGGAAACACGCTCATCATAAGGAAACAAGCCGGCTGCGGGGTCACGCTCGCGGCGGCGGAAAGGAAAGTGCTGATCGACTTCAGCCGTAAGCAGCAATGAAACTTTACATAGTCGGCACCGGCGCCGGAAACGCCGGAGGAATGACCCTCGACGCGCAGTCCGCAATACAAGCCAGCGACATCGTGGTCGGCTACACGCTGTACGTAGAGCTTCTGCGCAGCATTTTCCCTGATAAGAACTACCTCTCTACTGGTATGAAAAGCGAGGCTGAGCGCGTTAATCTCGCGCTTTCAGAGGCTCAGAACGGGAAAACGGTTGCACTGATTTGCAGCGGCGACAGCGGAGTTTACGGCATGGCAGGCCTTGCGCTGGAACTATCTGATAATTACACGAATATTGACATTGAGATCGTTCCTGGAGTTACTGCCGCGCTCAGCGGCGGGGCGCTCCTTGGCGCTCCGCTGGGGCATGATTTTGCGGTGATCAGCCTTTCCGACCTGCTCACTCCCTGGGATGTCATCGAAAAACGGCTCCGCGCTGCGGCTTACGGGGATTTTGCGGTGGCTCTGTATAACCCTTCGTCGCGTAAACGTGCGGACTATCTCAGGCGCGCCTGCGAAATTCTGCTGGAGCAAAAATCCCCCGATACGATATGCGGTATCGCGAGAAACATCGGGCGAGAGGAATGTTCAAGCAATGTTCTGACACTTTCAGAATTACGTGACACACCTGTTGATATGTTCTGCACCGTATTTATCGGGAGCAGTTCTACGCGGAACATCAATGGTAAAATGGTTACGCCGAGGGGATACCAAAATGTCTGAAGTGCTTATTTTCGGGGGAACAACGGAGGGAAGGCTCCTCGCGGAATTCTGTGCGGCTAAGGGAATCCGGGCGGCAGTCTCCGTTACCACGGACTATGGCGCGGAGCTTCTTCCACGGTCAGATTTTATACGTGAACTTATTGGAAATCTTGACAGCACGCAGATGTCCTTGTTACTCAAAACGGACGATTTCTCCATTGTTATTGACGCAACGCACCCATTCGCGCAAAAAGTCTCAGCGAACCTCAGAACCGCTTGTGACGAGGCTGGATTGCGTTATATCAGATTAGTACGCGATGAAGAGACCGTACCTCAAGGAAAACTTTTCAACAGCATTTCAGAAATTGTTGAATACCTGAACCACGATGACAGAAAAGCTCTGATTACAACCGGAGGGAATTCACTTGCAGAATACACGAAAGTACGTGATTTTCAATCTCGGCTTACAGTCAGAATACTTCCAGCAAACGGCGCTGCAAAGCGATGTGCTGATCTGGGATTCCACGCAGAAAATGTTATTTTAGAAAAGGGACCATTTACTGTTCAACAGAATATTGAGCACCTAAAAAAGTCAGAAGCTGAAATTCTCGTAACCAAGGAAAGCGGAGAGGCTGGTGGATTTCCGGAAAAGGCGGAAGCCGCTTCATTATGCGGCGCAGAGCTTCTTACTCTTCGAAGACCCGCAGAAATAGGAAAGCCGCTCACCCAGATCGAACGTTTACTTGAAACGGAGTTTAAATGAAAAAAGTATATATAGTCGGGATCGGAATGGAAGGCCGACAAACTCTAACCCAACAAGCTCAGGAAGCAATTGACTCCGCAGACTGTCTTATCGGCGCAGAGCGCATGTTGAAGCCATTTTCCGACATTTCTAAAAACAAATTAACTAGCTGGGACAGCTCTGAAATAAGTGATTTTGTAATGTCAACAAGTTTCAACACTTACGCCGTGCTTATGTCCGGCGACTGTGGATACTTCAGCGGTACAGAGAATCTCCTGAAAGCGCTTTCTGAAGGCGTCGAAACGGAAATAATCAATGGAATATCCTCGCCGGTATACTTCTGTGGAAAATTACAAATCCCATGGCAGGACATACCAACGGTAAACCTCCACGGAGAAACTGCGAATGTCGTAAGAATTGCTGCAATGAACCGCCGCTGCTTTTTCCTGCTCGGCGGAAAATTAACGGTTCAAGACATCTGCAAGCGGTTTTGTAAATATGGTATGGACGATATTCATGTTTACATCGGAGAAATGTTAGGATACCCGCAAGAGCACATTTTAAAGGGATTAGCTCGGGACTTTACGGAAATAGATATCAAAACATTATCCGTAATGATGACCGAAAATTCATATCCGGAAACCCACATAAGAAGTGGGATTCCTGACGAGGAATTTATACGCGGAAAAGTCCCGATGACAAAATCAGAAATTCGCTCACTAGTGATCTCAAAGCTTGGAATCGCGCCACCAGATATCGTATGGGATATCGGCTGCGGAACTGGTTCAGTATCTGTGGAAATGGCTCTGCAATGCTACAAAGGAACTGTTTACTCAATTGACTTAAATCCGGAAGCCGTTGAACTCACAAAACAAAACGCCTTAAAATTTCGCTGTGATAATATTGACATCTCATTAGGTTCCGCGCCCGAAATCACTGAACATTTTTTGACGCCGGATAAGATTTTTATTGGTGGTTCGAAGGGAAACCTACAGGATATTATTTCAACGGCAATCAGAAGAAATCCAAAAGTAATTATATTAATAACTGCCGTATCGCTTGAAACAATTTACGAAGCGATGTACAGATTATCGGAGCACGATTTTAATGTCGCAATTACACAAGCGTCAATAACAAGAACAAAACAAATTGCAGGTCATACAATGCTGTCGGCACAAAACCCCGTTTTTATAATTAGAGGAGACCCCAAATGCAAAGATTAATGATTGCCGGAACAAACAGCGGCTGTGGAAAAACTACTATTTCATGCGCTGTCATGCAAGCGCTTGTCAATCGCGGAATGCGGGTCTCAGCATTCAAATGCGGTCCGGACTACATAGACCCGATGTTTCACGAAAGCGTAATCGGAGCTGACCCTCACAACCTCGACGCCTGGTTCTGCGAAGGAAAAATGCTTCGCAGAATTCTCACTGATGGAAGTTCAGATTCTGACATTTCATTAATTGAGGGTGTAATGGGATTTTACGACGGTGTTTGTGAAAAAGCAAGCTCCCATGCGGTCTCGCTTGACGTAGACTGCCCGGTCGTTCTCGTTGTAGATTGTAAAGGAATGAGCACTTCAATTGGCGCTGTCATCAGTGGTTTCCTGAATTTCCGCACACCGAATAATATTGTCGGTTTTATTTTTAACAGGCTCTCACCTCAACTTGTTGACGAAATAAAAGCACTCTGCAACGAAGCTGGTACAGAGTTCCTAGGGTATTTTCCCAACTCACCGGAATGCGCACTGGAAAGCCGAAAACTTGGGCTTGTAACCCCAGAAGGAGTGTGCGAATTAAAACAGAAAACACAATTATTAGCCGGGAAAGCGGAACAATATATTAACATCAGCAGAATGCTTGAATTATCGGAAAGTCATCAATTGACCGACCTTGCAGAAATGCCTGCAAAACGCTTTCATGGCGTCAGGATTGCGGTTGCACGAGACGCTGCTTTCTCATTTATATACCGCGACAATATACGATTTCTGGAGCATCTAGGTGCAGAAATTATATATTTTTCCCCAATTAACGATGAAAAAACTCCAGACGGGATAAACGGTCTAATGCTTTTCGGTGGTTATCCTGAGTTATTTGCCGAAAAATTGTCTGAAAACCGAAGCATGATGCAATCAATAAAGGAAAAAATCAAAAGGGGATTGCCAATAATTGCCGAGTGCGGCGGTTTTATGTATTTACACGATACTCTTGCAATTGATGACAAACATACTTATCCTATGGTGGGAGTAATACCCGGCAAAGCTTTTCCTACAGCGAAATTGCAGCGATTTGGGTATGTTAGATTATACGCAAAAGAAAACAACCTGCTTTGCAATAAAAATGAAGAATTGCTCGCGCATGAGTTCCATTACTGGGACAGCGAAAACTGCGGAAGCGGGTTCAAGGCTGTTAAGGAAAGTTCCGGTAAACAGTGGGATTGCGTACACTCGAAAGAGAATATGTACGCAGGATTCCCCCATTTATATTTTTATGCAAACTTATCCGCGGCTTTAAGATTTGTAGAAGCCTGCCATAAATACGGAGGTAATAATGACATTTGATAATACATCTGTTTTGAAATCTAAACTTCGATGGAACTCAATTGCAAAACCTCTCGGCGGTTTGGGTCTGCTTGAAGATATGGTATCGAAAATTGCAGGAATCCAAAGAACTGAAGATGTATCGATCACCCACAGAACCGCAGTAATAATGTGCTCAGACAATGGGATCGTTTCTGAAGGCGTCAGCCAGTCTGACAGCAGAGTTACAGCACAGGTAGCCAAAGAAATCGCTGCGGGAAGGTCCAGTGTGAATATGCTTGCAAATCAATTTTCCACTGAAATTCTCACTGTTGATATCGGTATAGATTCTGACATTTATTGCTCTAATATTATTAACAAAAAGATCGCATACGGCACAAGGTCCATTGCCAAAGGTCCTGCAATGGACCCTTCACAGGCAAGAAAGGCAATCAGCAATGGAATTGAGATCGTTTACGATCTATGCAGAAACGGCACGGACATAATAATAACTGGTGAAATGGGTATCGGAAATACCACAACTTCAGCCGCAATCGCTTCAGTAATCCTTGGTATTCCTGCTGAAATAACTACTGGGCGCGGTGCTGGTCTGGACAGCAGCGGAATGTCAAGAAAAATTGCAGCGATTCATCGCGCCATTAAACTCAACAAACCTGACCCGACCGACCCCATTGACGTTCTTTCAAAACTCGGCGGATTTGACATTGCCGGAATGACCGGATTGTTCCTTGGAGGAGCAGAATGCGGAATCCCCATTGTGATCGACGGGGTAATTTCGGCAGTTTCTGCATGTCTAGCAGAGATGATCTCACCCGGATGTCGTGATTTCATGCTTCCATCGCATGTTTCAAATGAACCCTCAGCAAGACTGCTTCTCGAAAAACTAGGACTGAAGGCGCCTATCAACGCGGGGTTCCACCTTGGTGAAGGCACTGGTGGTATCATGCTGCTGCCTTTGCTTGACGGCGCACTGGCGGTCTACAACGGTGCACATCGCTTTGATGAAATGAATATGGAAAGGTATAAGGAACTCAAATGATGATACTGATTACCGGAGGCTCAAAGTGCGGGAAATCCGCCGCCGCAGAAGCAATTTTGGACGGTTTTGAGGGAGATAAGTTCTATATTGCCGCGATGGAACCTTTTGGCGATGAAGCGAAAAAAGCTATTGAACGACACCGAGTAATGCGCCAGGGAAAAGGGTTTATAACAATTGAACGATCACACAATATTGACACGTTGGTTATACCATGCGAAAGCACAGGCTCATGTGCGCTTTTAGAGTGCCTGACCACGCTATGTGCGAACGAGATGTTTACACAAGAAGAAATTACAGACCCATCAGAAAAAATACTAAGAGGTCTGAAATCGCTTTCAGAGCAGGTAGAAAAGCTTGTCGTAGTCACAAATGAAGTTGCTTCTGACGGCCTGGAATACCCTTCCGGGACTACGGAATATATTCGGATCATGAGCCAATTAAACAATGCTGCGGCTCAGTTCGCAGACGTTGTAATCGAATGTGTTTGCGGAATTCCCCTACTACTGAAAGGCACAATATAATGACATTCATTAAATCTCTCGCATGTACGTTTCTTATGTACTCGCGTATTCCAATGCCACAGGTCGAATGGAATGAGGATAATCGCCGTTACTCGCTGGCGCTGTTCCCATTGGTCGGAGCAATAATAGGCGCATTGCTCGTTGTTTGGACATTAATAAGCGACTTGCTTGACATGGGAAAATGGCTCTATGCCGCGGTTTGCTGTCTTATCCCAATTGCCGTAACTGGCGGGATACACGCCGACGGATTCAGCGACGTTACCGACGCGAAATCGTCCTACGCGCCGCGTGAAAAAAAGCTCGAAATAATGAGCGACCCGCATGTCGGCTCATTCGCAGTTATTTTCACTGTACTGTATTTTATCCTCCAATTTGGCTTGTTTACCGAGATCGATGGTGTTCGCGCGGCTATAATTCCTGCGTGCGGTTTTGTGCTTTCAAGGACGCTCAGTGGGTTTGCAGCGGTGACTTTTAAATGTGCAAAAAAAGATGGAACACTCCAAAGCTTCGTTAAACCTGCTCATAAGCGAAACTCAGTTATAATTCTGACATTCTTTTCATGTGCTTCGATAACTGGAATGTTCATCAGCGACCCTATATGCGGACTTTCTTCAGCCGCCGCAGCGCTGGTCTCCTTGATCTGTTACCGGATTTCAGCGTACAAAACTTTCGGCGGAATTACAGGCGATACCGAGGGACATTTCCTACAGATATGCGAAATTTCACAGCTTGGCGCGGCGGTTGCCGCAGGACTTATCGCAGCAAAAATCCAGGAGGTATTATGACACTGATCACAGGCGGAGCGTACTCCGGAAAAACGGAATTTGCAATAAAAAAATTCAACATTAAATCCACGGATATAATTGACGGTGCGGAGTGTTCCCTGGAACAAGTATTCGCCTGCCGGGCGATTAGGAATTTCCAGCTCCTCGTGAAGCGCTTCGGAACCAGCGACGGAGCCGCACTTACAAGAACGATTCACCTGGAAAACCCGGATTTGATCATAATAACAAATGAAATCGGAAGCGGGATAATTCCAATGGAGAAATCAGACCGAATATGGAGAGAGGAAACCGGCAGAGCCTGCTGTGCGGCGGCAGGATTTTCCAACCTGGTGGTCAGAATGTGCTGCGGAATCCCCACTGCAATAAAGGGGGAGCTTCCGTGAAAATCAACCTGATACGCCACGGTCAGACCTCCGGAAACCTAGAATCACGCTACATCGGAACCACTGACGAACCGCTTTGCAGTGCGGGCATGGAGGCTCTCCGCAGACGGCGCTACCCTGCCCACGGCGTACTGATTTGCAGCCCGATGAAGCGTTGTATCCAGACCGCGCAGGCGATTTATCCCGGCGTTAAACCTACGATAATGCATGAGCTGCGGGAGTGCGATTTCGGCGCGTTCGAAGGGAAAAATTACCTCGAACTGAACGGAGATCCGGACTATCAGCGCTGGATCGACAGCGGTGGAAACTTACCGTTTCCCGGCGGGGAATCCCCGGAGGAATTCCGTGCGCGCTGCTGCTCCGGATTCGCACGGGCGGTCGCTGAAAACCACTCTGTGGACATAATTACATTCGTAGTTCACGGTGGAACTATCATGGCAGTCATGGAAAGATTCGCTGTTCCCAGGCGCGGATATTTCGACTGGAGGTGTGCGAACGGCTGCGGCTTTTCCGGTGAATTCTCTGATAATAATCTGACATCTGTTGTGGAGATAATATGAAAATTCTGATTGCTGTCATTCCACTTCTGGCAGGCTTCCTGCTCGACTGCCTGCTTGGCGACCCATACTCGCTTCCTCACCCTATCCGGCTTATCGGACGATTTATTTCAAGCCTCGAAAAATGGGTCAGATGCAGATTCTCCTCACAGCTTGTTCTGGGCGGCGTGGTTATGAGTATAATTGTTCTTTTGACATCTTCTTTGATTCCGTTGGGATTTCTGGTACTATGTTATAAGCTCAATGTGTGGCTCGGTGTTGTGTTGGAGAGCGTGCTCTGTTACTATATGCTCGCCGCGCGCTGCCTGCGGAACGAGAGCATGAAGGTCTATAAAGCAATCGTCGAAAATGACACCGAAAAAGCGCGGGAAGCTGTTTCAATGATAGTCGGAAGGGACACTAAGCCCCTCGACCGAAACGGAATTATCCGCGCCGCAGTCGAGACCGTCGCGGAAAACACCTCCGATGGAGTAACCGCGCCAATGCTCTTCATGGGGCTTGGAGGCGCGCCGCTGGGCTTCTTCTACAAGGCGGCGAACACGATGGACTCCATGATAGGCTACACCAGCGAGAAATACCTGCACATCGGAAGATTCGCCGCGAAGCTCGACGACGTGCTGAATTACATTCCCTCGCGGCTGACCGCCCTGCTGATGATCCTATCCGCCGGGATACTCAATTTTGACATCAAAAATGCATGGAAGATATGGCGCCGCGACCGCCGAAAACATGCGAGTCCAAACTCCGCGCAGACCGAGGCGGTATGCGCCGGGGCGCTCCGCGTGCGGCTTGCCGGGGACGCCTGGTATTTCGGAGAACTTCACCGCAAGCCGTTCATCGGGGACGACATTCGCGAAATTGAAAACGAGGATATCCGGCGCGCAAACCGGCTGATGTACTGTACGTCAGTGCTCATGCTGGCGCTCTGCACGGGGCTTCGCGCGATTTTATGGGGGTGCATTCTTTGAACAGATTTGCTCACGGCGGCGACATTTATTCCCGCCATATAGAACACGATTTTTCTTCAAACATCAATCCGTTGAGGCTTCCCGACGAGGTTCTGCTTGAGATCTCTGACTCCCTCTGGCGCTGCGGGAACTACCCCGACCCCTCCTGCCGTGAACTTATCCGGGCAATATCCGACAGTGAATGGTTCCCGTCCGGAAGGATAGTCTGCGGGAACGGCGCCGCCGACCTGATATACCGCATTGTTTCGGCATTCAAGCCACGCCGCGCTCTGGTCTGCGCTCCGACTTTCAGCGAATACGAAAAAGCTCTTACGGAGCACGGCTGTGCGATACGTCAACACTTCCTGAGCCAGGAAAACGACTTTCGGTTAACCTGCAATATCCTATCTGATATTGCATCAGATATTGACATCTTGTTTCTGTGCAATGCAAATAATCCCACCGGGCATACTATCCCGCCGGAGCTTATGGAACGCATATCCGCGAAATGCCGCGAGACCGGAACCTTCCTTGTGGTCGACGAATGCTTCCTCGACTTCGTGGAGGGCGGCAGGGAACGCTCCGCGCGTCAGTTCCTGTCCGATAATTCCGCGATACTGAAGGCGTTCACGAAGATCTACGCCATGCCCGGAATACGGCTTGGCTACGCGCTTTTCGGCAGTTCTGAAGTTGCTGAAAAGGCAGCTTCCACGGGTCAGGCGTGGAGCGTTTCCACCCCGGCTCAGGCGGCGGGAATTGCAGCGCTCAGGCTCGACGGCTACGTTGAAAAAACCGTGGAAATCATCAGCACTGAGCGGGAATTCATACAGAACGGTCTGCGCTCCCTCGGGCTGGAATATGTGCCGTCCGAGGCAAATTTCATACTGTTCCGCTGTGGGCTTCCGCTTGACGATCTGCTTTCTCAGCGCGGAATCGCACTGCGGAACTGCGAAAATTACGACGGTCTGGAACCCGGCTGGTTCCGCACGGCGGTTCGTCTGCGGGAGGAAAACGCGCTTCTTCTCGATGCGCTCAGGGAGGTGCTGAATGGATAAATTTAATTCAGCTAAAGCAATAATGATCCAGGGTACGATGTCCAACGCCGGAAAAAGCCTTATCGCTGCGGCTCTGTGCCGGATTTTCAGGCAGGACGGCTACTCCGTCGCGCCGTTCAAGTCGCAGAATATGGCGCTCAATTCCTACATCACCGCCGAAGGTCTCGAGATGGGGCGCGCCCAGGTAATGCAGGCGGAGGCGGCGGGCACGGAGCCGTCCGTGCTGATGAACCCGATACTCCTCAAGCCCACAAGCGACGTTGGTTCACAGGTGATAGTGAACGGCGAGGTAGTCGGAAACATGCGCGCGATGGAGTATTTCCGGCGCAAACGGGAGTTCGTTCCACAGATAATGAACGCGTTCGGTCAGCTATCCGCGCGGCACGACATAATCGTGATCGAGGGCGCGGGAAGTCCCGCCGAGCTGAACCTCAAGGCTGACGACATTGTGAATATGGGCATGGCAAGGCTCGCGAAATCCCCGGTCCTTCTGGTCGGCGACATCGACCGGGGCGGAGTTTTCGCGCAGCTCATCGGCACGGTGAAGCTGCTGGAACCGTCCGAGCAGGACATGATAAAAGCGCTAATCGTCAACAAATTCCGCGGAGACCGCAGCATTTTCCGCTCCGGCGTGGAGATACTCGAACAGCGCAGCGGAAAGCCGGTCGCCGGGGTCGTGCCCTACGTTCACTGCGACATTGAGGACGAGGACAGCCTTTCATCAAAGCTTGAAAACCGCGCCGCCGGTCTTGTGGACATCGCCGTAATCCGGCTCCCGAGGATATCGAACTTCACCGACCTGGACGTTTTTTCGCAGTACGGCGGCGTTTCCGTCCGATACGCCGCGAAGCCGGAGCAGCTCGGAAACCCCGACCTCATCGTGATACCCGGCACCAAAAGCACCATCTCTGACATGATGTGGCTGCGCTCCTGCGGACTTGAAGCCGCGCTGAAAAAGGCGGCTTCCGCCGGAACGCTTATTTTCGGGATTTGCGGCGGCTATCAGCTTCTCGGGGACGTCGTCTCCGACCCGGAAAACACCGAGGGCGGAGGCTCCGTGCGCGGCATGGAGCTTCTCCGCGCCAAAACCGTGTTCACTCCCGAAAAGCGCCGGAGCCGCACCTCCGGAAAATTCGCGCAAATTGAGGGTGCGTTCGCATTTCTTTCCGGTGCGGAATTTTCCGGCTACGAGATCCACATGGGGCGCACCGAGATCTCCGGGAAACCGCTGATCTCCAATCCTGACGGCACTACGGACGGTACGTCGGGCGGCGCGTGCGGGAATGTCTGCGGCTGCTATGTCCATGGGATTTTCGACAGCGGAGAGGTCAGCTCCCGGCTGGTGGGGGAACTTTTCCGAAGAAAAGGCCTGGAATTCACCGGGAAAGCAGTCGACCGCAGCGCCTACAAGCAGTCGCAGTACGACCTGTTGGCGGATTCCGTCCGGGAAAGCCTCGACATGGAACTTATATACAGGATAGTCAGGGAGGGAATATAATGGGTTTTCTTCATATTTACTGCGGCGACGGAAAGGGCAAGACCACCGCGGCGCTCGGGCTTGCAGTACGCGCGGCAGGCGCGGGAATGCGCGTGCATATCATTCAGCTTCTTAAAGGCTCCGACACTGCGGAGCTTTCCGTGCTGCGGAGCATTCCCGGAATAACCCTGGAGCGCTGCGAGCGGGATTTCGGATTCGTCTGGAATATGTCGGAGCAGGATAAGCTGGATATCACAGCTTGTCATAATGATATGCTGGAAAAGGGGTACTCGCTGGCGCGCTCCGGCGGGATAGACATGCTGATAATCGACGAATTCAACGCGGCGTACCGCTGCGGTCTGCTCGACCGCACGTCTGCGGAGCGCTTCCTGACGGAGAAGCCGGGCACTGTGGAGCTTGTGTTAACCGGGCGCGGACCTGCGGAAATCTTCCTGGACGCCGCGGATTACGTCAGTGAAATAAACTGCGTGAAGCACCCATACACACATGGTATAGCCGCGCGGAGGGGGATAGAATTTTGAACCTGGAATACGTCCTACCGGAGGATATAGAGCGCCGCAGCTTCGAAATCATCGAAAGCGAGCTGCACGGGCGTGAATTCCCGGAGAAAATCAAGCCGGTAATGTACCGGGTTATCCACACCACCGCCGATTTCGACTACGCGGACAATCTCTGCTTCTCGGAAAACGCGGTCGACGCCGCGCTGGAGCTGCTGAAAAACGGCGCGGTCATAGTCACGGACACCAACATGGCGAAGGCAGGGATAAACAAGACGGCGCTGGCTAAGCTCGGCTGCGAGGCGCTGTGCTTCATGTCAGACCCGGAGACCGCCGAGGCGGCGAAACTCAGCGGGACTACCCGGGCGGCTGCTTCGGTGGACCGCGCAGCAAAGCTCGGAAAGCCGGTGATATTCGCCTGCGGAAACGCCCCGACCGCGCTCATCAGGCTGTACGAGCACATCACGGCGGGGGACTTTTCTCCGGCGTTCGTGATAGGCGTGCCGGTGGGATTTGTGAACGTGGTGCAGTCCAAGGAGCTTATAATGAGCACCGGAGTTCCGCATATCGTCGCCCGGGGAAGAAAGGGCGGAAGCAATGTCGCTGCCGCGATAGTTAACGCGCTGCTCTACATGCTGACCAGATAAAAACTGAGCCGCACAACGAATTGTGCGGCTCATTGTAATGGAGAAGAGGAAAGGTTTACTTCATGAAGCTGAACGCGTTCTTTCCGGGATAAACTGCGCTTGCGCCGAGCTGCTCCTCAATGCGGATAAGCTGGTTGTACTTCGCGGTACGCTCGCTTCTGCTCGGAGCGCCGGTCTTTATCTGGCAAGTGTTCAGTGCAACTGCGAGGTCTGCAATGGTGGTATCCTCGGTCTCGCCGGAGCGGTGGGAGGCTATCGCAGTGTAACCCGCCTTGTGCGCCATCTTGATCGCTTCCAGCGTCTCGGATACGGAGCCGATCTGGTTCAGCTTGATGAGAATGGAGTTTCCACAGCCCAGGGAGATTCCCTTGGAAAGGCGCTCGGTGTTGGTAACGAACAGGTCGTCGCCCACGAGCTGAACCTTGCCGCCGAGTTCCTTGGTCATTATCTGCCAGCCTTCCCAGTCCTCCTCGTCAAGTCCGTCCTCGATGGAGTAGATCGGGTACTTCTCACAGAGCTGCGCCCAGTGTGCAACCAGCTCGGCAGAGGTGAAATCCTTGCCGGACTTGGGCAGGTGGTACCTGCCCTTCTCGCCGCTCTTCCACTCGGAGGAAGCGGCGTCCATTGCGAGCACGATGTCCTCGCCGGGCTTGTAGCCTGCCTTCTCAACAGCGCTGAGGATATACTGGATAGCCTCCTCGTCGCTTGCGAGGTCAGGAGCGAAGCCGCCCTCGTCGCCGACGGAGGTCGCAAGCCCCTTGCTCTTGAGCAGCGCAGCCAGTGCGTGGAACACCTCGGTGCACCAGCGCAGACCCTCGGTGAAGCTCTTTGCGCCGACCGGCATTATCATGAATTCCTGAACGTCCACGGTGTTCGCAGCGTGCGCGCCGCCGTTGAGAATGTTCATCATCGGAACCGGAAGTCTGTTCGCGTTAACGCCGCCGAGGAAACGGTACAGCGGAATGTCGAGGGAGGCCGCTGCGGCTCTTGCGCAGGCGATGGAGACCGCCAGAATAGCATTAGCGCCGAGCTTGCTCTTGTCCTTTGTGCCGTCTGCTTCGATCATTGCCTTGTCAATGGCGTAGATATCGGAAGCGTCCATGCCGACGATAGCTTCGCGGATAACGGTGTTTACGTTGTTCACAGCCCTGGAAACGCCCTTGCCGCCGAATCTGGACTTGTCGCCGTCGCGAAGTTCCAGCGCCTCAAACTCGCCTGTGGAAGCGCCGCTGGGAGCCGCGCCGCGCGCGATGGTGCCGTCTGCGAGCCATACTTCAGCTTCAACGGTAGGGTTTCCGCGGGAATCGATGATCTCGCGCCCGATGACATTCTCGATCTCAAGATAGTTCATGTTGTATACCTCTCTTTTACTTATCCGCATTGCGGAGTATTTTGCATTATTATTCCGCTTTACGGAGGTACTATTCATCGGGCTGCCGCCGTTCTGCGCACCAGTCCAACGGCTCCCAATGACCTATTCTCATGCGGTTAGTGTTTACTAACCATTAGCATTATAGCATACTTCCCGGGAAAATGCAACTGACATATCGCATGATAATCTCTCAACAGGTTTAGTGATGGTGAACAAATACATAGTAAACTCAGGGGAATTAAACAGATACACTGAACGAGGTAGTTTCAAATCAGCGAATCAGAATTATTACACACTGAGCGCGGAAGCAGAATAATCTTGTAGTTTATCTGAAGGTAAAATCTAAAAACGGGCAAGTATAAGACCTGCCCGTCATGTTGGATGTCAATAAAAAAACTGCTTAACCTTTAAAATCTGCTTCCTCACGCTTCATTATGCGAAGCTCCACAATTATCATGATAATAGCGGCAACCGCTGATAGCAGGTCGGCGAAGGGACCCGCCCAAAGCATACCGTCGATACCCCAGAAAAGCGGAAGCACGATCAGCGGCGGAAGCAGAAACAGTATCTGCCGGGTCAGCGACAGGAACGCTCCCTTGAAGGATTTACCGATAGAGGTAAAGAACATGGAAGCGATAGGCTGTAGGCAGTTGAGCCAGGTGAAAAACAGGAATATCCGGAAGAATTTCACGCCGAACTCGAAATACTCGTCGGCGCCTTTGCCGAAGATTGCGATGATCTCCCGCGGGAACAACTGGAACAGCACAAATGCAAGCACCGCCACCCCGGCGCCGACGGTGATTGCGGAACGCAGCGCCGCTCTCACACGTGAGTACTTCCGCGCGCCGTAGTTGAAGCTGATTATCGGCTGAGCGCCCTGACCAAGCCCTATAACGATCGAGAATGTTATCTGGTTGACCTTCATTACGATACCCGAAACTGCGATCGGGATAGACTCACCGTAAACTGACAGCGCTCCGTAGTGCTTCAGCAGGTTGTTCATTACGATCTGCACTATCATCATCGCGAGCTGATTAATGCAGCTAGCCATGCCGATGGCTATGATTTTTCCGGTGTACTGCCAGCGGATTCGCAGGTGCTTTAATCCGAGGTGAACGGTCTTGTAGCGCGTGAGGTACACGATCGCGACAGTTCCGGAGATCACCTGCCCTATTACGGTAGCCCAGGCAGCGCCAGTCATTTTCCAATCCAGACCCAGCACGAATACTGCGTCCAGCACCGTGTTGATGACAGCTCCCAGGAGGTTGCACAGCATGGTCATGCGCGGGCTGCCATCGGCGCGCATCAGATGGCCTCCGCCAGTGGTTATTATCATGAACGGGAATCCCCAGGCGGTGATACCTACATACTCCTGCGCCAGCGGGAGCACCTCGTCCGGCGAGCCGAACAGCTTCAGCAGCGGCGTCAGGAACACTTGCGTGACCGCCATCAGCATAACGCCGCATATCAGCATCATAAGCACGGCGTTTCCTACGAAATACGGAGCGCGTTCGCGGTCGCCCCGCCCCATGCTGAGGTTAAAGCAGCTCGCGCCGCCTATTCCGAAAAGCAGCGCCAGCGACAGGCAGGAGGTCGAAAACGGAAAAGCGATGTTCGTGGCTGCGTTTCCGAGCTGACCTACGGCCTGCCCGATAAAAAGCTGGTCCACTATGTTGTACAGCGCGCCAACCAGCATTGCAATTATGCTTGGCACAGCAAATTTGATCATCAGGGAAGTTACCGGGGCGTTCCCTAACATCTCTGAGCGCGGGTTATTAGCGCTATCCGGGGTGTTGCTCATTTTATCACTCTTTCTTTTTTCTGTGGCTTAGTGAAAAAACACACTGGTGAATTTCACCATGATTTCACATAGCCGTTACCCCAAATTCATACATGGGGTGTATTATATAATCACAGCAGAAACCTTAAAGGTTAGGGTACCTGCCGACAAGCTGCCGCGAAAGCGGCGTTCACATAACCTACCTCCCCTTTTTATGATGATTGATTCATCAAGGGTCTGTACGTTTTCCTTCCTTTTTTCGTGCAGACTTACACATTATCTTTCCCGCAGCCGTTACGGTCTGCGGGATCTTTTTTTCGTGAAGATCAGAGAACGCTGCGGTTCTCAAGCGCCTTCATGAGCGTAACGTCGTCCGCGAATTCCAGCGCGCTTCCTGCGGGAAGTCCGTAAGCAAGCCGCGACACCTTGATACCCATGGGCTTTATAAGTCGGCTGATGTACACTGCGGTGGCCTCGCCCTCAACTGTGGGGTTGGTCGCCATTATGACCTCGCGCACATCGGTAAGCCTTGCCATAAGCTCCTTGATTTTCAGATCCTCGGCGGAAACTCCGTCCATCGGGGAAAGAAGCCCGTGCAGCACATGGTATACCCCCTCGTAGCCGCCGGAGCGCTCAAACGCTGAAACGTCCTTCGGGGATTCCACCACGCATATCACCGACTTGTCGCGCTGCTCGTCGGAGCATATCTCGCAGACCTCCCGGTCGGTGAAGTTCTGGCAGCAGCTGCAAAGCTGTACTCCATTGCGGGCGCGTACAAGCGCGTCTGCAAACTCCTTGACCTCGTGTGGAGGGAGGTTAAGCATGTAATACGCAAGGCGCTGCGCCGTCTTTATGCCGATTCCCGGCAGTTTCGCGAATTGCTCTGCGGCAAGCGCCAGCGGAGCGGATATAAATTCAGCCATATTGTCTCCTTATTTTAAATCTATTCTGAAAGTCTGGTCGTGGATATTAAAAGCTCCATCGGGGATAATCTCCTGCCTTGACGAAGCGTACAGCGCAAGCCCGGCGGCTCCTGAAATCTCCGGCTCGGAGCGCGTATAACCGTAGTATAACACGATATCCGCCGGAATCTCACTCCCCGATTTAGCGCATGCCATGGTGATACCGCTTATCTCCATAACGTCCTCAGCCGCGAGGAATTCAGCGTCCGCGGAGGACTTCAATTCCTTTGCCGCTGTAAGGCATTCATCGGAAAGCATTACGTATTCCGCAGGTATCGCCCTGAGCATCTTCTCAAGCCCGGAAAGCTCGGAAAATTCGAGCTGCGGAGCGTTTATCACGCCGATTTGCGTGATTCCCTCCCGTGTCATCAGCCGGAAGAGCTGCTCCGTGCAGGCGCTTTTTCCGCTTATCAGGACAGCCGCGCTCCTCCCCGAGCAAGCCACCGCCGCACCGGAATTCCCGTCCGAAACGAAATCAATACGCTGGCGCGACGCAATATCTGAGAAACTCAGACACAGCATAAGCAGAATATCCAGCAAGAATGCCCAGAGAGCCTTCCGCGCGTGATCAGCGGCGTAAATGAACGTCACAAGCAGTACGGGAGCCAGCAGTGCCGCCAGAACAGCGAAGCGGTTTTCACATGGAAGCCACGCACCATTCATGCCGCCGAAAAATCCAAGGATACTACGAAAGCAGCTCATAACCGCCCGAAGCGGGATCATAAGTCCAGGAATCCCGCTTACAGCGTAGATCACGCCAAGCGGCAGACCCGCTGAAAAGAACGGCGTGAGCGCAACGGAAGCAGGTATCTCCGCGAGGGAGAAGCCTCCGAACGCCGAAACGCTGACCGGGAGCACGCACACCATCGCACAGAGCGATACCGTGGCGGCTTCCTTGAGCTTTGCAGCGACCGCGAAGCGTTCCCAGCCGAATCTGCGGATACTGTTGAGCGCAGGTCCGGCGACAGCGGCTCCGAAAACGCCCAGTGCGGACATCAGCAGCGCCGGGTCAGCCGCGGCGAAGGGAGTCAATACCGTCATGAGCAGAAGCGCGGCGCAAAGCGAATTCAGGACGTCGGTCCTGCGGCAGAACAGAGGCGCGCTCTGCGTTATCATAAGCATTATCCCTGAGCGAACCACCGAAGCGGAGAAGCCGAACATCGCCATCATAAGCAGCACCGCCGCAAATGAAACAATTGAGGTCAGTCTGCGCCTGCGCTTACCGAAAAGCTCGCAGAGAACAGCAATGAAAATTGTGATGTGAGCTCCTGAAACGGCGGTCATGTAGCTTACTCCGCTTTGCAGGATATCCCGCCGCAGCTCATACGAGAAGCCGTCCTTGATCCCTAGCACCAGTCCCTTGCATAGCTCCGCTTCGTCGCCGCCGATCCTGTCGAACCGCTCAGCGGCTTTGCTGCGGAGATTCCCGAGATGATACAGCAGGCTGAAATCTGAACTGCGGCTGTGAAGCTCCGTTACCTCGCCGGAAAGCACAACGCCGTCCGAGAACGTGAAAATTCCCTGTTCGGCTGTTTCAAGGAGAAGTTCGCCGTCGATTATATCGCCCACGTCAAGCACGGAATCACACGTAATATCTATGAGCGCGGGTTTTCCGTCAAGGACGCACAGCGCTCTTCCTGCCGACCAACGATCGTTGGAGTAATTCACGCTGATTATGCGGCATTGCGCACGTATCCCGCTCCCTGCGAGCGCCTGAAGCGACCCGGCGTACCAGGTCTGATAGACCGTCATGCTGACAAGCCCGAGCAGAAGCCCCGCCGCCAGGAATCTGCGTTTCCCTGTGAACAGCGAGAACGCCAGAACAGCCGCCGCAATAAAAAGCCATACGCACCGAACCATTGGCTCGGAATAACACGCGAGAAGGCAGCCGACGGTAACTCCCGCGCCAAGTCCCACCCCGGGGAGGTCGAGTTCTGCTGTGATCTTTTCGTTCATACAGATAAAATGGGCGGATCCGAAAGACCCGCCCGTGAATTATTTTCTTGTGGGCGATCAGATGAAGCCGGGGAAGGAAACGCCGCCGGTAACCTTTTCCATCTCAGCTGCGCCGTAATCGTCAACTTCCTTGAGAATCTCGTTTACGCCGCTGATGATAAGATCCTGAAGCATCTCGATATCCTCGGGGTCAACGACCTCCGGCTTGATAGTAACGGACTTGAGCTGCTTGTCGCCGGTCATCACCAGCTCGATCGCTCCGCCGCCTACCTGCTTTGTGAACTCCTTGACAGCAAGCTCTTCCTGGATCTTGCCGATGTCCTCCTGCATCTTCTGTGCCTTTCTGACCATCTGGTTCATGTTGGGAGCGGAATTCTGATATCCCTGCGGTAATCTTGCTTTCATGTCGGTAATTATCCTTTCACTTAATGTCAACTTCTATATTGAGCCGCCGTGCTTTATCCAGCAGCTCTTTCACAGGGAGGTCTTTGTCCTCGGCTGTGTTTTCCAGTTCTTCGCCGACCACCAGCGCACGGACTTTCTTCCCGAAAGCCCCGCCAAGCTCCCTTTCGAGATCCTGGTAGCCGTCGCTTATCATGCCCTGCAGCATGAGATTTCCGGTGTGTATCTCAAGCACGCCGTCGCTGTTGACCAGCGCCGTTGAGCCGTCAAGCATGGCGGCATACAGCGGACTTGACACCTTTTCTATTATCTGCTCCCATTCCGGCTGGGTTATGCTGTCCAGCTTGGTGTATCCGGCGGAAGCGGTGGTATCTGCTTTTTCAGCGGATTTCGGCTCCTGCTTTGATTCAGGCTCCGGCTTCGGTTCAGGCTTCTGCTTCACCGGTTTTGCGGCGCTCGTTTCGCTGTGCGCTTTTGGAACAGCGGACGTTTCTGCCGCAGTCGCGGGTTTCGGAGCGGGCGCTGCCGGCTCGGGGGCTGTAGCAAACTCACGCTGCGGAACGAACTCCATCGGGGGTTCCTCCGGCGGCGGTGCGAAATCAAATTCCATAGCTGCGGGAGCGCTGTTAAGCTCCGGCATGGGAGCTTCAAACGGCTCTGCCGGCGCTATAGGCGCTGTTGGTGACGTGGCTGTAGGTTTCGGAACCTCAGCGGGCTTGCGGCTCGCTGGCTCAGGCGTTTTCACAGCAGCGGGCGGCTCGGAAATATCGAACGGTATCTCGTTCCCGGGTACGGGCTCGGGGAATTTCACGGGATTACTCTTCGGCGCAGGCTTTGGAGTTTCAGCGGGCTTCGCAGCCTGTGGAGCCTTCACAGCTCCGTCGATATCAAACGGAAGTTCGTCCGCAGGAGACGGCTGAGCCTGTTGAACCGGCTTCGGAGCCTCTGCGGGTTTCGGAGCCTCAACAGCCTGAGCGGCCGGTTTGGCTGGCTCTGCGGGAGCCGATTCATTCTGCGCGAATATCTCGCGTAGCTTGTTCACCGTTGCGGCGCGCCTGGGGTCGAGCTTTTCATCGGGAATCGGAGTGAACTCGCTTCCCATCGGCTTGCTTTCGAACTGTCGGTAGTTCTGCGCCGTCTGCGGAGCCGTTCCAGACTGTCCGATCGTTCCGACCTGTCCAACCTGTCCAGCCTGCCCTATCTGAGCCGCCTGTGCAAGCTGAGCGGTCTGAGCCGCCGTTGGCGCCCCTGTGCAGAGCTTCACGAAGCACATTTCTGCGAGCGTCTTGCGGCTGCGGGACTTCGCAATACCGTCTGTGCATTCCTGGATAAGGGTCAGGCAGCGGAGGATATCCTCGAGGGAAAACAGCCCGGCAAGGCGTTCTATCTCTGGATAATCGTGCGGCATTGCAGAGAGCAGCGACTTCTCAGCCGGAGCGCTCTTGTTTATCATAAGGTCGCGGAATACTCCGCCGAGCTCGTCCATCACGCGGGCGATGTCCTTACCGCCCTTGTAGAGCTGGCTCAGGAGCTGAATACACCCGGGAATGTTCCGTGCAGCGGTCATTTCTGCGAGCTGATACAGATGATGATTGTCGGCGACGCCTGCGCAGCTCCTTACGGTGTCCTCGGTGACGTCGCGGCTGACTGCGATACAGCGGTCGAGCAGGGAAAGCGCGTCGCGCATTCCGCCGTCGGAGAGCCGGGATATCATGTCCGCAGCCTCCTGAGTAAGGGAGACCCCCTCCTGCTGAGCTATGCTGAGCAGCCTTGCGGAACTGTCCGCGATCTCAATCCTGCGGAACTCGAACCGCTGGCAGCGGGAAAGTATCGTCGCGGGAACCTTGTGAAGCTCCGTGGTCGCGAGAATGAAGATAACATGCGCCGGAGGCTCCTCTATAGTTTTCAGCAGCGCGTTGAACGCCGCCGTAGAAAGCATGTGCACCTCGTCGAGGATATACACGCGGTACTTACAGCTAACCGGCGTGTACGCAAGCTGGTCCTGAAGCTCGTGAACGTCGCTGACGCCGCTGTTGCTGGCAGCGTCCAGCTCGACGATATCAGTGGTTTCATCGTTGGCTATCTCGCGGCAGCTTTCGCACTCAAGGCAGGGATTTCCGCCTGCCGGGTGTTTGCAGTTCAGCGCCATTGCGAGTATCTTCGCGCAGGTGGTCTTGCCGGTGCCGCGGCTTCCGGTGAACAGGTATGCGTGGGCGTTCTGCCCCTCGGCTATCTGGTTTTTCAGCGTGGTGACTATCTCAGGCTGGGAAATAACGTCATCGAACGTTCTCGGACGGTATTTTCTATATAATGCCAGATACACAGCCGCACCCCCGTTCTGATAAGCAAAAATATAAATGCCCTCGATTATGGGAACAGGCTGACTGCGGCACACAGAGAAATCCGCTTAATGCTGCTCGGTTCCCCGCCTGACATGGTTCACAGCACTCTGTTGCACAGGGTCTGTCCCCATAAGCGAGAGCATTTATTCATTGTTGTTTTGTACTTACCTTACTATTATACTCTATTCTGCGGAAAAAATCAAGTGGTTTGTGAAAAAAAGTCGCAGCGGTGCGGTCAGACCTTGAAAAATCCGGAATAATGGTATATAATAGAGCAGGACAGATCGGGGGGAAAACGATGGCGATAAAGAACGAGATAGCCTTGATACTTGAGCAGAGCCGCGGTACGGCAGTATCCGGGCAGGAGCTTGCCGACCGCCTGGGGGTATCCCGCGCGGCGGTATGGAAAGCCGTGAAGCAGCTCCAGGACGAGGGCTACAGCATCTCTGCGGGGACGAACCGGGGATACATGCTGGAAAGCGGCAGCGACGTACTGACCGCGGAGGGGATACGCCTGCACCTGACGGAAAAATACCGCGGAATACCGGTGGAGGTGTTCCGCAGCGCAAGCTCCACGAATACCGAGGCAAAGGCGGCGGCGCTGCGCGGAATGCCACACGGAACTCTCATCGCCGCCAACGAGCAGACCGCAGGGCGCGGCAGGTTCGGGAAGCCGTTCTATTCCCCGGCGAACACGGGACTTTACATGAGCGTGCTGCTAAAGCCACAGAAGCCGCTTTCCGACTGCATGGGGATAACGATGGCGGCGGCGTGCGCCATTATTGACAGCCTGGAATCCGTGTGCGGCGTTCACGCTGGAATAAAGTGGGTGAACGACATTTTCTGCTCCGGCAGGAAGGTCTCCGGGATACTCACCGAGGCAATGAGCGACTTCGAAAGCGGCATGGCTGAATCCGTGATAGTCGGGATCGGCGTGAACATCAGCACGGAAAAATTCCCGGAGGAGATATCCGGAATCGCAGGTTCGGTGGGAGTGTTCGCGGAGCGAAGCCGTCTCTGCGCTGACATCGCATGCAGGCTGCTCGACTACGCCGAGGATCCCTCGTCGCGCGAGCTGCTGGAGAAATACCGCAGCCGCTCGCTGGTCCTGGGGCGTGAGGTAACGTTCCGGCAGGGCGGCGCAGAGCGCACCGGAAAGGCTCTGAAAATCGACGACAGGGGCTGCCTTGTTATTGAAACTTCATCGGGAATTGAAACGCTGCGCTCCGGCGAGATATCCATCACCGGAGGATTCAATTAAATTCTGGTACTGTACGTGCAATAATATCAAAACAGGGCTGAGGTCGTACTCAGCCCTGTAATTTTAATTGTATTTGCACTCGAATCCGGTGAACTCTGCGGTTCCGCGAGCCGCGTAAAGTCCGGTCATTACGCCTGTGAAGCCCTCCGCGACCTCGCTTGAAAGATACTTTGTGCTTCCGTATCCGAGCTGAACCTCTCCGCAGAAGAAGCTGTAGCCGTAATTGTCAGCCTTTATCGTGAGCTTTGCAGAGTCGCCGCCGATGGGAAGCTCGTTCTGGCGGTGCTTTATTCCGCCGATGTTCAGCATGAGTACCGCCTTGCAGCCGCTCTCCGACTTTTCAAGGAGAATATCGTAATGCTCGTTTTCGGTGATGAGCACGGTAAGTCCTCCGACAGCGCCCGCGCTTCCGGTCAGCTTCACAGTGGAGGTCATTTCCATGTTGAAATCACGCTGGTGCATTGCAATGAATGTAGGGGAATCCACGTCGTCGAGCGTGATATCCGAGCCGTGCAGCACCGCCTTGTCGTCTGACAGCTCGTAGTTTTCCATGACAGGGCGGCGCATGAAGCACCACTCCTTGTCCCAGGAGGTGTTCGCGAAAGTGAAAACCCGCTGCTCGTTCTGGGTGAAATCGCCCTTTATTTCGTAGCTCTCATCTGTGGTGCCGTCGTTTCCGCAGGTGAACCAGCCGTCCTCCCCGAACTTCACCGGCGTGAGGAACACCTCGCGTCCAAGGTGGTGGTAGGGTCTCCAGATATGCTGCTGACGGAATCCCAGGGACAGCACATGCCAGTCGCCATATTCGTCCTGGACAAGGTCGCCGTGACCTATTCCCTGAATGATGAACGGAGCCTTGTTGCGGTTGGTGAGAACCGGATTCTTCGGGTTGCCCTCGAATTTTCCCCAGACGGAATCAGCGCGGGCGCAGGTTATCATGTGGCCGTACTCTGTGCCGCCCTCCGCAGCCATGAGGTAGTAAACTCCATTTATCTTGTAGAGATGCGGGCTTTCAAGGTAGCGTCCGCCGGAGCCCTGCCAGATGCAGCGGCTTGGGGAGAGCTTCTTTCCGGTGGCTAGGTCGATTTCGCACTGAACCACTCCCCCGACGCCGTTATCATCGGCGCCGTTGCTCATGAAGTATGTGCGGCCGTCCTCAAAGAACAGCGACGGATCGATACCGCCCTGATCGACGTATATCGGCTCTGACCACTCGCCGTAGATATCGTCGGTGTAAACGTAGAAATTCTGGTGGGTGGTGTCGTTAGTGGTCACCATGTAGAACCTGCCGTTGCTGCAGCGGATAGTCGGCGCGAAAACTCCGCCGGAGCTATTGATCTTATCGAGCATTACCTGGCTGGGTCTGGTGAGCACGTAGCCTATCTGCTTCCAGTTAACGAGGTCTGAGCTTTCGAACAGCGGAACTCCGGGGAAATACTGGAACGAGCTACACACCATGTAGTACTTTCCATTGTAGGAGCACACGCTCGGGTCGGGGTAGAAGCCTTTCAGCACGGGATTGTGATATATCATCTGAGGACATTCCTTTCGTATTTTATAGATTATATTTTGATTATAGCATGTCCGGTGTGGAAATCCAACCATGTTTCGGACAAAAACCAGCACAAAACGGACATAATGTGAAACAGCCAGTCTTGACAAAATATGTCCTGATAGGTTATAATAGTAATATTGACCGGACAAAACCGCGAAAATGTCCGGAAAACGGGGGTTAAAAACATGAAGCACAACGAGCAGTCGCAGCAGACGAAGCAGGCGCTATCCGAAGCGCTGAAGGCTATGATGAAGAAGAAGCCGCTCAACAAGATAACTGTGCGCGAGCTTGTGGAGGACTGCGGAGTCAACCGCAAGACGTTCTACTATCATTTTGAGGATATATTCTCCCTGCTGAAATGGACGCTCGACCAGGAAGCAATGTGCATGTTCGGGAAGTACGACCTTGTATCGCAGCGGCGGGAGGCCGTGGATTTCGCGCTGGATTACATCAGCTCAAATCACGATATTCTGCATAACATAGTGCATTCGATAGGCCGCTCGGAGCTTTCGAGGTACTTCTACAACGACATCTACGAGCCTATACACAAACTGGTCTGCGAGGCGGTAAAGAAGCATTCCGTGACGGCGGAGGACAGCTATCAGGTGTTCCTGAGCCGTTTTCTTACCGAGGCTATCGCCGGAATACTTCTGGACTGCATCGAGCGTGACATGGGAGACCGCAAAAAGCTGGCGGAATATATAGCGGCTACCATCACCGGAGCTATACTCGGTTCGCTGGGCGTTTCAAAATAAGCCGCAGTCAGGATTTGATTCGAAGCCGATAGCATTTTGAGCCGTCAGGAATATCGAACCACTATGTGCTCAGCGGCGAACGCCCAATAACGCTAATACAAACACTGGCAGGCTTTTCAGCCTGCCAGTTTAATATTACGCCTTCATACGCTTCTTATAATCCGCCTTGATCTCCTCAAGGGCAACTGCGTCCTGCTTACGCTTTTCCCTTGCGTCGCTCTGTATCTTCTGAACCTCGTCGATACCATTTACAATGGTAGTCCATGTCTCCTGGAGGGTCTCCACCTTGATCGAAGAGCCGGAAGCCATAGCCGCTATCTGCTTGCTCTGCGCAACGGTGTTCTGCGCGTTCTTCTTGAGCATTTCGTTGGTCTTTTCGTCGAGCGCCTGCATGGAATCAGCTATTATCTTCTGGCGCTTGAGCATGATTGCCTGCGCCAGCGCCTGCTTGAATACCGGCATGGTGATGATGAACGCGGAGTTTATCTTTCTCACCAGGTTCAGATTGGAATACTCCATGGTCTTGAGCATGGGAACCGTCTGAATAGCCACGTTCTCAGCTACCTTGAGGTCCATGACGCGCTGGTCGAGTATCTCGCGCATCTGGGTCAGGTTGGAGAGATCCATGCGTATCGTGCCGTCGTCCGGGTTAGCCTCGCACTTTGCCGTGTAGTCCGCGATGTACTGGTCAAGCTCCTTTACTGCCTGTTCGCCCGCCATGATGTACTTCACAAGCTCCTGGTAATAGCCGAGGTTCGCGTCGTACATGTTGTCAAGCTTGGTATTGGCGTCGCCGATCTCGTTTTCGTACTTCTTTAGCTGAACGTAGATTCTGTCGACCTCGCTGCCCATCGTTTCGTACTTGCCGATGATCTTCTCAAGCTTCTTCTTGAGATTTCCGAAGAAGCCCGGCTTCTCGTCCTGTATCTCCTTAATATCGAACTTATCCATAATGCTAGCAAGTTCCTTGAGCATTACGCCGGTGTCGTTCACCTGGTCTATCGTCATGGATTTCAGCACCTGGTCGGAAGCCTTCGAGATCTCCTCTGCCGCCTCTGCGCCGAACTTAACGATGGTGTTGGAATCGTTGAGGTTGATGGTGCTCACAAGCTTGTCGATCTCCTCGCTGGTGGCAAGCTCCTGCTTGATCTGGTCAGCCGTTACCTGAATATTGAAGTTCTTCGCTTCCTCGATCTTCACATCGAGCGCAGCTTCCTCGGGGGTCTTTGCAAGAGTGGTCGCCGGAGCAGTCTGGGGCTGTGCCGCGGGCTGCATCTGAGAGCCGGGTGTAAACTGTAATCCCATAATCGTTTGTTCCTTTCAAATTTACTTTCTGAACAGCCTGCCGAAAAATCCGCCGTTCTTCTGCTCGGAGGGTATCTTAAACTTCGGCACCTCCATATTGTAGAGAAACTCGTTCTGAGTATGCTCCTCGAATGCGTCCGCAGAAACGAACGTTTCGAGATTCTTGTACCCCGTCGGGGTGTATATCAGTATATCAAAGCCGATAAGATTGCACAGCACAAGCTGAATGCACTCCTCAAGAGAAAAGGTCTGCTCCACTGCGTCTATCCATATCAGCTTCGGGAGCTGCTTCGTGAAATCAAAGCTTTGCAGCAGCTTCATGAACTCCTTGTCGAGGTTCAGCCCGAAATGCATCACCGAGCACATAAGCTCGTCGCCCTGAAGCTTCAGGAACCCACTGTCCGCCGCTTCCTGGAGCTTGAACAGGAGCATATCCTGTATTCTGTCCGGAAGGTAGCTGTAGCGGTTCAGCGAGGACGCCTTCAGCCGCTCGGCGTCGATTTTTCCGTTGCGGTAGAAGCTGCGGTAAACCGACAGGTCGGGATTCGCTGTCGGCTGCTGGTCTGCGGTCTTTACACGGAGAATAGTCTCCGGCGTGAGCCGCTCGCGTATCTCCTCCCAGTATGCCGCCGCGCTGCCGTCCTTTACTCCGCTTATCTTTGCGAAGATATTCGGCACCGTTACAAGGTTCCCGGAGGTCTCAAAGCCCTGCCGGAACCGCGCTTCCTGCTTCCACAGTATGCCTATCTCCTCAAGCGTGGTTTTCAGCGTGACGGTCTGGCTGTTCGGGAACTGGAAGTCCCGGAATATCCCCGCGTCGCCGCCGTAGAGCATGGTGTCAAGCTCTCGCTCCGCGGAATACGCCACCGTTGCGACCTTCATCTTGACCGCCTTGCTGGGGTAGCTTCCGCTCTCCCTGCTCTGCGGAAGCTGGAAAATCTGCATTCTGTTGTCAATGTTCTTGTCGACCGTGATATCCAGAAGCTGCTTGTTCGGCGTGATGTAGATAACATCGAACCCGCACCGCGACATGAAATGCAGGAAATACAGCTCCGACTGCGAGATATCCCCGTAATACAGCACCACCGGAATATCCGCGTACTGCACGGCGTACTTCCGCGCCTGGGTGCAGCGGTACAGCCAGGAAATAAGCTTGCTTCCGTAGTTGAAAACCACCGTCTGATTGCCGGTGTAAAGCTCGTTGAGCAGCTTGCGAAGCTCCGTTTGGGCCAGCGCGGTGCGTATCGGATCGCCGTTCAGTTTTATCAGCAGCGCCAGCTCGTCTATCATCTCGCCGGTGCTGTTCCTGCTGACCGTCCCGAGCTGCCTTATCTCCTCGGCGGTTGGATTTTCCATCGGCTTTTCAATGAAAATAAGCTGCTTCTTGCTTCCCGCGAAGCCCTCTTTGAACTTCAGCAGCATGTTGTTGTACACCGCTTCCTCGTCATAGCCGATGAGCGCCGCGAAGTACACCGGGATAACCCCGCCCTCGCGGAACACTCCGCCGTTTTTAACGACGCGGGTGCGGTGTTCTGTCATGAAGTCCTCAAAGATACCCGCCGCTGTTGTGCTGAGCCGCTGCACGGTGTTTTCCACCTGCTGCGCGGAAGCCCTCATCTGGCTCATCTGAGCCGCCTTTGACAGGTCGATGTGCGAAAAATCCATCTGTATCATTCCGCTCATGGAGCCGGTCATATTCTGAACGCGGTTCGCATGCGGAAACTTGTCAAAGTCCTTGTCCATGCCGTAGGAAACGTACACGATACGCACCCCGGCAAGGTTCATGATATGCAGGAAGTACAGCTCGCGCAGGCTCGCCGCGCCTATCAGCACCAACGACTGCGGACGTACCGCAAGGTACTTCATCAGCCAGCAGAATATCACGAGGTAGGTGTTCCTGCCGTTTGCGCCGCAGTTCCTTGAAGCCTCGGTGAGCGCCTCTGCCATGGCGCCGGCGTCGCATTCAATGCGCTGCGTCGAGAGCCACGACTGTAATCCCGCCTTCACCGACTTAACGTCGCTGAAATCCCCCGCGGCGTAGTTCGCGGCAGCGCTGACCTCCGCAGTGGAAGCCATGGGGATCTTCCCTTCGAAGAACAGACCGTTTTTCTTCGCCGCCGCGTAAGCCTCGATCAGCATATTCTTGAAAATATCGGCATTGTCGTAACCGGTATAACGTACAAATCCTGCGGAAGCCATTCTGTCTGTCCTGTCCTCTCAATTAATGTGTAAAGTGGGTTCCCGAAAATCCGTGACGGAGCTTCGGATCCTTTATGTGCTTGCCTGTATACCATAGCGGCTGCAGAGCTTCACCAGCCCGTCGCGGTAACCCGCGCCGACTGCGGATATCCGCCACTCACCCCGGTATATGTAGAATTCCATCGCGATGATGGTTATTTCGTTCGTGAGCCCCGGTATGTCGAACCTCACGCGTTCCTTTCCCTGGGAAAACAGCGCCACCCTCGGCTCCCTGACCTGCGAAAAATTCTTCACGCTGTCTCCGGAATAAACCGAGTATGCCACAGAAATGCGCTGCACCTCCGGCGGGAGCTTCGCCAGGTCAATGGAAATATGCCCGTCGTCCGGGTAGTAACGCACCGCGCCGTCCGGGGAGCGCTCGTTTCCGAAGAACACAAGATTGCCTTCTCCGCGGCATTTCTCGTTCTCGTCAAGCAGGAATACATATGGGTCGATATCCGCGTTTCCGAGCCGCTGCCCGGTGAGGTACACCTCCACCGTTCCGGAGAGGTATCCCGCCGCCGGAACGCGCTGACCCTTCCGCAGCTCAAGAAGCTGTTCATCTGACAGCGGAACCGCCCCCACGTCGGAGATCACGTCCGCCGGCTCCGGATTCACAGCCATGGCTGGAACTGCGGCGGTCAGCGGAGCGTTCCTCGCTATCTGCGGAGCCTCGTAAATGAGCCGCTCCTTTACCGCCGGAGCATTCGCCGAGAACCTTCCGCTGAGATATATCCTCCTGCGGAACTGCGAAACCAGAAGCACCTCCGAATAAACCAGCGAAGCGGAGCCGCTTCCGCTGACGAACACCCTGACGCTGCTGCGCCCAGCCGGGATATCCTGCGGCTCGAACCTCACCCCGGAGGCGGTGCAGACCAGCTTCGCCGGGGCGGGAATATCCACCGTCATAATGAAGCTGTTCTCCTCAGACGGGGAAAGCTCCCCGAACTGAAGCGCCCGCGGGATACCGCACTCGCCGTCCTCCGCGCCGAAGCCGGAAACAGTGCCGAGCACCTCCACGTCCCTGATATTCACCGGGAATTTCGCGGTTATCGCAGGCTCAGAGAGCGCGCCTTCGGTTATCTCCACGCGAAGTCCCTCGAGGGTCACGCCCTGCGACGAAACCTCGATAACGCTGCCGTGCTTAGACCACACGGTGGCGCTGCTTCCGCGGAGAGTCAGCGGCTTGTTTATAACAACAGGTCCTTCGTACTCGCCCGCCGGGAGCGCGGCTGTTCCCCCCGCCGGGGTATTTGCAATTATATCTGACAGAGCTGACAAGCCGCTTCCCTCCTGACCGGTGCTGATTTCTGATTAATTACACGTTGACGCCGTAAGCGCGGCAGAGCGCCTCGAGTCCGCCCTGGTAGCCCGCTGCAACCGCGTTGAACTTCCAGTCGCCGTTGTAACGGTAGATCTCGCATACAACAAGCGCGGTCTCGATTGAGAACTCCTCCATGAGGTCGAAGTGGATAACTTCCTCGCCGTTAACGTCGTCGGGATTGTCGATCTTAACTACTCTTACGTACGCGTTGGATACCTGACCGAAGTTCTGGTTGCGCTGCTGTGCGTCGAAAATCGTTACGGTAACTGCGATCTTCTCGATCTCCGGAGGGATCTTCGTGAAGTCGATGATGATCGCCTCGTCGTCGCCGTCGCCCTCGCCGGTGCGGTTGTCGCCGGTGTGGACTACCGCGCCGTTTCTGCCGTTGAGATTGTTATAGAATACAAAATCCTCGTCACGGAGAACCTTGCCGTTTGCTCCCAGAAGGAACACGCTCGCGTCAAGGTCGAAATCGCTGCCGCCGTCGTACTTGTTGGTGTCCCAGCCGAGACCGATCCTTGCCAGAGTTACGGACTTGTCAAGACTTACGCGCTGACCCTTAGAAAGATTTACTGCCATTTTGTTTTCCTCCTTGAAAATCATATGTTGTCCCCCGCGACCCCGCATTCTGCGGAGCCGCCGGGAATTTACCGAGCCTTACTTGTTGGAGACCGCCTTTGCGATACCCTTTCTGATGAGGTCCACCGGAATAATGGAGATCGCCATTACAAGCACCATCAGCCACTCGGCAGCATTCAGACCGTAGCCGCTGAGGATAGCGCCGCCGAGGTAGGTCATGAGTATCTGAACTACCGCGATTATGCCGAATACCGTAAGGAATCCCTTGTTCTTTCCGAGGTTATCGAACAGGTTCGCGCGGTCAGTTCTTGCGTTGAACGCATTGAACACCGCGATGAAGATGAAGAATGCGAAGTATGCGGTGTGAAGGAACATATGGGTTTCGCCCTCGATGGTGTTCTGACGGAGGAAGCCCCAGCTTTCGAGGAAGCTTACGCCGGGTACGTTCGGGTCAGCGTCGAAGCTGCCGAGTACCAGAAGCGCGAGGGAAAGAATGAACGTCCAGCCTGCGCCGGTGATTATCTGGGACATCATGTTCCTGCTGATTATCTGTTCAGTTCTGCGCTTGGGCTTCTCGTGCATGAATCTGGAGAGAGCCGGCTCGCCGCCGAATGCCAGAGCCGCCAGCGTATCCATTACGAGATTTACCCACAGGATCTGGATAACGGACAGCGGGTTGTCAATTCCGATGAGCGGGCAGATGAAGCTGATGAGAACCGCAGAAACGTTGATAGTGAGCTGGAATACAATGAACTTCCTGATGGAGTTGAAGATGGTTCTGCCGTAGAGGATAGCGCGGTCGATGGAGTTGAAGTTGTCGTCCAGGATAACGATATCGGACGCTTCCTTTGCGACTTCCGTGCCGCCGCCCATTGCGAAGCCTACGTCCGCCTTCTTGAGCGCCGGGGAGTCGTTGACGCCGTCGCCGGTCATGCCTGCAACGAGGTCAAGCTCCTGCGCAAGGCGCACCAGACGGCTCTTGTCGGAGGGAAGCGCTCTTGCGATAACGCGGATATTCGGGAGCATTTTCTTGATTTCCTCATCGGAGAGCTTTGCAAGCTCGTCGGAGGTCAGGACAACATCGGTGTCCTTCTCGAGCAGACCAGCGTCCTTCGCGATGGCAACTGCGGTCTCCTTGCGGTCGCCGGTGATCATTACCACCTGCACGCCTGCGCCCTTTACCTCCGCGATGGCGGTCACGGACTCCGGACGCACCTCGTCGCGGATACCCACAACGCCTACCAGCGTCCAGTTGCTACTGTCCGGAAGCGCGTCCTCGCCGAGAGCGTCCTCTGTGGTAGCGATAGCCAGCACGCGGATAGCGCGGTTTGCAAGCTCGTCTATCTGCTTGTTGAGATGGGTCATGTCAAACGGCTTCTTCTCGCCGTTTACGTCCCAGTAGTGGGAGCATCTCTGGAGTATCTTCTCGGGCGCGCCCTTGATGAGCGTCAGGTCGTAGTCGCCTGTCACCTGGGTCGCGGAGTACTTATTCGTGGAGTTGAACGGGATATTACCGACCGCCTTCACGTTCGCGGAACACTCAGTGCCTGCCGCAAAACCGAGTATAGCGCGCTCGGTGGCGTTGCCGCCGATCACCTTCATGTCCTTGCCCTCGCCGGAAACGACGGAAAGCGTGTTCTTATGGATAGACAGAGACAGAATATCCTTCAGCTTTCCGCCGATGTCGCCGAACTTCTTGGATTCGTTGAGGGCGCCGTCGATGAACGTTACCGCCTCGAGCTTACCCTTGGTGATGGTGCCGGTCTTATCGGAGAACAGAATATTCAGGGAGCCTGCGGTCTCGATACCTGCGACCTTTCTTACAAGCACGTTGTCCTTGAGCATCTTGCCCATGTTCTGCGCGGAAACTATCGCGATCATCAGCGGAAGTCCCTCGGGGACAGCCATTACGATGATGATGACCGCAAGCATTACGGACTGGATAACAGCCTCGAGCAGAGCCGCCCACTGGAAAACTCCCTCTGCGAACAGGAACGCTTCGATGCCGCCCTCGCCCATGAACAGCGTCTTTATGAGCATCGCGACCGCGATAGCGATACCGCCGATGTAGCCGAACTTGCTTATGCCGTCAGCCAGCTTGCCGAGCTTCACCTTGAGCGGAGTCTCGCGGTCGTCGTCGGTCTGGAGTTCGCTTGCGATCTTGCCGTATACGGACTTGTCGCCGACTACGGTGACTTCCATCACCGCGTTGCCGGAACATACCACGCTTCCGCGGAACACCTTGTGCTCGTTGTCGAAATTGAGGCTCTCGTCGGTATCCTTCCAGCCCTCGGGAACTGCGAGCTTCTTAGCCTCGCGGCTCTCGCCGTTGAGCACGGACTGATCTGCCTTGATATCGCCGTCGATGATGATACCGTCAGCCGGAACCTTATCTCCGGACTGTAACAGGATAGCGTCGCCGACCACGATGTCGTTTATTGCCACCTCGGCGATCTCGCCGTTGCGGTAGACCTTGCACATAATGCGGGAAGCCTCTTCCTGGAGCTTCTGGAACGCGTTCTCGTTCCTGTACTCAGAGAAGGTGGAAACCAGCGTTGCAAGCGCGATAGCCACGAAAATTCCAAGAGGCTCGTACCATTCCGGAGCGCCCTCCTTGATGATCCCAACGCCGCCGAGCACTGCCAGAACAACGTTGATGAGCAGGGCAACGATGAGTATTTTTATCATCGGGTCGCCGAGGTTGCCCTTGAGCTTATCCCAGAAGCTCTCGGACGCCTGCTCCGTCATGCTGTTGTCGCCGTATTTCTGCCGCGACTCCTCAGCCTGCTTGTCTGTCAAACCAAACTGCTTCATAAATTTTCCCTTTCTTTCAAAAGAAATCACCCAAAGGACTAGTACACCGATACTTCGCACAGCAGACCGTCATCACGGTCGGTCATGCGGAACACCGCTCCGTCCCTGAGCTCTACCGCCTGTCCCTTCGGGACAAGCCTTCCGGAGGGAGAAGTCATGCCCTCCACCCCGTTGTTGACGAGCAGCCACATTCCGTTATGCCTGCAAATGTACGCGCGCATATCGGTGCCCGCCTTTTCATCATTGTGGACAGCGGAACTTACATGCCAGTCGTACAGCGGCATGCCATCGTACGCGATAGCCTCGCCGTTGTCGCGGTATACGCCGTTCCTGCCCCTCATCATGCTCTTGAAGCCGAGCCTGATCACCCTGTCCCGGAGGCGTGTTCCGCAGAAGGGGCATACGGGAGCACTCTCATCTCTGAGAATGAACCATTTTTTCTCGCAGCAGGGATTCCCGCACTTCACAAGTCTGTCCCACGCGCGCAGGAGCTCACGCTCCCACTCCATCGCGGTCGGCCTTTGTGAAGGGTCGTGAAGCCCGTCCACGAACGCCCTAAGAAACAACTGCTCAAGCCCCTTCGAAAGCGACTGTATCGTCACGTTCAGATCCGGAGGGCGGTTGCTCCTGTCGTTTGGGTTTTCTATAAACAGCGCTTCCGGTCCCATCGCGAGGTAGTCGTCCTCCTCGGCGGAAGCCGCGCTGTGTATCTTAGGTCCCTTTAAAGGGTGCCTGAGAAAGAGATATTCGTAAATAAGCACCGGCAGCGCGTGCAGGTCTGTGGAAACGCAGGGCAGGCAGCGCCGCGGGTCGTTGTAGTCGTACTCCAGCGTTGCGAGAACCTCCGGCGCTATGTACCCGGACGTCCCGCACACCTCCGGCGGATACTTTCCCGGAACCACCAGCGAATCTATGTCGATAACGACGGTGGAACCGCTCTTGGGGTCGATGAGCACGTTGTTGCAGGAAAGGTCGGAATGCGCAAGCCCCGCCTGGTGCATTCTGCGAATGCTCCTTGAAAGGCATATCGCCGCCCCGAGCATGGTGCGGAAATCGCCCTTTTCCTCCGGGGCGATGTACTTCCTGAGCCTTCCGGTGAACCAGTTGCTCTTTTTGTCCTTGCCCTTGAGGTTCAGCCCATTCGTGGAAGCGTTCCCGCCAAAAAAGAACTTCTGCGGATAGGTCGGGCAGACTATCCCGAACTCCGGCTGGCTGACTATCGCGACAGGCCAGCAGAACCGGCTGCGGAAGTACTCCGCGGTCTTTTCCGTATTGCCGAGCGCTCCCCCCGCCTGCTCCGACAGGGTGGGATTATAAATGCTGACGATGGTGCGGATACGATCCTGAATGTTCGGATTGTGCCCGTCGCGCGGATCGTTGAAGAACTGCACCGCGTATTTTCTGTCCGGTGTGAAGAAGGTGTGCTTCATTCCGCCCCGGGGCGCGTTGGCGTCCACCACGAAATCAAGCGTGCTGCCAAGCGGCGAACCTTCCTCGAGCACCGCAGTCACTATCTGACCGCTGTTCATATTCCGTCAGTCTTTCCTTTCCGCGGATACCCGCGATTCATTATACGTTATGCCGGAACTCCTCCGGACATGTTTTTCAGTCCTGCGCGCTGAGGTCCAGCACCACAAGCGTGCGGTCGTCGAAGCTGCCGCGCTCGTTGTAGTTGTCGAGCCAGGTCAGCAGTCTGTCCTGCGGGCGCTTCCCGATGAATACTCCCCAGGAGTCCAGCGACCAGGGAGCCAGCTCCCCGCGCCTGTCCCACAGCCCGTCGACATCCTCGCCATCGTCCAGAAGCTGCTTTGCGTACTGCAAGGCAACAGAGCGCTGATCCGGGCTTACCGACGGGAACCGCACAGGCTCCGGCGGGAGAGGCTCAGACTTTCCGCCAGGCATGGGGATTATCCCGTTGAGCATGAGATCAAGGCACAGCCGCTTCATCTGGGGCTGCGCCGGGAAATAATCGTCCGCTACGCCGTCGCTCATCAGCATTATGATGTCTGACTTTCCGCGGCTTATTCTGGTCCTGCGGGCGATTGCGCCTTCGGAGACGTTTTTTTCCGACAGGAAGTCAGTTTCGCCGGAGTACGCGCCGCTGTCCGCTTCGCCAAGCAGCCGGAAGCAGTTCTCGTGACCTGCGTTCCTGTCGATGGCGCAGATACAGCCGTCGCCTATCTGGGCAGAGAGCACGAAGTTCTCATGCCCGCCGTTTATCTCCAGCGGGACCACCAGAGCCGCAAGAAACGTGCTCCCCATATCCGCGAGGGTAGGATTCCTGCCGAGACTCGCGGTGTAGGCGCTGTCGGAGTAAATGCTCCCGAGCTTCTTTATAACTGCGTCGAACCCCGCGCGTGCGGCGTTCTGTATCAGCGGAGCTATCTGCCCGCAGGCTTCCATGAACTCTGCCCCGGACATATCCCCGGAGAGCTTCCCGCGAAGCTCCGGCTGGCTTTCAAACAACCCGGAGACCGCGCCCCTGAGGTACTCGACGGCTCCCTCGCAGCTTACCCTTGCGCCGATGCGCGACAGCGGCTTAGAGCCGGCGCCGTCCGCGACCACCGCGATAAGGCAGCCCGCGGATTCCGCAGTCTCGAACCAGTCGTCGCAGTTGGTGCCCTCGTGCTTGTGCTTCTTTCCGCGTACCCGCGCGCCTATCGCCTCGCACCTTCCGACGCGATGATATTTGCTGTGGAACTCGGTATGAAGCTCCGTGCCGTCCTCTATCACTGTGCGGTAGCGCCATATCGACGCCGTGTGCCGCATTACCTCACGGTCGGAGAGCTTCGAAGCCTCCGGCTTCGCTTCTTCGGGGGTTCGCTCAGGCTCCGGAGTTTCATCGGATTCCGGCGCGGATTCAGAAAGCACAGGCTCCTCCGCTCCGGAAACGTCAGCTAAGACCTGCGGTTCTTCTGATACAGGCTGTTCAGCGGTTACGCCGGATAGGTTCAGAGCGTCAGGCTCCTGCCTGATATCTTCGTCGTACATAATACCCCCTTATCAGGGAACGATAACAAATCCCTGGGGAGGCGGCGGAAGCTGGATAGCCTCTCCGGGCTTTGCGTCTATGCTCTTGGAGGACGCCTTTATCGAGCCGGACACCCACGCGAAGAACGCCGCGAGGTCGCCGGCGGTGAGGTTGTTCATCATCAGGACGTTGTTTGTTATCTTGCGGAGCGTATTTGTATTCGCGTTTGCTCCGGCAGCGCATGCGATGATGTTTCCGGTGGAAACCGACTTGAGCGCTTCGATTCCTTCGTCGAGGTTATCGGTGGGAGCGCCGTCGGTCAGCAGGAACACCAGCGGCTTCCAGTCGCCCTTCTGGGTCGCGGTGGAGGTGCGCACCTCTGTACGGATGCAGTCCGCCAGAACGTGGAGCGCTCCGCCTAGCGCAGTTGCGCCGCCTGCGGTGAGCTCCGGCTCCTTGAAGAGCATCAGCTCAGTCAGCGGGGATATCTGCCGCGCGGTGCTGTTGAATGTGATAACTGACAGGCACGCTGTTTCCAGCGCCTGTGGATCTCCCTTGAGTTCGGTGAGGAGCGCCTTGATTCCCTGCTTCACTGCCTCGATAGGCTCGCCTGACATGGAGCCTGAACAGTCCAGCAGCAGATAAACCGGCAGCCTTCTGATGTAGTCTGA
Organism: Oscillospiraceae bacterium; assembly: GCA_003531585.1. Classification (GTDB taxonomy): domain Bacteria; phylum Bacillota; class Clostridia; order Oscillospirales; family Ruminococcaceae; genus CAG-115. Next base: position 59,292 of record DQFX01000020.1, on the reverse strand, counting down.
CATTTGCTTGACCTCCTGACATGCCGCTTCGCCGCGGCTTTATTGCTTAATTCACTTTAAGGCCTAACCAGACCGGCAGACTATATTCTGCCAGCTTAATGTTAATTATACCCTAAAAAGCCCCCCATGTCAATAGCATATTTGAATCATATGTCCAAACTATGGAACTCCGGAAAACCAAAATCCCCCGGGGATACCGGGGGATTTTGGTAATGAAGGAGGATCATATATCATGTTGGATCGTTATGTCACTTGTGTTTCTGAACATATTGTATCATACCCGGGAGGAAAAATCAACATATATGACAGGATTGTAACCGAAATCCGGATATTGTAATTATTCAGTAACTTTTCAGTCTCTTTTGTAACCATTTTGTAACTTTTCTGTAACCCGACCGAGAACACAATGAAATAAAGGTGAAAATTTTAAAAAAAGACTGTTCAAACACAGCAAAATGTGCTATACTATACTAGTATATAAAATGCATTATTATGCACAGGAGAGAAACAAATGATATATCTGGACAGCGCCGCCACCACAAAGCCCTGCGAACAGGCAACGGACGCTATTTTATCGGCAATGCAGAACAGCTTCGGAAACGCTAGCTCCCTGCACGGAATGGGCATACGTTCCGAAAAGGTCATCGCCTCCGCGAAAAAGACCCTGCTTGCAAAGCTTGGCGAGGGCGACATAATATTCACCTCCGGCGCGACCGAGAGCAACAACACCGCGCTGCTCGGCGCTGCGGAGACCTATAAGCGCTCCGGCGACCGGATAGTCACCACGGCGATAGAGCACCCCTCCGTCGCGAACGTCATGACAAAGCTGGAGGAGCGCGGCTTCCATGTGGAGCGCCTCGCCCCGAAAGATCACCCCGACTTCGTGCAGGCGCTCGCCGACGCAGTCGATGAGCATACCGTGCTGGTGTCCTGCATGGCGGTCAACAACGAGACCGGCTTTGCCAACGACGTAAAGCGGCTGTACAGGCTGGTCAAGCGGAAGAACCCGAAAACCATCGTACATATCGACGCGGTTCAGGGATTCCTGAAAATCCCGCTGGATGGCGACCTTATCAGCATTTCCGGCCACAAGATACACGCAAGCAAGGGTATCGGCGCGCTCTATATCAGAAAGGGCATACGCATTTCCCCGCTGCTGGCAGGAGGCGGTCAGCAGAAGAACCTCCGCAGCGGCACCGAGCCGGTGGAGCTCATCGCCGGACTTGAAGCGGCGGTCAGAGCCTACCACGGCACGCCGGAGCACTTCGGAGCGCTGAAGGCTCATCTGCTGGACGGTCTTTCCACGCTCGGCGGGATAACCGTGAACTCCGGAGAAAACTGCGTCCCCAACATCGTGAATTTCAGCGTTGAGGGAGTCCGCTCGGAAATAATGCTCCACTCCCTTGAGGAGCGCGAGATATACGTTTCAAGCGGCTCGGCATGCTCCCGCGGAAAAACCAGCGGAGTCCTGGCGGCGTTCGGAATACCCGATAAGCTCGCCGACAGCGCAATAAGGGTCAGCATGTGTGCAGACACCACCGAAGCCGACATCGACGCGCTTCTTGAAGGGATCAGGGCGGGTATCGCGAGATTCCGCAGATAATATCGAAAAAGGAACAGAACAGATGAAAGAGATAATTCTTGTAAAATACGGTGAGATAGCCCTCAAGGGCCTGAATAAGTCCACATTCGAGGACATGCTCCAGAAGAACATAAAGCGACGCCTGAAAAAGCTCGGCACATTCGGGTTTTACCGCAGGCAGTCAACCATCTACATTACTCCCCCGGAGGAAGCCGACATCGACAAGGTGATAAACCGCCTTCAGAAGATATTCGGCATCAGCGCGATACAGCGCTGCGCCGTATTCCCGAAGGATTTCAGCGTTATCGCGGATCATGCCCCCGAGTACCTGCGCGAAGCCCTCGAGGGCGCAAAGACCTTCAAGGTGGAATCCAAGCGCAGCGACAAGGCGTTCCCGATGAAGACCCCTGAGATACAGCAGGAGCTGGGCGCGGTCATTCTGGACGCGTTCCCGCACATCGGCGTGGACGTCCACGAGCCGGAAGTCACCGTGCGCCTTGAGATCCGCGACAACGGAGCCTACCTCAGCGCACTGAGGATCCCCGGCGCAGGAGGAATGCCGGTCGGAAGCTCCGGCAAGAGCCTGCTCATGCTCTCCGGCGGCATAGACAGCCCGGTAGCCGGCTACATGATGGCAAAGCGCGGTCTCATCGTGGACTGCATTCACTACGTAAGCCCGCCATACACCTCCGAGCGCGCACGCATGAAGGTCGAGGCGCTCTGCGAGAAGCTCACCGACTGGTGCGGCAATATCGTGTTCTACTGCGTTCCGTTCACGGAGCTTCAGGAGGCGCTCCGGGACAACTGCCCCGAGGAGCTGTTCACAGTTCTCATGCGCCGTCTGATGGTCAAGATCGCCAACCGCATATGCGCTGCGAACGACTACGGCGCGATAATCACCGGCGAAAGCGTAGCCCAGGTCGCAAGCCAGACGCTCCCCGCGATTTTCTGCACCAACGCCGCTGCGGAGTACCCGGTATTCCGCCCGGTGATCGGCATGGATAAGCGCGAGATAGTCGACGTCGCGCGGCACATCGACACCTTCGAGGTGTCCACCCTGCCCTACGAGGACTGCTGCACGGTATTCTCCCCGAAGCACCCGAAAACCCGCCCGTCGCTTGAGGAGATCCTCGCGGCGGAGGCGTCGTTCGATTTCGAGCCGCTCATCGAAAAGGCGGTAAGGGAGACCGAGGTGAAGCAGTTTAAGTACGGCGTGAGAAACGTCGACCTTGACATGTGATATGGATATTCAAAACATTTATAATAGTATAGCGGAGCTTTCCCGCGAAATCGTCCGGGAATGCACCGCGCGCAGCGTGAAAATATCCACGGCGGAAAGCTGCACCGGCGGCATGATATCCGGCGCGGTGACTTCCATTTCTGGAAGCTCCGCGGTGATAGAGCTGGGAGTCTGCTCCTACTCTAACCGCATAAAGCACGAGATCCTGCATGTTCCTGCGGAAGTGCTCGAGCAGTTCACGGAATACAGCGTGGAATGCGCCGCGGAAATGGCGAAGGGCGTCATGGAGCTTTCCGGCGCGGACTACGGCGTTTCCACCACCGGAGTGGCTGGACCCACCGGCGGCAGCGCGGAACACCCGGTCGGGGAGGTCTGCATAGCGGTCAGCGGAAGAAACGGCTGCCGCAGCGAGCGCTTCCTCTTTGCACAGGGCAGCGCAGACCGGGAGGTTATCCGCGCGCTTGCGGCGGAAAAGGCGCTTTCAATGCTGCTCTGCGAGATAAAGAAATAATCTGGGGTGAATATTAATGGCAAATTACACAGACAAGCCTAAGAAGCACGCTTCAAGGGATATCGCGGTCGATAAGCTGGATTTTTACACCGAGCCGCATAAATCCCCAAAGAAGCAGGATAAAATAAAGGGCAGGCCGAAGTCCGGCTGGGCGCGGTTCTGCTATGCGGCGTTCCCGCAGGCGGATGACTCCGGCGGCGAAAAGGTGCGCAAGATCGTACTGATAGTGGCGGTCGTGGTTTTCATCGTTACCATCGGCGTGCTGATCTCTCAGCTCGCGGGTATGGGCGCGGATAAGAGCACCAACTCGAAGATCGCCGATATCGCTGGAGTCCCCGAGGACAGTCTCGTTAACGTAAACCCGGACTACGACCCGTTCAACACAAACGCCACCGCAAGTCAGGATCAGACCGAGGAGATCGACGTTACTCCGCTCGTGAATACTCCGATAAACCCGAACTGGGACGAGCTTCTCGCAACCAACTCCGACGTCAAGGGCTGGATAAAGATAACCGGAACGGCGGTAAACAACGTAGTAGTAAAATCCTACGACAACAGCTACTATCTTACCCACAACCTCTACCGCGAGGACAGCGTTTCCGGCACCATCTTCTCCTCCTACCTCAATAAGTGGGACGGCACTGACGACAACATCATACTCTACGGTCACAACATGATAAGCGGCGAGTTCTTCGCGCACGTTACGCACTACGTTCCCAACATGGCAAGCAAGGAGCCGCTGGCGTTCTATAAGGTCCACCCGACGGTAATGCTCGCAACGCCGAGCGGCGGCTGCGAGACCTACAAGATATTCGCCGGTATCCTCGCAAACACCCAGAGCCAGTACGGCGAGGTGTTCGACTATGTCGACAAGACGAAGTTCTACAGCAAGGATGACTTCAACAACTTCATCATCGACGTAATGGACAGAAGCTGGTTCTTCACCGATGTGGACCTCACCTACGGCGACCAGCTCCTCACGCTGTCAACATGCAGCTGGCCCCTCGGCAAGAGCGTGGATACCCGCTGGGTACTGTTCGCGAGAAAGGTTCGCCCCGGCGAGAGCGAATCCGTCGACGTTACCGTTGCCGAGCAGAACCTCAACCCCAAGCTGTTCGATTACTACTACAGCAGAATGGGCGGCTCCTGGGCAGGAAGCACATGGGATAAATCAAAGCTGCTGAGCTACTAAACGATCCCGAAAGGATAGAATATCATGGCTAATTTTGTTGAAAAGGAAAACATCTTCCTCAGAATCGCTAAGTACCTTTTCCCCTGGAAAGGCGATAAGCCCGCCGAGATAATCCGCAAGTGCATTTTCCTCGGCGCCGCTGTTGTGCTGATAGTTTCGCTGGTGATGATAATTTCGTTCTACGGAAGCACCGCGCAGGACAACAAGCTCAACGAGCAGATATCAAGCCTCTACCACGGCTCCGCCAGCGTCACCATCGACCCGGTAAAGAAGGACGAGCTTGTCAAGGAGTACCCCGAGGTAAACGAAGAGTTCCTCCCTCTGCTGGAGCAGAACAAGGACGTTATCGGCTGGATAACCATGGGCGACGAGGATTCACCCTTCGTTGACAACGTGGTCGTTCAGGGCGACAACAACGAATACTACCTCGACCACAACCTCAACGGCGATTACAGCAAGACAGGTACGGTATTCGCGGACTACCGCGAGAAGATAACCGCGGAAAACACCCCGGCTAACATTATCCTTTACGGTCACAACGTCAACACCGGCGAGTACTTCGCAAGGCTCACAAGATACTTCAACTACCGTACGCAGCTCAACTACGGCATGGACTGGTACAGAAAGTATCCCACAATAACATTCAACACGCTCTACCGCAAGTCCACCTACAAGATATTCGCCGGCATGCTGGTGAACACCGAAGAAAAGGACGGCGAGGTGTTCTACTATCTCCAGGGCAGGAAGTTCAAGAATAAAGCGGCGTTCGATGATTACGTAGCACAGATTCTCGACCGCACCACCTTCTACACCGACGTAGACCTCAAGTACGGCGACAACCTCATCACCCTGTCGACCTGCATTCTCGATTACGGTATCGACGCGCGCTGGGTCATTTTCGGCAGAGAGGTCCGCGAGGGCGAGGATCCCACAGTCGACGTAAGCAAGGCGTACGAAAACCCCGACCCGCTGTATTTTGACTACTATTACAATGTATTCGGCGGATCATGGGGCGGCAGAAAGTGGGACGCTGATATGATCTACGATTACAGCTATACCGTTGAGTCCAAAAAGACCGACGAAGCATGATCTCTGAAAGGACGTTACTCTCATGGCAGAAATGGATATGGGTCTTTCCCCGAACAATAACAACAAGAAAAAGCGCAAGAAGAAAAAGCAGAGTCTCGGCGAGAGCCTCCGCACCGGACTGCTCCCCTGCAAGGGGGACAGCTCCTCCGAGGTAGCCCGCAAGCTTATCTTCCTGGGTTCGCTTTGCCTGATGATCGCCGCACTGGTTATCATCGCGGTTCACTTTATCTCACTGCTGAAGCCCGAGGCTCCCATCGGGACCTCCGTTGTGGACAGCAACGGCGAGCAGGTGGTTCAGGGCGAGCAGCAGGTGATCGTAAACCTCCAGGCTCCCACCAAGGAGCAGATCGAAAACCTGCCGGAAGGCTCTGTAAACGAGGAATACGCGGCGTACTACGAGGCAAATAAAGATTTCGTCGGCTGGATAACCATTAACGGCACCAACGTCGACTACCCCGTAGTCCAGGGCGAGGACAACCTGTTCTACCTCCACCACAACTTTAACGGCGAGGAGGAATTCGCAGGAACCATCTTCACCGACTACGAAGGCAAGTTCGGACCCAACCAGATGCCGAACAACACGATACTTTACGGTCACAACATGCTGTACAAGTACAAGTTCTCCGCACTGAACAACTACAACAACAATATCGACTTCCTAAGGGAGACCCCGGTAGTTGACTTCAACACGCTCTACCAGGACAACAAGTACAAGATATTCTCCGTGTTCATCACCAACACCGACGAGGAGCACGGCGATGTATTCGACTACACCAAGTACGTTTACTTCAAGAACAGCGACGAATTCTACGAATACATAAAGGAAGTAATGGACAGAAGCAAGTACAACACCGGCGTTGACGTCGAGTACGGCGACGAGCTTCTGACGCTCTCCACCTGCGACGGCTCCACCGGATTCGAGAACATGCGCCTTGTTATCGTGGCAAGAAAGGTACGCGAGAACGAAAGCCCCGACGTCGACACCTCCAAGATAACCCGCAAGGACAGCATAAAGTACTTCAAGGCATACACCGACGTTTACGGCGACAAGTGGAAGGGCAGGACCTGGGATATCTCCCTTGTAAAGGGCATGAAGGAATACCTCGAGGACAACGGACTGATGGACGATCCGTCCAACTACTGATACCGGAGGAACTATGAAAAAGCTATCACTTGCGAAGATCATCGCGGCGCTGGTGATCGTGAACTGCTACATGTTCACATGCGGCGTGATGGGTACTGTCGGCGACGCGCAGATGCTCACCGAGGACACCTCCGAGGAGCATTCCGAGACCGCTGCTCCAGCCGGCGACATCGACCAGGCGGAGGGTCAGGGCACGCTTGACTTCCTTGTGCCAGATGAGACCGGAACGGGCGTGGTGCAGATAAATCTGTTGAATATGGCGCCGATGTCGCTCTCTGACAAAATGGTGATGAGTACATACAGCGCCCTCAGCGATGAACTCCCGCAGCCGCAGGAAGCGACCGACGAGATACTCGGCGAGGACGACTCCACACTTGAGCCGACCTCCGAGACCTACGACAGCGAGGAAATCCTCGGTCCGCGCGAGGAAACCGAGGAGATCCCGGCAGTGACAACGCCTCCCGCTACAACGTCGACCACAGCGGCAACAACACAGGCGACCGCTGCGACAACGGCGACAACGGCAACGACTGCGCCGACAAGCGCTGCGGCTTCGACGACCACCACGGCGAAGGACATCGGAGGTATCCCGGTGGACGCCGAAGACGTTCCGCCGGTAAGCTCCGCAAACGACGACCAGCCGGACGAGATCGACCCCGACAGCAGTTCCAGCGACGCGGCGGCGGGCGAGATACTCACCGTCAAGGCGAACGGAAGCACTGTTTCCGGCTCGGCGCTTGAGATAGTCGGCAGAATGACGCAGAACGAGGTCGGACACACCTTCGCGCCGGAAGCGATAAAGGCGCAGGCAGTGGCGGCTTATACATACGTTAAATTCTGCAACGAGTACGGAACCTACCCGAGCGTAGGTCTTGCGAGCACGGTCTCTGATTCGGTGAACGTGCTTGTGCAGTCGGTGCTCGGAAAGGCGATCTACTACAACGGGGCGCTCATTCAGGCTGTGTACTCCGCGTCCAGCGCGGGCTACACGGCTTCCAGCAAAAACGTATGGGGAACCGATTATCCCTACCTCCAGAGCCGCTTCTGCGACCTCGACAAGCAGTACGACCCGAATTACGGCAGGAAGGTGGAATACACCTCCGCTGAGATAAAGAGCAAGGTTCTGGAAAAGACCGGCATCGACCTCACCGGAGACCCCTCCGGGTGGCTTTCTGTAGAGACCAATGTGGACGGCTTCTACGTAGGTCAGATGAACGTCGGCGGATATCACAGCTACACCGACAGCAGCGGCGATTCCGTAAAGATAACCGGACGCGTGTTCCGCGAGAGGATCATGAGCTTCGAGCTGCGCTCCAGCGCGTTCGACGTTGAGTACGACGCGAACTCGGATAAGTTTATCTTCACCACCTACGGATACGGCCACGGCGTTGGAATGAGCCAGAACGGCGCAAACGCCCTCGCGACCTACCTGGGCTACGACTACAAGGAGATCCTGACATATTATTACCAGGGTACCGAAGTAAAATAAAAAAGTGGGCGCCAGCCCACTTTTTTAAATTCGGAATACATAATTCACCGTAATCGCCATTATCCACGATCAATTTATTGCCTGATATAAATTCCCTGATCCTCGATGTAATCCTCAAGCTCCTGCTTCATATCGTCGACCCAGGTGTGCGCGGAAGGCTCCGCGGAAACTCCCGGCGCGCTTTCCGGCTTCTCATCGACGGGCTGTTCCGGAAGGGTTTTCTTTTCTTTGTCATCCATGGCTGTGCTCCTTTCCTATATTACTATGATACCACATTTCAGGATCAATTTCAACCGGAGGTAAAAATATGGCTACATGGCTCGCTCATCTTCGGGTCGCCGAACTGATTTCCGCTGAGCTGCGCGCAACGTGGCTCTCAGAGCCGGACTTCCTGGCGGGAAACGTCGCGCCGGACTGTGGAATTCCCGTCCCCGGAGGGTTCGACCCTCCCAAGGAAGTCACGCACTGGACTCAGAGCGGAAAGGGTCACTGCGACTACGAGAGATTCTACCGCGAGATGATCGCCGGAAAATCCCACGACCCGCACACGCTCTCTTTCCTGCTGGGGTATTACTGCCACCTCATGGCGGACGTCCTGTGGGTCAGGCTCGTAAACGAACCATGCAAGGAACTCCACCGCGAACTCTACGCCGCCGACCGCGCCGAATACTACCGCCGGGTTAAGCCCGAGTGGTACGCAAACGATCACCTCTACCTCCGCGAGCACCCGGACTGCCGGGTGTTCCGGAAATTCTGCAAGATCGCTGATTATCCGGTGAACTGCCTCCCCTACTACGGCTCCGACTATGTTGAGCGGCAGATACGGAATATTCAGCAGTTCTACCTTAACCCGCCGGAATTCAGCACCGATTTCCACTTCCTCACGCCGCAGGCAATGCAGGAATGGGTCGGGCGCTCCGCGCTGGACATCGCCGCGCAGGTATCCTCGCTGCGGCTTTCTATCTGAGAATATCTGAGCAAAACCCCCGGTTTTCGCCGGGGGTTCTGCTTATGCGGTTTTATATTCAGGAAGGTTATGAAGAATGCTAGTTTAGCTTAACGTTACTCAACGTCCTGGAGTGCGTCGTAGCCGGTCTCGCCCGTGCGAACCTTTACAACGTCCTCAACATCATATACGAAGATCTTGCCGTCGCCGATGTGGCCTGTGTACAGAGCCTGCTTAGCGGTCTCAACGACTGTCTCAACAGGAACCTTGCATACAACGATCTCGACCTTGATCTTCGGCAGCAGATGTGTTTCAACCTTAACGCCGCGGTAGAACTCAGTTGAGCCCTTCTGCATGCCGCAGCCGAGTACGTTCGTTACAGTCATACCGGTTACGCCGATGCTGGACATCGCGTTCTTAAGTACTTCGAACTTCTCCTGCTTTGCAAGGATAACTACCTTGCTCATCTTTGTGCCGTCAGAGGGCTTAGCGCTCTTGTATGCAACAGGAACAGCAGCCTCAACAGGTGCAGAGCCGACCTTTACGGTCTCTACTTCCTTCTCCTTGCCGGAGGTGGAAAGCTCTACGTGCATTGCAGGAACGAAGTCTGCATAGGAGGAAGGCAGACCGTGCTCTGTAGCGTCCAGACCAACGATCTCTTCATGGCGGGAAACTCTCAGACCGATCGTCTTCTTGATGATGAAGAATGTAAGCGTGATGGTAACTGCCGTCCAGGCAAGTACGCAAACCATACCGAGGAGCTGTACGCCAAGTTGTGCGAATCCGCCGCCGTAGAAAAGACCTACAGCGTGCTCGCCGGTGCCGTTTACAGCAGCTACGCCGCCGTTCTGACCGTTGCCGTTAGAGAAGAGGCCAACTGCAATGGTGCCCCAGATACCGTTGAAGAAGTGAACTGCAACAGCGCCGACCGGGTCGTCGATGTGAAGCTTGTAGTCGAGGAGCCAAACGCCGAAGCAAACCAGGAATCCGGAAACCAGACCGATGATCGCAGCGCCGAGGCAGTCGGTGTCAGCGCAGGGAGCCGTGATAGCAACCAGACCTGCAAGTGAAGCGTTAAGGCACATGGAAACGTCAGGCTTACCGTGTCTTATCCAAGTGTAAACCATGGTTGTGCAGGTTGCAACCGCAGGAGCTACTGTAGTAGTAAGGAAGATATTTGCGAGGTAGTGGGTATCGGAAGCGGCAGCGCCGTTGAATCCGTACCAGCCGAACCAGAGGATAAATACGCCGAGGGCGCCGAGGGTCATGGAGTGACCGAGGATTGCGTTAGGCTTGCCGTCCTTTCCGAACTTGCCGATACGCGGACCGACCATCTTTGCACCGATGAGGGCGCACAGACCGCCGACCATGTGGATACATGTGGAACCAGCGAAGTCAACGAAGCCCATCTGAGCCAGCCAGCCGCCGCCCCAGATCCAGTGAGCCTCGATCGGGTAAACGATCGCGCTGATAACGCCGGAGTAGATGCAGTAGCTGAGGAATTTCGTTCTTTCTGCCATCGCGCCGGAAACGATAGTTGCGGCAGTCGCGCAGAAAACGAGATTGAACACGAACTCAGCACATCTGTTGAAGTCCGAGAAGCTGCCGAGAATGTCGAGGTTCGGAATACCGACCAGACCAAAGAGCGTATCCTCGCCGAGCAGGAGTCCGAAACCAAGAAGGATAAATACTACTGTGCCGATACAGAAGTCCATGAGGTTCTTCATGATGATGTTGCCGGCGTTCTTTGAACGCGTCATACCGGTCTCGACCATCGCGAAGCCGCACTGCATGAAGAATACCCAGGCGGCACCGATAAGGTACCATATGCCGTTTACATCGCTGCCGCTGTACATCGTTTCATCAACTACAGCCTGGACCGCTGCGTTCTGATCCGGGGCGAATACCGTTCCTGCCTCGGACAATAAAGTCAATAGTGTGTTCATTTAAGAACCGTCCCCTTTCTGTTTTTGAAGCTGTCAGCCCGTCCCGCATAACCGGAGGCGGCAGCCCGTATTGACTTGATATGCTAACAAATCGGGGCTATGACCGGCAGGCTTCGCCATTGAAGTCTGTCTGTCATAGCCCCTTTGCTATGGTCTGATTATACACCAAACAAGAATTTTTGTCAAGCGATTTTTGCAAGTTTTTGTGCTAGAAATTGCATTTTGGCATATTGACGAATACTGTAGTTGAAACCATGAGTTCAACTATGCAAACATTACAAAAAGCACAAAAAATCAGCTCAAAAACGTGATTTTTCTCAATTGAAGCACATATTTCCGGGCGTTCCAGGTATCAGAGGAATCAATTTCCGGCATGGCTTCGGGTATGTTTTTTCTGAAATTGCAGAAAATATTGATGTAAACTTTCAAAAAGGAGCTGATCACCATGTCAAAAAAGACGGAAGCATATATCAAGAGCAGCGCCGCCGGTCTGATAGCCGGAGGTCTGGCGTTCATGGCGGTGAATTCCCTCAGCAGGCACTCCATGAAGCGCCGCAGCACCGCGAAGGTATTCCGAATGCTGGGTGCGCTTATGGACACCATCTGAGCACCCGCTTGTTCCGGACACAAAAAACTCTCCCTCGGAGAACCGCGGGAGAGTTTCAGTTTAATTGTGGTTCACTGCCTGAATCCTACAGCAGGGAGCAACTTCACATTGCCGACTACATAGTTAAGTATCGGCAGAGCGTCGTGAGCGTCTACCGCGCCGTCCGCGTTGGTATCGCCGCAGCGCTTGTCGAGCGGGTAGCCGTAGGTCGCGTACTTGAGGATAGCCGCGGCGTCGTGGGCGTTTACAACTCCGTCGCCGTTAACGTCGCCGCAGAGATACGCAGGAGGCGCCACCTCGCTTCCGAGCGCGATGAAATAGCGTCCGCCGCACTTGATATTGAATATAACGTTTCCGTCCCTGTCAACCGCCGAGATATCCTGGAACACGAGCTTCCCAGTCTCGTCGTTGTAGCTGTAGAGCGCCGCATTCTGACCGATATTGTCCTTGCCGATGAACGCCGTGAGCTGAGCCGTGAAGTTCAGCAGACGCGCATTTATTCTGAGCTGCCTGCTGTCAGAACAGAGGATACCTGCATATGAAGCCTCCGGGATACCGACGTCAACGCCGGAAATGCTGAGGTCGATGTACTTCCCGGGTACCGCCTTCGCGCCGTCTATTTCCCATATTCTGCCGAAGCCTGCGTCCATTATCAGCTTCATCTTTCTGTCGATCGCTGCCTGGAGCGCGTCCTCTGGCATGGTGGTCTCATCGTTGAGGGTTATCTCGATAACCGAGCCTTCCCCGGTGGACTTTATCTCCTTTACGATATTATCCCAGCCCTCGGATTTCAGGGTTCTCGCCTTCTTAATTCCGTTCACCCTGTTGCCGAAGCCTCCGGTGGAGCCGCCGTCATTACCGCTTCCAGGATTTATCTCGCTGTCAATGGTGACAAGCCAGTCTGACGCGTGCGTAAATTCAAGCTTCGCGATATACTTACCGCTTTCCTCGGCAAGGTCGGAGTATACGCTCCATTTGAGCTGATCTCCGGAAAGCTGATACAGATTTGCGTAATACGTCCCCGGGTTAGCCGGCTTGCCATCGCTGAGGTTCAGCTTCAGCAGCGCCGTGAATCCGAAATCTCCGCTGTGCTGAATGGATATCTGCATTTTGTACAGATGTCCGGAAGCAGTCTTTACCGCTTCCGCCCAGTTGCTTTCAGCGACCCTCATTATTCTCAGGTCGATCGGCTTCGCCGTATAATCCGCGTCGAAGCCGGTTATTATCCAGCTATAATCGCCGTAATTCAGCTCGACTTCCCTGCCGCTGTCCTTTATCTTCTGCATAACCTCGCCGGGAATAATCTCGCCGTCGGGCACGCTGATAACCGGGTGCTCCCCGGCAAGCTCGCCGTCAACGAAACCCCAGATATCCTCCGGAAGCTTATCAAACGTATACTCAACCACAAGCTCGTTGGCTGTGAAGTCCCTGATAACCGCATTATGACCGTTCACCTTTGCTGTGGTCGTTCCGTCGAACGCAAAGTATTTCTCCGGGCTGAGGGTTACAGATACCGTGTACTGCTCGCCGTCAGAGAACTCGCCGGAGGTATCGAGGGTTTCGCCGCGGTACCACGATACTTTATCCACTGCGTAATCTGCGCCGGAGGGAATAACCGCCGTATCCGCGAACTTTACGCCGATTTCCGGCTCAGCAACGGTTATCTCCACCTGCGGAATAATATCATCGGGAAGCTCCTCCTGCGGGATATACGCCACAAGTACGCTTCCGGCGGCGATCCCAGATATGGAATCAATGCCGAAACCGTCCTTGTCATTAGCTAGTTCGCTGAGCCTGTAGCCTCCGTTTTCTCCAGTGGAAACGCCCTCGAAAAGCTTCCAGTTTTCGAAATCAAACCCATAGTGCTCCTGGAGATCCAGCACACTGGACAGATCAGCCGCTTTTGCCGGAAGCTCCGTCACATTATACTGCTTGAACTGCGACAAATCAGCCAGCACGTCGCCGTCGAAGCAGCTTGAACTGGTGACATACATCTCAGGGCACATTCTGAGGGTTATCTTCTGGACGTCCGTGTGCTGCGCGAGGAACTCATTTACTGTTTCCTCAAGCTTATCACCGGAAGCGCTGAACATCGGATATGCGCCGCTTCCATCGGAAACCAGCCACAGAGTATCGCTGCTCTCGCCTGATTTCACATACTGGAACGCCTTGTTATATTCATATTCGTCGCAATGCCCTGAAGAAAAGCTGCCGACGGATTTTCCACAGCGGTCAAAGACCTCAAATTCAGCGAACCGCAGAAGTTTTGCCCGATCCTGATTGAATTCATCAAAATTGCGAACCATGCGGTTTATGAAATCCCACGCCTCTTCGCCGGAAGATACATTGAGCATGGAAACGGCAACATCAGGCACGTAATGCACGAAACAATAAGTTGCGTCAAGGTTTCTGCGGTTCTCGTCGCTGATGGTGTAACAGCTCCCTAAAGGCTGGTCAAACGCGGAATAGTACTGTACCTCGAATTCGATTCCTTTGAAAATCAACTGGAGCGCGATATTCTCGTACTTCGAACCCAATGCGTTTATCGCGTCCACCATGTCAGAAGTTTCGATATAATCAGCGGTGCTAGCCTCAGCGACCGGGGCGATGTCATTAAATCCGGAATCGCCGACCCACATTCTCCAGCTGGAAACCTCATGCAGGGGATCCGGAAACGCATTCATCGCATAGCTTTTAACGTCCACGGGAAATGTCAGCAGATTTTGCTGGCTGTTTCCGGAAGCAGCATTATCGCTGTTATCCTTGACGTTATAGACAGTATGTTCGTTAATCAGCTCAACATCGCCGCGGTCGGTGGAATCAGTTTCAAGCGCCGTGAGATACTCCTCCAGCCCGCCGCCGGAAACGCCATGATGCGCGCCTTCATATATAACGTCAAATGCATTGGCGTCGCTGTAACTCCCTAGTTCGTTCAGAATATCGCCGGCATGACTATGTTCATAACCACTGTATTTGAATTTGCTCACAACCGCCGACGCATTGACCGGTATCGCGGAAACCGTCAGGGCTCCTGCCAGTGCCGCAGCAAGCAGGCTTTTCATCTTATTCTTTATCAAATGTATCGTCCTTTCCTGATGAAGTATATTATTGTTCCGTTATATTTTACAATGAATCACGGAATTTGTCAAGATATGTCTTCCTTACCGTCGCAATTTTCTGCACAAATGTTTGGCATGGCACGAAATATCTGCGCCATGCCGCTTTACATTCACAGTTTGACCGTTTCGTACATATTCTGCAAAACCAGCCAGTTCGGAACGTAGCACCGGTTGACCGTCCACCAGCTCGCCCCGGCAAGCCTGTAATCGTCGATGAGCTGAAGCTTCGCATCTATGCTGCGCGGGTCGTCGAACCACACTACGTGCTGAGTTCCGTTGTCGGTGTAGTAGAAATACGGCGTCTGCGCCTGCTCGTCGAACTGTATCTCCACACCGTATCTAAGGGCAAGATCCACAGCCTGCGTGAAGCTTACGCTCTGCGCCGCAGTCCCGCGCATAAACGGCAGCGTCCAGTCGTAGCCGTAATTTGGCATTCCCATCAGTATTTTCTCTGGCGGTATCTCGGTCACTGCGTAGTCTAGCACGCGCCGCACCTCGTTTATAGGAGATACCGCAAGCGGCGGGCCGTATGTATACGTCCGGCGTCATTATAGGGAACCCCTGTGGGGAGGTTTTTCGGGCAAACGCGTCTTCAAGAAGATGGTGCGCACTGTACATTTTCGCTCACATGAGTTTTTTAAAGGAGATCATGTGTTATTATGCACCAAAATGGAAAGATGCAGGCAAGCGCCGTGTAAGCAGTAAGCGTCGCCTGGCAAAGGCGCTATCCGTTAATTGTGCGGTGTTGCCCTTGAATAATTCCGGACATATGCCCAGAAAGGCAGATCAGTTCTATTGACAAATCATGATTTCTAAGCTATAATAATAGCAGCTATAATAATAGCAGTTTTGCATAATATTGGTTTGGCGGTGAATATCCGCACAGAGACAGAAGAACAGTTTACAGGAGGTAATCTCATGACAGCAAAAAGAATGCGGCTGCTGACCGCGGGTCTTGCAATTATAGCGCTGATTGCGGCGCTGTTCGTCATAAATCCAGGGCTCGGAAGATCGGCTGCCGCAGCGTGGGACGGAACAGCCGCCGAGAGCTTTGAAGGCGGTAACGGAGACAGCTCCGACCCGTACATCATAAAAACGGCGGAGCAGCTTGCGTTCCTGGCGAAGCAGGTGAACGGCGGCGAAACATATCATGGAAAGTATTTCCAGCTTGAGGCTGACCTTGACCTGTCAGGCAGCGAGTGGTCTCCGATAGGCATAGGAGAACGTGAGACAGACGGCAGCACTGTTACTAAGCCTTTCGCCGGAACATTTGACGGAAAGAATCACAAAATATCCGGGCTGACCCTTACCGCCGGACTGGACGATCAGGGACTTTTCGGCTGTTCCTCCGGCACAATAGGGAATCTCGGCATAGTTAGAGGAAACATCAGCGTCGGCAGCGCTGAAAGAATCGGCGCGATATGCGGATACAGCACCGGAACCATCGAAAACTGCTGGAACTCGGCGGACATTACCGGAAGCACCGAGGGCGGAAAATATGTCGGCGGTATCTGTGGGTACAGCACCGGAACGATTTACGGCTGCCTGAATATGGGGGATATCACCGCAAATTCGTTCATCGGCGGTATCTGCGGAAACACAGCCCAGAGCACACAGATCAGCAACTGCTTCAACAGCGGCAGTATCACGGGCAAAGAACAGATTGGCGGTATCGCGGGGATAAACCTCAATTACATAACGTTCTGCATAAATGCCGGGGAGCTAACCGGAGAAGAATCAGTTTATGCTGTCAGTCATTCGGATGATGTAAGAAATATATACGCCAGCATATCATACAGCTTTTACAACAGCGACGTATTCAGCCCCTCCAGCGGTGATAAAGAGGTAACTGGTATTCCCACCGGAGCTCTGTGCGGCAGCATTCTCAATAAATACAACTTTTACAAAAACCTGTGGGAATCCGGCAGCATAACCCTGGACGGCAGCGGCAAGGCTCAGATGACCTATGTAAGGCTTAAGAACATTCCGGCGGCGCCCGCCGCAATGGAGCGCGAGGTGTTCAATTTCGGCACGGAATCCGATCCGGACTGGGACACCTACACGCTTATAACAGAAGCCCAGCAGTTCGTGGATATCGGCGCGGACAAAGCAAAGTGGAACCAGAACTACGTCCTCGGTAACGATATCGACCTTGAAAGCCGGACGGACGTTAAGATAATAGAGAACTATTACGGCAAATTCAGCGGAAACGGTCATTCCATAAAGAACGTTTACATAAACGAGCCTGAAAAGTCCCAAGTGGCGCTTTTCGGCGAGGTCAACAGCGGCAGCGTTATCAGAGATCTCACGCTGGACGGCGGCTCAATATACGGCAAGGAAAGCGTTGCCGGAATTGCTGTTGTAAATAACGGCAGTCTTATAAACTGCACGAATTCCTGCTCGGTAAGCGGTGATATCGGAGATATCGGATTTATCGGCGGCGTGTGCGCTTACAGCGAAGGTACGCTGATCTCCTGCCGAAACACCGGAAGCGTAAGCTGCACTGCGGGAACACATGATGAAGGCCGCACAACAGGCGGAGTATGCGGTTATAGTTATGGTAAGATAAGCGGCTGCTATAACTCAGGCACTGTTGAAAGCCCGAAACAGGCGGGCGGAGTGTGCGGCAGCTCTTCTGACGGTGAAATCAAGAACTGCTATAACTCCGGCGCGGTCAGCGGCACGAAAAACGTCGGCGGTATCTGCGGCACAGGAAATTCTAACTCGTTGAGCGGCTGCTTCAACTCCGGTGAAGTCACCGGAACCGGAAATATCGGCGGTATCTGCGGTTCGGTAAGCGGCTACGAATCCAATGGTCATGAAATTGTTTCCAGCGTCAGCGGCTGCGCGAATACCGGAAAGGTCAGCGGCAGCGGCTCGCTTGGAAGCGTCTGCGGAAACGGCGGCGACCATTCCTCTTTCACAGACTGCATATACAGCAGCGGCAGCGGGCTTACCGCAATAGGCGGTAAGGCTGACGTCAGCGGCTCAGCCAGCAGCGTCCCGGCTGATGAGGTAATAAACTCTTTCAAGCCGGAAAGCTGGACGGAGGGATACGTCAGGGAAAATGTTGACGGCAGAAAGAAAACAATTCTCCGCGCCGACCCTGTCCCCGCCGGAGCGAAGCAGGAAGTAACAAGGGTTGAATACTACAACTTCGGCACGGAAGCCTCCCCCGACTGGGACTCCTACACCGAAATAAGCACCGAGCAGGAGCTGCTTGACCTCGCGGGTGACGATACGAAGTGGGGCGGAAATTACGTCCTTGCCGGAGATATCCAGCTTACGGGAGGATCGTTCTCCCCGATAGGCACTGAAACCGTGCCGTTCAGCGGGAAATTCAGCGGCAACGGCCACGTCCTGACCAACGTGAAGATATCTGCGGCTGGGGACTATATCGGGCTTTTCGGCTATAACACCGGTACCATAACATACGTTGGCATTGAAAGCGGCGAAATATCCGGCGGGAACTGCACCGGCTCCATCTGCGGCCTGAACGCGGGAACCATCACCGGCTGCTACAACAACGCTCCCGTCACCGGAAAGGAATCGGCAGGCGGCGTCTGCGGCAAGAACAGCGGCACCGTACAGATGTCCTACAACACCGGAGCCGTCACAGGAACACTCAAAACCGGCGGCGTCTGCGGCGAAAGCACAGACGGAAGCACCTTAGCGAACTGCTACAACACAGGAATGCTGGTCGGCGATTCCATTGTCGGCGGTATCTGCGGCTCTGTGGAAAGCAGCGCCGACGTTTCCAGCAGCTTCAGCATGGCTGAGATATGCGGCAACAGCGAAATCGGCGGTAATATCGGTACCGGTCCCTCGAAAAACTGCTTTTACTCCAAGGATCTTTTCTTGAAGGAAGATTTTGGCGGTCCTGTTGAAACCAAAGACCTGACCAGTCGGCTATCCGGCTTTTCCGGCGACATCTGGGAAAGAGGAAGCTACACCAAGGGCACTGAAAACGGAAGATACCGCTCGGACAACTACACGCTCATCAGACTTAAAGGCGTAGGAAAGGCGCAGTCCGGCGAGCTGCGTATGTACAACTATTTCACGGTGACTGGTGACAGCTGGCGATATTATAATCCCATAACCACGGCAGATGAATTTCAGAAGCTCACACAGAACAGCGCAATGTGGCGCAGAAACTACGTCCTGCAAAGCGATATCGACCTTTCAGGAAGAAATATCACCCCGATAGGAAACGAAGTCACGCCATTCTATGCGCATTTCAGCGGAGATGGACATAAGATATCCAATCTGATAATTAATCAGCCTGATTCTGATAATGTCGGACTTTTCGGCTATGTATCGGGCTGGCTGTATGATATTATCACTGAAAACGGAAGTATTACCGGCAGAAATAATGTTGGCGGTATCTTTGGTTACGCGTCAGGTACAAGGGGGCGGTGCGTTAACGGAAACGCGGTAAGCGGCGTCAGGAATGTCGGCGGTATATGCGGCGAAAGCCAAACACCGGTCATAGATGGCATAAACATCGGCGCCGTGACCGGAACCGAAAATGTTGGCGCAATATGCGGAAGCGAAAATGACAACGTGAAGAACTGTTGGTACAACTCCGACACGAGCGGCGCCAGGGGAATCGCCGGCGCAGACCTCGAGGGAGCGGCGAAGGGGCTCACGACCTTACAGATGACCTCCGCAGACGCGCTGACGACGATGGGGCTTGATTCCACGCTCTGGACGAAAAAGGCGAACGACAAGGCGGCTGGCATCGCGTATTATCCCTCGCTGCGGGAGGACGGCGCGCCGTCCATCAGATACAAATCCGGCGTGATCCTTGAGAACAGCTCTGCGGATTCACCGGTTTACCTGGGCACGGCGGATTTCACTGTGTATTCCCTGGTGGAATTTGACGGAGTGCCGCAGGCTTATTCGGATACTGCGCTCACCGCTGGCAGCGGCTCGTTCACGGTAACGCTGAACGATAAGGAGGTAGCCGCCGCAGCGCTCCCGGACGGCACGAAAACTAATGTCACCACCTCTGCGCTCCCCGCTGCGGGCGACGATTGCAGGTTCGTGCTGAATTACAGCGGCGCGGGTTCCTCGTTTATAGACGATACCTCAGCGGACTGCACCGTTAAGGTAGAAAAACTGGCTCTCACGGCGGCTGAACTGGAATTCGCACCGCCGTCAGACCTTAAATACAACGGCGCGCCAAAGGAAGCGAAAATCACTGTGAATCCCGGAATCTCCGGCGCAGGCGCTGTCACACTGAAATACTACCGCGACGGAAATAAAGCAGACCCCGTTATTCCCGGAACATACACCGTAACGGCGGAAATCGCGGAGGGGGATAACTGCAAGGCGGCTGTCCTCTCGGGCGGCTGGGAATTCACTATCGTAAAGGGCGACATTACCGCCGACCTGTTCACATTCACCGCCCCGGAGGATTGCAGATATAACGGCGAGGAAAAACCCGTTTCCGTTACCGTAAACGACGGAGCTGAGGGAGTCGGCAAAATAATAACCCTGCACTATTTCAGCAGCACCAATGTCGAAATAGCCGTACCCGTAAAACCGGAAACGATAAAGGTGCTCATAGATGTGGCAGAGGGCGAGTACTACAATGCGGCAAGCAACATCGGAGGCTGGCTGTACACGATATACTACGGCACCCCCGTTGCGGATGACTTCATATTCCACGCGCCCGCTGATACCGAGTACACCGGGCTTCCGCTTGCTGCGGCCGTTGAAGCGCGCAGGTTCAGCGACGGCTCCGAAACAGGCATGGGCGAAATAACGGCGGTAAAGTACTATCTGGACGGAGCCCCCGCCGATCCCACAGCCCCCGGAACCTACACCGTAAAAATAGACGTTGCCAAGGGCGAGTGCTACCTTGCCGCCAGCGATGTGACCTCCCCGGACTGGACATTCACGATAACCCCTGCGGCGCTCACCGCAAGCGGCTCCGGAACTGCCTACGGCACGTTCGGCGGAAGCCTGGGCAGTCTGTCCGTTTCCGGACTGAAAGCAATGCTCGGCACTGACGAAATTCCCGGCAGGTGGGCGCTTTCCGGCGGCGAAATACCGAATGTCGGCGATACCGGAATGTATACGGCTGAGTTCACCGCCGACGTTCACCCGGAGTACTACAAGCCGCTCACCGCTAAGGTAACTCTCGACATAGCAAAGGCACAGGCTCCGGCGATGGCTGATACTACGCTCTCCTGCTACTGGGGCGCAAGTGGGGAAAAGAGCGTTTCCCTCGCGGGACTTCCCGAAAACACCGGGGAAATCTACCCGGCAACTATTGCGGTCAGCGACGTTAACGGGATACTCGCCGCAGACAGCGCGCGGTACTCTGACGGAAAGCTGTACTTCACGCTCGGAGAGAATACGGAGGAATCCATCGGAAACACGGCAGAAATAACCGTGACCCTCCCAACGCAGAACTACACTGATTTCACGTTCAGAATCACGGTGACCCTCGCCGTAAAGGGCGACCAGCAGGCTCCCTTACAGTCTGATTTCAGGTTGGAGCTGACAAGCTCCGGAAGCGATATCACCGCTGAAATAGTGACGGAGCTTTCCGGCGTGGAGTTCAGCTTTGACGGCTCAGACTGGGGTGCGGAAAACGCCGCTGCTGTCGGCCATGACGAGTTCGTGACAGGATATATAAGGTTCGCCGAAACCGACATCCTGAACCCGAGTCCGGCGGTCTCGCTCACGCTGAGAAGCGGTCACGGAGAGCTTACGCACCACGGCCGCGCTGAGCCGAACTGCATTTCCGAGGGCAATACCGAATACTGGGAATGCGGGCTTTGCGCAAGGTACTTCCTTGACGAAGCCGGAACACAGGAAACTGCGCTGCAAAACGTTGTTCTGGCAAGAACCGGGCACACCCCCGGCGAAGCAGTCAGGGAGAATGAAATTCCCGCGACCTGCACCGCGGACGGCTCCTATGACGAAGTGACTTACTGCACGGTTTGCAGTGAAAAATACTCCACCGAGCACAAGACCATTCCGGCGGCGGGACACAAATGGTCTGAAAAATATGGGTCAGACAAGTCGGGGCACTGGCATGTATGCGAGGTGTGCGACGCGGCCTCCGAGGCTGAAAATCACGTTTCCGGCGGCGCTGCGACCTATGCAAAGCCAGAGCTGTGCACGGTCTGCGGCTACGAAATGTCTCCGAGGAAAACCTCCACAGGCGGTAACTCCTCCGGTGGAACCGCAAGGCCCTCCAGACCTGCGGCAGCCACGGAAACGCAGCCCGGCATAAACGGCGTTCAGAAGTCCTGGGCGGACATCGCAGCTGACCTCATGAAGCAGGGTGGCGGAAGCGCGGTGATCTCGCTCAACGGTGAAACCACCGTCCCTGCGGACGTGATAAAGGCGATAGCCGACAGCAGGATAAAGGCGGAATTCATTATCGACAGTATAAAGAGCTGGATCATTGACGGCGCGGCGATAAAATCTGCTTCTGCCGCAGATTTTACCGTGCTCCCCGGAAACTCCGACAGGAGCGGGCTGCGCGGAGTTTTCGGCGCTGACCTGAAAATAAGCGGCACGGGTATCCCGGCTGAACTAAAGCTGACGTTCCGCAGGGAGTTTGCGGGTCAGTTCGCGAACGTGTACCGTCTGACGGACGGCGGTCTGGAATTCCGTTGCTGCACGCGGATATCCGTGGACGGAACAGCGGCGATACCCGGTGCGTACACTGGCGGCGAGTATGTCGTTATGGTGTGCGAATACAGCGACCTGCCCGGAGATTTCAGCAACGACGGCATAATGAACGCGCTGGACGCAGCTATGATATTAAAGGATATCGTGGGATTCTCCAGGGGCGAGAATCCACGCATGGCGGACTTCAACTCCGACGGCGTGATGAACGCGCTGGACGCTTCCGCGATACTCAGGGCGATAGTGGCTGAGTAATTGAACTTATGTCATAAAAAGGCGGCTTTGGTTTTCCCGAAGCCGCCTTTTTTGCTATGAAATCATCTGGAATCCCGGCGTTATCTCCAGGACGAACAGCGGCATTCCGCCCTGCCCATTTTTGCTTTTCGCACCGGTATTTAGAGGTTTCCTTTGTTGTATAATAAAACTTGACGCATATCAGTCTGTTTTGGTTTTACCTCTTGATTTTTTTTGTAATTTATGTTATACTTTATACAAATTAATTCCTTTCTGTAATTTTCAAGCATTAAATATATCGCCGCAAGATTTGCAGTGCGTGTTTACAATAAGCATTGTCTATTTATAGGCGTAATAGCACTGGGCAGCGTATTGATTCAGCAGACGCTCAGAAACTGCGCACTATTACTTTGGAAGATAAATCCATTCCACCTGCCATTGAAGGCGGTTTTTCTGCCCGTCATTTGCTCACATGAGAATTTCAGAGGTGACCAAGCATGAAAAAGAACTATAAATGCAGGGTGACAATAATTATGGCTATTCTATCACTCCTTTTCGGATGCAGCGGAAATAAAAAATACAATGCCGATGACATCATCGGTGCCAGCACCTCGTATTACGGCACGGAGTGCGATCCGGTGTATGCGTTCTCCCTGCAAAAGCAGGACGAAAACTGGCTTTTTTCCGCGAGCTGCTATGTGCAGAGTAAGGAAGGGTATACATCTTTCGATTCATTCCCTATTCCGGCTGAAGACGCTGAGGGATTCCTTGAGATCATCAGGGAGGAAGACGAGATCAGCCGGCTCAGCAAATACCGACCGCTGAGTATTCTCCATGCAGCCGACGCACCGACAAACAGCTCCGCAATGACTTTTTCCGATGGAAACAGCATAGAAAAGGAAACCGCTTTCTGCGACAAGGCGCTCAGATATCTCTATTCTCTTGCAGAAAAGCACTATGAGACGGCAGAAAACGTTGAAATAACGTCTGTCTTTGTGAGCTGCAGCAGCATGGATCATTCCTCTTCATACTCATATACGCTTGAAAAGGATGAAAACACCTGGTATTTTTCGTTCGACGCGGTTATCGACGGCAGCGGCGCACATACAGAAGTTGAAAGACAAAAGATAAATGAAAACGACGCGGAGGAAATACTCCGGATCATAAAAAACCAGCAGCTCGTAACAATGGTCAGACAGTATGAGGAGCCGGACAACGACGGCCTGATCGCTCTTGATGAAACCACATACAGACTCTCGTTTGACTTTACGGACGGTACATCAAAATCCGCACCGATAGAAGCAGGAGAAGAACTCATCAGCGCTTTCTATGCACTTGCAGCAGAAAAGATACATCAAAGCTGATCAGACCTTATTATGCAGAAAAGCCCATGGAATTCTCTGAATCAAGCACAGTATAACACAAACAGGCGCGTGAACGCTCGTTTGAACAGGTCGGCTGTATTTCAGACAGCAGCTGCCTGAACGTTTCTCCGCGTATCCCATAACTTTCGCACTTTTCCGACAAAACGAATCCTCTCTGAAAACCGCCCCGAAACGGGAAGAAAGGAAAGCTTTCGCTCGTCGAAAGCTATGGTAAAGATTATGAACAGAATTACTTCTCTCATCTCAGCGATATCCATCTTTATTTCCTGCATTTCCGGATACAGAATCGAAAACACTGAATTTGACGACCTGGAAGCTCTCGCAATATCTGCCGCCCTGTCCTACCGCACACTGGCATGGAACGGCAGCATTGACACGGACACGCCGGAGTTCGCGTGGAACACGGCGGGCTGGTATGCGGCATACAAGGCAAATCTTGAATTTTCAGATGACGCCGTGCTGTCCGGGGATCAGCTGAAGGAAATTCAGAATGTCATACTGAGCGGTGAGGCTGCCGCAGCTCCTCCGGATACAGTCAACACAAAATGCGTGGTCAACGACGGCAAAACCTGCTGGGAATTTCCCGATATTTATGAATATTTTCGTTCGTATCTCGGAGTTTCCTCTGAGGTGAACTGCGAGAAAACCGGAGACAGCACATTCGTAGTCACGATACGCGAACATCTGCGCTTCAACGCAGTCGAGGAGATTGTATTCAGCATCGGGTTCAATAAGAAAAACGACGGCTATGCACTCTCCGAGTTCAGCCGCAGCGAGTTTTACGACCTTGATTTTACGCCGGAACTTCTTCATGACGCAAATCTTCTTTCAAACCTGCTCCCGATATACGAGAATCTCACCATTACCGAGGATTATTCAAACGGATTCGGGGCGATCTCCCATTCGATCAAAACTGACAACGGATATGCTTTCTGGATCGATGGAGGGTCAGTTGGACACTATGACGAGTACAGCTTTTACACCGACGACAACGGCAAGGTCAGCGTAATGCCTGCCGGCACTTCGCCCGAATGGCTCGATGATTATGTCGCCAACATGATGCTTCCGGGCGATGGAGCGGACTTTATCCGCCTCACCTGCACTCAGGAAGAAGAAATGTTCTTCATAGATTATGGCTCTTCAAGCACCGTATATACAATTGACCGCGGAACTCTCGCACTGAAGAAGGTCGAGTCGTTCGATGAAAATGACGTGTCATACTACACGGCAAAGTTTGACTATGGCAAGAAAGTTACCGAGCCGGATACGATCGCAGCGTGGAAAAAGCCGCTGCGCACCGTGACGCTCAACCTGCTCTACTCTGATGGCAGAACGGTAAGACAGACTTTCCGGATTCCCTCGGACTGGGAGTTTGATGCGGCTGAGTACTGCCGGTGGGGTACGGTGTACCTTGATAAAGGATGCACCAAACCGTATAAATATCCTGGGAACGGGATAAATTACACACTTTATGTCTGCGAAGGCGCAGGCTGAAGTCATAAGGTAACCTCTAAAAACCTCCTTCACGGCAGATTTCTATGACTTATATCATCTGCTTCGTTGTCAAACCTTGAAATACATCAAGTATTCCTGCGGTTTGACGCCTAGCATCTGATATAAGTCATGTACGAAATCTGCTCGTGTCCCGGTTTTTAGAGGTTACCATAATTCATTCTGAAAGGAGTTTAACAATGGGAATCTTCGACAAACTTAAAAGCACGGCCAATCAGGCGATCAACACAGCCGCAAACTCGGCTGCGTCTGCAATAGGCTCAAAACGTGAAACTTTCACGTTCACTGCGCTTCCCGAAAGCCTGGCGGAGATGCAGGCGCTTCCGGAGGCTTGCATGGATTCGCCGTTCAAGACGGCCGCCCTGACTGTCCTCGCACTTTGCGCTTATGCGGCTGACAAGAATATCGGCACGGAGATGCTGAATTTCCTGCGTGGGCCGCGACCCCTGAACGGACAGGAGATATCTTTCCTGAATGACCGGTTCCGCGATGGAAAGACGTATCTGCCATTCACTTACTTCGCCGGCTCGACGCCTGAGAACAACTATACTCCTGCACAGCCATACACGATCGTTATAGAATCGAATCACGTATCAGGTCAGGAGCCTGGCTACATGAAGCTCTTTATTCCCTGCGGCGGGGCGGATTCACCACGGCCGATAAAGCTGCGTCAGCGTGGCTCTGACGGTAAATGGTTCCTGTGGGAACAGTATCTGCTGACCGGTGTCCGCACACCGAAATCTGAGGACCCATGGGCATAACTCGTTTGATGGATCAATGAGCTTATATATTAATATACAAAGGAGGCGTCACAATGAACATTATCGGGAAATGGAAAGTCAGGGAATTACTGTTCCCAGCTGACGGCGGCACGGTGTCCTACACGCCGGACAATCTGCCTGAGGGAGATTGCGCTGACGAGATCATCATGATGCTCACGAACAGGATCGAATTTACCGAAGACGGCCTGATGAACACGCTTATGCGCGTTCCTGAGGATAAGCTTGAATTGGCAAAGTCGCAGGGCGCCGTGATCGATGAAGACGGATTCGCGCCGATTGAACAGACCACGTGGAAAGAGGAGAACGGAAAGTTCTTCTATGATACCAAGGTCGAGGGCGAAGTTCTGGGGGAAACTGTAGACCCATTCGCCGAAATACCGGTGGATGAGAACGGATGTCTGACCATCGCATTTGGCACGATGATCCTTGAGCGTGTGTAAGACGGATCTGGTTCAGACAGACCGTTATCAGAGGTGTGCTCACAGCGCCCAGATTGGCTGCTTTCAGCACATACGGAAAACACATCTTTGATGGCACAGTAAGATTCACAAAGCAGGCATAATACAAAAGAGAGCGGACATTGTAAGTCAGCTCTCTTTTCTGTGTATAGGAAATATAAGTCGGCGCTTTTCAAGCGTTACTTATCTGATTTTGCATGCGTCATGCTTGAATAACATTGCCTTCCACGCATGCATTATCGTGTCAATTGTCCGAATTTGCTTTGCTGATAGTATCAAGAAGCTTGTTGAGGTTTTCCTCGCTGTCTATGCCGCCGAGAAGCGGCTCGCCGACTATGTTTCCGTTTTTATCGATCACATATGTGGTCGGAAACGCCATTATTCCGAGTGAGAACTTGCCTGCGTCGCTTGCGGAATCAAAATAGATATTGCGGTATGAAGCGCCCTTTGTTTCAAGTATCTGCTTAGCGGTTTCGATGTTCTGTTCGTTGCCATCCAGGGTCTCAACGTTTATTCCGATAACCTCGCCGCCCTGTTCGCTTATTTTCTTGTTCAGCTTGTCAAGCTCGCCAAGTTCCGCAACGCAGGGCTTGCAGCCGTTGAACCAGAAGTTCACGACCGTAAATTCATTTCCAGAAAACAGGCTGCTGTCGACCTTGTTTCCGTCAAGATCGTACCCGTCAAACTGCGGGAAAGAGTTCGCCGAAGCTGTATCCGACGCTGAATCGCCCTGCGGAAGCTGCGCTATCTGGTTTTCAATATCGCGTATTTTTTCCGCTCCTGCGTGCAGAGTTTCGTATTCCTCGTCAGTGAACTGATCCTTTGCCTTTTCAATGGCGTCGAGCAGGAACTCGCCGTAGTTCTTGCTCAGGTCGCTGTCCGTGACATTTTTGTCCATAGCGCCAAACACCTTTTCCCACAGCTCCTGGTTTTCGGAGAGTATCTTATTTTCTTCGTCAAGCAGATTCTGTTCAGTTACAGAGCTGCTGTCCGCAGTCTGGGTATTCTGCGCCGGCTG
The DNA here is from genome assembly GCA_003531585.1 of Oscillospiraceae bacterium. Taxonomy (GTDB): domain Bacteria; phylum Bacillota; class Clostridia; order Oscillospirales; family Ruminococcaceae; genus CAG-115. The sequence goes on along the minus strand of DQFX01000020.1, from coordinate 31,385 downwards.
TGAGGACTGACCCTCCTGCCCCGGCTGTGAAGTCTGGCTGCCGCAGGCGGTAAGAGAAAGCGCCATGATAAGGCAGGCTGCGATTGTTGTTATCTTTTTTCTGTTCATTTGGTTATCTCCTTTGTTTCATCTGAATTGCAGGCTTTATCGCCGGATTTATTTCCAAACCCGTATTTGTAGCATATTGCTCCGGTCGGGCAGGATTTCATGCACATTCCGCAGCGGATACACTCGGAATGGTTGGGGCTTTTTGTGATGTCAACGTCCATCTTGCAGGCCTTTGCGCAGGCGCCGCAGGAAACGCACTTGCTCTTGTCAACTTTCATCTGGAAAAGCGACACATGGTTCAGCAGCGCATAAACTGCTCCCAGCGGACAGATCCATTTGCAGAACGGCCGGTAAATAAACATACTTGCCGTGACAACCGCCAGCAGAACGCCGGTTTTCCAGGAGAACAGCGCTCCGAGAGCGCTGCGTATGCCCTCGTTTGCTATCGCCAGCGGGATAGCGCCCTCCACAACTCCCTGCGGGCATATATACTTGCAGAAGAACGGGTCGCCCATTCCAAGCTCGTTTACAACGATCAGCGGAAGCATTATAACAAAAACCGCCAGTATGACGTATTTCAAATACCTCAGCGGCTTCAGCTTTTTGGTGGACAGCTTCGGCACCGGGATCTTATGCAGAAGCTCCTGAAGCCAGCCGAAAGGGCACAGAAAGCCGCAGATAAATCGTCCCAGAAGTACTCCCATAAGAATGAGCGAACCTGTGATGTAATAGGAAAACTTGAATTTCGATGAGCCTATGACCGCCTGAAACGCGCCGATGGGACAGGCTCCGGCGGCTCCGGGGCAGGAATAGCAGTTAAGTCCCGGAACGCAGGCGTATTTCCCTTTTCCCTGATATAACGTTCCCTTAAAGAAATTCGGCAGGTGGATATTTGTCAGTATTACGGCTGCCGCTTGTATCAGCCAACGGAAACGGGCAAGGAAACATATCTTTTTAGTTTTTTTCTTCTTATCCAATTCCAACACACTCCATACACAGCCGTATCGCCTTTGACAGAACAGTTTCCGCCTCTCCGCGCCATATCCCGAAACATATCATCAATATTCCGGCAAGCAGCAGAAGCGACTGTACAAGCGCTTTTTTTCTTGTCATGATTTTATCCTCCGTTCTTTGATGATATGATTATATCACAGTGAGTATAAATTTTCTGTTAAGCAGAAATTAACACAAATTTTATCAGAATGTGCTATAATATAAATACTATTATAATGGAGGACAGACAAAAATGCGTTTACTTGTTGTTGAAGATGAAAAATCCCTGCGTGACGATATCACGAAAAAGCTGCGTCTGGACGGCTATGAAGCAGACGCATGCGGCGATGGAAATGAAGCCCGTGAGCTGCTTGCCGTTGAGCGTTACGACCTGGTCCTGCTTGATATCAACCTGCCCGGCGCGGACGGAATGACCATACTGCGGGAATTTCGGACAGTGAACTATGAAACTCCCGTGCTGATTCTCTCTGCACGCAGTGAGATAACCGACAAGGTGGAGGGGCTGGACGCGGGCGCAAACGACTACCTGTCCAAGCCGTTCCATCTGGCGGAGCTTGAGGCGCGCATACGCAGCCTGACGCGCCGTCAATTCATTCAGCGCAATGTCTGCCTGAAATGCGGAAGGCTCGTATATGATACCCGGACAAGGATAGCTTCAGTTGACGGCGCGCCGGTCGCACTTACACGAAAGGAGACCGGAGTGCTTGAATATCTCATGCTGCACGAGGGCCGCCCGGTAAGCCAGGAAGAGCTTATTGAACACGTCTGGGACGGCAGTGTGGACAGCTTCAGTAATTCGATACGCGTTCACATTTCGGCTCTGCGCAGGAAACTCCGTGCTGCGCTTGGGTACGACCCGGTCGTGAACCGTGTCGGAGAGGGCTATGTGATAGGAGGAGACGACAAATGAAAAGACTGTCACTGCAATGGCGGATAACCCTGCTGACAGCTCTGCTGATCGCAGGGACCTGCATATGCCTTAATCTTCTGCTTTATCATTCAGGGGCTGTCAGCATTGATTCGCTCAATGGGTTTGTATTTGAATATACGCCGGAATCCCCCGAAGATCCGGACGGTCTTGCGATTGAGATATCAGACAGTCAGATGTCGGAATTTATCAGCCGGTTTTCAGATGAAGCATATGATGTAAAGACGGATTTCGGGCGGAAGGGCTGGCTGATAACGGTTGCCGTGACTATTGTCAGCGCCGCAATAGCCTACTTCGTCAGCGGACAGGCGCTGAAACCGCTGAGAAAGCTTTCTCAGCAGGCTGAAAAGATAGACCAGGACAGTATCTCGGACATACGGCTCAATGAAGACACTGTAAAGGAATTCCGGCAGCTCAGCATTTCAGTGAACCTGATGCTCGACCGGCTTTCGGAATCGTTCGCAACACAGCGCCAGTTTTCCGGGAATGCCGCTCATGAACTTCGCACGCCGCTCGCAATAATGCAGACAAAGCTGGAGCTTTTTGCCGCAGAGCACAAAAATATGGAAGGCGATACGGCTGAACTTGTCCGATCGCAGGCAGAGCAGCTTGACAGGCTTTCCAGGCTGGTGCATACGCTGCTTGAAATGAGCAATCTCAGTTCAGCGCCGCGCTCTGACCGTATTGAGCTTGCGGCTCTCGTAGAGGAGATCATTACTGACCTTACTCCTCTTGCCAGTCAGAATGATATCACAATGGAACAGGACTGCGACAACGTCGTCATAACGGGCAGCGACGCACTGATATATCGGCTGGTGTTCAATCTTATTGAAAATGCAGTCAAGTATAACCGACGGGGCGGTTCTGTCAGCGTTTCTGTGCATAAGGAGAACAGCGATGTGGTCGTCAGAGTTTCCGATACCGGCTGCGGGATACCGGAGGAGTACCGGGAAAGCATATTTCAGCCTTTTTTCCGTGTGGATAAATCAAGAAGCCGGCAGATGGGCGGCGTTGGACTCGGGCTTGCGCTCGTTCATGAAATTGCGGTTCTTCACGGCGGCTCCGTCCGCGCAGAGCCTGGAAATAAAGTCGGTACCGTGTTCATTGTGACTTTGCCTGCCGGAGACGATCACTGCTGATAAATTGTTTTTTGCTTTTCAGAGGTTCCCATAATAAAGGGAATACATGCGGTCATCGGGAGCGCCCTTTATTCAGTATGCCCCTGTGGAACGAGACCCTTGATAAAATTCACCCAGAACAAAATGCCAGCGGAACCCAGGGCGCAGCCAAGACCCGTATAGAACACTGCAATAAAAACTTCAGGCGCCAGCCCGGAATTCCTTAGCCATATACCTCCGCTCATCATGAATGCCATAATGAGATAGGATTTCAGGTCGAAAAAGTTCCAGACAGGTCTTGTTTCCTGTGGATAAGAGCGTATCCTGTTCGTATGCTTGACGCTCATTCGGTAGAACATAAACCCGAATATACCGAACACAACGGCCGACAGCAGTATGTGGACTGCCGAGATCTCATCAAGACTGATATAAGACAACACCCCAAGGCGTGCAACGTTGAATCCTGCTGCAAGCCATACGCACCCGGCAATTGCCAGCAGCGCGCGTTTTTTTACATGGTAGAAAGGACGATTCACCTGTCTGCCTCGCTTTCGTTTCTATCGGCATTCCTCAGGGAGTTGAACCCTATCAGTACAGTCCAGACGTAAGCGCAGGTCTTGGGGATCATCAGCATGCCTATCAGCGGAACTGCGTCCGCCCAGAGTACCACCGGAATGTAGAATCCGAAACTGAGCACTATTGTGAGCCACAGAAACCGGAATTCACGGTCGCCGTTCTGTCTGGCGCTTCTGAATGTCAGAATTATTATCATTAATCCGAGGAGCGCAAATGGAATATTGCGGAAGATGCCCCAGGAAAGCGGGGCGTCGGGGCTTGTCCATTCGTTCTGCGGCATAAGGCAGAGGATAACCCGCAGAGCCGAAAGTCCCCATACTGCCGCTGTTATTCCGCGCTTTCCGGTGATTTTGTATCGGCAGCGCCAGACGTAGTACAGAAGCACATAGAATGCCGTCATCGTCACGGAGGTGATAAGTTTTCCAATACCAAGAGCGGCGGTGTAGCTTTCAAGACCGGTGGTACAGAGCGCAACCGCCCTCGGCACCAGGTGGAACGAGTCCCCCGCGCCGAGCGTCACCGCCATAATTCCGTAGAGGAGATACTGTTTTCTCCCCTTGCTTTTGCAGATCATGAATACTCCGAGGGTTATCACGGTTAAAAGATATATTACATCAAATGTGGTTTCAAATATAGCCTGCATATTAATTCTCCTTTTGTTCAGCGGTATAATAAACGGTCAAGGATTTCCGTCAGGGTGGCGCAGTCCGGCTTGCCGTTTATTATGGAAATCGTGATAGTGTCGAGTATGTGCTCAATAAGGTCTTCCTCGCGGAATGTTTCTGAAAAGATGCTGCGGTCAACGTTTTTGTCTTCCCGCAGGGCTGCGTGGAGTTCCCCGCGGATTTTACCGAAGCAGCGCTCCATCGTGCCGCGCGCCTTTCCCTTTGCCGACCCGGCGACCGATATAGAGTGCGCCGCAAAGAAATCCGGGTAATCTTTCAATCCGCTGAGGATACGCGCATAAATATGCATTACATACTGCGAAAATCTGACCCCGCTGTCCGGCGCACTTTTTTCCAGAATGTCCTGCCACACACTTTCTATTGCGGCAACGACCAGTTCGTCCTTGTCTGAATAGTAATTGTACAGCGTTCCCAGCGCAATTCCGCACTCCTTCGCCAGAGCCCGCATATTCAGTGCCGGAAGTCCTTTTTCAGATACAATTTTCCGACTGACTCTCATAATTTCCTCTCTTGATGTATTAGGTGGATTCATCAGCGTTACCTCCAAAATGAACATTGTTCATTTTGGATTATATCACTTTTTTTCCGGAATGTCAAGAGGAAATACCTGAATTGATAAGGATATGTCAGAAGAAAAGAAATACGACAGGAACTACAGGGAGTCGCCGGTAAAGCTGGCGCTGAAAACAGGAATAAAGCGAGCGAGCCGGTCAGGAACGAAGGTACCGTACGGAACAGCAGGCTGCAAAGAACGGCGGCGTCTGCCGTTGCACCGAAATATTCTGGAAACAAAATATGTATTGGTGTGCTATAATGATATATGGTATCATGTATACGTCCGACGTCATTATAGTGTTCGGATTTACAGAAATTTCTGCCTTGTGAGTATACAGCACATTACCCGGTCAGAGATAAATCCCCGCAGGGGCTTCGGGTAGTAATCCAGCAGCGGCGCAAGCGGTTGCTCGATATCAGCTTTTGCGAACTTCGGGAGGCTCAGTTGATTTCCATACAGCCGCCGGACTGTGCCCATCTGCCGGTTGAAGCTGATATTGAACGGCCTTGACATGACAGACGGAATCAGCCATCCCGGCTCTATCCCCACATTATACACCTGCATATTTGACAGAAGTCCTGCCCCATTATCGAAAATAGGGCAGTAATCGTACGCGCCGCCCTGCTCCAGAACTGCAATGTTATTCAGATGGCGGTCGTCGTTCAGTATCAGGGAATCTATCTCAAACAGCAGCGTCAGGTACTGCGGGAAATCATGCAGACCCGTTATTTCCGTGGTCTGCTCTGCAATATAGCGTATCCTTGCCTTATCGCTCGGGAGCTTCCCGAGCTGCTGTTTCATACTCTCCCCCACTTCCCTTTTCAGCAGATGGGCAAGCGTGATTATAGACTGACCTTCTTTCAGGAAATCCGCACTGGCGCAGCATACCCGCTCCCGACCGTGCGCAATAACACGGCTGATGTCGTACCGCACGAATTTAAACGGTGTGTCCTGTTCAATATTGCTCTGGCACAGAAGCTGCGAAACCAGCGTTTCCGCAAGCGATTCGTAACCGAACTGATCCAGCTTGTACCAGACGCCGTTGTCAAGCCATTTCTCCTGGTTTCCCTTTGAGGAAGTTTCTGCGATTTTCTCATCGCTCACAAGTTTCACGCTCATTATAATTTCTCCATTATCAGCCGCTGATCGTCCTCTGCCATTCTGCCTTTGGTTATGGGGAGAATGTCAAGCGGGTCGCTGCTGTCTGCGCCTATCGTTTCGAGATATTCGTTCAGACCGCTCCTGCTTCCGGGAATACACCGCTCTTTCAATAACTCCCGGAAGTCATCCCATGACGGCGTGGAATTCCTGCCAAAAGCCGTTTTGACGATATTTTCCGTGTAGTTATCCGCACGAACCTGCTTTTCGGTAAAATCAGCGTAAATCACGCTGCACAGTCTGTCGCCGTCAAAAAAGCTGAACTTATACACACTGTGTCCGTGCTTTATGGCATTCTCTGCGAACTCCTCCGCAGTCAGCCGGGGAGTTATAATGATCCTGTCGCCGTCAAGGGCAAGCTCCATTTCACGGTTGTTCACCCCTAGTCCGAGGCGCTCGATCCATTTAGTCGGCAGAGTGACTTTATAATTACGGCTCCCGGCTCCGGCAGTTCCCCCGGAATGCCCCACGCTGAGCCTTGCTGTTCTGGTTTCCATACAGAATCACCTCTCAATCATTTTATCATATTCGTAACGAATAGTCAAGGTTTTTCATCAGGAAATCAAGAACCAGATTTCGACAGTAAAAAAGACAGCCTTCCGACTGCCTTTAATCTGTTTCCGGAAAGAGCGGCGTCACGTTAAGCGTGAAATTGCAGCGGTCAGCGTTTCCTCTGGTGTTGCGCTCCGTTTTTATGTATTCAGCCCGGCTGATTATCGTCTTTAGCAGACGGTTTTTCTCCTCCGGTGTGGACTGCGCGTAAATATCCATCACGCGCTCCACACTGGGGATTATCTGCGCATAAAGCTGACGATTGCCCTCCGCCTCGCTGACTGCCTGCTCAGCCTGCCGCAGATTCTCCGAAAGCTGCGTTCTTCGCTTTTCGAGCGATTCCATGCGCTCCCGGAATTCCCCGGCGGAATACACCCCCTGTTCCAGGAACGAATATATTTTCTCACGCTGGCTGTCCAGTTTAGCAAGTTCGGCGCGTACCTTTTCGGCTGCCGTACGCTCCGCTTTCGCAGTATCTGCGGCAGGCTTCCGGCTGACATTCACGCGGCAGTCGTTGAGCCACCGTGCCACGCCCTCAACGAGAGCGCTTTCAACAAACTCCAGCTTTGCGGACACATTGCTGCAATTCCGGTTCGGGCAGCGGAGCGTGTCGCTGTGATTCCTGCTGCCCGTCCCGAGCCTTGTCATCATACTGCCGCACATACCGCAGTACACCAGCCCGGACAACGGATTTCGCAGCTCTGTGTTTTCCTTTTTGTGCGGTATCCTGCGGCTGTTCAGGAATTGCTGAGCCTTTTCGAATTCCTCCTCGCTTATCAGCGCCGGGTGCAGACCCTGCGCGATTATGCAGTCGGGATTTTCCCGCCGATGGGTCGTGACGATACCATCTGTCAGGCTCTTCTCCTCCTTCCGGTACTGCCAGCGTATCTTGCCGCAGTAAACCGGATTTTTCAGGATATCCTGAATCGAAGCGCTGCTCCATGAGCTGCCCTTTCGTGGAGTCACGCCCATCATGTCGAGCCGTCTTGCGATGGCGTTACAGCCCATTCCGCTGATACACATAGAGTATATCTGCTTCACCGTATCGCTTTCGGAATTCGGCAACAGGGTAAATCCTCGTCCCTTTTCGACTTTGACTTTATCGTAACCGTAGGGCGGCGTGCTTCCGATAAAATGTCCCTCCTTTACGGAAGCGATACGCCCTCGCATTATCCGCCGGGAAATCGCCTTATATTCCCGGCGTGCCATGAACAGCTCAAAATCAACGTATTCCTCATCGCTTTCACGGCTCTGGTCGTACACCTTTGACGGCGTGATTATCAGCGTCCCGGAGATACGAAACGTATTCGATACCCTCGCCTGATCAGCGCTGTTTCCTCTTGCCAGGCGGTCTATATCCATGCAGAGTACCCCCGCCCAGCGCCCCTGCTCCACCTCCCGCAGAAGCTGCTTCATTTTCGGACGTGCGTCAATGCTTTCGCCGGATATGATCTCTTCGTAAACAGCGCCTATTTCCAGTCCGTGGTGAGCCGCATAGTCTAGAAGCGCCGCCCGGTGTCTTGCCAGTGTTTCGCCCTGTCCCATGGCTTCTGCTTCAAGGTCTGCCCGGGATTTCCTGAGATATATTGCGTAAAGCATTGATTTCACTTCCTTTCAACTAAGCCTTGCAAAAGCCCCTGAATTGTGATAAAATAAGTACATCAGAAGCTTTGGCAGTACTCAGGCAGTTTCAGGGCATTCGTCCCGATTCTCCTGACAGATATGTCTAAGCTGGGTTTCCTGCGCTATCTGCTCGGCAGTGCTCCTCATATTCTCACGGCGAAAGGCAAGCTCCTGCTCGCTGGAGTTAATATATCCCTCATCGCTGAAATTCACGGCAGCACCGCACGAAGCAGTGTAGGATAATATCATGCCCATATTCATCACCTCGCTTGATTATATGGCGGATTGGTTGTACAGTATCTCCTTTCCTGGGCACTTATGAATAATATACATTTATTCATTGCCGTTTTCCCGGTTTTCAGGGATCGCGCTCATCGCTTTACGGCTCCCGATTCTTGTAACTACATTGCCGTTACCCACAAATCTCTGAACAACAAATTCGTTATCCGAATCTGACCTTTTCCCGCATGAAGGCTCCTTTGCTGCGTGGAGCTTTATTGTGTTTTCAACCTGTCTGTTTGTTGTTTTCATATTGAATTCCTCCTGCATATTTGTGAGCATCTCATTATGTATCTGCTCTACAAATATTGTATCACAAGAATAAAGGATTTTCAGCAAACGGAATAAATGTTTTCGCCACAGCTATTTTCCTTTATTCAATGAGTTTAAAATTATATTCAGCATATTTAACAGCAAATAATGGATTTTCGGCGAAACAAATTGAATCCATTTTTCCAAGGAGCATTTATGAACGAAGATTTCTATTATTTCTTCAGCCTTTTCAAAGACAACTGCGTTTTTAACGAAGCTCTCAATACAGCAAGATACCGATACGGGCTTGACCCTGAGAGGTATCTGAATTTGTATTCTGACATAGTGAACGATCCGGGTAATACTCATCTTATAGAAGATGAGCTGTCAATGTTTTTTAATATAGACGTTCTGAGCCATAATGAATATGTTCTCCTGCTGATACTCAAAAACATTATCGTGGATTCCCGGAAAATAATCTGTGGAAAAGACTCCGACAAGCTCTATTGTAGTCTGCCACGCAAAACGCAAAAAACTGACAAGCAAAATACAAAAAAATCCGCCAGAGAAAAAACTTCCTGGCGGATTTAAAACATATTTAAACGGCTTTATAATGCCATTTTAGAAAAGAAAATCAGCAAAACGGCTTGAAAAGAATGCAGAAAGCAGCACTTATTCAG
>DQFX01000020.1:10362-21816 GCA_003531585.1 Oscillospiraceae bacterium | reverse complement strand
AATTGTGCGGTGTTGCCTTAAAACATATTTAAACGGCTTTATAATGCCATTTTAGAAAAGAAAATCAGCAAAACGGCTTGAAAAGAATGCAGAAAGCAGCACTTATTCAGAGCCGTTTTATATTTTTGTTAGATGTGCACAAAACGGCGGTCAAATCACTCTGACTTCGAAGCGGAAGCCTCAGCCTTTCCAGACTGCGTTCCGAAGTAGAAGATCATGATGATCTGGAACATGTCCGTGAAGTTGTCTACCGCGATTTTACCAGTGATAGCAAGGTAAGAAAATACGCCGGTAAGTACCAGCGTAACGATAGATTTAACGTTTATAAGCTAAGCGTTGACCTGCTCAACTATATTTACTATCCGGTCATTTTCACATTATCATATAGTCTGGTTAAAAATAACATTTCATTTGGAGAGCTTGCTGGCTTTCTGGGTAAATTATCCGCGCACTCTCCATATAAAGAAATGCTGGATACCATAAACTTATCCAAACCCGCAAGCAAGCCAATAAACCCTTCATTCAGGAATACAGAAACGATCAACAGGTTATTTTCCGAGAGCCTCTATATTATCAAGCGCAGATATTACAGAAATACCAGCCCATACACCGACTACTTCTTAAAGACCTTTTACAGCGCCGACAGTCCGCTGAAATTTCCCTCTTACCTGATTCCGTCAGTTCTGCCACGCCCGGCAAGGCTCAATTCAGACGAATACAAAACTCTTCTGAGCCTGGAGCGAAAATAAGAACTCTGAATCCAAAACACTATCCGCTCTGATATTAAACAGGGCGGATTTTTCTATCCTATATAAAAATATTCTCCTCCATATATCGTAGTAAATGCACAGGTGGTTTCAAGACAACACGCCTATGAGTGCGGCACCGCCGTGTCATAAGCGGGCGTTCTTCCACTAAAGTGTATATTTTTACTACTATATATTGAGGAGAAAGGAAATGAGCATACACACATTTGAACTCAGCAAATCATTTGGCAAAGGCGAAAACGGATACCTGAAATATCAGGAGTTCCTGGACCGTGCACAAACCGATTGCCAGAAAGAAGGATATACATACAGTGTTCATACTCACATAGAATATTATTACAGACAGCTATCCCGTAACCCCGGGCACAAAGGTAAGCAACAAATTGAAATCTCACTCTGGGAATCTCCCTAAAGGCAGGTTGATATTCATATTCTGGATATATGCATTTCAAAAAATAGCTGCAACCTTGTAACCGTGTAACTCCGCATTATTGCTGGCATTGCATACTTCTAAACACATTCGGTCACAGTGTCGGTTACAGCTCACAATTTACCGAATGATGCAACAAAAACTGGCATTACCATCGTCGGTAATGCCAGAATTGATTACATCTTAGAAATATCAATTGCTGTGAATCGGCTGGATTTTCCGTTGAATTTCACGGTAATACTCCGCTGCCCGTCTTTCATTATATTATATTCGGCGCAGTGCTGAATGAAATCTCCTGCCTGATAACCGGATATATTCAAATGCTTAATCAGACCGTCAATATACTGCTCTCCCAGGCATACACACGGTGTTCCCTTATGCAAATAACGGAATGCGGCATCTTTGCAATCATCGCCTTTTTGCTCATCGGGAATAATGCCATTCTGAAGTTGTTCGTTGATCAAATCAGCAACTTTGAGATACCTCTCATCTTTCTGAGAAGAGCCGCCCATATGCTCAGGCCAATCCCCGGTAGCATCATACATGACATTATGGACCGTCTGAATCAATTCATCATCACCGGCGGCGCAATACCTGCAGCAGGCATACAGGAAATCCGGCATACTCTTGTATCTGGAGCTGTATGCGCCAGTGGCATTCCGCTCGGTCACTTTCTCATCAGCCCATGCAATTACAGTTTCACGCAGCCTGGCAAAACCGCTTTCGGATATCCCCACAAGGGCGTTGCGGTACAGCTTTCGTAACACTGTTGTAACCTCTGTAACCATTGATAAATCTGCGCTTTGAATATCAATATTGTAGAATCGCTCGTCACGTTCATCGGTACTGATCACCAGAGGCAGCCACCCTATATCCGGATATGCAACCAGAACGATCTTCTGCTCCGCATATCGTATATAATCGTCAAGTATCGTCTGAAAGAGTTTCTGTTCCTTATCCCTGCCACGCATAGCTGTCGTATCGATCACGATAAGACGACGCTCGCAATTCTGTGAATTCAGGGACTCGTCCGGTTTGAGAGAAAGGTACTTTGGCTTAATTAGGTCGCTGCCTCCGGCTGATACAAAACAAGCAGAAACAGCCGAAATGATATCCTTTACCTGAGAAGTCTGCGCAACTATGTTTCCCGCAACTACCTTAGGCGGCTCATCATATTCACCCATATCCGGAACAAACAGAGACAGCACGGAATATCCCAAAATCGAAAAAATGAGCTTCTGAGTTCCACGGGGCAGCCCAACGAGTTTTTTTGTTTCAGCGTCAGAGAGTGCGGTCGTTTCATTTATCGGCAGCATATCTCTGAACCACCGGAAAGCAAACGAGCGTTCGACTGATTCAGGCTGGAGTATTTTTTCACTCTCGATTATCTGCCTTGAAATTATGGAATAATCATAGTCGCTGCCGCTTGATTCCAGGACCTTTTTCAGACTCTGTGGAGGACATATCACACAACGTACGTTATTCTTGGTGTAAATCTCATAATAGATTCATCTCTGCCATTGACCTTACGGTGATATATAATAGGTTTTACCGCCCAATAGGAAAAGGCAATATCTTCGATGAAACCGGTTATCTTCAGAGGATTTCTTATCTTGATATCCCTGCTCTTAATTTTATCAAAAATCACATTGCTGACACATTCCCGGCTGATATCCACCGGATAGTCCTTAAAGATAGTATCAGTGTTGCTTTTGTCAAAATCGCCCAGTATGCTCGAAAAGCGGTACTTTATCCTAGCCACTTTATCAGCAGGCTCATCTCTGACTTCAAAACATGGAGGATTATTGCTCTCAGTAAGCTGGTTTGCTTTTTCAGTCCGGAGGTAGTACTCTTCCATTAAATTATCATATTCCTGACGTGCCTGCGCCCACTCTTTTGAACAATCAATGATATATAATTTCTCATTCGTGTTCATTTCATAATCGGAATCAAAAAAGCGCTCCGGAAAGATAGATGTCATTACCTTGTCGCCGACCACAAAGGAATGTTTCTTCGGTGTACCATCTGGTTCATACAGATCATTTTCTTCAGAATCATCGTCAAAAAAATCTTCCGGTAAGTCATCTTCTTCGCTCTCATCCGATTCATCTGTATCAGATATAGTATCGTCTTCAAAGACAAAATCAATATCTTCTACATTTGCAAGGAGATCATCAAGTTCGGAGGTATTATTATTTTTCTTCATGCTATTTGTTCTCCTTATTATTTTCCAGCCATAATGAAATATCACAACTCTATATTGATTATATTACAAAATCTATCCATTGTCAATACAAAAAAACGGTGCTCCACAAACGAAGCACCGGTTGATCTATATAAAAGCGGCTCGCCGCTGATAATCATTTGTTCGTCAGCTTGCGAGCCAGTTTGTAGAATGTGGTTTTCTTCATGCCCAAGTGTTTCATTGCCTCTACGGCTGTAATTTGGTTAGACTGCCACAGGTCAATCACCTCGGCGTAATTGTCGGGTAGTGCAGTTTCAGGTCTGCCGAATTTCACGCCCTTGTCGAGCGCCAGTCTGATTCCCTCGGACTGGCGAATGCGGATTTTACGGCGTTCCTTTTCGGAGGTGTAGGCGAGCAGCTCAAAGACAATGCTGCAAATCATGTTCTTTTCAAGGTCGGATTTCTCTTTCGTGTTCAGTATCGGCGTGTCGATTATCACTATGTCAACGCCCATGCGCTGAATGTCGAGCCACTCGTCCTTGATCGCGCTGTAATCCCTGCCGAGCCTGTCCATTTCTTTGATTACCAGCGTGTCGCCGGGATGGAGCATCTGGTTCTTCAAAGCAAGGTAGCCCCTGCGCTGGAAATCCTTGCCGGACTGCTTGTCCGTAACGATGTCACGCTCCTCAACGCCGTATTCCAGAAGTGCCCCGATCTGCCGGTCAAGGTTCTGCTCCGTGCTTGAAACCCGGGCGTAACCGTATGTTCTTCCCATGATTCCTCCGTTCGATAAAGTGTACTTTTGCGGAAACCGGAAAGCACCGTGATTCTGCGTTCGCAAATATCGGTTCGGCGCTTTCCGGATATGTCCGCAATGTGGGTGAGATTTCCGAACGCTCAGAACTCGCCACAATAGTCATATGCGCACTCGTTCAGAATTTCGCACAAGGCTTCCTCAATCACTCCTGGCTGGTAGAGCATTTCTTCTATCTCCTCCACGAAATAGCCATAACTTAGGAGCAGGTCAATGTCCTCACGTGACACTCCGATAGAGCTTGCGAAGTCTTTGAGTTGCTTTACGTCCTGCGGTTCGCTCTCGCATGAGTCGGGGACATTCCACCAATCTCTGCGAAAGTAGCGGTAGTCGTACATCATCAGGTTTGTGGTATCGAACATTCCATGTTCCATTGCGCCTGTACTGTCGATTTTCAGAATGTCTCCGCAGGTAGTGTTGATTTTCTGGTGCTCTATGCTTATGATTCCGAGCCTAGTGAGAGTACGATCAAGGATTGCTTCCGTGCTGGCGTAGACGTACAGTCCGCGGATTTCATAATGGTACAGCGCCAGCGGGTTATCGCCTTTGACGAAGTACATATTGTCGTGCTCGTCCAGAACTGTAAACACAAAAGAACCCTCGACAAGTTCAGCCATCTCGCTTATGGACTGTATGTCGAGGGATTTCTGCTGTTCCAGGAGCTGCACGGCAATGTAGCTGTCCGTCTTGACTGGCGTACTTGGTAGCGACATCTGCTTGCGTAACCTCATATCATTGTGAAGAACTCCGTTGTGAGCAAGCGCAAAATGAGTTCCGTTCACTATTCCGGAAAATGGGTGATTATTGCGGTTATCGAGCTTATTTCCCTGGGTCGCCATTCTGGTGTGTCCCATTATGACATTTGAATCTTCGTGCAACCGCAGATGTACTTTGTGAGCAGCGAATGGACGCTTGAATATCGTCAGTTTGCCGTTATGGTTAAAGGCATAGCCAGTTGCGTCGGTTCCACGCTCCTCGCATTCCTCTGAAAGAACACTAAGCAGCTTTTCACGCTGTTTTGCGTTTAAAGTATGATTGTAGTCTATCAAGCCGAAAATTGCACACATGTTAATCGTCCTCCTCACTGGTAATCGGTGTGTTTATGTAGAGCTGGCGCTCTTTCAGGTAGGTAATGAGTTCGGGATCAGTGCTGTCGTCCAGTGAACCTACGAAATCAGACCAGCTTACGGATTTCAATTCGCTGTCGGTAAGATTTGTCGCTAGCTCGCAGATTTTATCTACGAGTTCCAGAGTGGCTATGAGCGTGTTATACTTGAGCGTGCCCCTGAACATACGAAATTCAATAGTGTGGTAGTTCGTGATGTTCACGCAAGCATACCTGCCATTGCAGCCCTTTTTAGCGTCCTCCAGAATCTCTTTCGGACTGTTCTTATAGCCGTAGCGAGCAGCCCAGCGGTTCATCTGGTACTCTGTCCTGCGACTGAATTTGAGCAGTTCCAGCCAATGGTGCTCCACAAAATAAAGAACCCGGGAAATGCACTCGTCCTGTGCTTCCCGGGTACTGCCGAAGGCTGTTCTGTTGACGTGAATGTGTAATCCACATGTGCTTGTTTTGTGGCTGCGGTAGTCCATGCGAATTGCTGAACGCATGATGTCTACCCACGGCATTTTGTCCTTGTGATAGCGGAGCGACATAGGGTGCGTTACGATTTCCATGCCATCGTTCAGACTTCCGTCAGATTTTATGTAGATATGCTCCGCAACCCGGTTGCCGATACCCAGAATCGTATCAGCGTTGTCACTGTTTTTACCGCCCTCATCGATTTCAAGTTCCACGCCGAAATAACGCTTGCTGTCGCCATAAAATATCGGATCGGGCTTGTAATTGTACTCATGAATTGAGCTGTTCTGACGTTCCTCGTAGCAACGGTCGCAATAGGCGTAGTCATCGTCGTCATCGTAGTTGGCGTAATCACGGTGAATGATTCTGCCACAGCACTCGCAGGTCGTGTAATAATCGTCATAGCAAGAGTTGCAGAGCGGCATACTGTCAGAGCCTGCGTTGTCGTCAGCCCATATTCTGTCACCGCAGTGTTCGCAGGTGACGGTTTCGCTGTGGTAGCAGTCATCGCATAAAATGCTGCCTTCAAATGTGTAGTAGTCATCGGTTTCGATTGTTGCTCCGCAGCAGCTGCAAACGGGGTTGTTGGTTTCGTTGTCCATGGTGTGTTCCTCCTTAATATTCCTCTGCCAAAAGCATTGTAGAATGTGTCTCGTCATCAATGACGAAAATTTTTGCCGTGATGGGTTCGTCAGTCCGGAAATCGAACGAGTGTTCGTAAGCGGGTTCCTCCTGACTGTGCGTAACGTGCTGGGTGTGGTCCTTTGCCGTGAGTTTGAAAACCTGAAGATAATCTTTTTCGACTTTCATGCTGTCAATGCAGTTTCAGAGAATGATCTGCGTTAATATCGGGACTGTTTCCGATATTCCTCTGGTGCTGTATCTTGGGTTGCTGAACATTTCTGTTACCTCCTGTGTGGCTCTGTTGTGCGGTTTGTGAGCAAAACAAAAGCCCCGTCACCGTGAATTTTCATCACGGCAACGGGGCTGTGTTCTGCTGTAAAAATCGGGTGCAGGATAAACCGAAATAAACTACTTCTTCAGCCGGAAGTCCGTGCTGTCGAGGCGTTTCATTTCGCGTTCTGCGTCGTCGATTTTCTGCTGAAGCTGATTACGCTTCTCGTCCTTGCGACGCTCGGTCGCTAAGCCGATTATGCCTGATATCACCAGGATACTGGCTTCGGCTATCGCTGCGAGCGTCTGTGCGCTTATTCCTTCATCGGATCACCTCCTCACAACGGTATAATATACCTCTGTGTGAAGTGGCTTTTCGGGCAAACATGGGATTAAATAAACCGAAAGGAGCGTGTTATAATGCTTAATAATACAAAAGATATACTGACACTAAAAGAGCTGCAGAAACTTCTGCATATAGGAAAAAACACCGCTCTGCGATTGGTGCAGAGCGGTGAGATTGAGGCGTTCAGGGTGGGTAATCAGTGGAGAATAGCAAGAGAAAATGTTATCCGATATTTAAAAAGACAATAATGCCATTATATACTTATAATACCCATCTTTCTCCAAGTGATTTACGTACAGCGTCATATTCGTCCTTTTTCTGCTTCACGGCAGAATCCGAAACCCGCTTACCAAATGCAGATCCAAGGTACTTTTCTATAACCGCATATGGAAGCTTCCCCTTTGCACGGCAGGGTTTATCAGAGTCCTTTTCCTTTCCTGTGAAAAGTGAAAGCGGAAGATAATCCGCACCGTCAGCGTCGGAAAGCTCATCGCACTGCTTGTCCACGAACGTGTTCAGGAAGTCAATGTCAGACGCCTCGTTGAATTTGATATTGTTATGCCTGATCAGATCCATTATCTGGTCATCACCCTCGGTGATGATTTCAAAAGCCACCTGATCGGTAAAAAACAGCGGCGTGTAATTGAACGTCTTTTTCTTTGAATAAGATGCCTTCTGCCCGAGGCAGTAATCGACAAGCGCAAGATAGAATACATTGTATGCGGCGTCATAAAGCGCCCTGTCAGTCTGATCCTTGGTATCTTCAACGGAGTCGTTAACAGTCAGACCTTCAGTATCACCGGATATTGCTTCGTCTAAGCTGTATTCTCTTTTTCTGACGTCCTGTATGCTTTTTTCTCCGTCATCGCTCTTGGTTTTTTCGTATTTCTCACGATTGCGCTTATCTATACGGGATATAGCCTTTTTCTTGAGCGAGCTGACATAGAAGTTCCAGAAATCATATTGCGGATTGTACTTTTCCATTACTTTCGTAAATGTGTCCGATATAACCTCACAGAATTCATAATAATCCCGGTTGTTGCCAAAGGTTCTGTCCACTTCTACCAGGATATTTGTATAAAGCTGATTGAATTCACTGGTGGCTTTTTCGGAAGCCGCATTTATATCGCTGCCGAATCTTTCCGCGATATCCTTTGCAAGCCGGTTGATAGTATCAACATTACTCATCCTTATCGCCGTCCTCTCCGTGGTTCAGAAGCGGTCTGATGAATGCAAGGGGATCCTTGGGCTTTGCGTAAGAAAGCCTGCCCATAATATTGTTGATATAGAACAGCGCAGAAACATCGAAAATATTTGAACAGTTGGTATCGTGGTTGTACTCGCCATAAACCAGCGCCTTCACAGCGGTATTGTCGCCGTAAAGGTACGAATAGGTCAGCGCAAGCTGGAGAGCCATCGAAGTAGGCTTGTTGCCATAGGTGACGTCGGCGGTGATAAGCTCGTCGCTGCCGATACTGTTTATTATGCTCTCAAAAAGCTTCAAGTGCTTGGACGAGGATTCGTCATAGCTTGCTTCTATGAGGTTTATCTCGCCGTAATCAAAGCCGATCTCATCGCGCAGTCTGTTGAGTTCACCCACGAAATGCTCGTAATTCTGCTTTACAAACGGACTGGTCTTGCTGGTGAGGATCACGGTCACCTTGATTTTCTCGCCCTTCTCTGCAAGGTTCAATATAGGAACAAGTATCGGGTGGGAAAATTCATGGTCATTTTTAAGAAAGTCAACGCTTTCAGCGTTTTTATATACCGTAGTTTTCAGATCCTTTGCAAGGCTTATCGCAGTAATAAAATGCTTCATAAATATCATTCCTTTCCATTGAGCGCTTTTTCAAGATTATCAAGCGCACGCTTCATATCCTTGGTCACATTCTTAGGGGTAAATGTATTCGGGTAAGACGAGAACGGATAGCGCTTCTCATTGAACAGCGAAATGATAAGATTTTCATAGGTGTCAATATTTGAAGCGTGATTCACACGGTTCCTTGCGCAGACCGCAAACCTGCTGTCGCTGAATATGCGCTGCATTAACTCCGACGGGACATTCAGCCTTACGCCGTCAGGAAGGTACTTTTCATCGAAAAAGATAGCGGCGATCGTCCACTCGTAGTTGTTGTATTTTCGGTTTCCGTACCTGTCGGTGCGCTCCTTGGATTTCTTCCTGTATCTGCCGAGCGTTGAGCATAGTTCCTTGTCGGCCTCGTCCGGCGAATCGAACATATTGTCAAACACTCTTCCGAGAACATAAAGAAGACGCGTGTTGTTTTCCTCTGACGGGTGGCGATCTTTCATCATGCGGTTTATCTCAGTGCCATGCACCTTCATGTCAATAGAAATCAGCTTCTCATAATATATGATGTCTGCGATATTCTCATTGTAGATGGTAAGCGCCTGCTGAACAAGTCCGTTTTCAAGACACCAGCGGACGATACCTATAATACCGCGGCTGCCGGAATCATGCGAGATATGGAACTTGCTGCGTATCAGCGGTATCATCGCCTTTATCATGAACAGACCGTTGCTGTCGTCCTCGACGTATTTCTCGACCTGTTCAAGCTGCTGATCGAGCTGCTCCAGCTTCTTTGAAAGATCCGTTGCACAGAGCTGGATAGAATCGCTGAATTCCTCCATGGTTTTCAGCAGAGCTTTGACCGACGGACTTTCAACCTTGCTGAACGCCGCTCTCAGCGCAGTAGCGGAACCGTGCTGAACAAAATCGTTCACTGCGTCCAGCACTTCCATATGCTGAAATGAGCGGTCCGTATTCACAATAGTGCCGGTTTTTGTTCTGAAATCTGCGTCGGCGTAATATGCGTGTATTGAGTAACCGTAATAGGACAGCAATTTCGTCAGAAGCTGAATGAAGATGAAGTTATCACGCTTTCCGCCTGCCATGTCAAGATGTATCGTGATATCCGGATCGTCTGCGGCAATTCGCTGGACCTCCTTGGATATCTCGCTGAGCACCCTGTCGAACCTGTGGTACTGCTCGTCCTCGCCGAGGAACACATCAAAGTACTGCGGGACTGTAAATCCGTTTTCCCCACAGAAACGGCTTATCTCGCCATTAAGGTACTCCATGGTGAAATCCCCGGGAGCGGCTACGTCGTTGCTCTGCACGCGGATATGTACGTCAAGCTGATTATCTGCGCCCAGCCTGCTCAGCAGATATTTCAGGCAGGCTTCGTTGGTCTGATATGCGGTGACGGTAAGGTCCTGATTCTGATAGGTATATGCGCCCTGATCAAGTTTATTTCTGTCGAATTTGCTTATGCAGGAAATTAGAATGTTCTTCATCTGGTATTCCTTTCTGCCGCATGAAGTACTGCTGACGTCATGCCGCTCTGAATTGATTTTACCATAAAATCAGACAAGTGTCAACACGTTTTTCAGAGTAGTTGAGATTCCGGCTGACATTCTTGCCTTTCACTATATATACCAGTTTCTCTGCGGTTTTTAAGTTTTTTATAGAAAAAATCCCGGTATCTTTTCGGATATCGGGATTTTTCGGTTCAAGCACCTTGCGGTGAGGGGGTAGTTCAGACTGGACAAGACAAATCCCAAAGTCCGCGAATACCTTGCGTTTCAATCACCTCGCGGTGAGGGGGTAGTGCAGACTGGGCGTTATGTACTGAGATTGCGGAAGTGGTGGGCTGTACCGTTTCAATCACCTCGCGGTGAGGGGGTAGTTCAGACTGCAAACCCACAAGCCAGCATGGTTATGCGGCAAACTCGGATTTGAATTTAAAAAAACATTTACAGCAGTTCATAAACGCCACCCTTATACACCTATTTTAACACAAATTCAGCCGAAAGTCAATACCCGAATCAGCGCTTGTAGGGTCTGCCGGCGCCGCCTGCGCGCTGATTCAGCTCCGGCTTGTGCTGCTCGATTTTGGAGCGCTCGTGGTCGTTTATGCGCGCCTGTGAAGCCCTGCCGTCCGCCTGCTTGTAGGCAAAAATGGAATTGTCGCCGCTCAGCTTGCCGGACCGGATGTGATCGTGCATACGGCGGTTGAGGTCCTTGCTGACGCCGACATAAACCACCTCGCGGGTGTTGGAATTGATAATGCGGTATTCGCCCTTTGCCGAGGGAACCTTGCGGGTGTTGGAGGGGTCGAGGGGCTTGACCTCGGTAGGTCTGCCGGGTTTGTAAAGAGACATCTTGAACTCCTTTCACATTGAGGAACGATGAGGGAACATTGAATCACTTGCCGGCGTTGTTGATGATGGCGGCAGTAATCGCACACGCACCAGAAATACCAGCAGCAATAATACATGCAGGAACGGACATCGCTATCACCACATTTCACTATATATATACCCGGCTGTGCTGAATTTTTAAGTTTTTTATAAAAAAAATCCCGGTATCTTTTCGGATATCGGGATTTTCTGTTCAATCACCTCGCGGTGTAGGG
>DQFX01000020.1:0-10036 GCA_003531585.1 Oscillospiraceae bacterium | reverse complement strand
GTTTCAATCACCTCGCGGTGTAGAGGTGGTTCAGACTGCGGATAAGTGGGGGATTATCGAGCCAATTGGCCTCGGGTTTCAATCACCTCGCGGTGTAGAGGTGGTTCAGACGCACCGATGAAACCATTAGACGCTGGGCAGAATATGTCCAGTTTCAATCACCTCGCGGTGTAGAGGTGGTTCAGACTGCAACCCCACGAGCCTGCATGGTTATGCGGCAAACCGGGATTTGGATTTCAAAAAAACATCTATCTTGCTTCATTTTTGCCACCCTTTTGACTATATTTTAGCACAATTTTTTTGATTTGTCAATATTGTCAATATAATATTCTCTAAATAACAACATATGAACTGCTGCTGAATACCTCATTGGTCGTATCACCATAAACAGATATCCTTGCATTGACGGGAAGCCTGTAAAATCTTACAGAATCAGTTCTGTCGATCAATGCTGAGAGCTTTCTTTCAAGTGCGGAAATTCTTGCTTCGGAGATGATACACTCAAATGCGGATTCCTGTACCCGCGTTCCGCAGCCATTGAGTATTCTGAAAATACGGCGCCGCTTTTTGTTGTCAGAAACATCATATATCACCAGAACGTGCATTGCTTTCACCTTCTATATATGGATCAAAACGTGAAACATCTTTGTTATCAACAGCGGAAGACAGCATATCCGCATGGTACAGCATAAGCCCCCTGCAGCTCTGCTCATATCCATCAGGAGCAGACGCAGCAGAAGATATCGCTTTTTCAAAGCAGGAGATAAGCTTTTTCCTGCCCTTGTCTGACAGATAAACTGCCTCTCCATTGTATGTAAAATCGGTTTCGATATTTGCAGAATTCAAGAAATCCAATACCGCCCGATCCGAAATGAGAGGTCTGAATATCTCCATCATATCAGAAGCAAGGGCACGATGACCGCTCTGGGAAGTGTGCATAAATCCCACGAAAGTATCAAACCCATGGTTTCTCAGAATAACGTCAGCGGAATTATACAGCACCGAATAGCTATAGCTTAATGCCGCATTAGCACAGTCCCTTGGAGGACGGCGGTTCCTGCCTGAGAACCCGAACTTCTTATCAATAAAAAAACTCAGCGCTGAAAAATACATTCTGGAAGTGCTGCCTTCGATTCCACGGGTGGCGGCATTACTACCGGAACTGCATTTATTCTCGGCTGAGGATAGCATTGATATTGTTTTCTCCACTTCAGGGAAATAGCAGTTTTCATTCAAACTGCTCAGCAGGAAGCGACTTAAGCTTTACGCCATTTTTGCTTACAACTAGTTTACCGTTGGATATACCTACTTTTGCGCCATGTTCGTTTATGTAAATACGCACCGACTGTACCTCACAAATTTCAGATGTGGTCAAGGTTTTGTATGATTGTCAAACACCTTTCGGTGAGGGGGAGGTTCAGACTTGTAGATCAAATGATTAACTCCAAATTAGAGAAGTTTCAATCACCTCGCAGTGAGGGGGTGGTTCAGACACGCGTTTTTCATATTTGATGAACAGCGAGTTGTGTTTCAATCACCTCGCGGTGAGGGGGTGGTTCAGACCTGCCTACATCTGCACTTGGCATGGCATTCAGTGGTTTCAATCACCTCGCGGTGAGGGGGTGGTTCAGACTGCAAACCCACAAGCCTGCATGGTTATGCGGCAAACTCGGACTTGAATTTTGGAAAAACATTTATAACGCTTCATTTTAGCCACCCTTTTGACTATATTTTAGCACAATTTTTTTGATTTGTCAAGCATTTTAAGCCAGAACAAACCCGCCCATACCCATGCCGGTCTTGCCGCCGACGCCGCAGTAGGTCGCGTAGGCAAACACGGTTTTCAGAAGCCGCGACTGCTCCGGATCTTTCGGGAAGCGGTAGTCAACATACCCGGTCATACCATGGAATATATTCCCGCTGATGTTGTAATCCTCCCGGCGAAGCTGAAAGTCCCCGGTCTCCCCGGCGGCGAAAGCTTCGCAGAACTCATCATAGGAAAGCTCCGCACCCTCGAACTTGCTGAACTTGCATATCACGGAATAGAAATACCGCTCTATCTCCGGAAAACAGCACACCCGCCCCTGCGACTTGAACATAGCCGGAGTGACGAACGCCATGCGGCAGGAATTTCCCCGGATAAGCTCCCCGGCGCTGTCGGCGCGTATCGCCGGGGCTGGATTCTCCCCTACGATACGCACCGGCTGTTCAATGCCGTAGATTTTGAGCCGCTTCGCTTTCCGGAAGCCTTCGATAATACACGCGGCCTCGTCGTTCAGCGCGGATACCCTGATGACAAATCCGCCGTCATTCGGGACTGCGAAAATTGAGAACGGGTGGTGTTCCTTCTGATGGAGGAATTCAGCGTAGCTGCTTTTTATCAGCTTCATTGCAGCGCCGTGGAGCTTCACCCCAAGCCCGGAATACAGCTCCGACGCGTCGATATCGTCCGTTATGAAATCCGACTGATATATCAAAAGGACACCCCCGTATGATCATTTTCTGTTATTTAACGAGTCTTTATTGCCACCAGAATTTTTTCCGCCATTCTGACCTGGTTTAGGCTTTCTTGGCAAAGACGGATCCGGATCAGTGATCCTGGGCAGGTGGTTGTAGTATATTATATAACCTTTATTGTCAAGACGCTTGTAGCTTTCCATTCTTTTTTCAGCCTGAACCTTTATAAACTTGTTCGTTTTGCTTGCGAGCGGATCGCGGTTTTCCGAAAACCAGCTAAAAACATCTCCACCTTCCTTTAAGCGCGGATAATCCACATCATACCCTGCAACATAATCCAAATCAAGTAACTTATCCAAAAAAGCAGTGAGCACAGGAGTTTTAGGGAACATATCCTCGTTCGCTTCACTTAATATATTCTTAGTTATATCGTTCAGAGAATAGTGATTTTCTACAAAGCTCCTGGTTATAATCTGATCTACAATGATCTTTACTGACCCTAATCCGACAGGCTTACCATGCCCAAGTTTGTGGCAACGCCGGGAATCGTCAGAGTTCTCACCGAGGTCAAGTGCAAATACGAGCTTTCTAAGCTGCTTTTCTGTTATTCGGTCGAAAAATACACTGAAAGAAAAATCCATTCCTTTTTTGACAAGCTGCATTCTGGCAGCCATCGTAGGCTGCTCCTCAGCTTTCTCGTCATCACTGGTGATGACATTCTGCGGGGCGTGCCAGTAGAATTTTCTGCCGGCAATGGTGACTTTACTGCTGTCGGGACCGTATAGCCTGTTCCATTCTCTCTTATTATAATTTCCGCTGAGATAAAACTCAAACGATGACAGACGAGGATTAGCAAGTAAAGGCAACAGATATGGACCATCAAAACAGTCTGTAGAATCACATACTGCGTCTGTAAATCTCACACGGCTTGCACGACTAAATGAATTGTGATTCTCATTAGAAATAAATCCGAATAACGCACATGCTTCACAGCAGTTTTCAGGAGAGACGCACGCATTAACTTTAGCGGCTTTAACGACATCATGCGATGTTTTATTGAAAACAGATCTTGAACACTGTGAGGGAGCAAAGTAAAAAGATCCGGTGTCAGGATCCCGATAATACCACACCGGAAGCCATCCTTCTCCGTTTTCCATCTCATTTATTGTCTTTTCGTAATCGCCCTTGTGTTTGCCCTTGTACATTTCAACGTTAGCCTTTAAACGCTTAACGAATTTGACATCAATTTCGCTTTTATCTTCTTCGTCTTCAAACCACTTGAATACACTGGGATTAGATTTTTTGTCTTCTCCAAACGTGTCCGGTCTGAGATAAACCCCGTTTGAACTGCCATAAGTCAAAAATTCAGATACCAAATCAGAAGCGCCCTTCTTTCCGGGTTTTGAATTAAATACGACTTTATCCCCAGTTTTATAATCACTTCCTGTCTTGTCGCGTACCCGCTCCGATTTATGGAGGAAATATTTATTGCTTGCAGGGTCGTAAGTAATAATTCCGGCATATGGTTTATTCATTCTGGTATGAAAATAATCATCTTCCTTATCGTTAAGATGCATGCAGGAATCCGTCAGCACCTCAAACACGCTTCGAATAACTCCGCGTATGCCGCTGCCGGGGATAGCCGCTTTTCCGTCAAGCGTGAAGAAGTCGTATTCTTTTGGCTCGGTTCTTTCCACGTTGTCCGGAACGGGATTTTTCAGTATATCCGGCACAGCTATCTGCGTTTTTGTGATGAGCCTGCACTTTATCTCCCCGCTGAAAACCGGCTCTGTCGCCTCTGTGCAGTCGCTGCGCTTAGCGCCGCCTTTCGGGAGCGGGACGAAGGTGTAAGGATTAACAAATCTGTCGTCCATTACTGTTCTCCTTTCGCAAGGATACGCACTATCCTGAGATCCACTATTTTCAGTATGCCGTTATCGTCATAAATGCAGTAGTTCCGTATCTCCAGCTTTTCAGCGTTCTCCACCGGGAGCGTGTAATGCCCGCCGCCTGTTGCAATATAATTCCTGCCGTACGATTTAGTGGAGTCGATATCAAGATACTGCTGTTCGGTGTATGTTCTGTCCTCGAATGTTTCGTCGCCGGAAAGCGCTTCGCGGAACTTACTGTCGTCGATAATGCGCCATGTGAACGGCATTCCGATTTCCGGGCGGGAAGCACTTATCTCCGCGTTCTCATTGAACAGCCGTATTTCAAGAAGATGCGCCGCGTCATCTACTGTGCCGCTGAATCCATCGCAGAATATCCCGGTGGTATACTGGCGGTAGGATATCATTCCGGACTGCGCCTTTGAGTTAAGGAGCGCCTCAAGTCCGGAGTCCTCGACCCTGCCGTTTTCACAGATAAAATCGTACATTACCACACCTCCAGCAGCTTGTCAAAATCATAATTTCTGAAGCTCTCTATCATGTCCTGACCGTTGATACAGAGCTTTTCAACCGAGAAAATTCCGCGCCCTACCGAGGTCAGTCCGCCAACGGACAGGAAGCCGTTGTCAAGGTCGGCTATTACTGCGAGGACAGCACGCTTTACATCGTCGGACTGCTTTTCCGTGAACAGCAGTTCAAGCTCTGTGCTTCCGCCGTAATAGGTTTTCTCCGTGTACAGTGCGCCGTCGTTCGTGCCAGAGGTGAATCTGTCGATGGAATTTCTCGTAACGGTCTTGTAGTAACCGCCGTCAAGCATACTTTCGCTGAAATATATGGCAGACTTCTTATTCCTCGCCTGCTTGACGTTTTCCTCGATATGACCGAAAAGCCCGTCAGCTTTCTCTTCTCCTGCGAACTCGCAGAATCTTGCCCGGAATGCGCCCGCCCAGCTTGTACCGGGTATCACCGGAACTCCGCTGCGCAGGGAAAGCTGCTCGTAGTCTGGCGCTGCATTCTCTCCGTCAGAAACATCCGTGGAATACCTGCGTATCGAAATACCGCCCCGCTGTTTCAGCGAAAGCGTTATTCCCGTGAGGTCGGAGGGCTTCGTCAGTTCCACAGCCTGAGCGTTTTTCCAGCACTCATCGTCGAACATATCGAAATCGAGCCAGTCGTCTGCATCGCTGAATCCTATGCGCTGGAGTCCCTCAACAGCGACCGTTCCGTACCCTCTTGTCGTCTTGTGACCGAATCTCAGCAGACCTGCGTTTATCTTCTGGAATGCTTCGTTAATTACGCTGTCGCCGTCAGCTCCGCAGTCCGCAAGCTCGATATAGCCTCTGAACTCCGCTCCGGTCTCAACCGCCTCAAAATCGAACTTTCCTGTGTCCTCCGCCACCTTGTTGTTCAGCCTTACGCTGTCGCGTACAGATACGGCGTTTTCTCCGGTGCAGACTGCGTCGTAGGTCAGCACTTTGCTCATCTCGCCGCTGCCGTTCTGGATAGTTCCGAAAAGCTCTCTGGCAGTATCCTCGTCAACGCTGTGACGGATCACTCCGGCAATTGAGGTAGCCGGAATATACGGAACACCGCGGCTGTCAAGGAGAACGTCAGAATCGGTATTGTCGCTTATCCCCGAACCGAGCGCCAGCGGGCTTTTCAGTCTGAAAATATACCTGTAATATACACGCTCCATTGTTATTCTTCCTCCTTTCTGTCAGCCGTTCTGAGGAAGTATTTACCCAGCAGGAACACGGTTTCGAGATACTCGCGCCAGTCCTCGTTATATTTGTATTTTTCGGCGGTCATTGCGATATCGTGCGCCTTTTTCTTTTTTGCCTCTGTCTTGACGGAGTCTATCCGCTTTATAAGGTCGTTGAAATCGCCCGCCTGCCGTATCATCAGCAATACTCTGCCGACAAACGAGGAACTCAGCCCGACAAGCGCGCTTCTGTTGCTGAGCGCATAGTCGATGGCGGAACTGCGCATTTCTTCAGTCGTATCGTTCTTTTTGAGGAGTTTGGTCAGCCTGCCGTCTGTCTCCGCATTTACCTTTCCGGAAGCAGATACGCTTTCTCCGAGTTTCATAAGCTCGTCCGCCTTTACAAAGCGAACCATTCCGAAGCCCTCGCCGTTCTTTGCGCCGAAATACGCATACTCCGGCAGTGTGCAGACGCTCTCAGCCGTGAAGCATATCGTACTCCCTGCGGCGATCGCACGGATATGCGGTTTCTTGTAGTTACCCGCGGACATATAGCCCATGATCGTCTTATATTTCATGAACGACTTATCGGTATCGGCGTTCTTTATTCCGAGCTGACAGCAAACCTCTGCGAAATCAGTCGTATAGCTTCCGCAGTCGTCAGTGAAAAGCGCGTCAGAGCAGAACACCGCCGCGATCCTTTCGCCGCCGGAAACGCTTATCTGCTTCTGCTCCAGCAGTCTAAGCTCAGCGTACAGAACGCTGCATTCCGCGTACTGCGCGGTCTTGCTCCTGCCAACGGTCACAACGCCGCCGGAGAGTGCTTCCGCAATGTTACGCAGGTATTTTCCCTTTCCGGTAACAGTTCCGCTGAACACCTGTCCGGGACAGATACACGTCTGGGTGTAAAGAGTGCTGTCATCTCCGGTGATGTGATGATATACCGTCTCGGTCTGGACTTTTACTTCCTTACCCGTCGCGAAATATCCGCTTTTCAGCGGCTTCAGTATCCTGCCGTGATTTTCGCCGACTGTAAGAAGATTCTCATAAACAGTCCCATGTTCAGCTGACTGAGTTTTATCCTTAGCAATAGCGGCAGGCGCGGGGAGCGCGGCTGTTCCCTCTGGCGAGGTGATATACAGATTCGAGAAAATCACACCATGCCTGAGGAACATTTCCTCAAAATCGCTGTCGTCAGAGTGATTTTTCAGATACTGATTTGCAAAGAAACCCATAATGGAAGTTCCGCTGATATAGTCGGCGGTTTCAGAAGAACTGCTTCCCGGCAGCATCAGCGCGGATTCGTTGCGGACGGAATACCGAAGCTCGTAGGTTGCTTCATCATCTGTTATCTTTCCGGAAATGGTACTTACGCAGGACTGCTCCGACCTTAAAAGCTCGCACCTGACCGCGCCGAATCCGCGGGTGCGCTTGTAGCCGATATTCCGGACAGCCCTGCATATTCTCGAAAGCTCGTCAAAATACTTATCTTCTATTTCAATCGGCGCGGTGAAAACCATCTCCGACCCGTCAAAAGGCGAATAGTGGTTCACAGCGCGCATGAAGCGCAGGCTCTCATTTTTTGCCGTGTCGTCCTCGATGGCGGTGGAAGCTTTCACAGAAGTGAACAGCGCGAGTATCTGCTGTGCGTTCTTCCCGGAATTTTCAGCCTCCGTGCATAGGGAAGCGTAGCCCTCCGGAACTGCGTTCCCTATTCTCAGCGAGCCGCGGCTGGTGCCGGAAACGCCGAATATCCCGCCGATATTCTGTGCGCCTATGTATTTTGCGGACTCCAGCATACAGCCCTTTATGCGCCTTGAGGGTATCACCGGTAAACCGTGGCTGTCATAGCTGACATCGGTATCTATCGACAGAGAGAAACCGTCCCCGCTTGCAGAACACATATCCGATTTCAGCGTTATTCTTAATTCACAGTTCATTCGGACGCCTCCTGTTCATCGGTTTCAGTTTTCGCAAACCAGATATCGTAAACCTGCGCGATATCGAAAATGAGTTTACGGAGCTTTTCATCGCCGCTGTCAAGCCCGGCGGCGGGGTATCTGGACTTTATCCGCTCCACCTCGAAGCGGTAGCAGGAATCGCCCTTTATCATTGCCGCCGCAAGGTCCTTTATGTTGGCTCTGCCGATGGCGCTCAGACGCTGTCCGGCGCTGATGAACTCGCTCAGTTCAGCCGAAACCTCATACGGCCGCGCAGTCAGACCGTCCTCCTGCGTTTCGCGGATAGTTTCCATATCGTTTGTGATACCAGAACGGCAGAAGTGGAAATCTACGTAATTCACACGGCTGTCCTGCGCTCTTGACTTCTTTTTTCCGGATTCGCAGCACTGTTCCGCGATCTCGTAAACATCGGAGAACGGCGCATGGCTGTGCGCTATCGCGATGCCCGCGCAGGCGTAATTCTTCTGGTCGTCAGGCAGGGAGCGGTTTTCCTCGTCGAGCGCGCTGAAATATGCGGTCACGACATCGAGCGCCGCTCTTGCGTTGCATATCAGGGTTATCTCGTCGCCGCCGGCGATAACTCTGCGGAACTTGTGCCTGCCATCGGTCCGTTCGGCGAGCTTTGCCTTTATAGCGCTTATCGGGCGCTCCACGAATGACTTGTCCGTGCTTATGGAGAACCTCCGGAGCGCTGAAGTGCATTCCGTGTAGCCGCTGATGTTCTCGGTGCACGCCTTTACCTTTTTGCCCATTGCGTTGCCGTCAACATAGATAACGGCAAGCAGGCTTTCGGTACCCTTGTTTTCCTCGCCGGAGATATCGTCAAGGAACATCTCGCCGACCTCTGCGGACTTCTCAAAAGCCTTGCGTTTCAGCACGCTCTCCCGGGAAAGTGAGCAGTTGTCCTCTTTCTTTACGATGGGCATAAAAGTATCCCTGTCTACCTGTGTTATCGGCAGGGTATTGCAGGGAACAGATATCCAGTCGGTGGACTTTATCCGGCTGTTTTCCTTATAAAGGCGCTTGCGGTCCTCCTTGAAATTATCGGTGGTGTCAACGCAGGAGGCTATAACGGATATTGTATAGGTCTTTTCCAGCAGCATGCGGGAGAAAATGCGGTTAGCACGGATATAGGTCTCACGGCTTTTGTACATGATAAAGAGATTTCCTCCGCCCTCATATATCACTTCGCCGTCGAAGCCGCTTTCCGCAAATGCTTTCACGGAAAATTCCGCGCCGCTGCGCCAGTCCGAATTTATGCGGAGTCCCTTCTTTTCTGCGGCTCTGAAGAACATTCCGTAGACGTTTGCCAGAAGCTCCGAGCCGCCGGAGATCTCGCGTATCCTGTTGGTGCGGTAGATGTATTCCTGTTTGCTGCGGCAGTCGTAAAGCGCAGTCACGCAGCCGTATCCGGTTTCTGCCATCATATCAACTCCGTTCTTTTCCGCGCCGGGAGATTTCCGGGCGGTGAATTATTGTTCTTGTCAACCAGCATTTTATCACATTCGACAATTTTTGTCAATATTTTTGGGGAATGTTGTAAAAAGTGGATAAAAAATCCCCCGATGTTCGTTACATTTGCCGAATATCGGGGTGGGGTTTCAAGCACCTTGCGGTGATGGGGTGGTTCAGACCCAGCTTAGCGATAAGCAGAAGCGCCTCGTACAGGGGTTTCAATCACCTCGCGGTGTGGGGGTGGTTCAGACCAGTTCTGCCCGAACTGCGGCGCTAAGATGGACGGAGTTTCAATCACCTCGCGGTGAGGGGGTGGTTCAGACGCGGCGGCTTTCCTCTAGGTGGAGTGCTTGCGGGAATAAGTTTCAATCACCTCGCGGTGAGGGGGTGGTTCAGACATGTGTCGATGGAGTTCGGCAGCACAATGAGTAGTTTCAATCACCTCGCGGTGAGGGGGTGGTTCAGACTGCAAACCCACGAACCCGCATGGTTATGCGGCAAACCGGGATTTGAATTTTTGAAAAACATTTATTATGTTTCATTTTACCACTTGTATGATATAGTTAAGCCCC
>DQFX01000017.1 GCA_003531585.1 Oscillospiraceae bacterium | reverse complement strand
AGTTGTTTTTTCAGACCCTATCAGGGCGCGCCGCCGTGGGATAAAGTCGCTTTTTCTTGAGTTCGGCATGATTTCCTGCGGTTTTAAATTACATTTCGTGCATGGCATTTCCCCGCCGACTTGATTGTTATACTTTGTTATACGCTTTTTTCGGTTCATGCTTCTTTTTTGCAACATCAACAAGCCCGAACCTCCATAGGATGGTTGCTCGGGCTTGAGTATTGATTTTTTTTACAGCGCCTTTATGTACAATATCTTATTCGCCGCAGAGTTCCTTATAAAGACCAATGTACAGCTTTGCGGACTGCGCCCAGCTAAAGTCAGCCTTCATTGCCCGGGTAACAAGCTTGCCCCAGGACATACGATTATCATAAGCTCCCTTTGCACGCTGAATTGCTCCGAGCATATCATGCGCATTGTAGCTTTGGAATGTGAAGCCTATGCCGTTATCTCCATAATCAACGATACTGTCCTTCAGACCGCCGGTGGCTCTGACTATCGGAATCGTACCATAACGTGCAGAAATCATCTGAGCAAGCCCGCAGGGTTCGCTCTTGGAAGGCATAAGGAACATATCCGCACCTGCGTAAATTCTCTTTGCAAGCCCAGTATTGAATCCACGATAGAATCCAACCTTGTCAGGATAGCGCCAGTGCATGTTCTGGAAGAATTCCTCATACTGGCTTTCGCCGGAACCGAGAATAACAACCTGCATGTCCGTCGCTATAATGTCATCGAATACCGCACGTACAAGATCAAAGCCCTTATGGTCTGCAAAACGGGATATCATAGCAAGCAGCGGTATCTTATATTCAGGCATGCCGAACTCATTGAAAATAGCGCTCTTGCAGGCAGCCTTACCCTTGTGATCCTTAGCGCTGAAATTAGCTGCGATTCCGGAGTCAGTCTCAGGATTGTACATCTCGGTGTCAATTCCATTGAGGAAGCCACAGGTTTTATACTGCTTGCTTACAAGGATCCTATCAAGTCCATGAGAGAACCACGGATCAAGGATCTCCTTTGCATATGTCGGAGAAACTGTGGTTACCTTATCTGCAACTTCGATAGCGCCCTTCATGAAGTTGATATCGCCGTCGTACTCGATGATATTAACTTTGTGAGGAGGTATACCAACAATATCCTTTACAAGATCAAGTCCGTACTGACCCTGATATCCTATATTGTGGATCGTAAATACATGCTTGATATTATCGTAGCAGCCTCCTGCGTTTCTGTAAAACAGATCATAATAAACAGGAATCAGTGCGCACTGCCAGTCGTTGGAATTAATGACCTGCGGCTTGAACTGGATATACTTGAGCATTTCCAGAACTGCACGGCTAAAGAAAACGTATCTCTCAGCGTCGTCATAATAGCCGTAAAGACCGTTATCACGCTTGAAATAGAACTCGTTATCAATAAAGAAATATGTAACTCCATCGACCTGCTGTGAAAACAGACCGCAGTACTGGCTCCTCCAACCGACTGGAACAGTAAAGTTAGTGATGTAGTTCATCTTTTCCTTCTGCTCGGGCTTAAAGGAGTTTACGTAGTAAGGCATGACAACGCACGCTTCCTCCCCCGCAGCGCAGAGTGCCTTAGGCAGAGATCCCGCAACGTCGGCAAGACCGCCTGACGCGGCAAAAGGACGAGCTTCACTTGCAGCATAAAGAATTCTCATCGTAATTAATTCCTCCGATTTTTTAGCTGAATACCAATAACACAGGAGATTTCTCAACTCCCCTGTATCCATACATATCCACCTTATATATAATAATATCACAAATATTGCAATAAATCAAGTATGTTTTCTAATTTTTTAACGCGTAATGCATTAACATATTTATTATTCTATTGCGTAAAGCTTTTACTTTACGCATTTTCGGCTAGAATTTGTGTATTTTATGAGAAACAATCCTGAATCACCGCGCAATATAAACAAAAAAACAGCCGCAAATCGTATTAAAATACAACTTCGCGGCTGTGTGTATTTGGTACGCCTGATGCGATTCGAACGCACGGCACATAGCGTCGGAGGCTATTGCTCTATCCAGCTGAGCTACAGGCGCATATCAACTTTATATATTATATCACATTCAGCAATAAAATGCAACTGTTTTTTATAAAAATAACAAGAAATTATACTAACGTGTATTGGTAGAGCCATATAATGTAAAATATAAATTTGTCAATTGTTTTGAAATGAAAGATAGAAATTCAACAGGAAAATGCCAGCCAAACCCATCGATAGCAGTGTGTAGCACTACAATATTGTATTATTTGTATCAAACAGACACAAAAGCGGATTGGCTATCACCAGTCCGCTTTGTAAGCTATGTATTACTTTACAGGATTATAAAGCTTGTCGTAATTGACCAGCTCGTTAAGAAGCTGAGGAACCTTTTCCTCCATCTGATCGTCCGGGAACTGACAGGTTCCAACCGCCATGTGACCGCCTCCGCCGTATTTCAGCATGAGCGAGCCAACGTTAACACGGCTGGTTCGGTTGAGAATAGAGTAACCGACTGCGCAGGAGCAGCCCTTACCGCCCTTGCCGTCAACGATCCAGCAGGAGATATTCTGCTCGGGGTAAAGACTGTAAATCAGGAAGCGGTTTCCGGTGTAGATCGGGGATACGCCGCGGAGGTCAGTAATTATTACATCGCCCTCAACGCGTGTGTACTTGCGCACCATTTCCTTGAATTTTTCAGTCTGTTCATTATAGAGCTTGATACGCTCCTGAATGTCGGGCATTGCGAGTATTTCATCAGTGCTCATGTATGCGCAGCACTTGAGCAGCTTCTCCATGAGCTGATAGTTACTGATAGTGAAGTTTCTGAATCTTCCAAGACCGGTTCTTGGATCCATAAGGAAACCGATGAGGATCCAGCCCTGCGGATTTAGTATCTCATCACGGGTGAGGTTGCCGCTGTCCACCTTATCAACAGCTTCCATGAGGTCGTCAAAATTCGGGAAGCGCTCCTTGCCTCCGTAGTATTCGTAGATTATTCGTGCACAGCTTGGGGTGATACGGCTTTCGCCCTTGTACTTACCCTTGTATTTTCTGCGCTCCTCCTCACTGGAATGATGGTCGAACCACAGACCACAGCCCTCGACGAACGGAACATTTGCCAGAACATCGTTCTCGGTCACGGGGATAAGACCGTCCTGGAGATCCTTCGGGTGGGCGAATGTCCAGGAATCCGGCTCGACAACGCCGGCACAGAGCAAAAGCGCTCCGCAGGCAAGTCCATCAAAATCCGAACGTGTGATTAGTCTCATGATGATACCTCTCTATGCTTAAATAATTATAACCTGTAAATGATTGGCAGGCATTCAGCATTTTTATGCCTATAACCATTATACCAAATTATCCGTCAAAAATCAACAGGGATTTTCACTTTTTTCATCATTTTTTGTGCAATTGCAAATGATGCGAAGTATCTTGGGGTTCCCTGGCGTGCTGAATGGATTCAATGTTCTGATAATTTTATCCAGTTCAGCGAAAAGCTGATCACGCTCTCCGTCGGAAATATCATGGCTGCCGAATTCCATTTTCTCAAGCAGTTCAGTGCAGCTTTCAAGACTGCTTCCAAACGTCTCATCAACGCGGCGGAAGAAATCCAGGGGAAGTTCTCCTGTTCCAGGAATGCACCCCTTTTCCTCGGTCAATGCCAGAATCAATTTGAATATCTGACCTGCACAGAGCGTAGGCTCTCCGGATTTGAGATTCTCAAGTACATTTAACGCGCGTTTCCTGAGCGCTCGTTTTTTACTGAGAATCACTATCATCGTCACAATGACAAGCGCGGCTCCAACAAATGCAGGCGCAAAAGGAAGCAGTCTTTGAATTGTGCCAGGTTCTGCCGGTTCCTCAGATGATACAGGCGCTGGCACAACGTCCTGCGAAGGTGCGGACGTCTCAGCGGGTCTCGACGGCTTTTCTTCCGGTTTTGCGGGTTCCGGACGGGATTCCTGGTTCTGGCTGGGCTGACTTCCGGGCTTGTCAGGCTCGGTTGTTGAATCCGATACAGTCCTTCCGGGATATGCGGAAGAACTTGTGGGGTCGAATGTTACCCAGCCGTACTCTCCAAGGTATACCTCGACCCACGCGTGCAGGTTCTTTTCACGAAGAAGAACTGAACCGCCTCCGTTTTCTCCCTCGACATAGAATCCGGTACAATAACGCGCCGGAATGCCAAGCTCCCGGAGTATGAGCGTCATAGCGCTGGCGTATAGCGAGCAGTGGCCGCGCTTCGTGTCATCGAGAAACTGCATAACGGGGTTTCTGCTGTTGTTTCTTCCGTCAAGGGAGTACGTGTAGTTCTCGCGCAGATAGTTGCTTACCTGATTTGCCACCAGATAGCGGCTGTCCGGCATGAGGTCATCGTTCTCGCCGTAGATTCCAACAAGGTCTGGAAGATTGCGCTCGATGTAATCGCGGATATCTTCGCTGTACTCTGGCGGTATCCCGAGATAGGTACTGCTGACATAATCCTCATACGCCGAGATCACGTCCGGCTCAGTCATTTCAGGGACAACGGAGGAATATATATCGTTGACGGTGCAGCCCGCGTCGGAAAATGCTTCCATCAGCTCAGAAACGTAGAAGCAGCCCTCCATGCTTGTCTCGTTTGAGGTATAAGCCGGGATCAGCGCGGTGCAGCGAACGCTGTTCACATGCCCTCCGGCGCTGTCGGATACTCTGACCGCATAATCCGCAAACACGTCGAAGCTATCATTATTATAAAAGGAGAACTCCGCTGTATACGGCGGCAGGAAAACAACGCTGGTGTCGCACAGATAGTCGATCGTGACATCAGACGTGGTAATGATCTGAACGTCCTCGCCGTAAGAATTCGCGGTTTCTTTCCCGGTTGCAGAAAGCAGCGCGGCAATTACGCGATTCTCGCAGGGACGGTAAGTCTCCTTTAAGCCGGAGCTGCACCACATTCCTGGTTCGCTGCTCACAGCGGTAGTCCAGGAAGTTCCATTGAAATCAATGCCGATATCGCCGCGCAGATAGAACGGTCTGTCTCCGGTGTAGTCCACGCTGATTATTTCGCGCTCTCCCCTGCCCGGGGTTATGATGTTGAGCATTTCGTGCTTGGAGTTCTTGTCGCCGCTGTGAGTGAAATACTCAGACGCAGCACCCTGCTCAAACGGCGACTGCGAAATGCTCCCCTCTGAAGCAATGCTCGTTATCATCTCGTATGCCTTGGTATAGTCGATGCTTCCGCCTGCCGGGATTATAGCAGCTCCGATCAGCAGACATGCCGCTGCCAGCGCTGCGCAGTACATTCCAACGCTGAAATACTTTGAATAGAAGTTGGACTTCATTTCGATACGCTTGAAATAAGGCGCTGAGCGTATCCGGTGCATGAATGTTCGTTCCTCGTGTCTTATCCGGCGGCGGTAGTCGGAGGTACTGCTGTGCTTCACAGCAAGGCCGCCGGAATAGTTCCTGCGAATAGCAGCGATTCCGGCAAGGGCAGCCAGAGCAGGAAGCAGCCACAGGGAAAATTCCAGCCGTTCCGACAGCAGAGCCGGAACGCACATCGCGACAAAGCACAGAACCGCCGGAACAGGAACAAGCCTGCCGGAAAAGCAGGCTGAAATTATAAGCGCGTACACTGCACAAAGTAGCAGAACTCCCAGGAAAACTCCTTCGACATAAGCGGAGTTCATGCCGTCCAGTATTTCGCCGCGGTGAAACAGAAATCTCCTCGGATAAAGGAATCTTCCTTCGACAGACAGCATGCATGCGTCTGCAAAATAGGAAAGTTTATTCGATATTTCATTCCACTCAAACCAGGCGATAATCCCGCCGGCGGCAATGATAACCGGAATGGAGATGCGTTTCTTCACAAACGTGAACACGGCTGAGAACACACAGCACAGTGCCGCAGCAATACCAGCCATAAACAGTGCACTGACCGGAAAATTCAGCTCAGTTACAATGTACCCGAAGGAACACCCGCAGAACACAGCCGCGAGAAGCATTCTCTTTATAACCAGCAGCGGAGTCACTGGCTTTGAGCAGTAGTACCTGTCGTAGACCAGCACTCCGTCTGAAAAGAAATCTTTTGTCATTAAACGATCCTTTTATCAGGAAAAAATCCTGATACCATGTTTTTTCAGCGAGTCGTTAACATAAGCGTAATGCATGTTTTCCCACTGTTCATATCCGCTGAACTTCTCAAGCTGCACTCCGCCGCAGACAGAGGCTGCCGCCGTGTAATGCGCACATATTGAGCCGTTCCAGATATAATTTACTCCGCGGAATTTCTTCCGCAGCTCAATTATATCCTCCTGTCGAACGGCGTTCGGACATATGATTCTTGTTATCGCAAATTTATCGTCCACCGGGTCTGTCACAGCGGAGCCGCTGATGCAGTCGTTTATTGATCCGCTCACCCGGTCTGTGCGCTCAAGCCACCCGCACATTTCTGTGAAATTCGTCGATAGCTTTTCAGCGAAACATTGTTTTAGTATTTTTACGACCGCCTTGCCAAGTACGCGCTCGTCGTCCTCCGGTAGATTCAATATCCCGGATTCTTTAAAGCATTTCTCGAGTTTCTCATCGGGAATCTCATCAGACAGCCTGTCAAGCTTTGCACGGATATCTTCTGCGTTTATATCGAACGCTTCAATTATGCATGCGTTCGCATCGGGCAGTTTCTTTATGTCGTCGATTATGCCTCCGCGGTTCATGGAGATCTGCTCAAATGGCGCTATTGCCTTCTGAAGCACATTTTCATAGTACTCTGTCAGTCTGGAACTTAACTGCTGGCAAAATTCGATCATAGGTCTGCTTGTCGAGACCGCGGCTCCCGCGTCGGCATAGTATTTCAGTTCTACAAGGTACTGTTCCACTGCCTTTCCAGAGAAAAGAGATGAGCTTCTGACCTTGCGCATTGCCGCTCGTTCGATGTCACGGGTGCGGTTTAACTGGTCTGATCTGTCCTCCTCGCCGGAGCTTATCTTTGCCTGAGCGACCCGGAGTTCCGAAAGGCATTTTTTGATGATTTCCTGCGCGTAAAACGGACCCTTTGCAAAATCGGTCTTTGCCGCTTCGCAGTCAGCTATTATGCTGTCCGAAATTTCCTTGACGCATACCGGGGTTCCGTTCGTTACTGCGGCGCTCATAGCGCTGATCCACTTTTCAACCAGTGACAATGCGGCTTCCCCGCCGCCCTTTATGGCTCTTGCAGAGAACGCCTGGTCGGCGCGTTCGTCTATTTCAAGCGTGGGGAGCTGTCCGCTTTTAGAGGCGACAAGCTCGCAGGTCGGGGTAACAAGCCCGGAGTAACGCTTCAGCGCCATTTCGCCCACGTCGTTTCTGTTAAGCGAGCGGTTGAGCCTCTCAAATAACTTTATCGCCAGGTAGGACATTATCTTACCCGTTGGAATTTCACAAGCCATGACGTTGAACGCAAGGTACCTGAAATCGTGTGCCGCTTCCGGGCGGAGCATGTTATAGGAAATTATACGTTCAGCGTCGTCGTCTTTGCTGAATATGATCTCCATGCGGTTCAGAATTTTTTCAGCGGTCCGGGACATAGTGAGCCCGTAGCTGTCTGCGGCAGGAATCAGGAAGCACGCGCTGTATGGCGGCTTGTCTGAATCCACCTCGAAAGTGCGGCTGTACTTCTGCGTGAACCGTTTGCGGTGGAGCTGGAACTTGTCAAGCTCCGCCTTCGCAACGATCGTGTTCGCCTGATAGCAGCCGACGTCGCGCTGATCAGTTTCGACCAGCGAGGCTGTGTCCGCCGCAAAGAAGTACCCGGTGAACTTCACAGGATACGGAGCGTCGGAAAACAGTTTGGCCAGGATATACGGCAGGTCGATGAACATTCCGCCGCAGAACACATCGCCGATATTTCCCGTGATCACAATTTCAAGGGAACGGTCGCTGCCGCTGAAATCCGCCATAGCCTCGCCGGTGAGCTTCATGATCTGCTTCAGGTAATGAAACAGTGCAATTCGGCCGCACTGGCGCTTTGTCAGCCCATAGGCCGGCGCGGCAGGAGAGTAATTCTTCAGACCGCTGTCGAACCATATCTGCGCAGATTCCGGGAGTTTCGCAGGATTATTCAGATATTTATAGATAGCTTCCTCCGGGTCTATTGGCAGAGTGAATCCGTCACCCGGAGCTGAACCCTCATAAGAGCGCTCGCCGAGCTGCGTTTCCTCGCCTATGCAAAGGAACCTTACCTTCTTCGGGTCTTTCCCGAAGCGCTTTTCTGTCAGATGCATGCAGCGCAGAACACAGTCCACACCGTTTTTCCCTATTCCTATCACAAACAGTCTGTTCATGCCGAATGGACTTTTCTGCCCGTCGTAGAGCTTCTGTATCCTTTCTGGTCTGAGCCATTCCATTTTCTGTTCGATATTCACGAAAAAGCACCCCTTACTTCGCGTAAAAATCTCTGTATAGTTCTAATTTCCTGTCCTGCTTTACCGGAAATATCTCTCTGGCTTCCCGGCATACCTTTCCGTTTATTTCAGCATAGATAAGCTGCTCTTTATATGGCTCTGCCTTGGCAGCTTCCTCGCCCCACGGCGAGTACACGGCGCTGTCCCCGGAATAATTAAGTCCGTTGCCAGAGCCGCAGCGGTTGCACCCGGCTATGAAACTCTGGCACTCTATCGAGCGCGCTTTCAGCAGCGTCTGCCAGTGGTCGCGCCGTTTATCCGGCCAGTTTGCTATATTTATAATAAGCGTGCAGGTCTGCGAAAGAGCCTGGTAAAGCTCCGGAAAACGCATGTCGTAGCATACCGTGAGCCCTATAGCCTCACCGAACAGCTCCACACTTGCCGGGAGATTTCCTCCGGTATACGTTGCGCATTCTCCACCATAGGAAAATGGGTGGATCTTGTCGTAGTTTGCTACAACTCTGCCTGCATTTACAATGCAGAATCGGTTAGTTATACCTTCCCCTGTCCTGCAGGCAAATCCGAACCCTGCTGCGATCCCGATCTTCTCTGAGAGCCGCATGAATTGATTTACGGAATCCCCGTCAGGCGGTTCGGATAAATCCTTGTTCATGGAGAACCCTGTCAGCGTAAGTTCCGGAAACACAATAAGCTGTGCTCCGTTTGAAGCGGCCTGTTCAGCCAGAACCGAGCATTTTTTCAGGTTTTCAGCTTTGTTTTCCCATGCAATATCCATCTGAGCTGCACACAGCTTCAAACCGACCGCCTCCCTAATTCTATGCACATGAGCCCTATGTAATTATTATACAATATTAAATCATATTTGTCAACACGGAATGTAACATTTACATAAAATTATTTAAATCGCTTGCTGCGATATTTTATGACTTAGCAGTAGGTTTCTTGTTTCTGAAGTACGCCGCAAGTGCGATAACATTAGTAACAGCGTAAAGCGAGAACCCCGCGGTAACAACAATGAATATCGAAAGCGTCCCATTTACAATGATCTGCGCCGGTTGATCGTCAGGGTATATAAGGATTATCCACAGGGGAGTTTCCGCCAGGGCGACAACAGCGTTATAAATCACCTGCTTCCCAGAAACGCCGAACAGACACCCCTTTACAAGCGCGCGAATGTTCCACCAGAGAAAAGCGGCGGCAGCGATAAACACCATTCCAGAAAACGAACTTTCCAGGAACCCGAAATCCTCGTTCAGTAAAACACACAGTGCCGACGCAGCGCAATATATCAGAAGCGCTTCGACGGTTAGCTGAGTTCGCTGCTGCCTTTGCCGCTCGTCGAATATTTCTTTCTGACTTCCCGGTTCAGCAAGTATAATGCGCTCGCAGAATTTATCAAAACTTTTCATGCTCATTTTGTTTCCTCCTCAGTCCAGAAAAGCTCGTCAAGCGTTTTGCCGAGCGCTCTGCATATTGATATGCACAGATTGATCGTAGGGTTGTAATCTCCATTTTCCACGGAATTGATGGTCTGGCGTGTAACGCCGATTTTCTTGGCAAGAGCGTCCTGCGACATGTCAAGTGCGGCTCTGGCTGATTTCATTTTTAAATTTTTTGCCATTGTCTCACCTCATTTGAATTATAACATATTTTTGTCTTTATGTCAAGTATATTATACATATTGTTAAGTTGACTTGTCTGAATATTCAGAAAGCATTTTCAAAGAATATTGTATGATTCTTTAGGAAATGAACTTGTAATTTTACTCCCGCTTTTAATTTCCTTTTATAAAATCTACGGCTATGCAAATAGTAATGTCGTGGGGAGAATTCCTCAAAATCAATTTCGGGGTGAACAAATGGAGAAAGCGGGAAAATTAATATCCGGGACGCTTTGCTGGCTTATCGCGGCTGCGGCGGGAATCCTGGGATTTTATTATGCGGTGCTTCCGGGGACTTTGAGCGCCGAGACATTCGGCACCGTAACAGGGAATTTCTGCGGCGCGAGGGTTACAGAACTTAGCGACGGCGGGTGCAGGTACACGCTGTGCGGAATGGAAATCAAGCCTGTTGAGCTTAAAGTGAAAGCACGAAAGATGCTGATCCCCGGCGGCGAGCCATTCGGGATAAAGCTGCGAACGGACGGGGTTATGGTGGTTTCTGTAAACACTGGTTCGCCGGCTGAAAAATGCGGGATACGAGCGGGCGACATGATAACATCGGTGAACGGCGTGGAGGTCGGGACAAATTCCGAGATCGGCGAAGCTGTGCAGCGCTCGTCAGAGTGCTGCACCGTGATCGTCAGGCGCGGAAACGGCGAGAAGCAGATACGGCTCACACCAGAATCCGTGGACGGCTGTCTGAGACTCGGCGCCTGGGTAAGGGACAGCGCCGCGGGAATCGGCACGATGACCTTCTGCGACCCCGACGCCGGAATGTTCGCAGGTCTGGGCCACCCGGTCAGCGACGTGACGACCGGGGAGCTAATGCCGCTTTCCAGCGGCGAGGCTACGACAGCCGAGATATACAGCACTATAAGGGGCAGAAACGGCGAGACAGGCGAGCTTTGCGGGGAGCTCTGTGAGAAAGTCATCGGAAGCATTGACCAGAATACACAGGTGGGCGTTTTCGGAACGCTCGACGGAGAAATGAGCGGAACTCCCATGCCGATGGCGTTCAGGCAGGAGGTCAAGTGCGGCCCGGCTGTTATTCTTGCGACTATCCAGGGCATGGAACCGCAGGAATACAGTATCGAAATTGAAAAGGTGAATCTCTGCGCTATGGGCGGGTCAAAGAGCATGGTGATTCGTGTGACCGATGAGCGGCTGCTCGACTCCGCAGGCGGTATAGTCAGAGGCATGAGCGGCAGTCCGATAATACAGAACGGAATGATTGCCGGGGCGGTCACGCACGTTTTTGTAAACGACCCTACTCGGGGTTACGCCGTATTTGCTGAAAGCATGGTGGACGAAATGGAATCAGGGGCAGCT
The DNA here is from genome assembly GCA_003531585.1 of Oscillospiraceae bacterium. Classification (GTDB taxonomy): domain Bacteria; phylum Bacillota; class Clostridia; order Oscillospirales; family Ruminococcaceae; genus CAG-115. The sequence continues at coordinate 45 of DQFX01000017.1, read as the reverse complement.
CACGCTGCCCTTTTTTATAGGTTCAGGGAACCTCTAAAAACCGGT
>DQFX01000015.1 GCA_003531585.1 Oscillospiraceae bacterium | reverse complement strand
GAAACAGTCCGGTGGACTGTTTCGGGAGCACACTACACCGCTAAATTATAGTTTTCCCAACAAGCAGCGTTTCGCCTCTAAACAACAATTTATCTAAAAAACCTCCCCCGAAAAACGAGGGAGATTTCCTTATATCTGATTATCAGCCGAGTTCAACGCCGTCGCCGGGCATAACACTCTCAGTGGTCATTGACGGAAAAACTACGCTGCCGAGCTCGTCGGTGGGAACAGTCACTTCGTTGTCGACCTCCGGAACTTCAAGCTTGGTAACTTCATCGCCGGGCTTGTAGTCCTTGATAATCTCTTCAATCTGGGAACCAATCTGGTTTACAATGATATAGTAGAATCCGTCGTCGGTCTTACCCTCGACTGCGCCCGCTGCTGCAATCTCCTGGTCGGGATAGAATGCAGCGCCGTCCTTGATATACGCGAAGTGCTCGTCAAGCTCTGCCTGAACTTCGGCTTCTTTGCCTGCCTTCGGCTTTACGATCACGATTTCATCAAGGTGTACGCTCATCGTCGGAAGGTAGATGGAGTAGTCGTCGAGAAGGTCGAGGTCAAGGTTTACCATCGTCTTTGCGATCTCAGCGTCGGTGATCTGCTCGGAGCTTACCCAGTCGATCGCCTTGAATACAGCCTGTGCGAGATCCTCGGCAGTGCGCTCTGTGGTCTGGCTCTCGGAGCCGCTCTCAGCCTGGGAAGTTCCTGCGGAGCTGTTGTCGCTTGCAGCGGAGCTGCTTGAATCGCTGGAGCTGCTGGAGCTGTTGGAGCTGCTTGAGCTGCTGGTGTTGCCGGAGCAGCCTGTAAAAGCTGCGGTGATCGCAGAAAGTGCGATTACTGTTGCTAAAAATTTTTTCATTTTAATTTCCTTTCCTGTTGCTTTGCCATTGGTTCTATAATATTAGGGTGTTAACCCCTGAAACGCCGTTTCCGGCGGTCTCAGCATTTATTAAGACGACGATGGAGCGCGTTCGGCAGCGGCTTGCTGTCCTTGTCGTACCACGGGAGGTCCTCAAGGGTGATTACCCGCGGGTCACTGAATACCCGCTTCAGGAATTCCTCGTCCATGTACTTCGGATTGGGACGCGGCATGTCGTTTTCATCGAGAATCGGCTTCCATTCGCCGTCGGTGTCGTACACGAAGGTTCCCCACCACGGGAGCCACCACAGCCAGTTCGAGCCGTCCTTCTGCATTTCGTCCGGGTCGGGAATGCTTCCGCACTCGGAAAGCGTTATCATCTTTCCGTGAGTGTAGCTGCTGACAGCCTTGAATCTTTCAAGCTGCGAACCGTGGTTCGGTATTTCGTCGTAGATATCCTCGCCGGCGATATCGAAGGTGTTCGGGCTGACCGCCATGAACGGAGCCTGACCGTTCCACACCCAGATGAGGTTGCGGAGCTTGTGATAGTTCATCAGCCGGTCGAATATCGTGTACCACAGCTTCTTGTAGGCTGCGACGCTCTCGGGATCCTGCTGACCTGCGGGAGCGCGGTTGCCCCACCAGAACCAGTTTCCGGCGGCTTCGTGGAGCGGTCTCCAGATGACCGGAATGTCCTGCTGCTCGAACATCTTCAGCGCGGAACCAACAAGGTCTATCTCGTAGATGATGAAGTCGTGCTCGGGAGTTCCTTCCTGCATGGCGCGGACGATGTCGAATCCTGTCTTGCGGTCGTAGTTCGTGGTCTTGTAGTAGAAGGAGCTAAGTCCGCCGATGTCGTTCATGTCGTCAGGAGCGTTCCAGTGCCAGCACATGGTGAGGATGCCTCCCGTGCGCCTTGCCCAGTCTATGGCTCTGCCGAGCTGGTCGTAGCCGCGGGCGAGTCCGCTTATGCCCATGAAGTCGTAGCCGCGTATCGCGGGAATCTTCCCGGTCGTGTTGTAGTATACCAGATCTTCCTTCTCGTCCTCCCAGAGGTACTGCTGCCCGGAAATGTACTTCTTCCCGTAGCAGGACTTCAGGAATTCCCACAGCCTGAGAGTGTTCGGCGTAGGGTCGTCGGTGACGAGTTTTCCCGGATCCGCCGGGCGTTCTGCGAGGCGCTTCTCAAGCGCTTCAAAATCGGTTCTGTAGTCTGTCATTGAGATCCTCCGAAAAAGCGTGACTGTGTGTAGTTGAGTGCAGTCGACCACAGCTTTTGCTGATTATACAGTATGATTGTGAAATCAGCGTGATAATTATGTGTGCTTACTATGTTTTTTTGATATGTCAGTTATTCTGGTCAATATGCATATTGTGTGCATTACACCGCCGAAAAACAGCGGTAATATCATGCAGTCAGAATACCTGCCAGATTCAGCTGTTGATTAAAAATTTAAAATCTGCGGCACACAAAAGCAGGGGCGGAGTACCGTCCCTGCTTTATTTCCGACCCGGTATCCCGAATCGCTGTGAATCTATGGGTTATTCCGATCAGCCCTCGATGATGGGAGCGAATCTGATACGAATGTTCGGCAGCTTGGTGATAGTGGTGTAGTAGTTTGTCTGCCAGTCGGCACCCTGGGAAGGATCGTTCTCGCCGGAAGCGGGAGGGGCGAAAATCTTCAGTGTGAGGTCAGCCGCGCCGTCGAGGGGCTTCTCAAAGAATGCGGGCATGAAGTCGATCGTCTTGGCTTCGGGGCTCTTGTAGAACCACTTGCCGTTAATTTCCATCATGAGGTTCAGCGGCTCGTCGAATGTAGCCTCGCAGAATACGGGGCTCTTATCGAAGTGGAGCGGGATAGCGATACCGGTCGCGTCCTCGCTGCCGCCCCAGCGGAGGGTAACGGGGAGCTGCTGCTCCTCGCCCTGCTTCATTGAGGGGTAGAAGTAATCGTCGTGAATGATCTCCTTGTAGGTCTGGAGCGCGGGCTGCTCAATGCCGACGTTCTTGTTGTTCGGATCCTCGATCTCAAGGCCGAGTCTGCCTCTGTCGCGGAACTGGTAGAATGTGAATCCGTTGAACCAGCCCTGCTCGGTGTCGTTTTTCAGCATGTCGCAGAATTCCTTTATCATCGCAGCCTGATCGTAGGGACCTGTAACGTCGCCGTCAGCGTTGAACTCGCTCATTACCATCGGCTTCTGAACGCCGCCGCAAAGTTCCTTGTAGCGCTTCTGGGAGAGCTTGGTGAGGTTGTATATATCGGAAACCTTGCTTCTGCCGAAGCTCGTGCCGCCGACTTCCGCAACGTCGTAGGGCCAGCCCCAGTGGAGACTCATGTACTTATCAACGGACCAGATATCGGTGGCGCGCACTGCGTCTGCGAATTCCTTCTCCATTTCGATCTCGCCGCCCTTTTCGGGGTGCTCAACTCCGCCGATGCAGAGGATAGTGGAAACGTTGGGTGCTTCCTTCTTGATGATATTGTGGAAGCGTACGTAGAAATCCGCGACCTGCTGGTAAGTAGCGCGCTTGTTGAAGCTGAACCAGTTGCCGGTAGCCTCGTGGTTGATACGGAGCTGCATTCTTCCGTAGGTGCGGAGTTCCTGCGCAATTTTAATAAGGTAGTCGTCGGTGAGGTTGGGGTCGATAGTCATGGTGAGGATAACGTCCTGACCGTGGCGGCGGACGTCCTTCATGCAGGTGAACGGCTCGCCGTCGGTGGTTCCGCCGATGCCGCCTTTATAGGTGAAGTAGTCGTCGTAGGGGTAGTCCCACTGGAAGCTTACTTCCTGATCTGCGAACGCGTCGCGCGCACGTACCGGCCATGTCTTGTCCAGGGGATAGTAGCAGTACATCAGGCTTATCGCACGGTGGGGTCTGCCCATCTTGTGGAGTATGTAGTCCTGGTCTACGTACTCGCCGCGCTCGCTGCCGTCGCCGAGGTCAACGGCGCACTTTGCCGCGCCCATTTCGATTGAATAGATCTTCTGTTCCATTGGTCGTAATTCCTTTCGGTTTTTTCAGCGCGGATCGCGCGTTGATATCGTGTGCAGGGATTCTCCGCCCCTGCTTCTGTTGATATTATATCATAACTTGTAAACGTTTTCAAGGGGGTATTCTGATTTTTTCTTATATTATTTACACAAAAGTTTGCAATATTTCATTAATATTTCGACATCTCCGGTATTATACTCCGAAGTTGATTCTGACATGATCTAATCGGCTGAAATCGCGCAATATTACAATATCAGATTGGCGGTATGGCAGTATGTGTGGACGCGTCTGGAAATAAGCGGCAGAAACTCCCAGGAGATTTTAAGAATGCCCGCTGATGAAAGGGAACTGGTATCATCAATCCGACGCATTCTGGTACTGGAACTATCACCAGCCAGGGAGTATAATAATGTAAAACAGATAAAGGCGAAAAGCCTGAAAAGGAGAACAACTATGGATATCAAGGAAAAGTCAACATCAAAGGACAAACTGCTGAAGATATGCGTGACCGCAATGTTTGCAGCGCTCATCTGCGTAGCTACAATGCTTATTCAGATCCCGTCGCCGCTGAACGGCTACGTTAATTTCGGCGACTGCTTTATACTTATCGCCGCATGGGTGCTCGGCCCGGTTTACGGCTTCGCCGCCGGAGGCATCGGCTCTGCGCTTGCCGACCTGTTCACGGGATATGTTCACTACGTTCCCGGCACGTTCGTTATTAAGGGACTCATCGCTGTAGCTGCTGCGCTCATCTGCCGCGCAATGCTCAAGAAGATGCCCAAGATCAGCGTTCCCGCGTACATCGTGAGCGCTCTCGCCGGTGAGGTCATCATGGTCGGCGGTTACTACCTCTACGCTGCACTTCTGCTCGGAAAGAGCTTTGCAGGCGCTGCCGCAAGCGTTCCCGGAAATCTCGTTCAGGGCGCGTTCGGTCTTGTGTGCGGAGTAGTTATTATCAAGATTATCGCAAAGACCAGGGTGCTGAACAAGTTCTCCACCTATGCGGTGCAGTAAAAGTTGAAAAAATAACTCAGCGGCGCGTTTCCTGTGTAAAACGCGCCGCTTTTATATTGAAAAACCTACCGAAAAAGTCCACAATAAAAAGAAAATTATTTTCAGTGAGGAACAGCTTGCAATGGTTCTCAGCGCGGTATGTCTGCTTACCGGGTGCTCCGGAAATCAGAGCGGTTAAGCTCCGCGCCGCAGGAACTTCCGAGGTTTCCGAACCGGAGGCAAAGAACGCACGCGTAACTATCGGCGGCACGAAATTCATGGCAGACGGAAAAGCTGGGTTAAAAAATGGATTTCAAATGCCCGCTTCGCGGGCAAAAGACACTTTTTTGACAAGCTCTAACTCCGGTGCGTTTCGTACCGGAGTTTTTCCGTCAGTAGTTCTCGGGCTTCTGCTGGAAGTATGATTTCGGATAGCCGCAGACGGGGCAATGATCCGGTGCTTTCTTTCCGAACTCGACGTGACCGCAGTTCCGGCACTGCCACATGATTTCATCGGTCTTTTCAAATACTTTCTGCATTTCCACGGTGTGCAGCAGCCGCAGGAAGCGTTCCTCGTGGGCTTTCTCGACGGCCCCCACCTGCCGGAACTTATTTGCGATGTCGGTAAAGCCTTCCTCTTCGGCGACCCTGGCGAAATCCTCGTACATCTCCGCCCATTCGAAATGCTCGCCGGACTGCGCGTTCACGAGATTCTGTGCGGTGTTCGAGAGCGCTCCGAGCTGGCTGAACCAGAGGAACGCGTGAGCTTCCTCGTTGTCGGCGGTTTCGCGGAATATCGCGGCTATCTGCTGGAAGCCCTCCTTCTCTGCGGCTTTCGCGAAATAGTCGTACTTGCTGCGCGCCTGGGTCTCCCCGGCGAATGCGGAGCGGAGGTTTGCCTCCGTGCGTGTTCCTTTCAAATCCATGTGTTGTTCTCCTTTGCGTTTTTTTATACTAGTATTGCGGGATCGTGAAAGATTATGCACTGCCAAAAGCAAAATGCTGACAAAACCAGCTGAAGAAAGTTTATTCAATTTGTACAACATATACAATTGTTTTTTAGGCAAATCGCTTGACAAATTATGAGAAAAGTGATAAAATACAAATCGTAAAAAGAAATGCCGGATATCAAAAACCGGTAAATATCGAACAAAAGAGGTACTTATCATGAAGATTTCTAAGATCGTTCTTTCTGCTGCTATCGCAGCTACAATGGCTGCAGCTACCGCTGCTGTTGCTTCCGCTGAGACCGCTGAGGTTACAGGCGAGGTCGTAGCAATTTCTACAGATTCCACTGCAGAGGCTGTTGCTACAACTGCTGAGGCTGAGACCACTGTTGAAGCTGCTACCGCTGACGCTGCTACTGCTGAGACCACCGCTGAGGCAGAGACCGTTGAGGTCGCTGCTCCCGCTGATGACACCAAGGGCTCTCCTGAGACCGGCGTTGCTGGCGTTGCTGGCGTAGCTGGCGTTGCTGCTGTTGCAGGCGCTGTAATGGTTGCTACCAAGAAGTCCAGAAAGTAATCCATAATAAATAAGCGAAGGCTCACCGCAATAGTGGTGGGCCTTTTCTTATACGGAGGCAAATATGTGCAAAAGCTGCGGTCAGCTGCATTTTTACAGCCGGTTCAGGTCGGCGCTGCAATACTCTCATGAGATAAGCAAGATACGCGGCCTGGTGAGCTTCGGAGATATGGCGGTCGAGAGCGCCACGGTTCCGCTGGAGGATATACAAGGCGACCTTCGCGGATACTACCGCCACGAGGTGAGGTGCACTCTATGCGGACAGCGGTTCGCGGTATGGTATGATACTTCCGATGGCAGCGGAGGTCTCTGCGCCCTGAACGAATGAGCACATTCCCTGCATAACATACATAAAACCTGACTTTTCCTCATAAACTGTGAAAAAGGAAACGCCCGCGGACTCCCTGCGGGCAGGGGAGAGTGAAAGGAAAATGTTATGCAATGGGGGTGCGAAATACATTGAAGAAAGCTGCGACAGGGGAAGCTGATCAGGAAAGATGTGTCATACTCGGACATTACATAGTTGAAAATAACGCGACAGTACGCGCGGCTGCAAAGAAATTCGGCGTGAGCAAAAGCACTGTGCATCAGGATATCACCGCGAAGCTTGCGCAGGTCGACCGACACCTGCACGACGAGGTGAAGACGGTGCTTGAGAAGAACAAACAGGAGCGGCACCTTAGGGGAGGTCAGGCTACACGCAGAAAATACGCGGAACTGTCCCGCCGAAAAATGAGCCAGAAAACAAAATGAAAAAAGCCCTCCGGAAAGGAGGGCTTTACAGCTTGTCGAAAAAGTGTCTTTTGCCCGCGAAGCGGGCATTTGAAATCCGTTTTTTGCCTCAGCTCTGCCGAGGCAAAAAACACTTCTATCCCAGCAAGTGTGCGGGTTGGCGGCAAAGCCGCCAAGACGTGCGCGCGGCTGGGATGTTTCGGCGGAAAAGTCACTTTAGTGACTTTTTCGACGGTTTCAAAAGCCCTCCCGAAAGGAGGGCTTTAAATGTTGTTTAAGAGGAATTACTTTCTCTTTCTGGAGATAACGAGTGCGCCGCCGGCAACAACTGCGATACCTGCAAGAGCAGCTACGCCCTCAACGCCGGTGTCAGGGGAACCCTTGTCAGCGCCGGTTTCAACAGGTGCTGTGTCCTCTGCTGCTGCGGTGTTGTCATCAGCCGCAGCTTCGCCGCCGCCAAGACCGGTAACGGTGAATGTTACCTTGATGGACTCGTAGGTGTCGTTCGGGATAGCTGCGAGGTTGTCGTATACGTTGATGAGCTGGATACGAGCAGTGTTCTTGATATCGAAATCCCAATCGGAATAATCATCGCTCTTTGTAGCAGCGTCAACGCTCATTACAGCTGCGTCCTTGTCGAAGTCAACAGCGGTGCCGTTGAGCTCAACAGAGGTGATCTCAAACTTTACGTCAGGCGTAGCGTCGAGGTCGATATTGCTCTCGAGCTTGAGCATGTTCCAGCCGCCGTCGTTAACGCCATCGAGGGTAACGGTGTACTCGCCGTCGCCGGTGATGTTGGCGTCGGTGTAGGTAGCGCCTTCAAGCGGAGCAGCCTCGCCGAGGTCGTTGTCCCAGTAGAGCAGCTCGGACTGAGCGATAGTGTTGCGGAAATAGTAGCTGGACGACTGCCATGTGATACCTGCAACATAGCTCTCCTCAGCAGAGGTGGGGATTACCAGTGCGGCTGCTGCAACTGCGCAGGCGGCTGCTGCGGAAACGATGTTTCTGATCTTCATGAAATAATTCCTCCTAACAATTTACAGTTAAACTGTGTAAACTGGCTTTCGCCGATTCGGAGAACGTCTGCGGGGAAGCAGAATTATCTCCAATGTTCAATGAACATTATAATACAGCGGGTAAATTATTGCAAGTGGCAATTCTGCACAAAAACGCGTGATTAATTCTGGCAAATAATCCGATACTTCGGAACGAAATTTGTGAAAACCTGTTTCATTGGCGGTAATATGCGGAATATCACATGTCCGATGATTAATTATAATCCGTTCAGTCAATAATAGTGTTACACTTTTCGATTATTGAGAGACGGATTTTTCAATAAATTTATTCAAACTTAACAAATATTTTTGTGAAAAATTCCAAAATGAATAACTCGGAGTTTTTTTTTTGCAAATTACGCTTTAAATTTCTGTGGTTGTGTGTTATAATGTAATGGTGTAAATATTTAAGGGATAACTATGCCCTGAGCTTACATACCGACATATCCGGCTGCTTTTGCGGCTGCATATATAAAATGTCTCTGCGTCAGCGGGGGCAAGGGGGAAGTGCAGTTTTGGAGAAATACGTTATAAAGGGCGGAAAAGAACTGAGCGGAGAGGTGTTCATAAGCGGCGCGAAAAACGCGGTCGCTGCTATACTGCCGTGCACCATTCTTTCAGACGAGCCCTGCATCATTGAAAATATACCGAATATCAGCGATGTCAGCATCACATTACAGATAATGTCCGAGATGGGCGCAAAAATACGCATGCTGAACAAGACAACCGTCGAGATCGACACGCGTCAGCTTCAGAATATTCCTGTTCCCTACGAGAAGGCGAAGCTCATGAGAGCCACCACCTATTTCCTCGGGACTCTGCTCGGGCGCTTCCACAGCGCTCACGTATCCATGCCCGGCGGCTGCAATCTCGGCGACCGTCCCATCGACCAGCACCTCAAGTGTTTCTCGGCGCTCGGCGCTGAGTACGAGATCGACGGCGGAATGGTGAATCTCCGCGCCGATAAGCTGGTCGGGACCCAGATCTTCTTTGACAAGAACACCGTCGGAGCCACCATCAACGCCATCATGGCGTCGGTCAAGGCTGACGGCCTCACAATAATCGAAAACGCAGCGAAGGAGCCTCACGTTGTCGACCTCGCCAACTGCCTCAACAGCATGGGCGCGGATATCCTCGGTGCAGGCACCGACGTTATCAAGATACGCGGCGTGAAGTACCTCCACGGCACCACCTACAGCGTTATCCCCGACCAGATCGAGGCGGGTACGTTCATGGCGATAGCTGCCGCAGCAAGAAGCAATATTCTTATTAGAAACGTTATTCCGAAGCACCTTGAGCCCATCACCCAGAAGCTAGTTAAGATAGGCGTGCAGGTCGAGCAGTTCGACGATGCGGTAAGAGTCATCGGCGGCCCTGAGTACTTTGGAACCAGCATAAAGACCAACCCGCACCCGGGTTTCCCGACGGATATGCAGCCACAGATGGCGGCAGTCCTGACATGTGCAAAGGGTGCCAGCATGGTAACGGAAAGCATTTTCGACAACCGCTTCCGCTATGTTGACGAGCTTCGCAGAATGGGCGCGAATATCTCCGTAGAGGGCAGAGTCGCTGTTATCGAGGGCGTTGAGCGTCTCAAGGGCGCTCCGGTCAAGGCTACCGACCTGCGCGCAGGCGCGGCGCTTATCGTTGCGGCTCTCGGAGCTGAGGGAGTTACCGAAATTTACGATATCCACCATGTGGAGCGCGGCTACGAGAACATGGAAGTCAAGCTCCGCAGCCTTGGCGCTGATATCCAGAAGGTCGACGAGCCTGACCCCACCGCTGAGGAAAAGCTGCTCAGAAAGGCTCTCTGATGGCGAGGATATTCCCGATTTGCAGCTCCAGCAGCGCGAATGCTACGTTTATCGGCACGAAGGGGCATGGTATCCTGATCGACGCAGGGTGCAGCTTCCGGGCGCTGAAAAACTCGCTGGAACTCATCGACACCTCAATGTCCCAGATAGAGGCGCTGTTCATCACGCACGAGCATATTGATCATGTAAAGGGGCTGTTACAGCTCACGAAGCACACGAATATCCCGATTTTCTCAAGCACGGGAACAATTCAGGCGCTCCGTCGGGATGTTCGCGAAACTATCCCGGAGGAAGTCCGCATTTATGACGTTCTGCACGAGCCGTACCAGAGCGCTGATTTCGAGGTGACGGCGTTCCACACGCCGCATGATACACCGGAAAGCGTGGGGTATGTCGTGAAGTACGCGGGGAAGAAAATCGCGGTCTGCACCGACCTGGGAAAGCTCACGGCGGAGGTTGAAAAGAACCTGCTCGGTTGTGAAGCGGTGCTGCTCGAGAGCAACTACGATCCGGCAATGCTGGCGAAAAACCTGAATTACTCCACCGACCTGAAGCGGCGTATCGCAGGCGAGAAGGGGCATCTGTCCAACAATGCGGCTGCGGAAATGGCGGCGAAGCTGGTGGCAAGCGGTACTACAAAGCTGATCCTCGGACACCTCAGCCGCGAGAACAACACTCCTGCGACCGCCGAAAAATGCACCGAAGATCACCTTCACAGCAAGGGAATGCACCGCAACAAGGATTACATACTTGAGACCGCCCCGGTCATGACCCAGGGCAGGTACATTGTCATTTAAGAGGTACAGTATGATCAAGCACATCGTTATGTGGAAGTTCAAAGAAGGCGAGCATGACAACATGCTGATATTCCGCGACAGACTGCTCGCGCTGAAGGGTCAGATCCCGGAGATACGCGCGATGGAGGTCGGAATTAACATGAACCCTTCAGACCGCAGCTTCGACGCGGTTCTTGTCAGCGAGTTCGACAGCCTGGAGGCGCTGAAGGCATACTCCACTAACCCGCTGCATGTCGAGGTGTCGAAGTTCTGCAAGTCGATACGCACCGAGTCCCACAGCGTTGACTATGAGTTCTGAGAAGCACACTGCGCGGGTCGAGCATGAGTTCCCGCCGGTTTTCGATGAAAATTCCCGGGTTCTGATCCTCGGGACGATACCCTCGCCCAAATCCAGGGAGCGGGGGTTTTACTATATGCACCCGCAGAACCGCTTCTGGCGCATGCTGAGCGAGGTTCTAGGAGAGGAGACTCCGGCGGATATCACGGGCAGGCGAGAAATGTGCCTGCGCCGCGGCGTAGCCCTGTGGGACGTCCTTGCGGAGTGCAGCATTAACGGCGCTTCTGACAGCAGCATTAAGAACGCTGTCCCGAACCGGCTTGATACGATATTCCAGCAGGCGGATATCAGGGCTGTATTTACCACCGGAAAGAAGGCGCAGGCGCTGTACGAAAGGTTCTTCCCGGATTCGATGAAGGCGGTCTGCCTGCCGTCCACAAGCCCGGCAAACCGTACGATCTCCGAAGCGGAGATGTTGGAAAAATACCGCCAGATCTCGGATTATTTACCCTAATCCGGGATCTTGTTTTAGGTTGCAATGAATATAAGCGGCAACGATTCGAAAAGTCCGCCAAGCACGCATGTGCGTGACTGATGTTTTTAATGAAGGCATGAATTATGCGTGGAAAAACGAGCAGGGGGAAAAAGAGGGGAGAGGGGAAAGGGTTTCCCCTCAGTACCGTGCGAAAAAAGTTGATTTCAAAGTGTGAAACCACGGACATCGACAATATAAGGTCACCTCTAAAAACCTTGTTTGA
>DQFX01000031.1:118342-118467 GCA_003531585.1 Oscillospiraceae bacterium | reverse complement strand
CCCTTCTTCAGAGTACCGTACATTGTACCGATCTGGGAACGGAGACCCTTACCGAGGTCCTCAAGGCCTGCGCCGATCGCAAGACCGTCCTCAGAGAAAGCGGACTGGGTTCTGCCGTAAACGAT
>DQFX01000031.1:12189-118078 GCA_003531585.1 Oscillospiraceae bacterium | reverse complement strand
ATAGCGTCGCAAACGAGGTCGGTGTTGAGAGCCTCAAGAATGGTTCTGCCGGGGAGGATCTCAGCTGCCATAGCAGCAGAGTGAGTCATACCGGAGCAGCCGATGGTCTCAACGAGAGCCTCCTGGATAACGCCGCCCTTTACGTTGAGGGACAGCTTGCAGGTACCCTGCTGGGGTGCGCACCAGCCGATACCGTGTGTGAAGCCGTTGATGTCGGTGATCTCCTTAGCCTTTACCCACTTTGCTTCTTCGGGGATAGGCGCAGCGCCGTGTGCAACGCCCTGTGCTACGGGACACATGTTTTCAACTTCATGAGAATAAGTCATTGTTGTTTGAACTCCTTTCAACATTTTGTCCGGAGAAGTCTGCCCGGACATACAACTGTATTATACAACATTTCTCGTCATTTTGCAATAGGTTAGAAGTTACTAACTTCAAAAAAGTTTGTTAACCATCTCTTACTTGGCTCAGCAGTACGCCAAGCAAGGCTAACCGGCGCTTCCGGAGGCATGAATCCGGACTCCCGTCAATCCGCATAGCAGCGCGAAATTAGCCGGAGCGCGCCACGAATCGCTCCGGCTAATTCATATCATACTTGCCCTGTCGAAAAACTCGATTATCAGCCGCTGACTGTCCGCCAGCGCCTCTGCGCACTCCTTTGACCGGAGCCTCCAGGCTTTAAGGCTGCGGCTGACCTTATTCATGCGCTTCTCGCTGATGGTACAGCCCAGAATGTGGCTCCCGTGCTCATAAATGCGCGTTACCACAAGGTGCGGGTAATCCGGCGTGCGTATCGCTTCCTCAATGCGCCGGGCGGCTTCTTCGGCGGGGAGTACGTCGTCATTTTCAGACGCCAGTATCAGTATGTCGCAGTTCATCTTTTCAAGCGGCAGAGCCGACTCCGGAACTGTTCCATTGATGTCAAATATGTACCTCGGCATACGGTGCGGCCCGTAACCTTTTGAAAACAGCCCCTTTACGAACGCTCCGGCGCTTCCCTTCCGCAGGACGTCCCATGGCGTGAACGGCATATCCCCGCCGCCCCGGGATATCACGGAACTGCCCGCAGGTCTGCGTCCCGCCGTCCCTTCCATCATGTGATCGAACGGCGAGCACACCGCCGCGCAGACTATCTCCGGAATGAAGCATGCGCAGGTGAGCGTATACAGCGCGCCCCCGGAAGTACCGGTCATCGCAGTTCGGATATTCTCTCCGAGCCGCTCCCGGAGCCACTTTACAGCGTGCTCGGCGTATTCAGCGGGGACGGCGCTCCGCCGACCCTCCGGGCACAGGCACAGCACGAGCACGGTAAATCCCGCGTCAATAAGAAACTGACTGCTCTCCAACGCCTGCTCCATGCTTTCATTCAGATCTCCCGCGCGTATCACCGCCATATCAGGACGGCGCGTCCCACTGAAAAAACACCCGAGGAACCCGTCCCGCTCAAGCTCTGTCCGCTCCATGCCCGCACCTCCTTTAGTAATAAAAAGTATACCACACATCGGACGATAAGTCAACTTGCCGCAGCTTTTCCGCGCTTTTGTACGATAATTTGCTGAATTATCATAAAAACACTTGCATTAAAACGCAGAAAGTGGTATAATATTTAATAGCGTATGTACTCGGCTAAAGCGTATCCCGATCCCGGAATCCCCCGGGAGATGTTAATACGAGGTGACTTAATGAAAGCAGATCTGCATTGCCACACAACGATCTCCGACGGCTCGCTCGGTATATCCGACGTTATCCGCCAGGCTGACAGGAACGACGTCCGGTGCCTTGCGATAACCGATCACGACAGCCTTGCGTCCCTTTCACGCTCCGCAGTGCTCGGAAAGCGCTACAACGTGAACGTTATCCCGGCGGTGGAATTCTCCGCGTTCGACAGCGAGCGTAAAAAGAAAGTACATATCCTGTGCTACATGCCCGCAAAGCCCGACCGTCTCGAGGGGCTGTGCCTGCGTACTTCCACCGGCAGAATGGAGCTTGGAAAGCGTATGGCGGTCAAGGTGCTCGACAAATACCCGATAACGCTCGAGAGCATTCTGCGCTACTCCGCAGGAAGCAAGGCAATCTACAAATGCCACATCATGCACGCGCTGATGGACTACGGATACACCACCGAGCTTTACGGCGACGTTTACGACTCCATTTTCGACGCGAAGGAGGGTATCTGCGCCGATGAAGTCGCTTCCGAGGCGGATTTCTACCCGGACGTGCATTTCGTTACCACGCTGATACGCGCTTCCGGCGGTATCTCGGTAATGGCGCACCCGAAGGTCTACGACAGCACCGCCCTGCTTGAGGAGCTTGCCTCCAGGCACGAGATAGACGGCGTAGAGGTCTGGCACCAGAGCGCCGACGAGCAGTACCGGGCGCAGCTCCAGGACATCGCCGCCGCAAACGGTCTGTTGGTGACCGGTGGGTCAGACTTCCACGGATTCTACAATCACTACGCTATCCAGATAGGTTCCAACACGACTCCCGACGAGTCGCTCAACAGGATAATCACCCATAAGGGTAAAGCATAATACATATTTAAGAGGGAAACAACATGGACATCAAAGAAAAAGCACTACAGAAGCACTACGAATGGGGCGGAAAGCTGGAGGTCATCTCCCGCGCTCCTATCAACACCCGCGAGGATCTCTCCCTTGCGTACACTCCCGGCGTTGCACAGCCCTGCCTTGAGATCGCAAAGGATCCGGAGCTTTCCTACAAGCTCACACGCCGCAGCAACCTCGTTGCAGTCATCACCGACGGCACCGCCGTGCTCGGTCTCGGCGACATCGGCGGACTCGCAGGCATGCCCGTTATGGAGGGCAAGTGCTGTCTGTTCAAGGAATTCGGCGGAGTGGACGCGTTCCCTCTCTGCATAAAAAGCAAGGATCCCGATGAGATCGTACGCACCATCGAGCTTATCTCCGACAGCTTCGGCGGCATCAATCTTGAGGATATCTCCGCTCCCCGCTGCTTTGAGATCGAAGCAAAGCTCAAGGAAAAGCTGGATATTCCGGTATTCCACGACGACCAGCACGGTACCGCGATAGTTGTCGGCGCGGCTATGCTCAACGCCGTAAAGCTCGCAGGAAAGAAACTTGAGGACGTCACTGTAGTTATCAACGGCGCAGGCTCTGCGGGTATCGCTATCGGCAAGTTCCTGCTCAAGCTGGGCGTTGGAAATCTCGTTATGGTAGACCTCTGCGGTATCCTCAACCGCGACGATCATTACGACAATCCCGCGCACGCCGAGATGGCTCAGATGAGCAACAAGAAGAACATCAAGGGCGGTCTCGCGGACGCACTCAGGGGTGCGGACGTATTCGTCGGCGTTTCCAAGCCGAACCTCGTAACTCCCGAGATGGTGAAGTCCATGGCGGAGAAGCCCATTCTCTTCCCGATGGCTAACCCCGAGCCTGAGATCACCTATGACCTCGCAAAGCAGAGCGGAGCCTACATCGTGGGCACCGGCAGAAGCGACTACCCCAACCAGATAAACAATGTACTGGTATTCCCGGGCGTGTTCAAGGGAGCGCTCAAGGTACGCGCAAAGGCTATCACCGAGGACATGAAGTTGGCTGCGGCTCACGCTATCGCCGATCTCGTGACCGACGACAAGCTCTCTGTTGACTACATTATCCCCAGCGCGCTCGACAAGTCCGTTGCCAGCGCAGTCGCAGACGCGGTTGCGGCAGAATGGCTCAAGAGCGGCAAATAATTAAATACAGGCGGTGTAAAAAACATGACTTACGAATTCTATCCCCGCGGCGTATGTTCGCGTAAAATGGTATTTGATATCGAAAACGGCGTTGTAAAAGACCTCGAAGTTGTAGGCGGCTGCAACGGCAACCTCAAAGGTATCGCCTCCCTCGTCAAGGGAATGAAGCTGGAGGACGTAATCGAGCGCCTCAACGGCATCTCCTGCGGAAACAAGCCGACCTCCTGCCCCGACCAGATAGCGTCCGGGCTGAAAAAGTTCCTGGAAGAAAACAAATAAACGGAGACATCAAGACATCTATGAAAATACCTGAACTGTTCAAAAACGGCCATACCGTGTTCTCCTTTGAGGTATTCCCCCCAAAGAAGGACGCCGATGTATCCGTTATTTATGACACGCTTGATCAGCTTGGAGACCTTCACCCCGATTTCATAAGCGTGACCTACGGCGCGGGCGGTTCCGCCGCGGGAGCTACCACCACCGAGCTTGTCCGCCACATCAAGGAGAATCTCGGCACCGAGTCCATCGCGCACCTTACCTGCGTGAACTCCACGCATGCCGACATTGACGAGAAGATCAAGGAATTCGAGGCGAACGGCATTGAAAACGTCCTCGCGCTCCGCGGCGACATCAATCCGAATTTTCCCCCGAAGAACGAATTCCTCCACGCAAGCGACCTCATCGAATACATGAAGCCGCGTTCTAATCTGTCGTTCTCCGGCGGCTGCTACCCGGAAGTCCACCCGGAGGCTTCGTCGATGGTCGAAGATATCCTCCATCTGAAGAAAAAGGTGGACGCAGGCGCTTCCCACCTTATTTCGCAGCTTTTCTTCGATAACTCGAGCTTTATCGAGTTCCTTGAGAAGGCGCGTATTGCCGGGATCGACGTTCCTATTGAAGCAGGTATCATGCCCTGCGTTAACGCAAAGTCGGTGCAGAGAATGGTCTCAATGTGCGGCGCGAGCCTTCCGGTGAAGTTCACGAAGATGATAAACCGCTACGGCGACAACCCCGAAGCAATGCGCGACGCAGGCATCGCCTACGCAGTCGACCAGATAATCGACCTTGTTGCCCACGGCGTGGACGGCATTCATCTCTACACAATGAACAACCCCTACGTTGCAAGAAAAATTACTGAAAGCATAGAAAAGGTGATACGCTGTGACAAGTGAAATTACACAGATCAACCGTGCTGAAGCGCTCCGCTACATGGGCTACACCCATGAGCCTGACGAAAGGATCAGCGCGGTCATCGACCAGTGCGAGCAGGAGCTTTTAAAAGAAGCGCGCCCGCAGTTTGTTTGGCGTGTGTTCAATATCCAGCGAAGCGGCAGGGAGATTTTCCTCTCCGACTGCGATTTCGAGCTTGAGGGTCACGACATCGCGGAGCACCTCCGCGGCTGCGACAAGGCGGCTGTGGTCTGCTCGACGCTGTCGTCCTCGGCTGACAGATTCCTGAAGAAGCTGGACGTTTCCGACTCAATGAAGGCGCTCATCACCGACGCACTCGCAAATGCAATGGTCGAGCAGGTCAACGAGGAGGCGCGTCAGGACATCATCAACAACATGCCCGGGTACGCTACAACATGGTGCTACGGCGCAGGCTACGGCGATTTCCCAATTGAGTGCGCTCCGCTGCTCATCGCTTCCGTGGACGCGGTAAGAAAAATCGGCGTATGCTGCACGGCAACTCATATGCTCACACCCAGGAAAACCATCATCGGCGTTATAGGTCTGTTCCGCGGCGAACTGGACAAGAAGCGCCGGAGCTGCGAGGACTGCAACCTCAAGGAAACCTGCAAATTCCGTGCTTACGGCACACGGTGTTAATTTATTTTACAGTTACCTTAAATTTAAGTTGACAAAAAATACTAGTTGTGATATAATGAATTGTGAAGCGCTCACAGCGATGATTATATCACCTGGATTATAACTGCTATGCAGTTAAGGAGGTCAAAAAATGCCGCCAAAGCCAAAATTCACCCGTGAGGAGATCGTTGCCTCCGCAGTCGATCTCGTCAGTAAAAAGGGCATAGATTACTTAACAACACGCAATCTCGGAGAGTGGATGGGAAGCTCAGCGCGTCCTATCTTCACTGTTTTCAACAGCATGGACGAGGTTATCCGCGAGGTTCGTAAGGCTGCCACCGAAAAGTTCAACAGCTATATCCGCGAAATCGTCAACTTCACTCCTGCTTTCAAGGAAGCCGGCGTACGCATGGTGCGGTTCGCGATCACTGAGCCGAAACTGTTCCAGCTCATTTTCATGACCGAAAACCATGAGCCTGTAAATCCCGGCTCTTTCTTCGGAAACCTCGGCGAATACGAGGATCTCTGCACATCGGTTATCAGCCGCGACTACGGTCTTAATACGGAAGAATCCAAGGTGCTTTTCCAGCACATGTGGACTTATACATACGGTATCAGCGCGCTTTGTGCTACTCACATGTGCATGTTCCCCGAAAAGGACATCACGTCCCGCATCGGAACTGAGTTCCTCTTGATAACCTCGCTTATCAAGAGCGGAAATATGTACACGACTACGCCGAATCCCGTTCCCGGAAACAACCCGAAGGATTTCAAGACAAACGAGATCCTTGATAAGATCAAGGAACAATCAGCAAAATAAACAGAAATACCGGAGTTATTCGCTCCGGTATTTTTTTATTCGCCCTTCTGCCCGAAAATCAGGACAGTGCCGTTATTTATTCTATAGAACACGCCCTGCCAGGAGCCGTCGGGCTGTTGGCGCGCGAACATCGGTTCGGCTCCGGATGCAACGCACATGTGGTCGGTGAAAACCGTTCCGAACCAAAGCGCGTACACCGCCGAAAGCGACAGCACCGCCACGGCCGCCGCTTTTTTCAGCCTCGAAGCCGCTGGGAATCCTCCCGACCACCTCGAAAGAAGCTTCCCGAGAAGCAGGCGGAGTCCGTAAAGAATCACAAGCGAAGCCGGGATCATCACCGCCAGGCAGAGCCACTCCCGCCAGTTGAGCGGAGTAATGTAGAACAGCCCTCCAAACAGCCAGGAAGCCGCGCAGAAAGCCGCAGCCACAGCGGCAATCATAGCCGTATGCCACTTTCTGAACGGCCGGCACACGCCGATAAGCACACCAAAGCACACCGCCGCCGTATTGAAAACAGCCATCACGGACAGCCGCTCCTGCGGGATAGAAAACACATTCTGGAGCACCAGAAGCGCGCCTATTCCAAGCACTACGGTAAGTCCGCCGGGGAGAGCGCGTTTCATCACATTCGCAATGAAGCTTCCCTGCACGCGGTCGTGGTTCGGCTCAAGCGCCAGCAGAAACGACGGCGCACCGATAAACAGCGCGCTTATCAGCGTCAGCTGTATCGGCTGGAAAGGATACGCGGACGCCGCAAACATGAACATAAACGCCAGCAGGAACGAGAATATCGTCTTGACAAGGAAAAGCGCCGCCGACCTCTGGATATTGTTAATACAGCGCCTTCCCTCCTGCACTGCGAGCGGCATCGAGGAAAAGTCCGAATCCAGCAGGACAAGCTGCGAAACGCAGCGCGCCGCGTCGCTTCCTGACTGCATAGCGACCGAGCAGTCCGCCTCACGGAGCGCGAGCACATCGTTTACGCCGTCTCCGGTCATCGCGACCTTATGTCCTGCGGCTCTCAGCGCTTGAACAAGCGCCAGCTTCCGGGCGGGAGTCACCCTGCCGAATACCGCGTACTCACTCGCCGCCTGCGGGATATCCTCATCGGAAAGCAGCGAAGCGTCCACGTATTTTCCTGCGTCCGGAAGCCCCGCTTTCAGCGCCACATTTGAAACCGTCACCGGATCGTCGCCGGAGATGACCTTCAGCGTTACCCCCTGTTCGCGGAAATAATGCAGCGTTTCCGGTGCGCTCTCGCGTATCTCGTCCGAGAGTATCACCAGCGCCTTCGGAGACAGCCCTCCCGGAAGCGCCTTTCCGGGCAGCGGCTCCTCAGAATGCGCCAGAAGCAGCACCCGCTGACCCTTCCCGGAATATTCACTGCACTCGCCGCTCAGCTCCGCGTATTCCTCGGGAGGCAGAACAAAGCTCGGCGCGCCGAGTATCAGCGTCCCGAAGCCCTCAACTTGGGCGCCGCTCCACTTCCTCGCCGAGGAGAACGGCTCCTTTTTTAGACACGCGCCCGTACCGTCCGGGAAACGCTCCGCAATAGCCGCCATCGTCTGGTTTTCGGGTCCCATCGCTCCGGCGAGCGCCGCAAGCGCCGACTCCGCAGGATACGCTTCATCAAGCAGCTTTACGCCGCTGACCTGCATTTTTCCCGTGGTTATCGTTCCGGTCTTGTCAAGGCATAGGACGTCCACGCGGGCGAGACTCTCAACGCAGTACAGATCCTGGCACAGCGTCTGCCGCTTTGCAAGCCTTATCGAACTTACCGCAAGCGCTATACTGGTGAGCAGCACAAGACCCTCCGGTATCATTCCGATAACCGCTGCCGCCGTGCTCGTCACGCAGTACTGAAGCTCCTCCCGGGCAACGAAAAGCGCTTTGGTGAACAGTATCAGCGCAAACGGAAGTATGCACACCGAGATCACCGAAATTATGCTGTTGATTGCGCTCATCATCTCGGAATGCCGCTTCTTCGGCTTCTTCGCGCTTGCCGATATGCTGTTCGCGTAAGCCTCCGCGCCTACCTTCGTGACCTCCGCCCGCGCCGAGCCGCTCACAACAAAGCTGCCCGAATACAGCACGTCACCCGGGCGCTTCGTCACCGTTTCGCTCTCGCCGGTGAGAAGGCTCTCGTCAACGTCAAGCGCCCCCTGAACGAGGGTTCCGTCGGCGCATATCTGCCGTCCCGCGGAAAGCAGCATGATGTCCCCCGGTACAATGTCCGAAACCGGGAGGATCGTTTCCTCCCCATCGCGCAGCAGATGAGCCTTCGGAGCCGAAATCACGGAAAGCCTGTCTATAATGCGCTTTGAGCGTATCTCCTGGAATATTCCTATCGCTATATTGCAGAGGATAACCCCCATGAAAAGCATGTTGCGGTAGGCTCCGACAAGAGCCACCAGCACGGCTATTATCACATTTATCAGGTTGAACAGCGTGAAAATATTGTCCGCGAAGATCCTGCCGACGCTCTTTGACTTCACCGAAAAGCTGCCGTTGCATTCCCCGCGGCGTATCTTCTCATCGGCTACGCTCTGGGAAAGCCCCTTCTGAATATCCGTCATCGAACCGCCTCCATTCGTTTTATATAGTATAACCCCGCGCGGGAGATTTGTCAAGCAATGGGGAAAATTTCGTGCGTCAATTATCGACAGTTCCGTGAAACTTGCGAAAAAAAGCCATGCGCATTTTACTGCGCATGGCAAAATTAGAAAACGCTTGGAGATAATTTGATCCTTCGGGAACGGTCAAAACTTTGTGCTTATTCGGCAAGCTTGGCTCCGAGAGCCTTGCAGTCGGCAAGGGCTGCGTCGTCGGGAGTCTCGTTGGCTATCAGACCCTCGTCATTAACGAGAACTGCGCCGTCATTCCTGACGCGCTCAGCCCACTCGCGCATCCATTCGCCGTCGCCCCAGCCATAGGAACCGAACAGCGCTACCTTCTTGCCGGAGAGCTTGCTTTCGATTCCTTCAAAGAACGGCTCGAACTCGCCTTCTTCAAGGTTCTCGGCGCCCATAGCCGGGCAGCCGAACGCCAGTCTGTCATATTCGGAAACATCGCCGGAGAACTGGGAAACCGAGTAAAGCTCAGCGCCAGCACCCTCTGCGACTGCGGAAGCCATAGCCTCTGTGTTGCCTGTTCCGCTCCAATAAATAACTGCAATTTTCATAGTAGTTGTCCTCCTTATGATATCTTCAGCGCCTGGTAGAGGTCCTCGCCCTGCTCCAGCCTGCCGCAGAGGTATTCCCTGCATCGGTCGTAGGCTGCGAACTTCCGGCGGGCGCTCTCCACGCTGCCATATACTTTCCAGCAGCCGCACAGCTTGTAATTGCAGCCGCCATTCTCCACGAATCCCCGGACGTCCTCCGCAGGATAGCCAAGGAAAATTCCGATTTCGTGTGGGAAATCGTCGCACTTCGTGCGCTCCGAGAGCCGCTCAAGGCACTCGTCAAGCGGCAGGTCGTCCGTGTAGCCGTACTCTCTCAGGAGTTCGCGGTTTTCCGGCGCGCTGAGCCTCGCCGCAAGCAGCTTCGGGCTGTAGACAAGTATCAGCGAACGTCCCGCGCAGGAGCACTCCTCGCGGAGTACCTTTATCTTCAGTCCCCTCGCGGCGGCGCGGCGGTTGAATCTGCGCGCGTTTCCGCATATGTCGAACTCGCTGCGCGACAGCGTAAAAAGACTCGCGCACTTTATCCCAAGTAGAGACGGCGCCGTATGAAACGCAAGCTTCTTCTCAAAACGCCTGCATTCTTCCTTTGACATAGCTCTCACCTTATCCTGTTCATTTCGTGGAGTTTTATTCTCGATATTAGTCTGCACTAACCCAAACTTCAAAATATAATGCAGAATAGACTCTGCATTCGGATTAGTGTTTTCTAACCAGATATATCATATCATAAATTCTCCGATTTGTCAAGTGCCGTTGATAAAATTTTCGCGCTAATGAAATCAAAGTTTTTAAGTAAGAAAAAAATCCGTTTTTAACTAAATATTTTCCGGCAGACCTCTTGAAATTTTGCCAAGAGTGTGTTATAATACTTGTGATTACTCAGGGAGTAGTGTACTATTACTCGCCTGATTTGAACAGAATAACAGGAGGATTTATCAATGGCAGACATACAGAAGCTCTATGAACAGTGGCTCGCAAAGGCAACTGCTGACCCCGATCTCAAGGCTGAGCTTGAGAGCATAAAGGACGACGAGGACGGCAAGAACGACCGTTTTTACCGCGACCTCGAGTTCGGCACAGGAGGTCTGCGCGGAGTTATCGGCGCAGGCACCAACAGAATGAACGTTTACACCGTTAAGAAGGCTACTCAGGGTCTTGCTGAGTATATCCTCGCAAGCGGCGAGAAGAAGTCCGTAGCTATCTCCTGCGACAGCCGCATCAAGTCCGACTACTTCTCCAAGAGCGCTGCCGAAGTTCTCGCAGCAAATGGCATCAAGGTACATATCTACAAGGAGCTCATGCCTACTCCTATGCTTTCCTGGGCGGTAAGAGCGCTGGACTGCGGCGCAGGCGTAATGGTAACAGCCAGTCACAACCCTGCTAAGTACAACGGCTACAAGGTATACGGCAACGACGGCTGCCAGCTCACTCTCGAGGCTGCCGAGGCTGTTCTCGCCAAGATCAACGCTATCGACATCTTCGACGGCGTTAAGTCCACCGATTTCGACAAGGCTGTGGCCGACGGCATGATCAGCTTCATCGGCGACGACGTTATCGACGCTTACATGGCTAAGGTCAAGGAGCAGGGTCTGCATACCGACCTTGTTGCTTCCAGCGGTCTGAAGGTAGTTTACACTCCTCTGAACGGCACCGGCAACAAGCCCGTACGCCGCATTCTCAGAGAGATCGGCGTCAAGGACGTTGTAGTTGTTCCCGAGCAGGAGAACCCCGACGGAAACTTCCCCACCTGCCCCTATCCGAACCCCGAGATCAAGGAAGCTCTCGCCTGCGGTCTGAAGCTCTGCGAGACCGAGAAGCCTGACCTGCTGCTCGCTACCGACCCCGACTGCGACCGTGTAGGTATCGCAGTTCCCGACGGCGACCACTACGAGCTGTTCACCGGCAACGAAGTCGGCGCGCTGCTCCTCGAATACATCTGCAAGGAGCGTATCGCTCTCGGCACCATGCCCAAGAACCCCGTTGCAGTAAAGACCATCGTTACCACTGACATCACCAAGGCAATCTGCAAGAAGTACGGCGTTGAGCTCCGCGAAGTACTCACTGGCTTCAAGTTCATCGGCGAGCAGATCGGCTTCCTCAAGGCTAAGGGCGAGGAGAACCGCTACATTTTCGGCTTCGAGGAGAGCTACGGCTACCTCGCAGGCGGCTATGTACGCGACAAGGACGCCGTCGTAGCTTCCATGCTCATCTGCGAAATGGCTGCTTTCTACCGCACAAAGGGTATCTCCCTCATCGAGGCGAGAAAGAGAATGTACGACGAGTACGGCGTATACTTCAACAAGCTCGACACCTTCACCTGCGAGGGCGAGAGCGGCATGGAGCGCATGAGCGAGATCATGTCCGACCTCAGAAAGAACGGTCCGAAGGCTATCGGCGGTCTGAGCGTAGTTGCAACCGCTGACTACGAAGCTTCCGTAAAGACCTCCGCTGACGGCAAGACTGAACAGATCACCCTGCCGAAGTCCAATGTTATCACTTTCTTCCTCCAGGATAACGCAAGCGTTGTTATCAGACCCTCCGGCACCGAGCCCAAGATCAAGGTTTACTACACCACCACTGGCGCTAAGAAGGCTGACGCTGTGGCTCTCCAGGAGAAGCTCTCCGCTGACTTCACAAAGATCCTCGGCTTCTGATTTCTGATGTAGTTTCACAATTTCCGAAATTTTTTCAAAAAATTTTGAAAAACCTATTGCAATTTCGGAAGAATTGTGATATACTATATAATTGTTAATGACTATGCCATAGTCTGAACCGCTGATGGTAAGCAAACCAGGGTTTGGCATATACGGATTGAGGTGAAAATCAATGAAGGAAGGTATTCATCCCGCATACGAAGCTACTGTTATCAGATGCGCTTGCGGTAATGAGATCCCGACACGTTCTACCAAGAAGGACATCAGAGTAGAAATCTGCTCCAAGTGCCATCCGTTCTTCACAGGTAAGCAGAAGCTGGTTGACTCCGGCGGACGTGTTGACAGATTCAAGAAGCGCTACAACATGGGCAAGTAATTGCACAGTAACAGGTAGTACTAATGTAGTAAAAAACACACGCTCGATTTTCCTGCGTGTGTTTTTGCGTTTATGGAGGACTCATGGAATATAAGACCATCGCGCGCCGCTGCGAAGCCAGATTCATTGAAAAGAAGTCCGAATTCATCGGCTACCTCTGCCCTGTCCAGACCGAGGAACAGGCGGTCGCGTTCATTGAGGAGATACGCGCGATGCACCGAAAGGCTACGCACAACTGCTACGCCTATATTCTGCGTGAGAACAACGCCGCGCGCCACTCCGACGACGGCGAACCCGGCGGCACGGCAGGAGTCCCGATTTACGAAGTGCTCCGCAAGGAGGGGCTGACCGACGTATGCTGCGTTGTCACGAGGTACTTCGGCGGCGTGCTTCTCGGAGCCGGGGGACTCGTACGCGCCTACACCAAGGGCGCCAAGGACGCCGTTGACGCAGCGCAGATAAAGTGCATGGCCGAGGCAGTCAAGCTAGCCGTTACCGTGGATTACGGTCTGTACGGCAGACTTGCGCAGGTGTTCGCCGATTTCGACGCCCGCGTCGAGGACGAGCGGTTCGCGGATAACGTGCGGATCGTTCTCCATATACGCGCGGAAAACTCGCAGAAACTCACTGACAAGCTCGTTGACGTGTGCAATGGCGCGGTTTCTGTCGAGGAGATTGAGAAGCTCAACTTTGATTTTGCTTAAAGCAATTCTGCACAATTGTTTTTCTTTTTATTGTGCAGATGTCACAAATTGACGTTTTTTTTAAAGGAACAGGAAGCTTTAATCTGTATATATTAATGAGGGTAGTTATGCCCTTTTTACGTTTTGGCATTCTGCGAAAGGAACCGCTATGCTTCCGAGAGAACGTATCATGCAGAACGAGGCTCTTATCCTCAGCGAATTTGCCTGCAAGGCAGCCGACACCCGCGGCCGCGAGCTTCCGGAGGCTCCGGACGATATCCGCACGGACTTCCAGCGCGACAGGGACAGGATAATCCACTGCCGGGCGTTCCGCAGGCTGAAGCACAAGACGCAGGTGTTCCTTATCCCGCACTCCGACCACTACCGCACGCGGCTCACGCACACGCTGGAGGTCAGCCAGATCTCCCGCACTGTTGCACGCGCGCTCGGGCTGAATGAGGATCTCACCGAGGCTATCGCGCTCGGGCACGACCTCGGGCATACTCCTTTCGGGCACGACGGCGAACGCGCTCTGAATGAGATCATGCCCGGCGGATTCTCCCACAACATGCAGGGAATGCGCGTCGTGCAGGTCATCGAGAAGGACGGCAGAGGGCTGAACCTCACCGCCGAGGTCATCGACGGGATCCAGGGTCACTCCACTTCCGGAGGCGCTTCCCTGCCCTTCACGCGGGAAGGCATGGTCGTAAGGCTCTGCGACAAGATCGCATACATCAATCACGACATTGAGGACGCTATCCGCGGCGGCGTGTTAAGCCAGAACGACCTTCCGGAATTCCCGGTGAAGGTCCTCGGCGCTACCAAATCCGCCAGGATAACCACGATGGTGCGCTCCATCATCGACAACGGCGCGGAAAATATTCATATGGACGATATTACCAAAAAGGCTCACGACGAGCTGCGTGCGTTCATGTTTGAGAAAGTCTACCGCGCAGAACCTACCATCGCCGAAAAGGACAAGGCACAGTATATTGTCCGGTTCCTTTACAAATACTTTATAGACACGCCGGAAAAAATGCCGGAGCTGTATCTTACCCTCGCGGAGCGGTTCGGGCTTCCGGTCGCGGTCGGGGATTTCATCAGCGGCATGACCGACGACTACGCCGTTGACCTCTTTAAGGAGATCACGATCCCCAAGGGCTGGAACGGCGTTATTTCACATATAAGACAGGGGTGAGAACATGGCAGTCCCGGAAAGCTTCCTCCAGGAAGTGCGAGACGCAAACGAGATCGTTTCGCTGATTGAAAATTATGTCGAGCTGAAGCGCTCAGGGGCGACCTATTCCTGCCGCTGCCCGTTCCACTCGGAGCGTACTCCGTCGTTCCACGTCTACCCGAACACCCAGAGCTACTACTGCTTCGGCTGTGGCGCGGGCGGGGACGCGATAACATTTATCCGCACGATTGAGAACCTCGACTACATCGAAGCCGTCAGGTTCCTTGCGCAGCGCGCCGGGCTTCCCATGCCGGAGGACAGGAACGACGATTCCGCAAGGCGCCGCCAGCGGCTCTATGAAATGAACCGCGAGGCCGGGAAGTTCTTCCACCGCCAGCTTTTCTCCCCGGAGGGCGCGGACGGCTGGAACTACATCACCGGGCGGCAGCTCACAGAGCACACGATACGTCACTTCGGAATCGGCTATGCAGTCAACGACTACCACAAGCTACACTATTATATGAGGAACCTCGGTTTCTCGGAGGACGAGCTGGTGGAGGGTTCCCTGCTGGTTCGGAACAACAACCGCGTCTACGACAAGTTCGTGAACCGCGTGATGTTCCCGATTTTCGACACCCGCGGCAATATCATCGCCTACGGTGGAAGGGCGCTCGACCCTAACGCCCCGGCAAAGTACCTCAACAGCTCGGAAACCTACGTTTTCCAGAAGCGCGACAACCTTTTCGCGCTCAACTACGCAAAGAACTCCAAGGCGGACTACTTCATACTCTGCGAGGGTTACATGGACGTGATATCCATGCACCAGGCGGGGTTTGACAGCGCTGTCGCTACGCTGGGAACCGCTATAACCGCGACCCAGGCGCGGCTCATCGGGCGCATGGGCAAATCCGAGGTCATTCTTTCCTACGACGCGGACGGTCCAGGGCAGAAAGCCGCTTCCCGCGGCATCAACCTGCTCAGCGAGGCGGGAGTCAAGGCGCGGGTGCTTCAGATGTCCGGCGCTAAGGACCCCGACGAATACATCAAGAAATTCGGCGCGGAGGCGTTCGCCCACCTTATCGAATCCTCCGGCGGCGCAATAAACTACGAGCTTGGCAAGCAGTCCGCAGGTCTCGACCTCAACAAGGAGGAGGACCGCGCGGCGTACCTCAAGAAGGCCGTAGTATTCCTCGCGACGATACATAACCCGCTTGAGCGGGCGGTGTATGTCTCGAAGGCTGCCGAAACTGCGCGTATCCCCGCGGAGACCGTTCGTTTTGCAGTCGAGAGCGAAATTACGCGACAAAGGAAGAAATCTGCGCGGGAAGAACAGCGCGAGCTGATAAATCCCCGCAATGTAGACCGGATAAATCCCGAATCCGCGAAGCTCCCCAGGGAGGAAAAAGCGGAGCGCGGGCTTATCTGCTTTGCGTTCCACAATCAGGACAAGCTCGAATATATCCGCAGGAAGCTCACGGGCGGCTTTGCCACCGAGTTCAACCGCAGGGTGTTCGAGTTCATGGAGCAGAAGCACAACGCCGGACAAGTCCTCACCGGAGGGCTCTTCAACGAAGCGTTCACGACCCAGGAGGTCGGGCGGATATACGGCATTCTGAACGACTTCGCGCAGTTCGCTCATTCCGAGGACGTTATGAACGATTACATCACGGTGCTCAACGAGTATCATGAGAATATAAATAATAAAGACCCCGGCAGCATGTCAGTTGACGAGCTGCTGGAGTTCGCACAGAAGCAAAAGGAGAAGAAAAACAAATGACAGAGAACAACGGCGGCGCAACAACTCTTCGCGAGCTGCTGGCGCAGGGCAAGCAGAAGGGCAGCCTCACCACAAAGGAGATAACCGACGTACTGGAGGAACTCAACTTTGACGCAGAGCAGATCAACGGCATCTACGAAGAGCTTGAGAACCTCAACATTAAAATAGTAGACGACTACACCGCGGATCTCGACATTGACAACCTCATTGACCTCGCCGAGACCGAGAGCGCAGACGAGAGCTACGATGCCGACGGCATGCTCGCCGACGACTCTGTAAAGCTCTACCTCAAGGAGATAGGACGTATCCCGCTGCTCACCACCGAGGAGGAGATAAAGCTCGCAGAGCGCATGGCAAACGGCGATCCCGCCGCAAAGAAGCGCCTGAGCGAGGCAAACCTCCGTCTGGTAGTAAGTATAGCAAAGAAGTACGTAAGACGAGGCATGCAGTTCCTAGACCTTATTCAGGAAGGCAACCTCGGACTTATCAAGGCGGTCGACAAGTTCGACTACACAAAGGGCTTCAAGTTCTCCACCTACGCTACATGGTGGATAAGACAGTCCATCACCCGTGCTATCGCAGACCAGGCGCGTACTATCCGTATTCCGGTGCACATGGTCGAAACTATCACGAAGGTCAAGAAAATGCAGAGCCAGCTCCTCCACGCTAACGGCTACGAGCCTACCGAGGACGAGATTGCGGAAAAGCTCAACATGCCGCTTGACAAGGTTCGCGAGATTATCCGCATAGCGCAGGATCCCGTTTCACTTGAGACCCCTATCGGCGAGGAGGAGGACAGCCACCTCGGCGACTTCATTCCCGACGAGGACGCTCCCGCGCCTGCTGACGAGGCATGCAACAGCGTGCTCAAGCAGACCATCGGCGAAGTACTCGACACACTGACCGAGCGCGAGAAGCGCGTGATCATACTGAGATTCGGTCTTATCGACGGCAGACAGAGAACGCTTGAGGAAGTAGGTCAGGAGTTCCAGGTAACGCGCGAGCGTATCAGGCAGATCGAAACCAAGGCGCTCCGCAAGCTCCGCCACCCCACCCGCAGCAAGAAGCTGAAGGACTTCCTCGAATGATATACATATTCGAAACACGAGATCCGTTCAGAACTGGAAAGGAAAAACAATGAGCAACGCAAAAGTTATCAGCGAACTTCTCGAACGCGGAAAACAGAGCGGTAAGCTCTCTACCAAGGAGATAACCGACGCCATTGAAGAAATGGACATCGACGCCGAGCAGATAAACAAGCTTTACGACGACCTCGAAGCGAACAACATTGAGATAGTCGACGACATCGCGCCTGACGACCTCAACAACGCCCTCGACTTCAACAGCGAGGAGGACGCGGATTTTTCGTCTGACGGCATTGCGGTGGACGACCCGGTCAAGGTTCACCTCAAGGAAATAGGCAGGATCCCGCTGCTTTCCGCCGAGGAGGAAATACAGCTCGCAGAAAAGATCAGCGCCGGTGACGAGTACGCCCGCGACCGCCTTATTGAAGCAAACCTCCGGCTTGTTGTCAGCATTGCAAAGCATTTCGTCGGCAGAGGCATGCCGTTCCTCGACCTGATTCAGGAAGGCTACATCGGTCTGATAAAGGCAGTCGAGAAGTTCGACCACACCAAGGGCTACAAGTTCTCGACCTACGCCACATGGTGGATAAGGCAGTCGATTTCCCGCGCCATTGCTGACCAGGCGCGCACGATCCGCATTCCCGTTCACATGGTAGAGACCATCACGAAGGTAAAGAAGGCGCAGAATATGCTGCTCCACAAGAACGGACACGAGCCTACGATTGAGGAGGTCGCGCAGGAACTCAACATGACCCCCGAGCGCGTACGTGAGATAGTGCGTATCGCGCAGGATCCGGTTTCGCTTGAGGCTCCGGTTGGCGAGGAAGAGGACA
Organism: Oscillospiraceae bacterium; assembly: GCA_003531585.1. Lineage (GTDB taxonomy): Bacteria > Bacillota > Clostridia > Oscillospirales > Ruminococcaceae > CAG-115. Next base: position 99,965 of record DQFX01000031.1, on the reverse strand, counting down.
GCTTTCTCGGCGACTTCATTCCTGACGACGACGCTCCGGCTCCTATCGACAGCGCTATGCAGTCGGTATTCAAAGATGAGCTCAACAAGGCGCTGGATACCCTCCCCGCCCGAGAGCGCGACGTGCTGAAATTCCGCTACGGCGTGGGAAGCGACCGCTCGCACACCCTTGAGGAGGTCGGGAAGCAGTTCAACGTTACCCGCGAGCGTATCCGCCAGATCGAAGCGAAGGCGCTCAGGAAGCTGCGTCAGCAGTCACGCAGCAAGAATCTCAGAATGTTTCTGGATTAACAGTAAAATCCCCCGGATTTCGGTTCCGGGGGATTTTTTTATGCTTCGTTGAGGTTCTTGACGCTTCCGCGGCGTACCAGCTTTCCGGTGACGAGGGTTCTTCCGCGGCGGTAGTTTCCGTCGCGTATCTTGTGCAGTATGATGTCCACTGCCTCGGTGCTCATTACGCGGCTGTTTACGTCTATCGTGGTCAGGCGCGGGTTGCATATCGTGGAGTAAATGTGGTTATCATAGCCCACAACCGAGATATCGTCGGGAATGGAATAGCCCGCCGCCTTGAGCTGATTGACAAGCTTATATGCGGTCTCGTCGCAGTTGCAGACGAATGCGGTCGGCATATCGTTCGGCAGGGTGAACTCCGGGAAAATATCGCTTTCGTTGCTGCGGTCGGCTATTACCCAGTCCTGGCGCAGCGGAATGCGGTTTTCAAGCAGCGCCTTATAATACCCGAGGTATCTGTCCTGAATGGAGCTTGTGGAGCTTATGCTCCCAAGGAAGCCTATGCGGCGGTGTCCGTTTTCGATGAGGTGGCTTGTGAGCATGTAGGCTCCGTAGAAGCTGTCGGAGAGCACCGAGTCAACGTCATCGCGGCTGCCGTAGAAATCCAGGAATACAGTCGGAAGGTTGTGCTGCATCAGGCGGTCGATGTAGTCCTCAGAGAGCTGACCCAGCACGATGAGTCCGTCGACCTTGTGGTCAAGAACGGTGTTGGGGACTTCCTCAACGGCGTTGGGGTCGGTCATGCTCTTGTTGTCGACCACCTCAAGCATTCCGTAGTAGTTCTGATTCTGGAGCAGCTCCACGATGTTGCGGTAAACTATCCAGTAGAACGAGCTTGCGTCGCTGATGAAGTGCTTCGCTACGATTATCCCTATGTTGTAGGTCAGGCCGTCCTTCGCACCGTGGGAACCTGCATGTACACGGTAGCCCATTTCAGTAGCCTTCTGCTTTATCCTCTCGCGAAGCTCCACGCTTACTCCGTCGCGGTCGCCCAGCGCCTTTGAGACGGTCACGGTGCTGACGTTCATAACCTTAGCGATATCGCTCATCGTAACAGATTTTTTAGTCATTTTATATCCTTTCAGGCATGTAGAACAAATTAAGTATATACTAATATTTTAAGTAATTTTGTCCGATTTGTAAATAAGCTGATTCAACAAAATTTAGTGCAAATTTTTGTACAAATTGTCGTAATGGCTGTTCAGCGAAAATACTGTAACCATTTTCCCGGCTTTGGAATACTATAAGGCAGTAAGGAAAGCGGGGTGAGGCTGTTGAGACGACCCAGAAAGCGGAAACGCCGCTGCGGGATAGGCGCTGCGCTTGCAGTCGCGGCATTTTTCGGGGCGGTGATGTGCATATCGTTCTTCTCACTGAAGGTGCTGCTCTTTGCGGTCGCATTCCTGCTGATCGTCATAGGCATTTTTCTGCTTAGGTGCTGATACTGGAAAGGAGTACATATGAAGATCGTAGTACTGAAAAGTCCGAAGCTGTTCGCAGGACTGCTTCGCGCGGTGTTCGGAATCAAGAAAATGCCTGCGGAGTAAACAAAAGAGCGGCGCTGAGCCGCTCTTTTGCTGTTTTATCCGCAGATGTCCGCTATCGCGCAGGCGAACAGTACGGCGTCTTTCAGAAGTTCGTCCTCGGTGATGAACTCGTCGTTGCCGTGCATGTGATAGTCGGTGTCGCCGCGCTCTACGCCGAATGCAACGCCGCCTTCCACCGTGTGGACGTAAGTCCCGCCGCCGATGGCAATGCAGTGACCCGGCTCGCCCTCGACCTCGCTATAGACCTTCAGCAGCTTCTGCACGAATTCGCTGTCCTCAGGAACGCAGTGCGGCTGCTCCTCAATGTTCTTCCCGTAGTGTAGCCCGCAGTTCTCAAGCGCCGCCGAAAGCTTCGCCACAACGTCCGGGAGATCCGCCGACACCGGGTAGCGTATGTCGATACAGCCGGTGACGTTTCCGTTCTGCATTGCAAACTTACTGAAAGTCAGGGTCAGCGCGCCGGATTCCGTGTCCTCTATCTTTAGCCCTGCCGACTTTCCGTCGGTCTCGCCGAACGGGAACATCAGCTCCAGACCGCGGAATATCTGCCGCTCCCCGCCGGAAAGCGGGAGTCTGTTCAGCAGTGCAATAAGCGCGGTCACAGCGTTGATACCAGTCTGAGGCGTAGACGCATGCGCCGACCTTCCGGAGCTGTACAGCGTGATATCGCCGTTTTCGGCGGCTTCCGCCCTGATCACTGCCCCGGTGGAGTTCGCCTGAACGGCTGTGAGAACCTCGTCGTATGAAACCCCGTGCAGCACCGCTGACGCCTTGTCGGGGACCGCATTCGGAATGCTTCCGCCCTCGAACGAACGAACCACCCCCGGCTCGTACTTTCCGAAGATATCGGCGCGTATCATTCCTTTTTCAATGTTTATCACCGGGAAGCTTCCGTCCGGCGTGAACACCATCGGCGGCAGCTCGTGGGTGCTGCGGTAGATCTCCAGATCCTCGGAGCCGTTCTCTTCGTCAGTGCCGAACAGCAGGCGCACTCCCTTTTTTAGCGGGATTCCGAGCTCCTTTATGCAGTACAGCGCCATCAGTGAAGCAGCGCATGGTCCCTTGTCGTCGATAACTCCCCTGCCGAACAGCTTTCCATCGCGGCGGGTGAGCTGGAACGGCGGGCAGCTCCAGTTGAGCGGCTCCGCCGGAACAACGTCGAGGTGGCACAGTATGCCGAGTCCCACCTTCCCGGAGGGAGCGTAATCTGCTGTACCCATCACGTTGTCATGACAGCCGGTCACGAAGCCGTGTTCGCGGCATATTTCAAGCATTTTGTCGAGGGCGAGGCGGGGTTCAGCTCCGAAGGGAGCGGACTGCTCCGGCTTTCCCTTTACGCTCGGTATCTCCACAAGCTGCCTTATGATATCCACCATTTCCTCACGGTGAGAATATACGAATTCTGATATTTTCTCCTTCATGCTCTTCCTCCATATATGATGCTGACTGTATTTTCGCCGGAAACTGCATTTTTATGCACGTTCAGCCACCTTTTCTTACAGTATCACTGATTTCAGCCGCTCTGCCGTTTTCGTCGATACCAATACGGTAAAAATGTTCAAGATGATCTGGCATTATCGGACCTTCATCGGTGTAGATATAGTACCACAGACTGCCGCCCCTGCCCGGGGTATACATGTTGATATCCGGCTCGCCGTAGCGCTTTACGATATCCTGCACAGTGCTTCCGGAAACAGCCCAATCGTTGAATCTGTAGTAGGTCGCGTGCGAATTAGTGAACAGCAGAACCGCCGCAGTTACCGCGCCCGCCGCAATGAGAAAAGCCAGCCTTCCGCCGAGCCTTCTCTGCTTCACTATACCATGCATCATGACTGCAAGCGAAACCGCGCAAAGCGCCAGACAAATCAGAATTGCGCCGACATAAGCCGCCAGCATGTACCATGCATTCATTATTCCACCTGCCTGCTGAGCATTTCCTCCGCGGCTTTCAGACCGCTTTCGGTCAGTCCGCCGTCCATTATGCGGGCGAGCTCCTGCTTTCTGCCCTCGTGGTCTAGCGGAACTATACGCGTGTAGGTACGCTTGTCGTCGGTCTGCTTTTCAATGAGCATATGGGTCTGCGCAAGCGCCGCTATCTGCGCCAGATGAGTTATGCACAGCACCTGACGCTTCCGGGCGGTTTCCGCAAGCTTTATGCCGACCTTCGCCGCAGTCCTGCCGCTTATACCCGCGTCTACCTCGTCGAAAATCATCGTCGGTATATCGTCGCCCTCCGCCATTACGCTCTTTACTGCGAGCATTACACGGGAAAGCTCGCCGCCGCTCGCCGTCTTGTTGAGCGGCTTCGGCTCCTCGCCGGCGTTCGCGGAAATGAGTATCTCCACCTCGTCCATGCCGTTTATCGTGATCTTATCCGGACGCACATCAAATGTCAGCGTTACGTTCGGCATGTTCAGGAACCTCAGCACCTCGCATATCTCCGCTGAGAGCTTCTCGGAGGCCTCCCGGCGCTTTGCGCTGATGTCCTCCGCCATGCGCTTCACCTGACCCGCAAGCTCATGCTTCTCCTCGGAGAGCCGCTCTATCTCGCCGTCCAGCCCGGAGAGCTGCGACAGCTCCTGCCGGCACTCCCCGAGGTAGTCGACAAGCTGGTCGGGGTCCATGTTGTACTTACGGCAGGCGTGCTTCATCGCGGAAACCCTGTCCTCAAGGTCGGCTTCGCGCTCCTCGTTGTCGTCGGCTCCGAACGCCATTGAAGCCGCTTCGCTGCTGATGTCCTCAAGCTCCGGGAGAAGCTCCTCGAGCCTGCGGTAGAGCGCGTCGGCCTCCGGAAGCACCGCCCCCGCCGCCGCAAACGAGTTCATCGACTGTCGGACAAGCTCCACCGCGCCTGGATTTTCCTCGCCGTTGAGCAGGTTATTCGCGGTGAACAGCGCGCCCTGTATCTTCGCTGTGCTGCGTATCTTCTGCAGTTCCTCCTCCATGCGCTCACCGTCGCCGTAGTCGAGGTCAAGCTCGGTAAGTTCCTCGATGATGGCGGTTAGCTGCGCCGTGCGGAGTTCCCGTGTCTTGTTCTCCTCCTGCATTTCTCGGAGCTTCCTCGAGAGCTTCGAGAACCTGCGGAATTCCCCGCGGTACGCCTCAAGCAGCCCGTCAAGCTCCCCGTAGCTGTCGAGAATCTGGCGCTGATTGTCGTTGTTCATGAGAATGCGGTTCTCATGCTGGCCGTGGATATCCACGAGCAGATCACCGACCTCCCGGAGCATTGCCGCCGTCGCCGCTCTGCCGTTTATCCGGGCGGAGCTTTTTCCCTCGGATGTTATCTCGCGCATGAGAACAAGTTCGCCGTCCTCGGAGGAAAAACCAAGCTCCGACAGCTTCGCCTTCACGCGGTCGGAAATATCGTCAAACAGCGCGGAAATAACCGCCTTCGGCGCCCCGCTGCGGACGATATCCTTGTTAGTCCTGCCGCCGAGCACCGCGTTGATACCGCCGATGATGACGCTCTTGCCCGCGCCGGTCTCGCCGGTGAAAACGTTGAACGCGCCGCCGAATTCCACGGAGGCTTTTTCTATAACTGCAAGGTTTTCAATAGAAAGTTCTCTTAACAAGCGGCATTCTCCTTATCTCGTCATCATCTTTTTGAGCAGCTCTATAAGCTGCACGGCGTGGTTTTCAGTTCTGGTGAGCACGAATATCGTGTCGTCTCCGGCGATGGTCCCGACCACAAAGCCGAACTCCTCGTCGTCCAGGACTACGCAGGCGGCATTCGCAAGACCCGGGCGGCATTTTATCACCACGATGTTCATCGCGTAATCTATGGACAGCACCGCCTGAGCAAACACGCTGCTGTACTCCGGTGGATTCTCGCACTCCGGGGAATAGTAGCAGTTCACGCCGTTTTCCGCCATTCCCTTGCGTATTTTCAGCTCGCGCATATCCCTTGAGACCGTCGCCTGCGTGGTCGGGTAGCCCGCCTCGGCAAGAAGCTCGCCAAGCTGCTCCTGGGTTTCGACCTCCTGCGAGGATATTATCTTGAGTATAGCACGCTGCCGCTGCTTCTTATCCATAGTGTACCTCTCAGCCGTAAATGAACTTCCTTATTTTACGCTCCTGTGCGTCAGGGTTGAGTTCAAGCACCCTTGCGCGTATCCTCTCCGCTGCTTCCTCCGGCGGGATATCTCCGGTATCTTCGGCGTGCCAGAATTCCTCCGGCGTGCAGAATACCGTGCTGCTCCAGCCGTAAAGTTCCCCGAACGCGTTGCGCTTCTGCTGCCTGCCGCATATCGTCAGCAGCATGCTCATCTGGAGGTCGGTCATCGCCTTCTCAATGTGAGCGGAGGTCTCGCCGGACAGCCCCGCAAGCCGCTTTATATCGTGCATTGCGACCCTGCCGTTATCCCTGACCGCCTCGTATATCCTGCGTGAAAGCTCTGTTACCCTGCCGGATTCCCACATTTCTTCAAAGGTCATGCCCTGGCGGCGGACTGACATGAAGAATGGGTACCACTCCCGGGTTATGTAGCCGCTTCCACGGAAAAACACCTTCGCGTAGGCGATGTCGCTGCGTTCCTCAAGGACGCGCATGCGCCACTCCCAGGGGTCGGTGTCAGGCTCGCCGGTGTGCCAGCGCACCTGAGTTCCTGCGGGCTGCTCCGTCCAGTCGAAAGGCACCGCCGCGTATATTCCCTTGCTGCTCCCGCCGCCTAGGGAAAACCCAGCGCGGTGCAGCTCTGTTATGAATTCGTCGTAATTCTGTATCATGAGTACCTCGTCATCTCAGCGGCTGCATCAGCTTGCGGTTCACAGACCCGAAAAATCCCTCGCCGGTCTCGATCAGCATAAGATCCGGGGAGCCTATGTGGAGCGTCAGCACGTCGCCTTCGTCGAACGGATAGCCGCTGTCGCCGTCGAAGTTTATCGTCACGCGGCTGTCCTGATAGGAATTCACCCGCAGCGTGACTTCGCGCTCCGCGGAGAAGATCATGGGTCTGGAAAACAGCGAGTGCGGGCAGAGCGCGGTGTATTCGATACAATGGAGCGCCGGGTCGATTATAGGCCCGCCCGCCGACAGCGAGTACGCCGTGGAGCCAGTCGGAGTGCTGAATATCACGCCGTCCGCGCGCAGCCTGGAGACCTCGGTCTCGCCACAGTAAACGCAGAATTCCGGCAGCTTGGACTTGCTGTCCCGGGACACCACGACGTCGTTCAGGCAGTTCTGGTGGAGCTTCCCGCCGTTCGCGTAGCTGACGTCCACGGACATCATCATGCGGCGGCTCACTCTGAAATTTCCGGTAATTATTTCCGGAATGCGCTTTATATCGCCGGGTTCGAGGTTCGCCATGAATCCCAGCCGCCCGGTGTTGACGCCCATCAGGGGAATTCCCCAGACCGCCGCCAGCTTGCCGTGCGAAATTATCGAGCCGTCGCCTCCGACGGTTATCATGCATACGCAGCCCTCGCCGCTCTCGGAGGACTTCGCGCCCTTCAGACCGCCCGTCCCGCCGTCGTCGTATTTCAGCGACAGCGGAGCAAATCCCGACGCGGTCAGCTCTGCGCATATTTCCTCCGCGATACGTACCGACTTGGGGTCCCTGCGGTTATAGCCTATCATGACGCTTTTTCCGTTCATGCCTGCCTCCGTTCTGCCTGAAAGCTCAGCGCTTTTCAAGGCACATCAGGTATTCTGTGTTTCCGTCGCCGCCGGTTATCGGCGAGGTTTCCGTGCCGATGACCGAAAATCCGCAGCCCTGTGCAAACTCGGCTATCTCATCGCGTATCCTGAGCCGCACCTTCTCATCGCGCACTATCCCCTTCTTGCTGAGGTTCGATCTGCCGGCTTCAAACTGCGGCTTGATTAGCACCGCAGCCCTCCCTCCGCTTTTCAGCAGGCGGTATATGTGCGGAAGTATCAGCTTCAGCGAGATAAACGACACGTCAGTGCCGATAAAGTCCACCTGCGGCAGATCCGCCGTGCGGATATCCGTCTGCTCCATGGAGACTACCCTCGGGTCGCGGCGCAGGCTCTCGTCAAGCTGATCTCTGCCGACGTCCACTGCCCAGACCTTCGCCACGCCATGCTGTAACATGCAGTCCGTGAAGCCGCCCGTTGAGGAACCGATGTCTATGCACTCCGCGCCGGTAATATCCAGCGCGAACTTGTCCAGAGCGGCTTCCAGTTTCAGCCCGCCCCTGCCGACATACCGGAGCTGCTCTCCGATGATGTCGACCGTATCGCTCTCGCCGACTTCCTGAGACGGCTTCGTGCAGGGGATTCCGTTTAGTGAAACTCCCCCGCTTTTTATCAGGCTCTGCGCCGCTGTGCGGCTCTTGCAGAGCGAATTCTCGGTGAGATAGATGTCAAGTCGCATGATTCCCTCCCGGGAGGTTAGTCAGCCTTGCCGACATGGAAGCCCTGTCAAGCCCGAACAGCTCAAGCTGCTGAGCGACAGTCCCCGCCGGAACGAACTGACCGTCCACCCCGACGACCTCGAAACCGCCGGAATATCCCATCTCCAGCAGAGCCGCCCCGAAACGCTCGCCTATGCCGCCCTGGAGTATTCCCTCCTCGAAGAACACCACCCGCTTGTAGGAAAGCGAAGTCCGGAGCGCTTCCTCTGGAATCGGGCTAATCCGAACCAGCCGGAGCCAGTCCACCGGCTCTCCGCGCTGGGACGCCTCCCGGGCTGCTGCCGTCATATTTGCGGAGAGCCTTCCGTAGCTCACCGCCAGCGTACCGCCTCGCTTCCCAGACCAGTCCCAGCTTACCGACGGCTCCACCGAGCCGCTCTCGCCGCCCTTGGGGTAGCGTACCGCCGCGATTCCGTCCGTGTTGTAGAGCGCCTCGCTCAGGCACAGACGGAGTTCCTCGGCGCTTGCCGGGGAAAACACCGTGGTGTTTGGAATTGAAGCCAGCATAGCCGCGTCGAAAATTCCCTGGTGGGTCTCGCCGTCCTCGCCGGTGAAGCCCGCGCGGTCGACAGCTAACGTGACATGCGTTTTTTCTATCGCGCAGTCATGCACGATCTGGTCGAAACCGCGCTGCAAAAACGTGGAGTACACCGCGAACACCGGGAGCATTCCCTCCACGGCAAGGCCTGCGGCGAAAGTCACCGCGTGCTGCTCCGCTATGCCGACATCAAAGAAGCGCTCCGGGCAGGCGTTCTTGAAGTAGTTCATGCCGGTGGCATACTTCATCGCCGCAGTGATGCCGCATACGCGGCTGTCGGATTTGCCTATGCGCTCAAGCTCCCTGCCGAAGGCTTCGGTGAACGTCTCGCCGGAGGGCGCAGAGCTTTTCTTTGTGACCGCATGGTACTCGCCGGGGTTCTCCTCCGCAGGCTTCCAGCCCTTTCCCTTCGTGGTGAACACATGCACAACGCAGGGTCGGCGCATTATCTTCGCAACCTGGAGCGCTTCAATCAGATCCTCAAGGTCGTGGCCGTTGACCGGACCGATGTACTGGAACCCGAAATTCTCGAACATGTTGCTGCTGTCGTATATCGCGTCCTTGATAAGCCCCTTTGCGGTGCGTATCGTGCGCTCCAGCTTATCTCCCACCACCGGGACCGCTGAAAGCAGGGATTTTACGTGCTCCTTCGCGCAGTAGTACTTCTTTGTGGAGCGGATATGCGCCAGATAAAGCGCCAGCGCGCCGGTGCTCTTGGATATCGACATCGCGTTGTCGTTAAGTATCACCACCAGCGGAGCCTTGCTCTTTCCGGCGTTGTTCAGACCCTCGTACGCCATGCCGCCGGTGAGCGCTCCGTCGCCGATCACCGCAGCTACGCTTCCGCGGCGCCCCTGTAATCTCATCGCGGAGGCGATCCCGAACGCCGCCGATATTGAAGTACTGCTGTGCCCGGAAATGAAAGCGTCCGCTGTGGACTCCTTCCGGCGTGTGAAGCCGGATATTCCGTTTAGGCTTCTCAGCGTGCTGAACTCAGAATAGCGCCCGGTGAGCAGCTTGTGAGCGTACGCCTGGTGGCCTACGTCCCACACGATCCTGTCCTCTTTTACGTCAAAAACAAAGTGCAGCGCCGCCGTCAGCTCCACTGTTCCGAGGTTGGAGGCAAGATGGCCTCCGTTTTCGGATACGGTGTTCAGAATGCAGCGCCGCAGTTCACGGCATAATTCTTTCAGCTCGGGCAGGGTCATGTTTGATATCTTTTCGTGATTTATTGAATCGTCTAGTATCATGATCTCCTCGCAAATTTACGCCGGCAGCGGGAACAGCATTGCAATAAGTATTCCCAGAAGCGCTCCTGCAAGCACCTCTATCGGCTTATGACCAAGGAACTCCTTGAAATCCTTGCGGTCGGAAAGTTCCTCCATTTTCTCGTCGCGCTCCTCGCCGCTGAGCCTGGAGATCTCGTCGTCCATCTCGTCTATCACCTTGCGCAGGCGGTTCAGCTCCTTGCCGTGGAGCCCGGCGTTATAGCGCACGCTGAGCGCGTCATAGATAACTATGCCCATTATGATTATCGAAAGCGCAAACGTGGAGCTTGAAAATCCCTCCAGCCGCAGCAGATACAGCGCAACGGATACCACCAGCGCCGAGTGCGACGACGGCATGCCGCCAGCGCCCGTGATGCGCTCGGGGTTGAAGGTCTTCTGCTTTATCGCGAACAGTGCAGTCTTGATTATCTGCGCTGAAATAAACGATATCAGCCCGACCGTCACAGTCGGGTTCGCCATAAAAATATTCATATAAATTACTTCCTCCGGACGATCAGTAGTTCCGCTCGAGCAGAAGGCGCGTCAGCCCCTCCAGAAACTCTCTGTCCCCGAACGCAGCCAGCGCCCGGACTGCCTCTTCGGTGAGTTTTGCCGCTTCGCTGCGTGCCTTATCAAGCCCCACAACGGCGGCGTATGTGTACTTCCCGCTCTCCTTATCGCTGCCTACCGGCTTGCCGAGCAGCTTCTCGTCAGCGGTGACGTCCAGGATATCGTCGATTATCTGGAATGCCAGTCCCAGCTTCCTTGCGTATGTTCCCGCCGCAAGCTGAAGGTCGGCTCCGCCGCCCGCTGCGATAACTCCCGCGCGGCAGCAAAATTCCAGCAGAGCGCCGGTTTTCATGCGGTACATCTCAAGCAGCACGTTTTCCGGGAGCTGCTTCCCCTCGTTTTCAGTGTCGATCACCTGACCGCCGATCATTCCGAAAATGCCCGCCTGCTCCCCGAGCAGCGAGATGATCTTCAGCGCGGCGCCCTGGGATATCGTGCCCTTCAGCCCCGCCTTCGCGATTATCTCCCCCGGTAGAATCGCAAGCGCGTCCCCGGCAAGAAGCGCGTTGGCTTCCCCGAATGCCTTGTGACAGCTCGGCCTGCCGCGGCGCATGTCGTCGTTATCCATGCACGGAAGGTCGTCGTGTATCAGCGAAAACGTGTGCATCATCTCAATGGCGCACGCCACCGGAAGCGCCGACGCCGCTTCCCCGCCGCTGACCCGGCAGAACTCCATCACGAGCGCGGGTCTGAGGCGCTTTCCGCCTGCGGTCAGGCTGTGCCTTGCCGCTAAAATCACGTTCTTCTGGAGACACTCGGTCTCGGGCAGGTAGGAATCTATCGCCCGCTCGGTCATTTCCGCGTAATCGCGGAGCTGTTCCCTGACTGTTTCCTTATCCAAATTCTGACCTCCGGATCAGTTGGAAGCTTCCAGGGTCTGAACCTGGAGCTCCGCATTTTTGATATATTCCTTGCACTTTTTAGTCAGCTCCACCGCTTCGGTGTAAAGCTTCATCGAGTCCTCAAGCTTGAGGTCGCTCTTGCCCATTAGTTCTGATATCTCTGTAAGGCGCTTCATTGCCTGTTCAAAATCCATTGTGTACCTCCGTTAGTTCAGTCCTCGCTGACTGAAGTCACTCTGGCGGTGACGGAGCCTTTCCCGAGCCTGATGCTGATATCGTCGCCCGGAGAAAGCTGTCCCGCTTCCGTGACTATCCTTTCGCCGCTGCTGGTGACGGAATATCCCCTCGACAGCACCGCGAGCGGATTCAGCGCGGATATAACTCCGGCGCTTGCCATAACAGCGCGGTCGAGCCTGTCAAGCCGGCTGTGTATGCTCTGGCGTATCTGCTGCTCGATAGAATCCAGCCGCTGCGAAGCAGTCCGAAGCCTGGACGCGGGCGAAAGCGCAGTGATAAGCGCCATTCGGGAATCCAGCATGCTGCCGCGTTCCGCAATGTAGTGCGACATTCGGCTGCTTATCTGGCTCAGTGCGCCGCTGAGGTCGTCGATCATCATATCGGCGGTCACTGACGCAGCGAGCTCCGCCGCCGCGGAAGGAGTCGGCGCGCGGAGATCCGCGGCATAGTCGCAGATACTGTAGTCGCGCTCGTGGCCTACTGCGGATATCGTTGGGATACGGCTGGCGTAGACCGCCCGGGCTATCACCTCGGAATTGAAGCAGGAAAGATCCTCCACGGAGCCTCCGCCTCTTCCGAATATGATAACGTCAGCGTCGGTGTCCTGTGCGCGGCGTATTCCCGCAGCCACCGACTCGGGAGCCTCCGCGCCCTGCACCAGGGCAGGAATAAGCAGCAGCTTCACCATCGGACAGCGCCTTGCAAGTACGTTCTTGATGTCGGTCAGCGCGGCTCCGCCTGCGGAAGTGACCACCGCGATGATCCTGGGCATAGCAGGTATCGGACGGTGCTGGTTGAACAGCCCCGCCTGCTCCAGCCTGCGCCGGAGCGCCTCCAGCTCTGCCGCCTGGGTTCCTGCGCCCTGGAGCGTGATATCAATGCAGTAGAGCTGATATCTGCCCTGGCCGCCGTAAACGTCCACAGAGCCGTAGCAGACCACCTGCTCGTTCACCTGCGGCTGGTGAGTTAGAGTACGTGCAGAGCCTGCAAAGACCACCGCGCTCACAACGCTTGCACCGTCCTTGAGGGTTATGTAGATGTGCCCCTTCGCCGAGCGCGTGCAGGACGATATCTCGCCCGCGACCGCAACGTGCGACAGCTCCGGCATGGAGGTTATCGCCGACTTCACCGCGGCGGTTAGCTGAGTTACAGTCATCACCGGGTCTGGGTCGCGCCTTCCGAACCTGTCAAGGCCGAAATCAATCCCTGGCATTCTCGAATTCCTCAAGATATGAGTTCAGAACGCCGTTTATAAAGTTGCAGTCCTGCTTGTACGCGTACTTCTTGCCAAGCTCGACCGCCTCGTTGATGGCGGCGGCTCCGGGCACCTTGTCGTCGTACTTGATCTCATAAATCGCGATCTTCATGATAATGAGGTTCACCTTTGAAATACGCGCTACCGACCTGGTGGTGCTGTACTTCGCGATGATCCCGGTGATCTCCTCGTCGTGGGAGAGAACTCCGTTTACGATGAGGTCGGTTTCGTGGCTGCGCGCAAGACCGAACGCCTCCTCGTCAGCCTCTGTTATCTCCTGGGGGGTCTGACCGAAAAGGGTCTGATAAAGTATTATGAATGCGCCCTCGCGCACTTCTCTTCTGCTAAGTTTTTCTTCCATTTTCGTTGTTGCGCTTATTCCGCGCTCTCCTTGAATTTTATTCCGGCAACGTTAACGTCTACCTTTGTAACCGTGAAGTTCGTCATGCTCTGTATAGCTGACTTTATGCTCTTCTGGACTGCTTCCGCGACATTCACAGCGTTGAAGCCTTCCATCACGACGATATCAACGCGTATCTCCGCAGTATCCTCGCCCAGCCTTGCACGAACAGGGCCCAGCACCTTTGACTTGGTATTCGATGGAGCTGGAGCCTGACCACGGCAGTAAACTCCGTCGATCTCGGCAGCCGCAAGCTCTGCCATCTTGACTATAACGCTCTCGGACACCTTGATGGTGCCGACCGGCTTGTTTGATTTCTTATCCATACTTACCTCCTGAGTTTCAGGCGAACATATTTAATCTATTTTAGTATACCACACTTTTAAGATTTGTTCAAGTATTTTTTGAATAATTATACAGACTATTTGCAGCAACAGTCAAAAAATATACAAAAAGGAGCAGACGTATAGCATCTGCTCCCCTGTGATCATTCCTTGACAACGTGCACGTCTAGCTGGTCGAACGGGATCGAAATTCCCGCCGCTGTAAACGCTGCGCGGATATCCTCCATAGTCTGGAAGTACACGCTCCAGTAATCGGCGCAATTGCACCACGGACGTACCGCGATGTTTATCGAGCTTGCCGCATGCTCCAGCATTCTGACGATAGGAGCGGGATCCTTCAGTATCTTTTCGTTGCGGTTCAGCACCTCGAAAATAACCTGCTGTGCCTTCTCGAAATCGTCGTCGTAGCTTATTGAGAACACCATATCCACGCGGCGGATACCGTTGCTGTTGTTGTTCGTAACAGTCGCGCCGGAAACCTGCCCGTTCGGTATGAATATCGCCTGATTGGAGTCGGAATCCAGCCTGGTGTACAGTATCGTGATCTGCCTTACGGTGCCGCTTACACCCGCAACTGAGATGTAATCGCCTATTTTGAACGGCTTGTTAATCATCAGCATAATGCCGCCCGCAACGTTTGAAAGGCTGTTCTGCAATGCAAGGCCTATCGCAACGCCGGCGGTGCCGATAACGGTAACGATCGAGGTCGCGGGAATTCCCAGCGTGCTCAGAACCACAGTTATCAACAGAACATACAGCACGATCTTGCAGCACTGCTTTGTAAAGTTCGTGACGGTCAGGTCGAGACGCGTGCGGTCGAGTCCCTTGCTGATGAGCTTCAGCACCAGCTTGCAGACTATCAGACCCACTATCAGCACGATGATCGCGAGAATTATCGTCGGAACTGCGCGCACTATCGCGTCCCACATGTTATGGAAAAACTCGCTGAACTTGCTCACCGTTTCCTCCGGGTGTTCAACGAGGTCGTGAACTGCGTCGTTTATCGTCGCTTCGTGCGTTGCAGCCTCGGCAGTCGCCGCGGCGGTCGAAATCAAATTCAGCACGCTCACTTGAACAGTTCCCTCAGACCTGCCTCAGCCGCCTCGCCGTCGCTCTCGCGGATAAGTACGGAAATTTCGTCAACACCGGTGGTTATCAGAAGAATCATCGCGTCTATCTTGTTCAGCAGGTTGAATACCTTAGCCGCAAAACCAGCCTGCGCTTCCATCTCTCCGGTCTTAATAACAATCTTGCGGTTGCTGCTGTTGATCATCGGAGTGATGTCGTGCTTCTCCTTCAGGCGCTTAACCACGGTCAGCAGCTTCGGCATATCGTCGTCGTCCAGCGTGAAACCGAAGCCGAAACGCTCCGATGTCGGCGCGGTCATGGAGATCATGTCAATGTTGATACCTGCCTCTGCGACAGCGGTCAGGGTGTCCTCCATAATGGTCTTATACAGCGGTACATTATTAAAGGTTACTGCTGATACGTTTTCTGTTACTGTGATATTCATTGTCAGCCCTCCTTGATAAGATCAGACATTGCGTACATTCCAGCAGGCTTGCCCGCAAGGAATACTGCGGCGTTGACCGCTCCGTTTGCGAAAACCTCTCTCGACTGTGCCGAATGCGACAGCGTGATCACCTCGTCGTGTCCGGCGAAAATTATGTCGTGCTCGCCGACGATTGTGCCGCCGCGGATAGCGTGCATTCCTATCTCGTCCTTGTCGCGGGGCTTTCTAACGCTGTGGCGGTCGTATACGAAATGATCCTTGCCGCCCAGCTCCTCGTTGATTGCCTCGGCTATCATTATTGCAGTACCGGAAGGCGCGTCCTTCTTCTGATTGTGGTGCTTCTCAACGATTTCAATATCGAACTGACCGCCGAGTATCTGAGTAGCCTTGCGCGCAAGCTCCACAAGCAGGTTTATACCGAGCGACATATTGAATGTGAAAAACACCGGAACCTGAGCCGAAGCCGCGGTTATCTGCGCGCGCTCCTCATCGGTGTAGCCTGTCGTGGCGAGCACCAGCGGAACGTTGTTCATCTTGCCATAGCTGAGCAGGTCAGGAAGCGCGGAGGGGTGCGAGAAATCGATGATAACATCGGGCTTTTCGGGCATGTCGAACACCTTGGTGTACACCGGGAATTCGTCGTACTGCTCGCCGAGCTTGTCGATTCCGGCGATGATGGTGCAGTCCGCGCGCTCCTTAACAAGACCCGCGATCACTCTGCCCATTCTTCCGCATGCACCTGTTATTGCGATTCTAGTCATTTGTAATTCCTTTCAGATTTTTGCAGAAATGCCAGTTAGCATATCGGGCGGAAGCATTTGATTCCGCCCGCATTATTTACTTTATTGCACCTACTAACCCGAGGGGCTCCATCGTGCTTCTGAGCTTAGAGATCTGCTCGTCGGACATTGAACACAGCGGAAGTCTGCACTCGCCCGCCTTGAAGCCCATGATGTTCAGAGCCTCCTTGACAGGGATAGGGTTGACGTCCATGAACAGAGCCTTCTCGAACGTCAGGATCTTAGCCTGGATCGCGAGCGCCTCTGCCTGCTTGCCTGCGTTGAACAGAGCGACTTCGTCGTGCTTCTCCTTCGGCATGAGGTTGGAGGTCACGGAGATAACGCCCTTTCCGCCGAGGGAAAGAATCGGCATCACCTGGTCGTCGTTGCCGGAATAGATGTCGAGATCAGTATAAGCTGCGATCTCGGCAGCGAGGGACATATTGCCGCTTGCTTCCTTAGTTGCAACGATGTTCGGAACCTTCGCAAGCTCCTTGTAGGTGTCAATGGAGATGTTGCAGCCGGTGCGGCTGGGAACGTTGTAAAGGATTATCGGTATCTTCACGCTGTTTGCGATAGCGGTGAAGTGCTTTACCAGTCCACGCTGGGAAGCCTTGTTGTAGTATGGCGTTACCTGAAGCAGGGCGTCCGCGCCGAGCTTTTCAGCGGCAGCGGAAAGTCTGATGCCGTGGGCGGTATCGTTCGCGCCGGTTCCTGCAATTACAGGAACTCGGTGAGCGACCTTCTTAACGGCGTAGCCGACGCACTCAAGGTGCTCCTCGTCGGGCATGGTGGAAGCCTCGCCGGTGGTGCCGCATACTACGAGAGCGTCTGCGCCGTTGGCTATCTGGAACTCGATGAGCTTGCCGAACTCATCGTAATTGATGGAGCCGTCGGCGTTCATCGGGGTGACGATGGCGGTGCCTACGCCGGTAAATATAGTCTTTTTCATGGGTTATCCTTTCACGGAGATATCAGTCCAGGTAGCCCTTTGCAGCAAGCAGCTCAGCCATTTCAACAGCTCCGCCTGCGGCGCCTCTCAGTGTGTTGTGAGAAAGGCACACGAACTTGTAATCGAACATTGTATCGGGGCGCAGTCTGCCGACGGATACAGCCATACCGCCCTCAAGGTTGCGGTGCAGCTTAGCCTGCGGCATGTTGTCCTCCTCGAAGTAGTGAATGAACTGCTTCGGAGCGGACGGCAGCTTCAGCGCCTGCGGCTCGCCTGCGTACTCAGCCCAGATCTTCTTGATCTCCTCCATAGAAGGCTTGTTCTCGAAGTTTACGAATACTGCTGCGAAGTGACCGTTGGAAACCGGAACTCTCAGGCACTGTGTGGTGATCAGCGGGGACTGAGCCTTTACGATCTCGCTGCCCTCGATGTGACCCCATACCTTCAGCGGCTCCTGCTCGGACTTCTCTTCCTCGCCGCCGATGTACGGGATAAGGTTATCCACCATCTCAGGCCAGGTCTCGAATGTCTTGCCTGCGCCGGAGATCGCCTGGTATGTGCAAGCGAGGATATTCTTGATGCCGAACTTTCTCAGCGGGGAGAGAGCCGGAACATAGCTCTGAATGGAGCAGTTGGACTTTACGGAGATAAAGCCGCGCTTTGTGCCGAGGCGCTTCTTCTGAGCGTCGATGATGGCAGCGTGGTCTGCGTTGACCTCCGGAATGATCATCGGAACGTCGGGAGTGAAGCGGTTAGCGGAGTTATTGGACATTACCGGGCACTCTGCCTTTGCGTATCTCTCCTCGAGAGCCTTGATCTCGTCCTTCTTCATATCAACAGCGCAGAAAACGAAATCTACCATGGAAGCGATCTTGTCAACATCTGCGGTAGCGTCCATGATAACGATGTCCTCCATGCTCTTGGGCATGGGAGTATCCATCAGCCAGCGGGAGCCTACGGCCTCTTTGTAGGTCTTGCCAGCGGAGCGGGGAGAAGCTGCGAGTGCAACTACATGGAACCAGGGGTGGTTTTCAAGCAGGGTAGCAAAACGCTGACCTACCATACCTGTTGCGCCGATTATACCGACATTATACTTTTCTTTCATGGGAATGTTTCCTTTCTCTTTTTGCAATAAATAAAGCCGATGGAGTATAGTTCATCGGCTGGTTTGATATCGTATATATGCGATAGCTCTCCATCAGACCGATGACAGCCGGACGCCTGTTCAACGTGCAGCCAGATATGCACACCACGGATCGTGCATTCTTCGGCGGTAAGCCTTTCGCGCAGCCGGTCTCCGCAGACCGTTATGGACGCGCTACTGATCTGTTCCGCACCTCTATCAGCGGGACGATAAGTCCCATGAGTTAATTACTCATTACCATATTATTTTAGCACATAACCGCATTGTTGTCAACCCCCATTCGTATAAATATTCTTCAATTACGGCGAGGATTTTGTTAAATTTCAACAACGATTAAAAATTGATTTATCCGTCGGTTTATGGTACAATAGAGTATACGCTAATCTATGAAAAAGGAATGTAAATTATGACGATGCTAAAATCTGATTTTAACTATGAACTTCCCGAGGAACTCATCGCGCAGACTCCGGTCGAGCCGCGGGACAGCTCCCGGCTGATGGCAATTGACCGCTCCACCGGTGAGATAAGCCACAGGCACTTCTACGACATCGCTGACTACCTGAACCCCGGCGACCTGCTTGTAATGAACGACAGCAAGGTTTTCCCGGCGCGTATATACGGCGTCAAGCGCGGCACCGGCGCCCACGTTGAGTTCCTGCTGCTCAAGCGTCTGAGCCTCACCGAATGGGAGACCCTGGTACACCCCGGAAAGCGTCTGAAACCCGGCACGATCGTCGATTTCCCGGAGGGGCTTTCCGCTGAGATACTCGACATCGTGAACGAGGGAAACCGCCTTGTCCGCTTCTCGTTCGAGGGGGATTTCTTCGATATCCTAGACCGCATAGGTCAGATGCCGCTCCCGCCCTACATCGCCGAGAAGCTCCAGGACAAGGATCGCTACAACACTATCTACTGCCGCGAGACCGGCTCCGCCGCCGCTCCCACCGCGGGTCTGCATTTCACGGAGAACGTGTTCAGAAAACTCGCTGACAAGGGCGTTGACACCGCCTACGTCACGCTTCATGTCGGTCTTGGAACATTCCGCCCGGTGAAGGAGGATAACATTCTCGACCACAAAATGCACGTGGAGCACTACTCCGTTCCGGAGATAACCGCTGAAAAAATACGCCGCTGCAAAGCAAACGGCGGCCGCGTGATCTCCGTCGGCACTACCTCCTGCCGCACGCTGGAATCCGCTGCGGGCGTTCAGCCGGAGCTTTTCTCACCGACTGAAGCAGATAAGGGAAACTCCCCGCTGACCGGCGCGAACTCCCCGATACTCACACAGGACACCGGAATTTTCATCTACCCTGGCTACGAATTCAAGGTCATCGACGGGCTGATAACCAACTTCCACCTGCCTGAAAGCACGCTGATAATGCTCGTCAGCGCGTTCCTCGGGCGCGAAAAGACGCTCCACGCCTATGAAGTAGCCGTGAAGGAGCGCTACAGGTTCTTCTCGTTCGGCGACGCTATGTACATCAGCGACATCAAGTAAATTATAAATCGGCGCTCTCCGGCTGCGGAGGGCGCTATTTTTTCCGTTTCAGGAGAAATACATCATTCATTCGGTCGAATTGCACAATTTATTAACACATATTTCTCACTGGCACGGGAAATAATTCGCCATCTATCATAAAACTGTCACAGAAATAATGTATAATGCATGTATACGAAAAGCGGGGTGAGCGGTATGGCATATGCGAATACTTTTCAGCGTATGGAGATAAAATACCTGCTCACCAGTCAGCAGACCGAGGCCGTTCTTCAGAAAATTTCCGGCTTCATGATCGAGGACGAATATTCCCGCCAGACAATCTGCTCGCTCTACTGCGATTCTCCGGACGACATACTCGCCCGGATCTCCCTTGACAAGCCCGTCTACAAGGAAAAGCTCCGGCTGCGCGCCTACGGTACTCCAACGGACAGCTCCCCGGTGTTCCTTGAGATAAAAAAGAAATACGACGGAGTAGTCTACAAGCGCCGTGTTTCCACGGACTTTGCGCAGGCTATGCGATTCCTGACGGAAGGCATACCGCCGGAATCCGGCGACTACGTAGCACGGCAGGTCACGGCTGAAATGACCCACATGATACGCCGCGACGGCCTGATACCCAGAGCTGCCGTATTCTACGACCGCAGAGCCTTCCACGGCGCTGACGACCCGGAGCTCCGGCTCACGCTCGACGGAAACATAAGGTACCGGCTCGGCGACCTCGACCTCCGGAACGGCACCGACGGCGATACCATCCCCGGGCAGCCGTTCCGGATAATGGAAATAAAGTCGGCTTCGTCGATTCCGCTGTGGCTCGCCGGTACGCTTTCCGAACTCGGGATACACCCCGGTTCGTTTTCAAAGTACGGCTCGGTTTACAAACAGCGCTTTCAGGATCTTTGCGCCACATAATTCTACTTTGGAGTGACAGTTTTGAATAATTTCTTCGACACAATAATTAGTTCCGAGGGTCTGTCGATAACCTCAATGCTCATCTGCACCGCGGCTTCCCTGCTGCTGGGACTTGGCGCGGCTGCGGTCTACAGGCTCACGACGCGGCAGCCTTCGCGGAATATGTTCGTGACCATGCTGGTGCTTCCCGTGCTGATTCAGGCGGTCATCATGCTGGTCAACGGTTCTATCGGAGCCGGCGTTGCCGTTATGGGCGCGTTCAGCCTGGTCAGGTTCCGATCGGCACCCGGCAGTTCACGCGATATCTGCTTTATTTTCTACGCAGTCTGCATAGGCCTAGCAACCGGAATGGGGTATATAGCGTTCGCGGTCGTCATCGCGGTCGTCATTGGACTGGTTCTCGCTGTGGTAAGCTCTACGCCGTGGTTCCGGAACGTTACGCGCCGGAAGCTGCTGCGCGTGCTTATTCCTGAGAACCTCGACTACACCGGCATTTTTGACGATATCTTCGACGAGTATCTTTCAGAGCACGAGCTGGTGCAGGTCAAGACCACCGCTATGGGTACGCTTTTCGACCTGCGCTACCAGATAACCGAAAAAGACCCCTCCCGCGAAAAGGAAATGATAGACCGCCTTCGCGAACGCAACGGAAATCTGACTATTTCCATCGCTGCCCTGCCGGAATCGGCGGAACAGCTTTGAATTCACCGCGCTTTTTTAGGCATCTAATTTATTAAGGAGCAAACTATGAGATCAGGATTAAGAGCGCTGGCTGCGCTCTGTTCTATTGCTTTATCCGTAAATACGGGCTGCACGAAAGACCCGCTTCGCTCAAGCGAGGTCACACAGGAAAACGACCCCGTCGTCCGGGCGGAAACTGCGGACGCTTCGGCGGTTTCGCACATGCACACCGTAAGCGAAAAGGATCTGACCCCGGCTACCGGCTCGGGAAGCAGCATTGCATTTACCGACGGCGGTGCTGATATCCACGGCAGCGGTGTTTCAGTCAGCGGTAAGGTCGTCACCATCAGCAAGGCGGGATATTACTCCGTTTCGGGAAACAGCCCTGACGGTCAGCTCGTTATAGACTGCGGCAAGGACGACGCGGTGTATCTCATAATGAACGGCGTTGACCTCTCCTGCTCGGACGGCCCCGCGATACTCTGCAACAAGGCGGACAAGCTCACTCTGACTCTCACGGGGAATTCAGTGAACTCGCTCTCCGACGGTACCGGATATTCCGCTGAAAACGCCGAGAACAACGCGGCCGCGCTCTATTCCCGCGAAACCCTAGTGATAAATGGAAGCGGCACGCTGAATGTCACCGGAAACTACAAGGACGGCATAAACAGCCGTGACGGTCTGAAGCTCTGCGGCGGTATCATCAACGTGAACGCCGCTGAGGACGGTATCATAGGCAAGGATTACCTGCTCGGAGCTTCCGGCACCGTGACTGTCAACAGCGGCTGCGACGGGCTTAAATCCACAAACTCCACCGACCAGCAGAAGGGCTACATCAGCATTACCGACGGCAGCTACACGCTGAACTGCGGCCGCGACGGCATTCAGGCGGAAAACAACCTCAATATTTCCGGAGGCACGATATACGTACAGACTGGCGGCGGAAGCTCCACAGTCGAATACACCTCGGACGACCAGTTCGGCGGCAGATGGGGCGGATTCTCACACAAAGGGAACGGCGGATTTGATTTCAGCAGCATGACTGACTCCGAGGGGAACTCTGCGGAAAGCATGAAGGGACTCAAGGCGGGGAACGCCATCACGATAACCGACGGCAGAATAACCGCCGACTGCGCCGACGACGCACTGCACTCCAACGGAAACATCACGATAGGCGGCGGAACTTTCAACATCTCCAGCGGCGATGACGGTATCCATGCCGACACGATACTGACAATCAACAACGGCGAGATCAACATTACAACAAGCGCCGAGGGCCTGGAAGCGAACGGCGTTGAGATAAACGGCGGCGTGATAAGCCTTCGTGCCTACAACGACGGCATAAACGCCTGCGATAACTCCGCCACCGGAACTACTCCGTATATTTCTATCTCAGACGGCAGCATTACCTCCAACGCGGACGGCGACGGCATCGACTCCAACGGAACCGTTTCTATGAGCGGAGGTACTCTCGTTGTGTTCGGTCCCACTAGCAACCGCGATGGTGCGCTTGATTACGATATCTCGTTTGCAATGTGCGGCGGAACGCTCATCGCGCTCGGCTCCCGCGGAATGGCTCAGGCACCGAGTACGCTCTCGCAGCCCTGCCTGTCGGTCTACAACAAGGTCGGCGCGGGAAGCACCATTGAAGTACGCAACGCGGACGGCGCGGACATTATCAGCACGGTCACACCTAAGGACTGTGAATCACTGATATTCTCCACCAAGGATTTCCTCCCGGGTTCGAGCTACTCCATCTATGCGGACGACATTCTGCTCACCACCGTCACGGCGACCGACGGAGTAAGCGGCGGCGGAGCCAGTGGAAGCGGCTCCGGCACGTGGAATCAGGACGGCGGCTCGTGGGTGCGCAGCGATTCAGGCTTCGGCAGCAACAAGGATTTCACCCACCCGGACAGACCCGCTGATATTTCAGCGACCTCTGAACCGGTAGCTTAACAAATCGCAAAAGAAAAAATCCCCGGTACGATGTACCGGGGATTTTTTATTCGTGATGTTCGATTACAAGCGCCGTTCCGCCGTGTACGATAACCCTTCCGACCTCGTCGGCGACCTCGTTGCTTACGCCCAGCGGATAGGCGTTGTCCAGGCGGTAGCGCACCAGACCGTATTTCATTCCGTATTCGCTGACAATGCAGGTCTCGCCGTAGGAAAACACCGAAACGTAGCCCCTGAAGCGCGGAATTTCAGCTTCGCGCTCGTGGACAAGATAAATTCGCTCGCCGTTACCAACTATCGTGACATTCACTCCGCGCTGGCGCATCATCTCCATCGTCTGGATATTCGCGATGGTGTGGTCGGTTCTGCCGCCAAGCGCACAGTACAGCCGGATCTCATCGCAGCCTTCCTCTATCGCGGCCTCGCAGGCAAGTATCGTATCCGTATCGTCCTTCTCGGGTATTGTGCGGACCACTGGTATACCCTCCGGCGGCTTGCTGTTTGCACTGTCGAAATCCCCTACGATCATATCCGGGGTCAATCCTGCGGCAAGCGCGTGGTCAAGCCCCTTGTCGGCGCAGATTATCAGCCCCTCCGGCTTCTCGGGAAGGCTCCCGTCCGGCGCTCCGCAGATTATTGAGCATATCTTTGACATGTTGTCACTCCCAGTCGTTTATCTTGCTTGCTTCCTCGTGCATTCTGAGGTAGCTTTCATAGCGCGACTTTGCGATCTCCCCGCTTTCGGCGGCGGCGCGGACGGCGCAGTCCTTTTCCTTGATGTGGGCGCAGTCGGCAAAGCGGCAGTTCTCGGCAAACTTCGCAAACTCGCGGAAGCTGTTGTCAAGCTCCCCGGCGGGAATACGGCAGTATCGCTCCGTATCAACCGTGGAAAATCCCGGGGTATCCGCAGCGTAGCCGGTCATGGCAGGGTCAAGCTCGGACAGGCGGTATAGCTGCGCCTGGCGGGTGGTGTGCTTTCCCCTTCCGAGTTTCTTGCTGATTATCCCGGTCTCAAGCCCTAGCTGCGGGAACAGCGAATTCATCAGGCTGGACTTCCCCACGCCGGAATTGCCGATAAATGCGGTCACTCTGCCATTTATGAACTCCCGGACTGGTTCCGCGCCCTCGCCGGTCAGGTTATTCACCATGCAGACCCTGATCCCTATGCTGCGGTATATCCCGGCAAGCTCCTCCGCCTGCTGAAGATCCGGCTTTGTGAACGCTATCATTGGCTCGATCTGCTTGCTGTCGGCTATCGCGATGAGCTTGTCCAGCACAAAGCGGTTCGGAGCCGGGTCGGCGCAGCTTATCACGAACACGATTCCGTCCAGGTTCGCGAGCGGCGGGCGCACAAGGTAATTCCGGCGCTCCAGTATCTTTGAGATAAGCGGCTCGTGATTCTCCTGGCACTCCACAATGACGTTATCCCCGGCGCTGGGGCTTATCTCGTTCTTCCTGAAAAGTCCCCTTGCCGCGCATTTGAAGGTCGTCCCGTCCGGTACTCCCCTTCCGTCTTTTTCAAAGCCCGAAAGGGCATCTACATAATAGATGCCCCCGACTGCTTTTGTAATTATTCCGTGATGATATTCAGCAGAAATACCATTACCCCCTTGATCAGTCGACTGAAATTCCAGGATCAGGCTCAACCGGAGTTGTTTCCGTGTGAGATGAAGAAGTCGTATTCTCAGGCTCGGAGTGTCCGGCGTCAGAGGTATCGCCCGGGTTCTCCGGCTCGGTGGTGTCTACCGTAGGCTCGGAGCCGGCGTCAGCCTTCTGGAGCTCTGCAAAGATGGAGCCGTCGAAGCTGTCCTCAAGCGTTGCCTTGCTGCCGTCCTCAGGGAAGTTTACGATTATCTCGCCGTAGCTGCCCGTCTTTCCGGTGTCAAGGGACGTTACCTTGATGGTTACGGTCCTGGTCTCGCCTGCCTTACCGGTCACGGTGTAGGTCATCGACTTGCTGGACGCAAGGCCGATATCGAGCGTTACCTTGGATTCCTCGTCAAGAACGCCGTCAACATAGTATCTGAACTCAAATTCGCCGGAAGCCTTCTTCGGCAGCGAATATGTGAACTTTCTGGTCTTTTCGCTGATCTCGCCGGTGCTTACGACAAGCTCGATAGGCGTATCGCGGTCTACCATGCTTCCCGGATCAATGCTCTGCTCCATTACAACGTCCTTCTCGACGTCCTCGCTGTCCTCGTAGCGCACCTGCGGGTCGAGGTGGTACTCAGCCGCACGCTCAAGCGCAACGGAAAGCGGGAGGTTAACGAACTTCGGAACGTTTACAGAGGTGTCCTCGGGACCCATGCTGATAACCAGCACAACGGTGCTTCCCTGATCCGCCATCTCGTGAGCACCAGGCTCGGTGCGGATAACGTAATCCTTCGCGATATCGTCGGATTCCTCAAAGGTCTTTTTGACCTTGAAGCCGTCCTTCTGGAGCTTGCTCTCTGCAATAGCGGCGCTGAGGTTCTCAAGATCCTGCACCTCTATCTGGCGGATACCCATGCTGACCTTTACAGTGACCTCGGTGCCTATCTTGACCTTACGTCCCTCGGGGTACTCCTGATCGAATATCTGATCCTTCGTTACCTCGCTCCACTCCTGCTCGGGAACCAGCGTCATGTACTGGGAATACTTGGACTTGGCCTCGTCCCAGGACATTCCGATAAGGTTCGGCATGAGGTACTCGTTGCTGTCGTTCACGCTCACCGTGGAGCCGCTGGAAATGCCTGCAACGGAGCCGACCTGCTCGGGAGTCACGTTCAGGTTCTTGAATACGATGGTCATTACAAGGAACACTGTCGC
This sequence comes from Oscillospiraceae bacterium, assembly GCA_003531585.1. Taxonomy (GTDB): domain Bacteria; phylum Bacillota; class Clostridia; order Oscillospirales; family Ruminococcaceae; genus CAG-115. Next base: position 74,059 of record DQFX01000031.1, on the reverse strand, counting down.
GATAACGAACGCGGTTCCCACTGCAAAGAGTATCGGGATAAGCGGGGAGCGGCGCTCCTCGTACTCGTCCTCGTCGTCCTCGTCGTAGTCGTCCTCTTCGTAGTCCTCCTCCGGCTCGGTGCGTACTGCCTGCTTGCGGCGGTTGCGCTCCTGCTCGGCAGCCGGAATGGGGCGGTCAAAATACTTTGTGGTGCCGTCCGTGGAGTTGTACTTATATTCGAAAATAATGCTCGGATTCGCCTTGAATTCCTCAAGATCCTTTATCATCTCGCCGGCGGTCTGGTAACGCTGCGCGGGATCCTTCTGCATAGCGCGGAGCACAATCTGCTCAAGACCCTCCGGGATAGTGCTGTTGATCTCGGTGGGCTTCTTCGGGGTGCTCTGCATGTGCATGAGCGCGATGGAAACCGGCGTATCGCCGTCGAACGGCTTCCTGCCGGTCAGCATTTCGTAAAGCGCTACGCCGACGGAATAGATGTCGCTGCGCTCGTCGGTGATGTCGCCGCGCGCCTGCTCCGGGCTGATGTAGTGCACCGAACCGATGGTCTTTTCAGACACGGTTTTGTTGTTCTCGCGGTTGAATCTCGCAATGCCGAAATCCATGACCTTGATGGTACCGTCGCTGAGCAGCATAACATTGCTGGACTTTATGTCACGGTGTACTATCCCACGGTCGTGCGCGTGCTGAAGCGCTTTAAGTATCTGCACGGTGAAATGCACCGCGTCGCGCCATTTGAGCACGCCTTGCTGCTCGATGTAGTCGGTGAGCGTGATGCCGTCTACATACTCCATGACGATGAACTGCACCTTGTCGGTGAAGCCTACGTCGTAAATTTTCACGATGTTCGGGTGAGAGAGAAGCGCGATCGCCTTAGATTCGTTCCGGAAGCGGCGCAGGAACTCATCGCTGCCCGCGAACTCGGTTTTAAGTATCTTTACAGCAACAATGCGGTCCTCAACAATGTCGCGGGCGCGGTAGATATCCGCCATTCCTCCGACGCCGATAAGCTCCAGCAGCTCATATCTGCCATCAAGCTTCTTTCCGATATTACTGTCCATATTTGCTCCGCCATTTCTCCATACATTATGTTTAAAGCCCCCGCGCCGTATGGAAGCGGCGGGCGCTGATAATAACTATCCAACAGTTCTTATATATAATAACATATAAGCCCTGAAAATGTCAACCGAATTGTAAAATTTGTAATCAAACTGTAATATTCACACCGCGATGAGCGCGACGGAAATATTATCATGACCGCCGTTCCCGTTGGCATAATCAACGAGTTTATCGCAGATAACCTCCACGGGATACTCGAAGCAGATGTCGAGAATATCCATGTCGTCGCCATAGGACGAAAGCCCGTCGGAACACAGCAGAAGCATGTCGCCGTCCGCAAGGTCAAGCTCGAAATAATCAGGAGTGACCATTTCCTCAGCGCCTATTGCACGGGTTATCTTGTTGCGGTCGGGGTGGAGCTTAGCCTGCTCCTCGGTGATCTCGCCGCGGTCGATGAGGTCGCGCACGTGGGAATGATCCTTCGTCACCTGCTGAATGCACTCGCTGTCCTCGCTGGTAAACAGGTGGTATCCCCTGCTGTCGCCGACGTTCACGATGTACGCCCTGCCGCCGGAAACTATCGCGGCTACGCAGGTTGTGCCCATTACGGCGCCCTCCGGCTGCTTACGCGCCGCGTCTACCACGGAACTGTTCGCCGCGGAGACCGCGGTTATCAGGAGATTCCGCACGGAATTGCGGTTCATCATCTCGGAAAAAGTCCCAAGAATGCGCTTTGAGATTACGTCGACGGCTATCCGGCTTGCAAGCCCTCCGTGAGCCTCGCCGCCCATTCCGTCGCACAGCACGGCTGCGCAGGCTCCGTCAGATAGCGAAGCGCTCCACACGCAGTCCTGGTTTTCGTCCCTTAGCAGACCTATGTCTGTCTTGCTGAAAATTTTCATGTCTCACCGCCTGTTTTCTGCTGAGATACGCCCGGCTGACCGTTCATTCCGCCGTCGCGCCTGAGCTGACCGCACGCCGCGCTGATGTCCGCGCCGAGGGTGCGGCGCACCGTCGCGTTTATCCCCGCGTCGCAGAGCCGCTTCTGGAAGCGCTCCACCGAGCGGCTCTTACGGAAGTCGCGCTCGCGTATCTCGTTTATCGGTATAAGATTCACATGGCAGGTCATTCCGCCCAGGAGGTTTATAAGCTCCTGCGCCGCCTGCTCGGTATCGTTAACTCCCTCGATGAGCGAATACTCGAAGCTTATACGGCGGCCGGTCGCTGCAAAGTAGTGGCGGCATGCCTTCATCAGCTCGTCGAGGTGGTATTTTCTGTTGATCGGCATTATCTCGCTCCGGCGCTCATCGGTCGCCGCATGAAGCGATATCGACAGCGTTAGTCCGGTCTTAAGTTCCGCAAGGTCGTATATCCTCGGGACTACGCCGCAGGTCGAAAGCGAAATGTGCCGCAGGCTCATTCCGTCGCCCTCGCTGTTCATCAGCGTCAGGAACCTCATAACGTTGTCGTAATTGTCCAGCGGTTCGCCGATCCCCATTAGCACTATGCTGTCAACATGGCGCCCGCTGTCGCGCTCGGTTTCGTAGACCTGAAGGAGCATTTCGCTCGGCAGCAGGTGTCTCACGAATCCCGCGATGGTGCTTGCGCAGAAGCGGCAGCCCATTCGGCAGCCGACCTGCGTGGAAATACACAGGCTGTTGCCGTGCTTGTATTCCATAAGTACTGTTTCGACCGCCTCGCCGTCGGGCAGCCCATAAAGATATTTTACCGTATTATCCAGTGCAGATACAAGCTTTTTTTTGATAATTAGGTGTTTTAGACAAAATTTTCTTGATAATTCCTCGCGAAATTGTGCAGAAATATTGCTCATCTGCGAAAAATCAGAGACTTTCTTGACATGCAGCCAATCATAAATCTGCTTCGCGCGGAATGCTTTCTCACCCATGGCAGTGATCTGCCCGGTGAGCTCCTCTTTAGTCAGTGAAAGTATATCTATCTTTTCAAGCTCTTCCAATTTATTCAGCCTTTCTGTTGAAACCTGTTACTTCACCCGGCGGAAGGAAGCCGTGAAGAATCCGTCGCCGCCGTTTTCGTCCGGGCAGTAGGTGCGCGTCGGATCGCCTGCCGCTCCGGCGTAAGGCACCGGCTGCACTATCGGCAGGAATTCCGGATGAGCCGCCGCGAAGCGCTTCGCGACCTCGTCGTTCTCCGCCCGGGAGAGCGTGCAGGTGGAATACACCAGCGTTCCGCCCGGCTTGACGTACCGCGCCGACGTCTCCAGTATCTGGTACTGTATCTCCGGCAGGCCGTCGAAATCCGAAGGCGATTTGAACTTGATCTCCGGCTTGCGGCGGATAACTCCAAGCCCGGAGCACGGTACGTCGCAGAGCACCCTGTCCGCCTGCGGAAGCTCCGCGTTGAATTTCGACGCATCGTTCTGCATTGCGGTGATTATCCTTATCCCGAGCCGGGACGCTCCGTCCTCGATGAGGCCTACGCGCATATCGTGGAGGTCCATGCTGTACAGCTTTCCGTTGTTGCCCATCAGCTCCGCGAGGGTGAAGCTCTTCCCGCCGGGAGCCGCGCAGACGTCAAGCACGGTCTCGTTGACCACCGGACGGAGGGTCAGGCAGCAGAGCTGCGACGAGATATCCTGAACATGGAACAATCCCTGCCGGAACGGCGCGCATTTCTCGATGTCGCCGGGCTTCTCCAGGCGAATGCAGTTCTCAAGCCCGGGATAGGCTTCCGCTTTTATCCTGTGCTTTGAAAGCTCCGCGAGAAGCTTTTCAGTTGTGGTTTTCAGCGTGTTGACCCTCGCGTACACCGGCGGCCTTCCGACCGAAGCTTTCAGCGCTTTCACGGCGAAATCTGTGCCGTATTCGCGTATCAGCTTTTCAGTGAGCCACTCCGGGCAGGAGTACTCAACGGACAGCCGCTTTTCAGGCTCCAGACCGAGGTAGCTTATTTTCTTCCCGCTGCGTATGAAGCTGCGGAGCATTCCGTTGACGAATCCCTGCGCCGAGAAGCATTTCAGCTTCTTGCAAAGCTTCACGCTTTCGTTGACAGCGGCGCTCTCCGGCACGGAATCCATGTAAAGGAGCTGGTACAGCCCGGTGCGGAGTATCTCAACCGCCGCCGGATCCAGCTTTGCAAACGGGATCTTCGAGTTTTTCTCAATGATGTAGTCCAGTGTGAGCCTCCGCTCCAGGACGCCGTAGAACAGCGCCGCCGCGAAAGCCTTGTCCCTCTCGCTGAGGTCGGTTTCAGAAAATACGTGATCCAGCAGCAGGTTGGAATACGCCTCGCTGCTGTCCATTTTCATCAGCATTTTTACGACTGTGAGCCGTGGGTCAGCCATAGCCAGCCCTCCTTAATCAGATTATCGCCTGTTGCGCGAAGCCAGCATTCTCAGAAGCTGAGTTACCGACACGGCAAGGCTTGCTACGTAGGTCATTGCTGCCGCAGTAAGTGTCCTGCGCGCACCGTAAAGCTCGTCCTGTTCAAGCAGACCCTCGCTGCTCAACGTCAGCATTGCGCGGCGGCTCGCGTTGAACTCCACCGGAAGCGTAACGAGCTGAAACAGTACAACGAACGCGAACATGATTATACCGATGTCCACAAGCGGCTCAAAGCTGAAAATAATACCCAGCAGGAACACGTAGAAATACAGCGTGGAGCCAAGCCGCGCGATTGGGAACACCGCCGAGCGTATCTCGTTCGGGACATACCCGGTGGCATGCTGGACAGCGTGGCCGCACTCATGCGCCGCGACTCCGATGGCGGCAAGCGAGGAGCTGTCGTAAACGCTGTCGGACAGGGAAACGATGTTAGTTTTCGGATTGTAATTATCCGTGAGATTTCCGGCGATACGCTGAACCTGCACGTAGTAAAGTCCGTTGCGGTCGAGTATCTGCCGCGCCGCCTGAGCTGCCGTGACTCCTCTCCGGCTGGCAATGCGGGCGTATTTGTTGAATGTGGATTTAACGTTTATCGAGCATACAACAGCGAAAATAAACGCCGCGATACACAGCAGATACGCCGTTGTGTAGCTCATGCTGAACAGGTTCGCGCGGGACGCGTGGCCTGCTGTTGTTATCAATAACTGTACCATAATTTACCTCCTGCTTTGAATAAAAGGTCGTGTGGTTATGGTGTGTAATGCGGCGGAAATTATCCCAGAACGGTTCCCTTTGCCGGCTTTTTGCCGCGCAGGAACGCCTGGACGTCCATATGCTTGCCGCCCTCGGGCTGAACCTCTGTGAATCTAACCGCGCCTTCGCCGCAGGCTACCGTGAAGGTATCCGGGTCGGTGACTTCCCCGGGCTGCCCCGCAGCGTTCTTCTCCGCAAGCACCGCGTTGTAGACCTTCAGCCGCTTTCCGTCGAGCATAGTGTAAGCGCAGGGCGCCGCGGACATCGCACGGATAAAGTCCCGAACCTGGACTGCGGGCTTGGTGAAGTCGAGCTTCAGCTCCTCCTTGCTTATCATGCTGGCGTAGCAGGTCTCGCCCTCCTGCGGAATGCGCGGAGCTGTACCCGCCTGGAGCTCCTCAAGGGTGCGCACGATGAGCTTTCCGCCCATCTCGGCGAGCTTATCGTGAAGCTCCGAGCCGGTCATGGTCTCCGGTATCTCTACCTCGTCCCTGAGTATCATGTCGCCGGTGTCAAGCCCCTTCGCCATGTACATCGTGGTAACTCCGGATTTTTTCTCGCCGAACTGAATACAGCGCTGTATCGGAGCCGCTCCGCGGTACATCGGCAGCAGCGACGCGTGTACGTTTATGCAGCCGTACTTCGGAAGCTCCAGTATGCTCTCCGGCAGTAACTGACCGTATGCCACGACCACTATGCACTCCGGAGCGATCTCCTTGAGCACCTCCAGGGACTTTTCAGCGTCCTCGCCCTTTCGGAGGCTAAGCGGCTGATAGACCGGGATTTCGTGCTTCAGCGCAAGCTCCTTCACCGGGGTCATCTGTATCTGCTTGCCGCGGTTCTTCGGCTTGTCGGGCTGTGTGAACACCGCCGCGATCTCATGACCTGCGCCAATGAGCGCCTCCAGGCAGGAAAGCGCGTAGACCGGGGTTCCCATAAATACCAGCTTCATTCTTCGTCCTCCCATTCGTCCACCTTGTCAGAATACAGAATGCCGTTGAGATGGTCAGTTTCGTGGCAGAATGCACGCGCCAGCAGCCCGGAGCCTACATAGGTCTTACGTCTGCCGTAGCGGTCCTGCGCCTTTATCTTCACCTTTGCGGGGCGCTCCACGTAGCCGCTCCTGCCCGGATAGGACAGACAGCCCTCAAGCTCGCGCTGCTTTCCCTTTATTGCAACTATCACGGGATTTATAAGCTCCAGCAGGCCGTGGTCGTCGTCGGTGTCGATGACCACCACGCGCTTCAATACGCCCACCTGCGGCGCCGCGAGACCTACTCCGCCGGCTTCGTACATCGTTTCAGCCATGTCGTCCAGAAGCTCCCACAGCTCCTCGTTGAAATCGGCGACTTCTGTGCTTTTCTCGCGGAGAATATCATCGCCGAATTGCAGTATATCAAGAACAGCCATTTTTACCTCCTGTTACTTCCTTGTGACGTCCAGGTGCTCCGGAGCCTGCTTCACGTGGTCGATGAACAGGATCCCGTCGAGGTGATCCGTTTCGTGGCAGAAAGCCCTTGCAAGCAGAGCGCTTCCGGTTATCGTGAACTCCTTGCCGCTGCGGTCCTGCGCCTTCACGGTGACAACGTTCGGGCGCTCGACCTCCTCCCAGAGGTTCGGCGCGGAAAGGCAGCCCTCGTTCCCTGTCTGCGTCCCCTCTGTGGAAACTATCTCGGGATTTATCAGCTCGATGACCCCGTGCTCGTCGTGCACGTCGATAACGACCACTCTGCGGAGCACCCCGACCTGCACGGCTGCAAGACCCGCGCCGTCCTTTGAGTGCATGGTCTCCGTCATGTCGTCAAGGAGCGTCCACAGACGCTCGTCAAAATTTGTCACGGGTCTGCTTTTTTTGCGCAGGATATCATCGCCGAATTTTACGATCTGCCTTAATGCCATTTCTGTTCGTCCTTTCGTGTCACGGATCACCGTTCATGTCCGCGAAAAATGTAACTCTCCCGAACGCCTTGTCGGCGCCGGCTTCTTTCAGTGTAAGCTCCATAAGCTCCCGGAGCCGCGGCGAATTGCGGCATTTCAGAATCAGCCGCCACCGGAACCGCCCGTTCACCTTGCTTATTACGTACCTCGCCGGCCCCAGCACCCGCAGCGGAATATCCGTGTACTCCGCTTCCCAGCGCTTTTCCAGCATGTCGCGGAACTTCAGCGCCGCCACATTGCATTCCTTGTCGATGAGCGACGTGAAGCCCACTACGATTATATCGCAGAACGGCGGGTAGAGCATAGCCTCCCGCAGCTCTATTTCTTCCTTGTAGAAATCCGGGTAGTTCTGGCCTGCCGCGAGGTTCAGCACGTAGTGGTCCGGGGTAAAGGTCTGTATCAGCGCCCTTCCCCGCTTGCCTCCGCGGCCTCCGCGGCCGACTACCTGGGTTATCAGCGAGAATGTCCGCTCGTATGCACGGAAATCACCGGCGTACAGGCTGTTATCCGTTTTCAGCACTCCGACTAGCGTCACGTTCGGGAAATCCAGCCCCTTGGCTATCATCTGTGTTCCGACGATTATGTCGTACTCCCCCGCCGCGAACGCCTTGAATTTGCTCTCGAATGCGTTCTTTGCCGCAGTCGTGTCCGCGTCCATGCGTAGTATCCGCGCCTTCGGGAATATCTCGGATATCTCGTCCTCTATGCGCTGTGTACCGGTTCCCTTCATCGTCAGGAACTTCCCCCCGCAGGACGGGCAGACCGCCGTCAGCGTGTGGCTGTATCCGCAGTAGTGGCATACCACCGTGCCGTTCGCCTTGTGGTAGGTCAGCGGGAGCGCACAGTTCGGGCACTCTATCGCCTTGCCGCAGGTCGCGCAGCGGACGCTCGTGTGATATCCCCGGCGGTTCAGCAGCAGTATCGACTGCTCGCCGTTTTCGAGGTTCTTCCGCATTTCGTCGATGAGCGGCATGCTGAACGCGGAGTGGTTCCCGTTCTGCTGTTCGACGCGCATGTCAACGATGTAGACATCCGGAAGTACCGCGTTGTTGTAGCGCTCGTCCAGCTCGAACAGGCTGTAGCGTCCTATTTTTGCGTTATAGTAGCTCTCCAGCGACGGCGTTGCCGAAGCCAGAAGCAGGAACGCGTTATGGTAAAAGCACCTCTGCTTCGCGACGTCCCGGGCGTGATACCGCGGGGCGCTCTCGGACTTGTACGTCCCCTCGCCTTCCTCGTCGATGACGATTATGCCGAGGTTCTTCACCGGGGCGAAAACCGCGCTCCGTGTCCCGACCACTATGTGCGCCCTGCCGGTCTTTATGCGCGTGTATTCGTCCGCGCGCTCGCCCAGCGAAAGACTGCTGTGGAGTATCGCCACGTCATCGCCGAACAGCCGCCGGAACTTTCCCACCATCTGCGGCGTGAGGGATATCTCAGGGACAAGCATTATCGCGGTCTTTCCCTGCTTCACGGCTTCGTCTATCAGGCGTATGAACACCGAGGTTTTGCCGCTTCCGGTAACTCCACGCAGGAGCGCGCATTTCGGCGCGTCGTCGTTCATCAGCTTCAGCAGACCGCTGAACACGCCCTGCTGCTTCGGCGAAAACACGATATCCGACGGGCTTTCGGACTTCCCCTCGGTATTCTCCAGGCGGAACACCTGGTACTCGTACTCCTCAAGAAGCCCCTTCCCGACCAGCCGCTTAACTACCGCGGCGGTGATGTTCAGCGCGTAGCACACCTCGTGCACCGAAGCCGCGCTGTTTTCCTCCAGGAACTCCAGCACCTGCTTCTGTTTCGGGGTGAGCTTTGGCGGCTCCGAGCCTTCGGGCAGCTCCGCGAGCTTCACCATCAGCGTGGTTTCGTCGCCGACCCTGCGTTTCAGCAGCTCGGATTCCTTTATCGCGCCGGAGTCTTTCAGCGCTTTCAGCAGCGGCTTGTCCTCGGGCTGGGGGCTGTACTTCTCGCGAAGCTCCGAGATGCGGGTCAGCAGCGACTGCTCCCCGGAGGTCAGCGACCCCGTAAATCCGTTCACCGGCTCGTAGCGGGTCTGGAGCGTGTAGCTCAGCCCCGGCGGGAGTATCGCGCGGAACGCGTCAAAATACGTGCAGAACGTGTTGTCGCGTATCCATTTGCATAGCCTCACCATTTCCGGGGAAATAACCGGCTCGCTGTCCGCGATGGAGCTTACGTATTTCAGCTTCGAGCGGTCAGCCGGGGCAGGCTCTACCGCGAAAACCAGCGCTATGCGGCTCCTGTTGCCCCTTCCGAACGGCACGACTACGCGCATTCCTGCGGATATCCTGCCGCATAGCTCCTCGGGAACGAGGTAAGTAAACAGCGCGTCGAAGCTGTACGCGGTTCCCTCGACCGCCGCCTGGACTGCCTCTGTCATTCAGCGCGGAGCTGGTTCAGCAGCGTCATCTGGCGCACCTTGCGGAGCTTCTCCGCGCTGATGACCGCCCTGAGGTCGTCCACTGCCTTCTCGAGCGCTCCGTTGACGATGAGATAATCGTAATTCTCAGCGAATTTCAGCTCCTCGCGCGCCTGCGCGGTACGCTCGATTATCTTCTCCTCGGTCTCGGTGCCGCGCTTTCTGAGGCGGCGCTCAAGCTCCTGCATTGAGGGCGGCAGAATGAACACCAGGCAGCACTCCGGGAACAGGCGCTTGATGTTCATTGCGCCCTCTACCTCGATCTTGAGGATAACGTCCTTGCCGGCGTTCAGCATGTCCTCGACAGCCTTTCGGGGAGTTCCGTAGTAGTTGCCGCAGTACTCGGTGTACTCCAGTACCTCCTCGTTCTTTATCATCTGCTCGAATTGCTCACGGGTGCGGAAGTGATAGTGAACTCCGTCCACCTCGCCCTCCCTCGGAGCGCGGCTCGTCGCGGATACCGAATATCCGACATTTTCCGTGACCTTGAAAAGCTGTTCAAGTATTGTGTCCTTACCGCAGCCTGCCGGGGCTGATACTACAAAAAGCAAACCCTTTTCCATGTTGAAATCTCCTGTTGATTTAATCTTCCGGTTCTTCGTCCGCGCCGGGCTTAGCCGTCTTTCCGGCGAGGGTCTCCGGGGTCTGCGCCGACATGACTACATGCCCGCTGTCGCAGATTATAACGGAGCGCGTGCGGCGTCCGCAGGTGGCGTCGATAGCCGTGCCGCTGTCCTTCGCAAGCTGGACTATGCGCTTGACCGGAGCCGCCTCGGGGCTTACCACCGCGACGATGCGGTCGGCGTTCACCGAGTTTCCGAAGCCTATGCTGATAAGTTTCATGTTACTTCCCCTTGTCTGCCTTGTCGACCAGAGCTGCAAGCCTCTGCGAATATTCATTGCGGAACTCCTCGAATCTGCCCTCGTCGAGCGCTTCGCGGATCTTTTCCATCAGCGTGTTGTAGAAGTAGAGATTATGCTGCACCGCCAGACGTCCGCCAAGCTGCTCCCCTGCCTTGAAAAGATGTCGGATATACGCGCGGCTGAAATTGCGGCAGGTCGGGCAGTCGCACTTCGGGTCGAGGGGACGCTCGTCCAGCTCGTAGCACTTGTTGGTTGCGTGCATTATGCCGTCCCAAGTGAAGATAGTCGCGTGACGTGCGTTGCGGCTGGGCATTACGCAGTCGAACATGTCCACGCCGCGGTAAACGCCTTCGATTATATTCGACGGAGTACCCACACCCATCAGGTAGCGCGGCTTATTGACCGGCGCATGCGGCAGAACCACGTCCAGAATGTGGTACATCTCCTCGGTAGGCTCGCCGACTGCGAGACCGCCTATCGCGTAGCCGTCCATGTCCATCTCGGAAATGGTCTGCATGTGCTCAACGCGGATATCGTCGTAGGTGCCGCCCTGGTTTATTCCGAAAAGAAGCTGCTGCTTGTTGATGGTCTCCGGCAGGGAGTTCAGCCTTGCCATTTCGTCCTTGCAGCGCTGGAGCCATCTTGTGGTGCGCTCAACGGAGCGCTTTACGTAGTCCCTCGGAGCGGGGTTCTCTATGCACTCGTCGAACGCCATCGCAATGGTGGAAGCAAGGTGCGACTGTATCTGCATGCTCTCCTCCGGACCGATGAACAGGCGCTTTCCGTCGATGTGGCTGGCGAAATATACGCCCTCCTCCTTTATTTTGCGGAGCTTCGACAGCGAAAAGACCTGAAATCCGCCGCTGTCGGTAAGTATAGGCTTGTCCCAGTTCATGAACTTGTGGAGCCCGCCCAGCTTGTAGATTATGTCATCGCCGGGGCGCAGGTGGAGGTGATAGGTATTGCACAGCTCCACCTGGGTTTTCAGCCCCTTCAGGTCGATGGAGGAAATGCCGCCCTTTATCGCTGCGGCGGTGCCTACGTTCATGAAGAACGGCGTTTCTATCGCGCCGTGCGGGGTGTTGAATACGCCCCGGCGCGCGCGTCCCTCGGTCTTTTTCAGTTCAAACATGTCTGCTCCTTATTTATCCCTTAAAATTTCAATTATCCTGTCGGCTGCCTTGTAGATGTCGCCGCAGCCCAGCGTTATCACCATGTCGCCTGGCTGGACGTTCGCCGCAACGTACTGTGCGACCTCCTCCATGCCGGTGTACCACACGCAGCCGTCTATCTTCGCTGCGAGATCCTTGGAATAGATGTTGTAGGTGTTCTTCTCGCGGCTGCCCATTATCTCGGTCAGCACGACCTTATCCGCGATGGAAAGCGCTTTCGCGAACTCGTCGAGCAGCATTGCAGTCCTCGAATAAGTGAACGGCTGGTGTACCGCCCAGACCCGCTTGAAGCTCATTTCCTTGGCGGTTTTCAGCGTTGCCGCTATCTCAGCCGGGTGGTGCGCGTAGTCGTCGACGATGGTAACGCCGTTTATCTCAGCGAGCCGCTCGAATCTGCGCATTGCTCCGCCGAACTTGTCAAGCCCCTCCCGGAGCGCCTCAGCGGGGATCCCCGCTGAATAAGCCGCCGCGCACGCTGCGACTGCGTTGTAAACGTTGTGCAGTCCCGGTACGTGTATCGCAATGTGCTCCAGCTTTTCGCCGTGGTGCATGAAGTCGAATTCCGTCAGGAAATCCGCCTTGTGGTCGATGTTTTCGGGGTAGAAATCGCAGTCGGAAGCCTTGCCGAAGGTAATCACCTTAGCCGCCGTGCCGCTTGCGTTCACCGCTTCCATCGTGTTGGCGTCGCTTCCGTTCGCGATGACCATATCGGTGGTCTTTTTGCAGAACTTCGAGAAGCTGAGCTTCAGATTCTCCATCGTCTTGAAATAGTCGAGGTGGTCGCGGTCGATGTTCAGCACTATCGAGATATTCGGGAACAGCTTCAGGAACGTATCCACGAACTCGCACGCCTCGCAGACCATATACTCGCTCCTTCCGGCTCTGCCGCTGCCGCCTATCGCTTTGAGCTTGCCGCCGATGACCGCGGAAAGGTCGATGCCCGCCGCAAGCAGGATATGCGTCAGCATGGAGGTCGTGGTGGTCTTGCCGTGGGTGCCGCTCACGCAGAACGCCTTGCTGTACCAGCTCGTGACTAATCCGAGCAGCTCGCTGCGCTCCACGGTGAGAACTCCGCTCTGTTTTGCCGCGATCAGCTCGGGGTTATCAGCCATTATCGCGGCGGTGTGCACGATGAGGTCGGCGCCCTCGATATTCGCCGGGGAATGCCCCAGATGTACCGGGATACCCATTTTCCGAACCGCGTCCAGGGTCGCCGTTTCGTTATTGTCTGAGCCGGTCAGGTAATACCCCTGGGAATGCAGTATCTGAGCCAGCGGATACATTCCCGAACCGCCGATTCCTATAAAGTGAATGTGCTTTTTACCAGTGAGAAAATCTTCCAAAGCAAGGACTCCTTCCAGAGCAATAATACTATTATTTTATGAATAATCCGCGCAGAAATTCCCACAATAACACCAAAAACAATGGAGGTCAGTTATGGAAATAAGCGACATCAAAATAAGAAAAACCATGCACGAAGGAAGGCTCCGCGCCCTGGTCTCGATCACCATCGACAACGCTATAGCAGTCCATGAGATCAAAATAGTCCAGGGGGACGAACGCCTGTTCGTGGCAATGCCGAGCCACCGTGAATCCACCGGAGATTACCGGGATATAATCCACCCTATCTCGACCTCTGCGCGCGAAAGCCTCGAGGAACGCATTCTGCAAGCCTACCGCGACTACATTCAGTGAGCGTTCTTTTCAAGCAGCAGCTTGGTCTTGAGAAGCGCTATCTGGGTCTTGGAATCCTGTATCTCGTTACGCATTACCATTGCTACGGCCTCGTCGAGGGGTATCTTCACAACATCGAGGAACTCTCCCTCGTCGAGCTTCTGGCTGCCGGAATGAAGTCCGCGCGCCAGGTACATATGGATAACCTCGCCGCAGTACGCCGGGGTAGGAATAAGGCTGCCAAGATAGGTGTAGTCGTCGCAGGTGCAGCCGGTCTCCTCCTTAAGCTCGCGCAGGCCGCACTCGCTGTGGTTCTCGCCGTACTCCAGCTTGCCCGCCGGTATCTCCAGCAGTACGGTCTGGTGCGGGTAGCGGAACTGCTTCACAAACATTACCTCGTTCTTGTCGGTCAGCGGAAGCACGCATACTCCGCCCGGGTGGCGGATAACCTCCCGGGTGACTATCTTTCCGTCCTCCAGTTCCGCCTTATCAACGTAAAGCTTCACTATCCTGCCGTCAAACTTCTGCTCGCTGGAGATGGTCTTTTCCTCAAGATGTGCCATTGTTTTCTCCTTTACTCTATGTCGTCGCTGTTGTTCTTCTGCTCGTCAAGCTCCTTGAGCACATTATACGCCTCGTCGTCCTCGGTGATGTGCGAGGTGCGCGGCTTCGGACCGCGGTTCTTGAAATCGTATATCTCCCTGTCCATGAAGCTTTCCTCAACGTCCGGCCAGGACAGCTTTTCCTCCTCAGAATCCAGCTTCAGCGCGCCCTTCTCCGGGGACTCATATATCTGCTTCGAAAGCTGCGAGATGTAGGACTTATGCGCCTTCACGCCGTCCACCTGATCCTGCGTGTAAAGGTGGACATAACGGCGCGGTCTGCGCCTGAGTATCACGAAGCAAAGCAGGATATATCCGCCGAACAGCACAACTCCGACGATGGTGCAGATAACTCCCAGGGAAGCTCCGGGGGTCTTGTATGTGAAGCTCAGCTCGCATACTCCGGCTGGCACCTTCACGCCGATGAATCCGCCGTTGACCTTCTCGATCTCCAGCGGGACTCTCTCCCCGCCCTGCGCCGAAACGGTGCCGCTCCAGCCGCTGTCGTAGGGAACGCTGAACACTACCAGCCGTTCGCGGTCGTAGTCGGTCACGGCTGTGAAGCCGCTCCCGTTCACGCTGAACTGCTTCGCGCCAAGCGACTTCCTGTCCTCGACGTCGCTGAGGAACTTCTGATACAGATTGCTTCCGGTCAGACCCTCGTTTTCACCGGCGGTGAGTATATCGGAATACTTCCCGATCTGCTCATCGGTGAGGATAACGCTGCCGGTCATAAGGTTGTCAACGTGGCTGCCGCCCTTTGCGTCGTCCACGGACAGATACGTGTCGTATGCGTAGCCCATCGGCAGGGCGGCGGTGTTTTCGTAAATTTTCCAGCCGTCCTGATCCTCGCGGTACTCAAACGTGCGAAGCTCCGAGAGGGTCTTTTCGACGTCCTCCTCGGACGTACCGTCGCTTATCATGAGGTACTTCACGCGGGTTAGCGCACGCAGCGCGTAGTGCTCCGTTTCCGGCTTGGAATTCACGTCGCGCTTGATATCCAGCAGGTCGTAGAGCTCGAAGGTCGAGCTGGGAATTATGCTGGTGAAGCTCTTCAGGGAGCTCATTCCCCACAGCATGTTTATGTTGTTCTGGCTGTCGGTGGACTCCATGCGGTAGAATTCGGGATCGTCAATGTGTATCTGGGCTGATACCTTCTTGTTGTACTCCCCGATGTACGGACCAAGTATCCTTCCGTAGCCTACATAGTAGTATCCAAGCAGCATACAGCATACCACCGTCACCGTCGTCACGCGATTTGTGAACGCCGCGGAGGTCATGCGCCTGCGCCAGTAGAGCACGTTGAAAAGCACTGCCAGAGTTGCCAGGCAAACTGCTATATTTGCGAAAATTCCGGGGTTTATGCCGGTGAACAGCCTCGGCAGAGTCTGCGAAACTGTCTCCCCGGCTTCGTCGGTGGTATCCGACTTTATCGGGAACAGCAGAGTCAGCACGATCATCAGCCCCGCCGCCGCCGCGCTGAACTTCGCGCCAAATCCGAGGTCGAATTCCTCGTGTTCAAGGACGTAGACCGTCGCCATCGCGCAGAGAAGCTCCGGCATATAGAACCACCGCGTGTAGAAGCTGTAATTGAACAGCACGAAGGAGGAATTAAGTCCCGGAATCATTGCAATGATAAGGCATGCCGGAAGGAGTATCCTCAGCCACTTCATGCGGCGGGAAGCCTCCGTGGCTGCGCCCTTGACCATCGCGATAACGCCGGACATCGAGAACAGCGGCAGGAACAGCGCCACACTGCTCCATTTGGAGTCCGCCTTTTCGAACATGATGGTGCGCGCGGGGACTTCCCCGGGGAAGAACATAGCCTCAAGGATAAGCCCGTAGCGCTGGTTTTTATTGTAGAACAGGAAATCCCAGCCGTTCAGCATTGAAGTTGAACGCGGAACGTCCAGCACCTGGAATATCGACGGAACGAAAAGCACGCCCGCAATGAGAACGCCGCAGACCGCCTCGAACGCCAGGCAGAAAAAGTCCTTCACGCCAATGCGGAAGCGGCTGTCGCCTATCAGGCGTATCACGAAATACAGCGCCAGGAACACGCACTCTCCGATGAAGAAGAAGTAGTTCACAAACGCGTTTATCGCGACTGCGGCCGCCAGCGCGCCCCGCCGCTTGTTTACAACGGATTCCTCAAGCCCTATCAGCAGAAGCGGGAAGAAAACTATCGCTTCGTGGAAATGGTTGAAGAATATGTTGTACATCGAGTAGCCGGAAAATGCGTACAGCAGTCCGCCGATGAGCGCGTGCTGCGGATTCGTCACGAACCGCCGTATATACACGAACGCAAAGAACGACGAGCACGCGATTTTCAGCGCCAGCAGCGGAGCCATCAGGTACTGCGATATCTCCACCGGGAACAGCGCCGCGAACCAGAAGAACGGGCTTCCAAGCGTGTAGAAGCTGTAGGAGCCTACGAAGTTCGCGCCAAGGTCGGTTCGCCAGTTCCAGCCCAGATTTCCGCTCTGCACCGCCTCTATGCAGGTCTTATAGAATGGTATCTGCTGCGCATTGTAGTCGCCGTAGTACACGAAGTACCCGCCGTCAAGCAGCACGAACGGCGCCAGAAGCACCGCCGCCATCGCCAGCGCGTACAGAAACGCCCTAGCGTAATACTTTTTTTCTTGTCTGAACATATTTTCCCGTTTCTATATGGCAGCGCCCGCGCAGAGCCGAAAGCCGTTCACTGCGCGGCGCCGTTAGTTTTACATTCTCTCCGGAGCTTCCACCTTCAGCAGCGAAAGCACGTTTCTGAGCGTGGTGCGCGCAGCCTCGCAGAGCGCAAGGCGCGACTGCTTGACGTCGGCGTCAGCGTCCTTTATCGGGCAGCTGTCGTAGAACTTGTGGAACGCCTGCGCAAGCTCGTATGAGTATCTGGTCAGCGCGGAGGGGTCGTAGTCCTTCGCGGCAGTGTTGATCATCTCAGGCATTTCAGCGATCTTGCGGATAAGCGCGAACTCAGCCGGCTCGGTGTAGGATACGGCTCCGCCCTCGTACTTCACGCCCTCGTCAGCCTGCTTGCGGATAACGCTGCAAATGCGCGCGTGCGCGTACTGAACGTAGAATACCGGGTTCTTGCTGGATTCCTCTACCGCGAGGTCGAGGTCGAACTCAAGGTGAGTGTCGGCGTTGCGCTGATTGAATACGAATCTCGCTGCGTCTATCGGAACTTCGTCGAGCAGCGTCGTCAGCGTGATCGCCTTGCCGGAGCGCTTGCTGAGCTTGCAGGGCTTGCCGTCGCGGATAAGCATTACCATCTGCATGATAACTACGTCAAGGCGCTTGTCGTCGATACCCAGTGCGGAAAGCGCGATGCGCATGCGCTGAACATATCCGTGATGGTCTGCGCCCAGGACGTTTATCGCCTTATCATAGGCTCTGGTGATGAGCTTGTCGTAGTGATACGCAATATCCGGCACGATGTAGGTCGGGAAGCCGTTGGAGCGCACCAGAACGAAGTCCTGGTCGCCGCCGAAGTCGGTGGCCTTCAGCCAGAGCGCGCCGTCCTTCTCGTAGGTGTGGCCGCCCTCTTTCAGCTTCTCAATAACCGCCTTTACAGCGCCGTTGTTGTGCAGAGTGCTCTCCTTGAACCAGTTGTCGTACTTTATGCGGTACTTCAGCAGATCCTCCTCGAGGCGCTTCTCGTTGAGCGGCAGAGCATAGTCTACCAGAGCCTTGCGGCGCTCTTCCTCGGGCTTCGCGGAAAGCTCCCTGCCGCCGTGGAGGTCGTAGTAATTCTTGGCGTGCTCGATGATATCCATGCCGAGGTATACGTCGGAGGGCATTGTAAACGGGAAGTCCTTCTGCTCCTCGGGGATATTGCCGTTTTCGTCCGGCGTGGAGGTCTGGTCGTAGATGGTCTTGGTGAGCTTCTCCATGTCGGAGCCGCACTCCGCGACGACCTTCTGACCTGCCTCGCTGCAAAGCTGGAGGTAACGCAGGTCGAGGGACTTACCAAACTTTGCGACCTGGTTTCCGGCGTCGTTGATGTAGAACTCACGGCTGACCTCGTAGCCAGCCTCCTGGAGCAGCGAAGAAAGGCTGTCGCCGATAGCGCCGCCGCGGGCGTTGCCTATGTGCATGGGTCCGGTTGGGTTCGCGGAAACGAACTCTACCAGCACGCGCTTGCCCTTGCCGAGGTCTGTCTTGCCGTAATCCCCGCCGAGCGCAGCAGCGTTCTTAACAACGTCGGCGAACCACTTGCCGCCGATGAAGAAATTCAGGAAGCCCGGTCCTGCGACCTCGATCTTGCTGAAATCGGTGCCGTCCAGCACAGCGGCTTCAACTATCATCTGCGCGACAGCGCGGGGATTGCTTTTCAGCGCCTTCGCGGACACCAGCGCGGTGTTCGCGGAGAAATCGCCGTGGCTGTTGTCAGCCGGGATAGTCACCTGAAAAGGCGGCAGCGGCTCTGCGGGGAGCTTTCCCTCGCCGACGAGCCTGCCGAGCGCGCCCATGATTATTTCCTTGACCTGTGCCTTTGCTTCTTCTACTGCGTTGTACATTCTGTTGTTCTCCTCTTAGTTGTTGTGGGGTTTTACGTGTATCGTTATCTCATTTTCAAGCATAAGTCCCGCGTTGACGTCTATCGTATAGCGGACGTAAAGCTCGCCGCCGTCGGAGGTCATGCCGTTCCTCATATCTACCGTGGAAATGCCTATCATGCAGTCGCCGTACTCCGTGCCGTACTGGCAGAAATGGCGCTTTCCGTTCTCGAACACAAGGCTCGAAAACGCCTTGCCGGTGCGGGTCATGGTGACGGTGTCGTCCTGCTGGCCTATGCGGAGCTGCACGTGGCTTCCTGCGTAGCCGGTGGCTTCACTCTCGTCGTAGTCGATGAAGAAGCTGCCGCCGTGCTCCCGGAATTCCCCGCGTGTGAACAGCTCGGAGCTGTCCGTGCTGCCGTCCGCGGTCTGCTTTAATATGAGCTTTATCTTTGCATTATCTGCCAATTTTATCACTCCAGCCTTAGTTTTCAGAATTTCTCTCCACTGCAAGCTCAATGAGCCTGTCGAGCAGGTCTCCGTATTCAATGCCCATGTTTGCCATCAGCTTGGGGTACATGCTTATCGGCGTGAATCCGGGGATAGTGTTTATCTCGTTGAGCACCAGACCGTTCTCTGTCGCGAAAAAATCCACGCGGGAGAATCCGCTGCACCCCATCGCGACGAACGCCTTCTTTGCGGTCTCACGGAGCTCCTCGGTCATTTCCGGGGATATCTTCGCCGGAATATCCAGAACGGAGGTTCCCAGCTTGTATTTTGCGTCGTAGTCGTAGAACTCCTCGGCGGGGGTTATCTGCCCCGGAATGGACGCGATGAGGTCGGTTCCGTTGCCGAGTACCGCGCACTCGACTTCCTTGCCGATTATCTCAGCTTCGATCACCACTTTTTCGCCGTGTGCAAACGCTATCTTGATGCCGTTCTTGAGAGCCTCGCGGTCAGCGGCGCGGCTCACTCCAACGGAAGAGCCTGCGCAGGCGGGCTTTACGAACATCGGATAGCCGCCGAGCTTCTTTTCTATAGTATCGCATGCGCCGTCCATATCATGCAGGGAATCCCTGGTGATGTAGCAGTAGGGAGCGGTGCGGATACCAGCCGCGTCGAGGATAGTGTGAGTAATAGCCTTATCCATGCAGTCGGCGCTGCTGGTCATGTCGCAGCCTACGCAGGGAAGCCCAGCAAGAGCGCACAGAGCCTGCACGGTGCCGTCCTCGCCGAATCTTCCGTGCAGCACCGGGAACACCGCGTCAAGGCGGCGTATGTAGCACTTGTCGTCCGCGCCGAGGAGGATAACTCCCTTGCTGACTGTATCCGGGCTTATCACAGCGGTGCAGTTATCGGGGTTGTTCTCCCACTCGCCGGTCCTGATATCCTCGTATTCGCCGGGGTAGCAGAGCCAGTGACCCTTCTTCGTGATGCCTATGCACATCACGTCGTACTTATCCTTGGGAATATTCGTCAGCACGGAATACGCCGACACCAGGGAGACCTCGTGCTCGCTTGAAGCTCCGCCGAACAGTACCGCTATCTTCATTTTAGCCATATTTTCCACCATGCGCACAGTAAAGTGCGTCCTTTCTGAGTACAGTTTACTCAAGACTACCTGTACATAATAACTCAGATTATATTTTACCACAAACTCACGCGCATTTCAAGAGGTAAACCCCATAATTCTGACGAAAAATCTGCGCATTCCGGCGAAAAATTGAGAAAAACGAAGAAAAAAGAACCGCCCCGGCGTCCGGAGCGGCTCTTGAAGCCATTATTTACTTGAACAAATCTTTCAGCTTGTCGAAGAAGCTCGCGCGCCTTGAGTAGTTCTTATCCTCAAGGGTGCTTTCGAACGCCTGGAGAGCGTCTTTCTGCTTCTTGCTGAGGTTGGTCGGAACCTCGATGGACACCTTGACGAGCTGGTCTCCGCGACCGCCGCGCTGTACGTGCTGAACGCCCTTGCCCTTGATGGTGAATACCTTTCCGGGCTGAGTTCCCGCCGGGATAGTGTACTTCATCGGGCCGTCGATGGTCGGGATGTCTACTTCCGCGCCAAGCGTCGCCTGTGTATAGGTCAGCGGAACTTCAATTATGATGTTGTCGCCGTCACGCTCAAACACCTTGTCGGAAAGCACGGATATGCGCACCTTGAGGTCGCCGCGGGGACCGCCGTTAGCGCCTGCATTGCCCTTGCCGGTAAGCCTGATGGTCTGACCGTCCGCGATACCAGCCGGGATATTTACCGAGATCTTGACCTTCTTCTGTGTCACGCCGTTGCCGGAGCAGGTCGGACACGGAGTGTCGATGACCTTGCCCTTGCCGCCGCACTTCGTGCAGACCCTTGTAGACTGCATCGGGCCGAACACGGTCTGCTGGCGTACGTTTATCTTACCGGAACCGTGGCAGTCCGGGCAGGTCTTTGCCTGGGTGCCAGCCTTTGCGCCGGAGCCGTTGCAGTCCGGGCAGGTCTCAACGCGGTTGATCTCGATGTCGCGGACTATGCCCTTGCAGGCCTCCATGAACTTGATATTAAGCGATACGACGATATCAGAGCCTCTGCGCGGCGCGTTCGGATTGGAGCGCGAACCTCCGCTGAAGCCGCCGCCGAAAATGTTGTCGAATATATCGCCGAGGTCTATGCCGTCGCCGCCGCTGAAGCCGCCTGTGAATCCGCCGAAACCGCCGAATCCTCCACCGCCGCCTGTGCCCTGACCCGCGCCGTAGCTCGGATCGACTCCCGCGAAGCCGAACTGATCGTATCTGGCCTTCTTCTCAGGGTCGGAAAGCACATCGTTAGCTTCGTTGACCTCCTTGAATTTAGCCTCTGCCTCGGGATCATCAGGATTAAGGTCGGGGTGGTATTTCTTTGCCATCTGACGGTACGCCTTCTTGATCTCAGCGTCGGTAGCGCCCTTTTTCAGACCCAGCACCTCGTAATAGTCTTTTTTATCCATAAGTAATCAATCCTTTGTATGAGGTTTGTATTTTGTATAGGGTACGAAAACACAACGCCCTGCGGATTACCCTCAAGGCGCTGTGCTACCTTAATGATTATTCGTCGATGACTTCGCCGTCAACAGGACCGTTGTCCTGCTGAGGAGCTGCGCCTTCAGCCGCACCGGCTGCCGCGCCCTGAGCCTGGTAGATCTTGCCTGCTACCTCGTAGAATTCCTTCTGGAGTTCGTCCTTGGCAGTCTTGATAGCCTCGATGTCAGTACCCTTGAGGGCTTCCTTGAGGGCGTCGAGCTTGGGCTGAACCTTTGCCTTGTCGTCCTCTGTTACCTTGTCGCCGAAGTCTGTAATGGACTTCTCGATCTGGTAAACCATCTGGTCAGCCTCGTTGCGTACGTCTACTTCTTCCTTACGCTTCTTATCCTCGGCTGCGAACTGCTCAGCTTCCTTTACAGCCTTGTCGATATCGTCCTTGCTCATGTTGGTGGAAGCGGTGATGGAGATATGCTGCTCCTTGCCGGTGCCGAGATCCTTTGCAGTTACGTTAACGATACCGTTAGCGTCGATATCGAATGTAACTTCGATCTGCGGGATTCCACGGGGAGCCGGAGCGATGCCGTCCAGACGGAAGGTACCGATTGACTTGTTATCCTTTGCAAACTCACGCTCGCCCTGGAGGACGTTGATATCAACGCTCGGCTGGTTGTCGGAGTAGGTGGAGAATATCTGGCTCTTCTTGGTAGGAATTGTGGTGTTGCGCTCGATCATTCTTGTGCATACGCCGCCTGCGGTCTCGATACCGAGGGACAGAGGAGTTACATCGAGCAGAAGCAGACCGGTAACTTCCTTGTTCAGTACGCCGCCCTGGATAGAAGCGCCGATAGCAACGCACTCATCAGGGTTGATGCCCTTGAACGGCTCCTTGCCGAGGAAGTTCTTTACTGCGTCCTGAACTGCGGGGATTCTTGTTGAACCGCCGACCAGAAGGATCTTGTCGATCTCGTTCTTGTCAAGGCCGGAATCGGAAATCGCCTGCTTCAGCGGGCCCATTGTAGCCTCTACGAGGTCTGCGGTCAGCTCGTTGAACTTAGCTCTTGTGAGTGTCACGTTCAGGTGCTTAGGACCTGTAGCGTCTGCGGTGATATACGGGATATTTACGTTTACGGATGTGGAGTTGGAGAGTGCGATCTTTGCCTTCTCAGCCTCGTCCTTCAGTCTCTGCATCGCGAACTTATCATTGCTGAGGTCGATTCCGTCGGACTTCTTGAACTCGCCCTTGAGGTAATCAATTACTCTCTGGTCGAAGTCGTCGCCGCCGAGGTGGTTGTTGCCGGCGGTCGCGAGAACCTCCTGAACGCCGTCGCCGATCTCGATTACGGATACATCGAACGTACCGCCGCCGAGGTCGTATACAACGATCTTCTGCTCTTCTTCCTTATCAATGCCGTAAGCGAGCGCTGCCGCTGTCGGCTCGTTGATGATTCTGTGTACCTTCAGACCTGCGATCTGACCTGCGTCCTTGGTAGCCTGGCGCTGGCTGTCGGTGAAGTATGCCGGTACAGTTATAACTGCGTCGTTGACCTTCTCGCCGAGATATGCTTCTGCGTCGCCCTTCAGCTTCTGAAGGATCATCGCGGAGATCTCCTGAGGAGTGTACTTCTTACCGTCGATGTCAACCTTGTAATCGCTGCCCATGTGTCTCTTGATGGAGATAACGGTCTTTTCAGGGTTAGTAACAGCCTGGTTCTTCGCAAGCTGACCTACCAGACGCTCGCCGTCCTTTGTGAACGCTACAACGGAAGGCGTTGTTCTGGAGCCTTCGGAGTTGGTGATAACTACCGGCTCGCCGCCTTCGATAACGGATACGCAGGAATTTGTTGTACCTAAGTCAATACCAATGATCTTTCCCATAGTGATTTCCTCCATTCTTCTGTTCGCATGATGTCATGCTATGAAAATATACTTGATTTACTGTGTTCAGTTGGCTACTGCGACCATGGCGAATCTGATCACCTTGTCGTTTATCTTGTAGCCCTTTGCAAAGGTCTTTGCGACCTTGCCGCTCTCAACGCCGTCCTCGTCGACCCTCTGCACAGCCTGGTGAAGCTGCGGGTCGAAATCCGCGCCGTCGCTCTCGATCTCGGTAACGCCGAGTTTCTTGAGCGTCTCCATGAAGCTGTCGTAGATCATCTGAACGCCCTGCTTGTACTTCTCGTCAGTGCAATCCGCCTGGAGCGCTCTTTCGAGATTGTCCATGACCGGCAGGAAGTCTGAAACAACGTTTGAGATGATGTCCGCGCGAAGCTCCAGCTTTTCCTTTGCGGTGCGCTTTCTGTGGTTGTCGTATTCAGCCATCGTCCGGAGGAGCTGATCCTTTACCTGTGCCAGCTCTGCGGCGAGCTTGTCATCTGCGGGCTGTTCGTCGACCGCCTCTGCTTCTGCGGGGGCTTCTTCGGTCTGTGCGTTCTGCTCCAGATCCTTGCTTTCGCTATTCTCCATTTTCCTTGACCTCACTTTCTATCTGAGGCGGCTTATCCGTTTCTTCAGAAAGCAGCCTTGTAATTTTGTTGCTGAAATACTCGATGTAGGGGATAACCCTGCGGTAGTCCAGTCTCATCGGGCCGATGACTCCGAGGGTTCCCGCGGGCTTGCCGTCCTTGTAATACGTTCCGCTGACAAAGCTTGAATTGCTTATTGCGAACGTATCCGCGCTGTCCTCGCCGCCGAACTTTATGCTGATGCCCGAGAACGTGCTGTCCAGCAGCGCTGAAAGCTCTTTCTTGTTCTCCAGGAACTTCATAACGTCCATCACCGGGAACTCCTGACATTCTATCAGGTTGCTCTGTCCCTGTACGTCGACGTTGCCCTGCACAAGGTCGTTCGAAAGCTCGCACACCGCTGTCAGCAGCGGCGAGAGCGTTATCATATACGCGCCGAGCGCCTGGGTGAGCTTGTTGATGTACTCGTCGGTCATTTCCGCGAGGTTCACGCCCTGGAGATTCTTGCTGACGAAGTTCGTGAAGAACTCCATCTGCTCGTTCGTCAGGTCGAACTGCATTCGGCAGACCCGGTTCTTTATCGCGCCGGTGCTGGTTATCATCAGCAGCACGTACATGCGGCGTCCCGTCGGGATAACGTCCACCTTAGTGATGACCGAGAACTGCGAAACGTGATTCGTTGAGTACGTCGCGCATTTCGTGATCTCGGCAAGCGCTGCGGAAGCGCTTTCAACTATCGCTTCCTCCGGCGAGGAGCTGCTGTCGTGGACCGCTTTTTCAAGCAGCCCGTCGATCTGCTCCTTATCCGCCTGATCCAGCGGTATCGGATCCATAAGGTTGTCGATGTAGAACCTGTAGCCCTTGTATGTCGGAACCCTTCCGGCAGATGTGTGAGGGTGATCAAGATAACCCTCCTGCTCGAGCGCCGCCATCGTATTTCTTATCGTGGCAGAGGAAACCGAGATGTCCGGTTTTTCGGCAAGCGCCTTTGAACCTACCGGCTCGCCTGTTCTGATATACTCATCGACTATCGCCGCGAGTATTTTCATTGATCTGGTATCCAATCTGACCACCTTCCTAAGTCTTTAGCACTCTAGCTCTCTGAGTGCTAAATATAATTTAACACGGATTTGCAAAAAAGTCAAGAGTTTTTCAACAAAATTTTCAACAAATAACATATATTTTTTCAAACTTAAATTGTGCATTTTGCACATCGAATCCTACGAACCCGCACTGCAAAAAGCACGGCAGCCCCTCGCGGAGTCCGCCGTGCCTGAAAATTCACCCGAGCGCGTCAAGCCCCGCCCGTACGATACTATATAGTTCCGACATAGCGGCGTCCTTTAGTTCCTCCGGAAGCCGGGAGCCGTCACGGCGGCGCAGCTTCGCGGAAAGCACGTAGCCGCCGTCCTCCTCCGTCAGCTTCACGGAGTATGCCTCGCATCCCAGCTCCCTGCCCGCATGCGTGAAGTTCAGCAGAGTGCGGCCGCTTTCCCCGGTCACCAGGAGCGCTCCGGCGGTCTCCTCAGGATTCAGCGGAGCCGAGAGCCTTCCGCCGCTCAGAAACCTCGAGCCGTACAGCTCTGCGGTCTCGCCGCTGTCGCCGTCGGTCATGCCGTAGCCGTTCTGCGTTCCGCGGAACCTCGGGAGCAGAGTCTCACGACCCGCCGCCGCGTCGTTCAGCAGGTCGAGCAGGTATGCCCGAGGCGACGAGCCGGAGCTGTACGCATTCTCTATCATGCTGACCGGTTTCTCGGCGGCGGTCAGACCCTCCTTGAAATGAAGGTCGGTCAGTATCTCGGGATCGTCGGCGGTGCACACCAGCATGTTCAGCGAACAGCGCATGTCCCGGGAGAGCGTTTCCAGCGCCGGAGTGAAGTCGGTTTCCACGAACCCCGCTCCGAGTATCAGCAGGCGGTTCTCGCTCATGAATATCTCCTTGCCGTCAACAAGCGAGATATCGTCGACCGCCTCCGAAAACGTGCTTCCCCGCCCGGTGACTTTAATTACGTTCTCATCGGCGGCGTTCACAAGCTCGCCGCTCCCGCCGCCGGAGCTGAACAGCAGCGCGCTCACGATATATTCCCCGTCGTAGTCTACGGCGGCTGCCTGGATTATCGCGCGTTCCCCGATTTCCGACGTGGAGCAGCCGCTCAGCAGCATGAGCGCTCCGGCAAACAGCAGCAGGAATTTTCTCATGCGCAGCTCTCCTTTCCGGGCGCGGGCTGTGAAGCTCCGCGGGAGCATTTCAGCACCTCTCCTATCACCGACCACGCCGCAAACAGCATCACGCCCATTCTGAACGCCGAAGCCATCGACCACACCGCGCATGCAGCTCCGTCAAGCCTCTTGAACAGAACGACGTCCGCAAGTGAGCCGGCGGCGGCTATCGGGTAATCAGCCATGCTGTAGTACTCGCCGAGCACCGCCCCGAAGAATACGCAGAACAGCGCGGAGCAGACCGCCCCCGCCGCCGCAAAGCAGAATCCTGCGGCTCCGAGCTTTTTCCGGTCTACGCTATTGCTGTTGCGGACATACGGCAGCAGCGCCGCGAATACGAGGTACTCGCCGCTGCGGCAGAAACGCTCGACAACGTCGGTCAGGAACAGCGAAGTGCTCCATTGCGGGAGTTCCCTGCCGAAATCCATATAGGGGATATCCGCGAGTATCAGCAGTACAGTCACGATCCCGGCCGCCCAAAGGAATAGCACTCCTGCCCGGGCGAGAGCCTCGCCGCCCTTCACCGCGGCGTACACCGCAAACGCAGCCATCAGCAGCGCTATCAGGAGCTGCGGAGTTTTCAGCAGCATATTCCTGCGCACAAACCCGGAGGCGTACACCGCAGTGCGCACAACAAACCCCGCCAGGAGCAGCGCGGCTCCGACCGCCGCGACCCAGCCAAGGAAGCGGTTTTTACGCCATACCGCCGCGTAGAATCCGCCGCCCTTGCAGGCGTAGATAAGCACCGGCAGGGCTATCAGGAAGCGCACCGCCTCGGCGGTAAGAGCCGCCGCCAGACCGCTCCCGCCGAAGCCGCCCTTTGAGGGATACGCCAGCTCGGAGGAAACTCTCATCAGCAGGAGTATGCAGAATAGCTGCGCCGCGCTGATCTTATGCGAATTTTCACTTATCTCAGGCATTCTGACCTCCGCTAAGTTCGCTGCCGTTCAGACCCTGCACCGTGACGTCGCCCTTCTGGAGGCGCTTCCAGCCCGCGCGGAACAGCATGTCCCGGGAGCTTCTCGGATTATACGGGGATATCGGCGCCATATATGGCACTCCGTAGGTGTTCAGCGAACACATCTTGATTATAATTACGCCCGCCGCGAGCAGCAGTCCGAAAAGCCCGAAAATGCCGCCGGCAAGGATATAGATGAACCTCAGGATCACGGTGCGCTCGTAAAGCGCTGGCACAACGAAGCTGCAAAGTCCGCTCAGCGCCACCACCAGCACCATCGGA
The DNA here is from genome assembly GCA_003531585.1 of Oscillospiraceae bacterium. Lineage (GTDB taxonomy): Bacteria > Bacillota > Clostridia > Oscillospirales > Ruminococcaceae > CAG-115. The sequence goes on along the minus strand of DQFX01000031.1, from coordinate 46,782 downwards.
GCGCCGACCAGCCCGGCGTTGACCGTGATATCGCCGATAACTATACCGCCGACAACGCCTATAGCGTGGCCTATCGGGCGCGGAAGGCGTATCCCTGCCTCGCGGAGTATCTCGTACATAAAGTGGATAAGCAGACATTCTGCCATAAGCGAGAAAGGCGCCGCCTGCTCCGAGGCTGCGAGGTTCAGCAGCAGCGACGACGGCAGCAGTTCCGGGCTGTAGGAGGCTATCGCAACGTAGGCTCCCGGCAGGAAAAGCGTTATGAAATACGCCGCCAGACGCACAATTCTGATGAAAAGCGCGTAGAACGGCTTCTGGGTGTAGTCGTCAAGGGTCTGGAAATTCTCTATAAAGAGGTACGGAACGGTCAGCGCGAACGGAGTGCCGTCCACGAGTATCCCGATCCGTCCTTCGTAGAGCTTCGCCGCGAAGGAATCCGGGCGCTCGCAGGTCCCGCACTCCGAGAAGAACCAGCCGCCGCTTCCCTCGAAAAACGGCTGCAAATAGCCGCTCTCAAGTATCGTGTTGAGCTTCACGGCTTTGAGCCGCTTCTTTACGTCCTCAAGCAGCTTCGGCGACGCCTTGTCGCTTAGGTAGCACAGGCAGATATCCGTGTTGCTGCGCTCACCTATCACCATCATCTCGAACACCAGAGTAGGAGACTTTATGCGGCGGCGTATCAGCGCCATGTTGCGGCGTATCACCTCCACGAAGCCCTCGCGGCTGCCCCGGACGTTCAGCTCCCCGGAAGGCTCGTCCACCCCGCGCGAGGGGTACCCCTGGATACCGATGGCGATACCCCGGGAAGTGCCGTCCACAAGGACTATAGCGAAGCCGCTCTGCATTTTCAGAACCAGGTCGCCGATGTTCAGTACGTCAAGCTGCTCTGCGGCTATCAGCCAGTCGTCGAACAGCCGCGACATTATCTCCTCCGGCGGTAGCTTTTCGGAATTTCCGGCGTCGTTCAGCTTTTTGTAGATGAGCTGCGCGAGCGTGTCCGTGTCTGCCATTCCCTCGCAGGTTATCACCGCAATGCGCGCCCCGCACAGAGTACCGGTCTTTATTATCACATCGCTTGAGCCGCCGGTTATTCCCTTCAGCATCACTAGATTGCGGTCGAGCGATTTTGCAAGAGGAGTATCCGACGGTATTGATGTGTGTACTTTTTCAGACAAATCTGTATCCCCTTTCTGCCGTTTTCTCGTGTTATTTTATCCTTTTATAGTTGATTTATTCAGGGATTTATGGTACAATACTGTCAAAAGAATCAGGCTGCGAGTTCAGATTATGAGGTAATTATATGATACAGAAGCTCACCGAAAAAATGATAGAGTACTACACAGGCGACCCGAAGCGCATTCAGCACTTTATAAAAGTCCACGCGTTCTCACGGTACATCGGGCTGCGGGAGCAGCTCCCGGAGCAAGAGCAGTTCCTGCTGGAATGCGCCGCGCTCGTCCACGATATCGGCATCAAGCCTGCGGAAGCACAGTTCGGAGAGTGCGGAGGAAAGCTCCAGGAGCGGCTGGGACCTCCGGAGGCGGAAAAAATGCTGAAAGAGCTGAACTTCCCCGCCGGCGACATTGCGCGGATATGCTACATGGTAGGCCATCACCACACCTATACCGGAATCGACGGCAGGGATCTTCAGATACTCATTGAAGCGGATTTCGTAGTAAACCTGTTCGAGGACGGCGCTTCAATGGACGCAGTCCGGAACGCCTGCGAAAGGATATTCCGCACGGAAAGCGGAAAGGCTCTGCTGCAAACGGTTTTCGGCATTCCGGAGGAGAAAGCATGAGATTTATCGCATGGCTCATAACACTGGCGGAAAACTCCGACCGCATAGCCGAAGCCGCCGCTGACCGGCTTCGTGCAAAACTGGGAGGTCACACAGACATGGTTGTCAGGATAATTCATTTCCTGCTTATCACCGCGGGTATCTCAAGCCCGCTGCTGATGTATTTTGCGGGAGCGCCGCTGCCGGTGTACATTCTGGTCTACACCGCGTTTTTCACCTATCTTATAGTATACTGCATTTTCCCTGAGCTGAAAAAATATCCCACCTTCCGGCTCAGGATACTCGCCGACGGCACCGAACAGATACTCGCGTTTTTCGTGACCGGCATAGCCTGCCTGGGAATCGCAGCGTACACGATTTGGGCGGCGGTATGCAGCGTTATTCCGACGCTGACGGCGGTCTCAGAGGGAATCGTGCTGTTCTGCGCCGAACTCGTGATTTTCTGGAACGGTATAATAAAGGTCTACTGCACGTCGGTACAGCTCGGGCTGAAATACCGCGTGTGGGGTATAGTGCTGGGAATGGTGATGCCCGCCGACCTTGTAATGCTCGCGCTGATATACCGCATAACCCGCCGGGAATGCGCATTCGAGACCGAAAAGGCGCTGCTCAACAAGTCCCGCCGCGACGACCAGCTATGCCGCACGAAATACCCGCTGCTGCTCGTGCACGGGGTGTTCTTCCGGGACAGCAAGCTGATGAACTACTGGGGGCGTATCCCGGCGGAGCTTGAAGCCAACGGAGCCGTGATATTCTACGGCGAGCAGCAGTCGGCGGCTTCCGTGGAGGACAGCGCCGCTGAACTCGCCGAGCGTATCGAGCAGCTCGTGCAAAAGACCGGCTGCGGCAAGGTGAACATCATCGCGCACTCCAAGGGCGGTCTGGACTCAAGATACGCTATTTCGAAGCTCGGCTCGGATAAATACGTCGCTTCCCTGACCACGATAAACACACCGCACCACGGCTGCCTTTTCGCGGAGTACCTTCTGAACACCGCGCCGGAGAAATTCGTTAAAAGCGTTGAAAAGATCTACAACTCCGCGTTCAAGCGCCTCGGCGACCAAAATCCGGACTTCCTCGCGGCAGTTACCGACCTCACGAACAGCCGCTGCGAGCAGTTCGATCAGGACACGCCTGACGCGCCCGGCGTGATGTACCAGAGCGTAGGCTCCCATGCGCGGTGCTCAAAAAGCGGGCGGTTTCCGCTGAACCTCTCCTACCCTATCGTGAAAAAATACGACGGCGACAACGACGGTCTGGTAGCGCTGACCTCCGCGCCCTGGGGCGAGGATTTCACAGTGCTCCACCCAACGGGAAAGCGCGGTATCACCCACGCGGATGTGATCGACCTCAACCGCGAGAATATACCGGGGTTCGATGTCCGGGAATTTTACGTGCAGCTCGTAAACAAGCTCAAGATGCGCGGGTTCTGATTTGCACAGGATAGTAAAAACAGCACGAAAAATCGTACAAATCTATCGTCTTTAATTATATCACCGGAAATTTCGCAAAAATCCCGCTTTTTTATTGTACGGTTTGACGCTTTACTTTTTAGAAATTTCTGCTATACTATAGGTGTAAACGGTTTCACCGTAATAAAACAATCAAAGGAGAACGATCATGAGTATTACAAAGCAGCCCGAATGGCTCAATAATGCAGTATTTTACGAAATATATCCCCAGTCCTTCAACGACACCAACGCAGACGGCATAGGCGATTTTAACGGTATAATCGAAAAGCTGGACTACATCAGGGAACTCGGCTGCAACGCCATCTGGATCAATCCCTGCTTCAAGTCCCCCTTCGGCGACGCAGGCTACGACGTGGAGGACTACTACACCGCCGCTCCGCGCTACGGCACGAACGAAGATCTCGCCCGGGTATTCTCCGAGGCGCACGCACGCGGAATTCACGTGCTGCTAGACCTCGTGCCGGGTCACACCGCAGTTACCCACAAATGGTTCAAGGAATCCATGAAGGCAGGGCGCAACGAGTTCACCGACCGCTACGTCTGGACTAACAGCATCTGGGAATCCCCCGAGGGAATGGGCTGTATCCGCGGTATCTCCGACCGCGACGGCTCCTGCGCTGTCAACTTCTTCTCCCACCAGCCCGCGCTGAACTACGGCTTCTACAAGCCTGACCGCGACTGGCAGCAGCCGATGGACGCTCCCGGTCCGATAGCCACCCGCGAGGCTCTCAAGGACATAATGAGATTCTGGCTTGCAATGGGCTGCGACGGATTCCGCGTTGACATGGCTGGCTCCCTTGTTAAGCACGACGAGGACGGCAAGGGTACCATCGCGCTGTGGCAGAATATCCGCGAGTTCCTTAATAAAGAGTTCCCAGACGCCGCTATGGTCAGCGAATGGGGCGAACCGGACAAATCTCTCATCGGCGGCTTCCACATGGACTTTCTGCTGCACTTCGGACCCTCCCACTACAACGACCTGTTCCGCTGCGACGAGCCGTATTTCTCCAAGCGTGCAAAGGGTTCCGCTAAGGAGTTCATCGAGGCTTACAAGGCAAACTGCGCCAAGACCGACGGAAAGGGTCTGATCTGCATTCCCTCCGGCAACCACGACATGGACAGACTTGCCCGCACCCTTGATGTTGACGAGCTCCGCGTTGCCTTCGCGTTCCTGCTTTCAATGCCCGGCGCTCCGTTCATCTACTACGGCGATGAGATCGGCATGCGCTACGTCGAGAACCTGACCTCCGTCGAGGGAGGCTACGGCAGAACCGGTTCCCGCTCCCCCATGCAGTGGAATAAGGGACTGAACGCAGGATTCTCCACCGCTCCGGCTGAAATTCTGTACATTCCACAGGATCCCGCCGCTGATCGTCCCGACGCCGAGACCCAGAGCAGCGACCCGGCTTCCCTGCGCAGCGAGGTCAAGAAGCTCATTGAGTTCCGGCAGGCTAACCCCGCGCTGCAAAGCCGCGGTTCCATTGAGTTCATGTCCGACGGCTACCCGATGGTTTACAAGCGCTCCGACGGCTCCCAGACGATCGCCGTGATAATCAACCCCTCCGCTGAAAAGGCTGAGGTCGGCGGACTTCCCGGAAAGCTGGTTTACACGGTCGGCGGCAAGGCTGAAGTCGCCGGCGGTACCGTTAAGGTCGACGGCTGCACCGCTGCATTCGTTGAGATTTGAGCTATAACAAATTCACTGAGGGCTGCATTAAGTTGCAGCCCTTTTTTGCTATATTTTTTCTGTAATGCGTCTATACCAGAATTTACATATAAATAAGTAATTTTCTATTGACTTATTCCGGGCATTGTGGTAGAATAATTGTGTATTGACATACGCCCGGCACATAAAAATCACCCCAGATCCGGGCAAAGAACAACACATGAGGTATTGCAAATGAACAATGCTGATATAGAAAGCCCCCGTCCTGAAAGGCTGGAAACCTCCTTCCGGATATTCATCGACCAGGCGGGCTACCTTCCCACCGCGGAAAAGACTGCGGTTTTCACATTCTCTGCGGGTTATTACTCGGTGATCAACGAAACAGGGAGCATCTGCTTCTCGGGAGTTCCTGTCCCGGCGGGGGCTGACGAAGCCTCCGGCGAAACGCTGTTCAAGGCGGATTTCAGCCGCCTGACCGCCCCCGGGACTTACCGCATTATAAGCGGGACTGATTTCTCGCCGGTATTCCGTATCGGCGAGGACGTCTACAAGAATTGCTTCGACGACTGCATGAAAGCGTTCTACTTCCAGCGCTGCGGCTGCGCCATTGAGGAAAAATACGCCGGAATGTGGACGCACGAAAAGTGTCACTCCGCGCCGGCGGTGCTTTGGGAGGATCACTCCGTTAAGCTCGACGTTACCGGAGGCTGGCACGACGCCGGGGACTACGGCAAGTACGTCACCGCTGCCGCCGCCGCACTGGCTCACCTTCTCTATGCGTGGAAGATGTTCCCGGAAGCGTTCCGCAGGCAGGATCTGAATATTCCCGGCAAGCCCTCAAATATGCCGGACATACTTATAGAGTGCCGCTGGGAGCTTGAGTGGCTCCTGAAAATGCAGCGATTCGACGGCGCGGTCTGGCACAAGGCTACCACCGCAAAGCACGCCGCCTTCGTAATGCCCGAGGACGACCGCGAACAAATGTACGTGCTTCCGGTCTCCTCCAGCGCTACCGCCGACTTTGCGGCTGTCACTGCGCTGGCTTCCGGGATCTACCGCGAGTTCGACAAGGCGTTCTCCGGCAGGCTGCTGAAAAGCTCCTGCGCCGCCTACGAATGGCTTGAAAAGTACCCGGGATTCATCGGATTTGACAACCCCGAGGGCTGCGAGACCGGCGTTTACGGCGAGCGCAACGACCGCGACAACCGCTTCTGGGCGGCCGCGGAGCTGTTCGCGATTTTCGACAACGAAATGTACTACGCCAGACTGCTGAACCTGCTGAACGAAAATTTCAGCCTTACTTCGCTGGGATTCGCTTCGGTCGGAGGATTCGGCTCGCTGGCTCTGCTGCTCCACAACCGTGGGAACGCCGCAGTGCTGTCAAAGCTGAGATCCGCGTTCCTTGCGAAAGCCGAGAAACTTGCCAAGGTCTGCGATTCAAACGGCTGGGGAGTTTCGCTGAAACCCGACCAGTACAACTGGGGAAGCAACATGACCGTGCTCACAAACGGCATGACGTTCCTCATCGCGGACTACCTCGAAAAACGCTCCATCAACGGCGACCCGCATTTCCGGAAGTACGCCGCAATGCAGCTCGACTACATTCTCGGCGTTAACGCCACCGGATACAGCTACATCACCGGAACCGGCAGCCTGTGCGTGAATTACCCGCACCACCGCCCCGCCCACGCCGACAAGGTAGAGGAGTGCATTCCCGGACTGGTCAGCGGCGGCGCGAACAGCCACCTCGACGACAAGTTCGCCAGGGCGCTCGTTCCGAATGGAACTCCCCCGATGAAGTGCTTCTCGGACAACATGGAGTGCTACTCCCTCAACGAAGTTACAATATACTGGAACTCCCCGGCGGTTTTCCTGCTGGCGGGTCTGACAGAATAAATACAGGTAACCTCTAAAAACCGGGACACGAGCAGATTTCGTACATGACTTATATCAGATGCTAGGCGTCAAACCGCAGTAATACTGTATGTATTTCAAGGTTTGACAACGAAGCAGATGATATAAGTCATAGAAATCTGCCGTGAAGGAGGTTTTTAGAGGTTACCTACAGATAATAATTGGAGAAAATAAAATGCAGAAAAACAAGAAAATTCCCGGCCGCCCCGTGAAAAAAGGCGGTCTCTCACGCAGCGGAATAATGCTGATCGTGCTTTCAGTGGCTCTGGTCGCGGTAGTTACGGCGCTGATTATCCTGCTGAACGTACGCGGCGGCGAAGAAAGCAAGCCCGAGGAAACCACTCCGGCGGTGACGACGCCTGCGCCCGAGCCTACGGAAGAACCCACCGAGGAACCGCAGGTCAGCGATGTTGATTTCGGCTCCTCCGACTACAGCCGCGAATTCTTCGCAAAGGATCTTTTCATCGGCGACAGTATCGCGACCGGATTCAACGACTATTCCAAGCTGAACGCCGAGAACGTCGCAGCAAGCGTCAGCATGACCCCGTACAAGGCTCATGCGGAAGATATCGCTCTCGCTGACGGAAGCACCGGCTCCGCGCTGTCCTACGCTGAAAAAATGCAGCCGGAGCGCATATTCCTGATGATGGGCTTCAACGGGCTGAACTCCCCGATCGCAATGGAAGGAAGCTTCCGCACTCTGGTTGAGAAGCTGGAATCCGCCTGCCCGAACGCCGTGATCTATCTCTACTCCATCACGCCGCTCACTGCGAACAGCTCCGCGGCGGCAAGCATTGGCGTCGATAATTCAAACGTTATATCCTTCAACGAGTATCTCAGGGGTATGTGCGGCGAACTTGGCGTTGTATATCTTGACATCTTCTCAAAGATGACGGACAACGCCGGCGCGCTCCGCTCCGACTACAACGAATACGACGGCATGCACATCTCCGCTCCGACCTACGATATAATTCTGAGCTACACTCAGCGCTATATCCAGGAAACTCCCGAGCCTGAGGCTTCCTCAAAGCACGCTCCGGTTTCATCTCCGGCGGTCACCACGACCTCCGCGCCCGAGGAAAACTCCACGCCTGACGAGTCCTCCGCCCCCGCCGATTCCGAGCCTGATTCCACCAGTTCCCTGTCGGAAGACTACGACAAGACCTTCTTCGCTGACGACCTGTTCATCGGCGACAGTATCTCCACCGGATTCTCGCTCTACGGCGTGCTTGATCCTAAGAACGTTGCCGCCGCAGTCGGGTACACCCCCTACAAGGCGCTCAACAACGCCATCGACCTCGGCAACGGCGTGACCGACTCCGCCTACAACTACGCAGTGACAATGCAGCCCAAGCGTATCTTCATAATGCTCGGCTCCAACGGAATCACTGCCGCCGCTTCAATGGAGGAAAGCTACCGCACTCTCGTTGAGAAGCTCCAGGCAAACTGCCCGGACAGCACCGTTTACATCTTGTCTGTTACTCCGGTGACAACCGACAGCTCCTCCGCCGCTAACGCGGGTATCGACAACTCGATGATACGCGACTTCAACAAATACCTCAGGGAGCTTGCCTCCGAAAAGGGCGTAACCTACATCGACCTATACGCGCTGCTTTCCGACGACAACGGATACTTCCTGCATGAATACGCAGAAAACGACGGTCTGCACTTCAAGGGTGCGACTTATAAAGTCGTTCTGAAATATATAGAGGACATCATCTGATAGAAAGGACAACACAATGAAAAAGAATATCGCAATTGCAGCTCTTGCGGCTGCGCTCCTCCTGACCGGGTGCTCCAACGGAAACAGCTCCGCTTCCGAGCAGTCCAGCTCCAGCGCTTCTGAAAGCGCCTCCACCGCCGAGGCTGAGCTCAAGACTGCCGCTGAAAAGGCAGACGCGGTTCTTGCAAACATCACCTTCAGCGGCGAGATGGTCGCTGTTGACACCGACACCATCGACGTTCGTTTTGGATTCAGCGCTGACGGGATCTCCGACTACGCGGCTTACATCTGCGGCTCCGGCGCTTACCCTGACGAGTTCGGCGTGTTCACCGCTGACTCCGCAGAAAAAGCGGACGAGATCAAGACCGCCCTTGAAAAGCGCGTTGACAATCAGAAGTCCACTTACAAGGACTACACCCCCGATGAAATGTACAAGTTCGACGACTGCTTCGTAAAGCAGGACGGCAACACTGTTTACTACGCTGTGACCGCCGACAACACAAAGGCGGCAGATATCCTCGGCTGATACTGACACAATGCAAATAACCCCCGGGCATTCCGCCCGGGGGTTTCTTGTATTTCGGGAATCAATCCTGCGCTCCGTAGACCTTTCTTGCAATATCTACGGTCTCCTTTGCGTCGCGGGCGTAGAAATCCGCGCCTATCTTTTCGGCGTAATCCGGAGTCAGCACCGCGCCGCCGACTACTATCTTGCAGTTCACGTTGTTTTCGTGCAGCAGCTTTATCGTGTTCTCCATGCTCTTGAGCGTGGTTGTCATCAGCGCTGACAGACCTACAAGGCGCACATCGTACTTTATCGCAGCGTCAACAACGTCCTGGTAGTCAACGTCCTTTCCGAGGTCGATAACATCGAAGCCGTAGTTCTCGAGCAGGGTCTTTACGATGTTCTTTCCGATGTCGTGGATATCGCCCTTTACCGTGCAGAGTACCACTCTGCCTGCGGATACTCCGCTGCCGCCGCGCTCGGATATCGCCTTTTTGATGACGTCGAACGCTGCCTGCGCCGCTCCCGCAGACTGAATGAGCTGCGGCAGGAATATCGTCCCCTTCTCAAACTTTGAGCCTACCGCGTCCAGCGCCGGTATCAGCTTGCCGTTGATTATCTCCATCGGATCAATGCCGGAGGACAGCATGCGCTCCGCCGCCGCCGCGCACTCAGCCTTGAGGCCTGCGGCAACCGCGTCTGAGATGTCCATTTCTGAAGTGGGGACCGCCGCCGTGGGCTTCTTCACCTCCGCGCCGTAGCTCTCGATGAACTCCGCGCCGTGTCGGTCGTAGCCGCTCAGCAGACGGAAGGCTCTTACCGCGCCGGTCATTGAAGCTATGTTCGGGTTCATTATCGGGAGGGTAAGTCCGCACTGCATTGCAAGCGAAATAAACGTCGAGTTCACAAGCTCGCGGTTCGGCAGACCGAACGAAATATTCGACACGCCGAGCACCGTTTTCAGCCCCAGCTTTTCAGTTACCATGCGGAGCGCTTTCAGAGTTTCCTTTACGCCGTCCTGCTCAGCGGAGGCGGTCAGGGTCAGGCAGTCGATGTAGACGTCGCGCTTGGGGATGCCGTACTCCTGCGCGCGGCGGAGTATCTTCTCGGCTATCGCGAAGCGCTCCTCGGCGGTCTTGGGAATGCCGTTTTCATCAAGCGTCAGACCGACTACCGCTGCTCCATACTTCTTTACAAGCGGGAGCACCGTGTCGAGCTTCTCGTCCTCGCCGTTGACGGAGTTCACGATGGGCTTGCCGGAAACGATACGCAGCGCGGCTTCAAGCACCGGAAGCTCCGTGGTGTCGATTTGCAGCGGAGCGTCCGTCACGGACTGTATCGCATTAACTGCGGCGAGCATCATTTCCTTCTCGTCGATATCCGGCAGACCTACGTTGACGTCGAGTATCTCAGCGCCTGCGCCGGTCTGCTCCAGTGCCTGGCGCATGATGTAGTCAAGGTCGTGCTTCTTGAGCGCCTCCTTGAAAAGCTTCTTTCCAGTGGGGTTGATTCTCTCGCCGATTATGCGCACCGTGTCTATCGTAACAACGCTGGAAGCGCTGCACACTGCTGCGGGGATCTCCGGCTGCGGCATTACGCAGGTCTTCCCCCTGATTCGCTTCGCTACCTCCCGGATATAATCCGGGGTGGTTCCGCAGCAGCCGCCGAGCACCTTTACGCCCTTTGCCGCAATCTGCTCCATCACCTCGGCGTATTCCTCCGGCGTGGTGTTGTACAGATTCGTGGACGGGTCGGGGAGTCCCGCATTCGGACGTATCAGCACCGGAACGCTGCTCCATTTCAGTATCTCGTCAACGATGGGCAGCGCGTCCTTCGGGCCGAGGGAGCAGTTCATGCCGATGACGTCCGCGCCAAGCCCCGAAAGGGTCAGCGCCATTGCCGCCGCGCTGCACCCGGTGAAGGTACGCATGTTCTGCTCAAACGACATGGTGCAGATAACCGGAAGGTCGGTGTTTTCCTTCGCGGCGAGGAGCGCGGTCTTTATCTCCATAAGGTCGGTCATGGTTTCAATGGCGATGAAGTCCGCTTCCCTGCCCGCCGTCATTACTTCGCGGAACATATCGTACGCTTCATCGACCGGCATGTCTCCGGTCGGGCGGAGCATTCTTCCCAGCGAGCCTATATCAAGCCCGACGAGCACGTCGGTACCTTCTGCGGCTTCCCGCGCGAGCTTTATTCCCTGCTTTACTATCTGCTCGACGGTGTACTTGCTGCTTTGCAGCTTATGGCGGTTCGCGCCGAAGGTGTTCGCGTAGATTCCCTGCGCGCCAGCTTCGATGTAGGAACGGTGTATTGAACGGATAAGGTCAGGCTCGGTGAAGTTTAGCTCCTCGGGAAGCCCGCCCAGCTTCAGCCCGTGCTGCTGAAGCACGGAGCCCATCGCTCCGTCCAAAAGTATATGTCCATCGCCTGAAAGAAGTTCTCTGAATGTCATTTTGAAATCTCCTGTATTTATTTCAGCGTATATCGTCAAGCAGCCTGTCGAGCTGCTCAAGCTCATTGTTATCCGGAATCTCCCCGCCATATCTCACGCGGTCGTAGGTGCGCACCATTCCGGAGATCTCCTCCTCGGGCACCCGCCCGCCGAACGCCTTCCCGCCCTTGTCGGTGTGAAGCGTTGTCGTGTCCGTCGGGAGCTGCGGGAACGCAGACCTCCCCAGCCGCATAAGAAACAGCTCGTAGCCCTCGCGGTACTTCATCGCAGGATCGGTTTCGCGGCGGTATTTTTTCAGCAGCTCGCGCTCGGTTCTGGCGGAGCTTCTGGAAGCGTACTTCGCGTCCCCTGATGACGACACCTCGTCGAAAAACGGCGCGGATTCCTCCCTGACCGGCTCCTTGAACAGCGGCGCGAATATCTCCCGGATAAAGCCCCATATCTGCCTGCGGAACTTCACGACAAGGAACACGATACCCGCCGCCAGAAGGAACATCAGCAGGTCGGCGTAGGGGTTCTCGTTGGTGGTGTAGTCTATCACGTCGGAGGTGTTCTCGGCAAGCTCGTTGTCGTCGTCGACATCCTCTCTGCCGCGGTTCAGCAGTGAAAGCAGGAACCTCACCACCGCCTTTATACACTCCAGAATGGCGTTCCCGAACGGCTTCGCGAAAAGGAACAGCGCAAGTATCACAGCGCCGACCACGGCTATCATCAGCGCGTTGCTCCTGCGGACTCCCGCCGGAAGGACGGCGCGCCCGCCAGCACGCTGCCGGGTCTGGACGTCAATGTTGGTCTGGTTAGTGAGTACCGCCGCGCCGATTATAAGCGCTCCGAAAGAAACGCAGAGCTGGGTCATTCCCGCCGAGCAGATGAAGTCGTTATGCGTGAAGCTCAGAAGCACCGCCGCGATAACCGCCGCGACGAAATACACCCCGAACCACCCACTGGAAAACACCTCGCTGTAGTCCCTGCCGACCGAGAGGGAGCCGCCGTAATACGCGGCAATGCAGCCCGGAAGCAGGTACAGGTAAAGCCCGGAATGCAGCCCCATCAGCCCGCAGACTACGCAGAACGCCGCGCCCGGCGCGACAAATCCGACCCTTGACAGGAAACCTGCCCAGCCGCGTCCGCGCTTGGAGAGTCCGGCGCCGGAAGCCCAGCCGCGCAGCAGCCTCCCGACTGCCCAGAATCCCGCAGCCGCGGCGTACATCGCGGCGTAGTGCCACCAGACGAACTCGCCGAAGCCTATCCCCTCGCTCATCACGAGAAACGGGAACAGCACCAGGAACTGGCACAACACCGCCAGCACCATAAGCAGCTTCTTATGCAACGCCGCACCGCCTTTCGCCCATTAGTCCATTATCTGATATGCGGTCTGGGAATATGCCAGACTTCGCACAGATCCGTCTGTTCAATGTCAGTTGAGAATACCGAAACGCTCCTGCCGTTTTCAGACAGCGCGTGAAGCGTCTCGTAGCACTTTTCATCAAGGAAGCTGCTGATGAACACCACGTCCGTATATCCATCGAACCGCAGCCCGGTAATGAAGTCGTCGATGTGCTCGCCGCATGAGGTCTCAAGCTCTGCAAGGCTGCGGAGCTGCTTTATCGTATGGCCGTAGCCCTCGCCGCATTCCGGTTTCAGCGGCTGCGGGGAGTTCGCCGTCAGCGCGCACTGCGTGTGGGTTTTCATGCACCAGTCGAGCATGAACGCCGCGCCCTTTATCAGAGCCTCCAGCGTAGGAACGCTTATTTCCTGACGCTCGCCGTGAAAGTTCCGCTGGACGTTCAGCAGAATGAGCACCCTCCTCTCGGTGGTGTACTCGTTGTTGTAGACCATCAGCGAACCGGTGCGCGCACTCTGCGCCCAGTGTATGCGGTTCATCGGCTCCCTGCCGGTGTACTCCCGCGCGCCGCTTATCACGAATGGGTCGGGCAGGACGAACCTCCGCACAGGGATATCGCCGATGAAAACATCGCTGGACATTCCCCCGGCTTCGATGTCGGCCGGCACGGGGAGCACCCGCACCTGCTGGTTCAGCTTTATTACCCTCGCCGACCTCACCAGCCCGAAAAGGTCGCTGACCGTCAGCGAGATATCCTCCACCGTGAACATTCCGCGCTTCTCGCAGCGTACCCGCCATGTCCTGCGGCACTTCTGCCGACCGCGCAGCGTGAATATTCCGGAGATCAGCCCCTTCTGCGCGCCGTCCTTTGACGCGGCGTCCCCGCCGTAGAAGCTGAGCCACCTGGAGCAGCTTATTTCCGAGCGCACCCAGGGGAGCGGAAGCGGCTTCGCGTTGTCTATCTCCTCGATGAACTCCAGCTCCTCGCCCTCGAACGCTTCCACAATGCCGCTGTCGGATTTCCCGTCGCTGCGGCGGCGTATCGTAAGAGTGTAGCTGAGGTCTTTAAGTCCGAAGCGCTTGTAGATGAAATACTGCCCCACCAGCACGGCGGTCAGTATCAGCGCCATTGCAGCAAGTTCCATCAGCCTTCGGTGGGAACAGGAACGCTGTCCAGTACCTGGCGCAGGACCTCGTCGGCGGTGGTCTCGGCGCCGCCTGCCGCTCCGGAATATCCGCGGCAGATGAGGCGGTGCTTGACTACGTACGGAGCCGCCTCGATAACGTCCTGCGGCATCGCGTAGTCCCGCCCGGACGCCATCGCGAGCGCGCACGCCATACGTTTCAGCGCGACAGCTCCGCGGGTGGAAAGCCCCAGCTTTACGCTGCCGTGCCTGCGGGTCGCCGCGGCGATGTCCGCGATGTAGGTGCAGACGGCCTCCCCCGCCTTGCAGGAATCTATCTCCTGCTGTGCCTTAACTATTTCCTCCGCCGTGCAGACTGCGCTTATCTCATGCGCCGCCGCTCCGCCTATGACCGCGATTTCCTCGGAGCGCTCGGGATAGCCCAGCGCCAGGCGTATCATGAAACGGTCTAGCTGCGCTTCCGGCAGGGGGTAGGTTCCCTGTATCTCCACGGGATTCTGCGTTGCGATAACGAAAAACGGACGCTCCATCGGGTAGGTCTCGCCGTCTATTGTGGTCTGGCGCTCATCCATGCATTCCAGCATCGCGGACTGCGTACGCGGAGTTGCGCGGTTTATCTCGTCAGCCAGGATTATATTTGAGAACACGGGTCCCTTGCGAAGCTGGAACTCCTGCTGCTTCATGTTGAAAAAGTTTATCCCGGTGATGTCGGACGGCAGCAGGTCGGGGGTGAACTGTATCCTGCGGAATCCCGCGTCGACTGACTTTGCAAGCGTCCTTGCAAGCAGGGTCTTTCCGGTGCCGGGGACGTCCTCAAGCAGGACGTGTCCTCCCGCGAGCATTGCCGCGCATATCACGCGCAGCTCCCGGCGCTTGCCCTTCACCGCCAGGGACACATTGTCGACTATTCGGTCAGCCAGCTCGTTTATCATCTGCTGCTCCTTTCATTTGCACGGCGTCGTCCTTCGGAAGGCGGCGCAGGGTCATCAGCGCGATAATGCCTATCACTATTGCGCATAAAGTCCAGATTATAGGCTCGGATACGATAACGCCCATGTATTCCAGCCAGGGTATCATGAATGCGACGGTGCATATCTTCCACACAAGCTCGATGATACTCGCAACTATCGGTATAACGCTGTGCCCGAGTCCCTGGAGCGTACTCCGCAGCTCCAGCAGGACGGTCAGGAAGAAGTAAAACGGAACGTTCACCCGGAGGTACAGCACCGCCGTATCCTCAACGTAGGAAGCTACGTCGGGCAGGATAATTCCCACCATTGCGCGGCCGAGAGTGTACACGAGCAGCACGTCGAACGCCGCGCAGGCGAATCCCAGCAGCAGCCCGGCGCGTACGCCCTTTCCTATTCGGGAGTACTTCCCGGCGCCGCGGTTCTGGCTGGCGTAGGTCACGAGGGTTGCACTCAGCGCGGAGAACGGCATGATAGTCAGGCTGAATATCTTACGCGCCGCCGTGTGAGCCGCGATAATATCCTCGCCGAAGCCGTTTATGCCGTTCTGGAGCACAATAGAGCCGATGTCCACGATGGAGTACATCAGCGCCATGCCGCAGCCCGCGCTAAGAAGCTCCGCAGTAGAGGAAGCCGTGAACTTGAAATCCCGGGGTTTTACCATCAGGAACGCGCGCTTCTTTATCAGGTAGATAAGGCACACGACAACGGAGATAAACTGCGCGATGACCGTAGCGAGAGCCGCTCCGGCAACTCCGAGCGGAAATACCACTACCATCACAATATCCAGCACGATGTTGAGAATCGTAGAAATGATCAGGATAACAAGCGGGATAACGCTGTCGCCGACTGCGCGGAGTATCGCGGATTCAAGGTTGTAAAACAGCGTGGCGACCAGCCCGAAGCAGACTATCATGAGATAGGTCCGGGCTTCGCCGAAAATACCCGCCGGGGTGTCCAGCGCATGAAGAAGCGGGTCAATAAAAATCGAGATACCCGCGATTATGAGCGCAGTCGCCGCCGCCGAAAATGTGATCGTGCGGGCGATGGAACGGCGCATTTCGTCGTGGTCTCCGGCGCCGAAGTTCTTCGCAATGACTATCGCGAAGCCGGTAACGAGTCCGTTAATAATGTTGAACATCAGCGACACCACCGAAGCGGTAGAGCCGACGGCGGCAAGCGAGTTCTTGCCGAGCTGTCTGCCGATGATTATGGTATCCGTAAGCGTGTACGCCTGCTGGAATGCAAGTCCCAGAAGCACCGGAAGCGCAAAGCCGATTATCAGCTTTATAGGTTTTCCCGAAGTAAGTTCTTTCATTCTATCACCTGTTTTATGTCTGTATAATATTTCCTATGAGCTGGAATCCCAACACTCCGGCGATACATATTATACCGCCTATTATGTTCAGCTTTGTGCAGTCCTCTTTCCTGATAACGCCGATGAAGAACAGCACCGCAAGTATCATCGGCTGTATGAACGAATAATTCGCCATGCTCTGCTGCGCTACGATGTTTTCAAGAACCAGCCCTATCACGTTTGGAATTTTGGTAAGCCCCACGACGAGGACGCCTTTAGGCTGCTCCCTGCAAAGGCGTATCGGGTGAACCGCCGGAGCAAGTCCGGCGGCGAGGATAACCAGCGCGAAAAACAGCGAGAAGCTCGGCGAAATGCTGTTCTTAGTAAACGTGACTATCAGCCCGTATCCGAACTTGCACAGCAGGTACCCCGCCAGCGGAAGCGCTATCTTCGCGTAATTTATTCTCCCTCCGGACTTGTCGGAGCGGGCTATCATGAACAGTCCCGCCGCAGTCACGGCGATGAACCCGAACTTCCAGGCAGTGACTGCGCCGAGCACCGCGCTTCCAAGTATCAGGTCAGTTCCGTAGGAAAGGAACACGGTCAGCCCCAGCCACGCTTTCAGCTCGAACGCGGACATTTCCTTCAGCACCACCGCCGCAAGCTGGAATTCCAGAAATTTCGACGCCGCCATCAGAAGTATCGCGAGGTACGCCGTGAGGCTCCCGTCGAAATACCTGCTGTCGAACGGCAGGTATGCGAGCATGAAAAACGCGGTGGCGGCCGCCATTATGAACGTCAGCGTACTGCCGTTCATTTTCAGCTTAGAGACCGCGTACTTATCGCTCAGCGAGCATATCGTGTAGCACGCGACAACGGCAAGCATAAGAAGCATGTCATTCCTCCGTTATCTCATAGCATAGGTTCTCATAGTGGAGCTGCGTTCCGATATCAATCCCGTCTGGCAGCAGGAAGAGTGCGATGAAAAGCTCGTCGCCGGTGTTTATGTCGGTAAGGGTCGCGTATTCGCCCTCTATCTTTGTGACTTTGTAATCGTGTGGTTCCATTGTTTTTCTCCGTTCCCATGCGCCCGGACGGCGCAGTTTTTTACTATACTATTCTATCACAAGGCAGCACAAATTGCAAGATAGTATTTTAATAAAGTTGCAGCCATTTGCGCCGCGATTTTCGGAAATTTGTTGAACTCCAGCGCAGCCATATTGACAGCCGCCCGGGAATCTGTTATAATACAAATACTGGAACACACGCGAAAGGCGGAGCATACATGAAGAAACTACTTTTTACTTACAATCCCAACTCGGGGAAAGGCGCGGTCAAGGCGGCGCTTTCGGATATAATCAGTACGTTCACCACAGGCGGCTACGACGTTATGGTGCACCCGACCTGCTGCGCCGGGGACGCCATTGATTTCATATCACAGCGCGGCCGTGATTTCGACCTTATCGTAAGCAGCGGCGGCGACGGAATGCTCCACGAGCTTGCCTACGGAATGTCCGCCGGAAAGGTCGACTGCCCCTGCGGGTACATACCGTCGGGAACGGTCAACGACTTCGCGTCCTCGCTGAATATCCCGAAGGATATGCAGAAATGCGCCGCCATGATAATGCAGGAGCACTTCCAGCCGGTGGACCTCGGGCGCTTCAACGGCGGCTATTTCGCGTACATCTCCGCGTTCGGGTGGTTCACCGACGTAAGCTACGTGACCCCGCAGAAAACCAAGAACGTGCTAGGCTCGTTCGCGTACTTCCTCCAGGGGCTGAAGTCCTTCGAGCCGCGCTATCTCAAGGAGAACTCCGGCAGGGTCAGGATCACCTGGGAGCACGGCGTTATCGAGGACGATTTCATCTACTGCATGATTGGAAACACGCACTCCGTCGGCGGCATGAAAAACCTCGTCCCGGACGGAGCCTCGCTCACTGACGGCATGCTCGACTGCATGTTCGTGAAATCCCCGAAGAACCTCGCCGACCTCGACGAGCTGAACCGCTTCATGCTGACCCACGACACTGACACAGACATGATAGTTTCGTTCAAATCCGCACGGCTCAGGGTCTCCTGCCAGAAGCCGTTCCGCTGGACGCTTGACGGCGAGGACGGCGGTCAGTACACCACCGCCGAGATTGAAGTCGTTCCCGGAGCGCTCAATATCGCAATCCCCGTATAACAGAACAGCCGGTCGTCTGACCGGCTGTTTATTCTATAGTTCGATCACTTCATCTGCGAGCGCCACCGCCTCGGTACGGTCGTGAGTCACCAGAACTGCCGTCCTGCCGCGCAGCATTTCCCGGCTGAACTCCACGGCCTGCCGCTTCGTGGATTCGTCCAACCCCTTGAACGGCTCGTCCAGCAGGACCGCTCCGCCCTCTGCGAGCAGCGCCCTCACTAGTGCGACCCTGCGCTTCATTCCGCCGGAAAGCTCCACCGCGAGTCTGTTTTCGCAGCCGGAAAGCCCCACCGCCGCGAACGCCTCCGATATCTCCCCGGCGCTGCGGAACTCCCCGCATACCAGCCGGACGTTCGCCGCCGCGGTGAGATTCCCGCACAGCCTGTCCTCCTGGAATACCGCCGAGAACTGCGTTCCCTCCTGACCGTACACCGTTCCGCAGTCCGGCTGGAGCAGCCCGGTAATCACCCGCAGCAGCGTGGTCTTTCCGCAGCCGGAGGCTCCCATCACCGCCGTAGTACTCCCCGGCTGGAATTCCGCGCTGAACCCATCAAGCGCCGAAATCCCGCCGAACCGCTTTGTTACGCCGTCCGCACGGAGCCGCGCCGGGGAGTTGTCAGGCTCCCGCACCTTGCTGCAGCGGAACGCGTTCTTCCCGGAAACCGCCCGCACCGCAAGCCCCACGAGGAACAGAAACAGCTTCTCGCTGAGCCAGCTCAGGAGTATCACGGCGATGGTCCACGCGAATAGGTCGGCGGTCTCGAGGTACACTTTCGCTTCGTAGAGCTTCTCGCCGATGGAGCCGGATGGTATCCCGATGACCTCGGCGGCCGCGCCGCTCTTCCAGCTCAGACCGATGGCAAGCTTCGCCGCCGAGCAGAATCCCGGCAGGAGCTGCGAGAGATACACCCCGGCGAACCGCTTCCACCCGGAAATGTGGTACAGTTCCGCCATTTCAGTGAGTTTCGGGTCCATGCTGCCGAGGCTCTCCAGCATGTTTGAATACACCACCGGAAGCGCGATGAGGAACGTCACCAGCACCGAAAGATTCCGGGAGCTGACCCACACCAGCGCAAGAACCGTGATACTCGCCACCGGAACGGCTTTCACGGCGGCGACAAGCGGCGCGAGGAGCGTCCGCACAAAGCGGAATTTCCCCGCGAGGAGCGCCAGCAGAGTGCCGCAGGTCAGCCCCAGCCCGAAGCCGCCGAGTATCCGTCCGGAGGAAAAAGCCACGCTCCGCAGGAAGCCCTCCGTCGGAATAAGCTCCAGAAGCCTGCCCGCCGCGCGCACCGGGGACACAAGAAGCAATTCCTGCCCGAGAAGCATTGCGCCGACCTGCCAGACAGCAAGCCAGAAAAGCACGCAAACCGCAGCGATAAGCCGTTTTTTCATGCTGTCCCTCCTTAATAAAAGAGCCTGTCGGGTGCGGCAGGCTCATAATTATTTACGCGCCGTAATAGAAATCGTCCCCGGGGAGCGCGCCTCCGACCGCGGCGGGAGCGCTGTCAAACAGCACGCCGAGGTAGCCGGAAAGCTTCTCCTTCATCTCGCCGCCGGTAATGAACACGATGTTGCACTTCGGCAGAGCCTTCTCAGCGACCGCCGCCGGAACTATGTCGTATTTCCCGATAAGCTCCGCAGCGGCTGAAACGTTCGCGTTGACGTACTTCACTGACTCGCCGTAGCCGTCAAGGAATCCGTCCACAGCGCCGGGGTACTGCTCCGCAAACTCGCTGCGCGCGATTACTACGCCGGTTATAAGCGCGCTTCCGTTGTTAAGCTCCGTCCATGCCTGGTTCATGTCAACCACTACGTTCACGTTTTCGTTCTTGGTCTGCGCGGTGGTAACGAACGGCTGTGGGAGCATTGCGGCGCTTCCCTGGTCGTTCATCAGCGCGGTCAGGCACTCGGTGTGTTCGGTTTTCCACTCTATCGTGACGTCCTTCTCCGGGTCTATGCCGTTCTGGGTCAGCAGGTAGTTCAGCGCGTACTCCGGAGTCGCGCCCTTGCCGCTTGCGTAGATAGTCCTGCCCTTCAGGTCGGATATTTCCGCGATGGTCGGCTCTCCGTTCTCAACTATGTAGAGCACTCCCAGCGTGTTGACCGCAATCACCTTAACGCCGCCCTCCGTCTTGTTGTAAAGCACGGAAGCCAGGTTTGCAGGTACGCACGCGATGTCAACGTTACCCTGTATTATTGCGGGGGTAAGCTCGTCTGCGGCTCCGGCGATGGTGAATTCGCAGGCGCTGTTTTCGCTTTCGTCGTCCATCAGCTTGATCATTCCCATCGCGGTGGGTCCCTTCAGCGCCGCAATGCGGACTACATCGGGAGTTTCCTCCTCAGGCTCTGCGGAGGGCGCTGCGGAATTTTCAGGCTCGGCGGTCGGCTGCGCGTCAGCGGAGCTGTCAGCCGCAGAGACGCTCTCTGCCGCGGAAGAAGCGCTCTCAGGCGCGCTGACCTGGGGAGCGCTCTGGCAGGCGGTCAGCATTCCCATGCAGAGGACTGCGGCAAGCGCCGATCTGATTTTTCTTGTGATACTCATGATTCCTGTCCTTTCTTTGTTTCCGCGGCGGGGAGCTTCGAGTAGACCGCCTTCGCAGTCACTCCCGGGAGCCTTCCCAGCTTTCCGGACAGAGCCGATACGGCGTCCATCGGGGCGTCAAGGACAACGTTGATTATATTCAGACCCTTTTCACGGTAGGGAATTCCCATTCTGCCGATGATGTACTCCCGGCAGTCGTGGAGCAGCGCGTTTATTGACGCGGCGCTTTCCTCGTTGTCGATTATCATCGAGATCACCGCCACGCGCGTTTCGTCCTGCATAGTATCCCTCCATACAAAAAAGACCTCTCCCTCTGCGGGAAAGGCGCATGAAAAACTCCCCCGGAAACCGGGGAATCCAGCCTTTTGCCTCAAGCCCTGCGGGATTTCGGCAGCAGAAGTCAGCATTGTCCGTCCCGTCAGGCGCAAAGCGGCTTCCGGTGCGGAAGATATCAACATTAATATAGCACATTTTTCCGCAGTTGTCAAGCA
Source organism: Oscillospiraceae bacterium (assembly GCA_003531585.1). Classification (GTDB taxonomy): domain Bacteria; phylum Bacillota; class Clostridia; order Oscillospirales; family Ruminococcaceae; genus CAG-115. Next base: position 25,270 of record DQFX01000031.1, on the reverse strand, counting down.
TAAGTCTGGACTTTTCGGCTTTCCGGTGATATAATATGATTTGCAAGTTCATAATGTAAGGAGCACACAAAAATGATAATAGACGCACACGCACACATATTCCCGGACAAGATAGCTTCCCGCGCCGCCGACGGCATCAGCAGCTTCTACGATATCCCGGTGAGGTTCGACGGCTCGGTCGGGCAGCTTCTCGAGATAAACCGCAAAGCCGGCGTCGACAGGGCGATAGTGCAGTCGGTGGCGACTGTACCCGAGCAGGTCCGCAACATCAACAATTTCATCTCGGAGCAGGTACGCCTCCACCCGGAGCAGCTCATCGGATTCGGAGCGCTCCACCCAGATTTCCCCGACATCGCCGGTGAGACTGAGCGAATAATCTCCCTCGGGCTGCGCGGAATAAAGCTGCACTCCGACTTCCAGCGGTTCAACATCGACGACCCGAAGGCGTTCCCGATCTACGAAGCCGCCGAGGGCAGGCTTCCGATACTGTTCCACTGCGGGGACGCGCGTTACGATTATTCCTCGCCGAAGCGGCTGTACAGCGTCATGAAGCGCTTCCCGAAGCTCACGATAATCGGCGCTCACCTCGCCGGCTGGACTAAGTGGGACGAAGCCGCCGAGCTGTTCTCCGGAGGCGTCATCTACGCCGACCTCTCCAGCAGCCTGTACGCCCTCGCCCCGGATCACGCGGCGGAGCTTATCAGGAAAATCGGCGCAAAGCGCGTTATGTTCGGCACCGACTACCCAATGTGGGGCGCGGACGACGAGCTGGGGCGCTTCCGGAAGCTCCCGCTGACCGCCGAAGAGCAGGAGGACATACTGTGTCGAAACGCGCTGCGGCTTCTTGGAGAAAGTAATTGACAAGCCGCCCGCAACGGTGTATAATAATTTTAGGCACTATGCCTAATCTCAACTCAGGAAAGGCGCAATATGTCAGAAGCATCACTCACAATGGAAAGCATTGAGCAGCTCCACGCGCTGTTCGGCGATCTTGACTGCAATGTGAACACAATACAGAAGGCGTTCGGCGTGACGGTTTTCAGCCGCGGAAGCGACGTGAAAATAACCGGTGCGGACGAAAATTCCGTGAACGCCGCGAAGCGCTGTCTGGAGTCCCTCTCGAAGATGTATTTCAAGGGCGACCCGATAAACGACCAGAACGTGCGCTACGTGATATCCCTCGTGAACGACGGCACGGAATCCCAGGCTGACACCATCTCTTCAGACTGCGTGTGCGTAAGCTACGCGGGCAAGCCGATACGCCCCAAGACCCTCGGTCAGAAGAAATACTGCGAGATGATACGCAAGAACACCATCACCTTCGGAGTAGGCCCCGCCGGCACCGGCAAGACCTACCTCGCGGTAGCCCTCGCAGTAAGCGCGTTCAAGGCGCACGAGGTGCAGAGGATAATCCTCACTAGGCCAGCGGTCGAGGCAGGCGAAAAGCTGGGGTTCCTCCCCGGCGACCTCCAGAACAAGGTCGACCCCTACCTGCGCCCGCTTTACGACGCACTTTTCGAGATGTTCGGGCAGGAAGCGTTCGCGAAGCTCCAGGAACGCGGCGTAATCGAAGTCGCGCCGCTCGCGTACATGCGCGGACGCACCCTCGACGACAGCTTTATTATCCTCGACGAAGCCCAGAACACCACCAGGGAGCAGATGAAAATGTTCCTGACCCGACTGGGTTTCAACAGCAAGATGGTAATAACCGGCGACATCACGCAGATAGACCTCCCGGAGACCTCTAAATCCGGACTTATCGAAGCGCTGCGCGTCCTGAACGGCGTTGAGGACATCGCCCAGAACCGATTCAGCGAAAAGGACGTCGTGCGCCACAGACTGGTTCAGGACATCGTAAGGGCGTACGAGAAGTACAGCCAGGCGAACAAGCCCGCCGAGCAGAATAAAAAGCCGTACCAGAACGGCAGGAGGAACGCATGAAAATCGTAACATTTATAAGTGACGAGCAGGATAAGCTCGCGCCCCCCGAGGACATTGAAAAGCTCATTGAGGACTGCACCGCCGCAGCGCTCGAGGAAGAAGGCATCGACGATTCCGCCGAGGTATCCGTCACCTTCGTGGACAACGAGGGTATCCGCGAGCTGAACAAGGAGCACCGCGACATCGACCGCGAGACCGACGTGCTGTCATTCCCCCTCGGCGATGACGAGAACGGCTACGAGGTAGACCCGGACACCGACGCGATAATGCTCGGCGATATCGTGATATCTCTTGAAAAGGCGAAGCAGCAGGCGGAGGAATACGGACACTCCTACCGCCGCGAGGTGGCTTTCCTGCTGACCCATTCCCTGTTCCACCTGCTGGGCTACGACCACGTTAACAGCGAGGAAGATGAAAAGGAGATGTTCGGCAAGCAGGACAAGGTGCTGGATAAGCTCGGCATCACCCGCGAATCATGATAAAATTTCTGAAGGGCTTCGGGTACGCCGCGGCGGGTATCTGCCACGGATTCAATGAACGGAATTTCCGGGTGCATATTTGCGCCGTGCTGTTCGTGACCTGGTTCGCACTGAAGTTCTACGAGCTTTCCCGGGCGGAATGGGCGGTGCTGCTTCTGACCTTCGCGGCGGTGATATCAGCGGAGCTTTTCAACACCGCTGTGGAGCGCCTCTGCGACAAAGTCTGCCTCAAAAAGGACGAGCTTATCAAACTCTGCAAGGACTGCGCCGCCGGAGCCGTGCTAGTCTGCGCGATATTCGCAGTAATCATCGGAATCGTACTGTTCTGGGACGTGGAACGTTTCGCGCTCATCGGGGAGTACTTCCTCGCCGAGCCGGTGAGGTTCGTGCTGCTTGGAGCCGCGATAGCCGTAGCGGCAGTGTACGTTTTCCTGCCGGAGCGTTTCAAGAATGAGTAACCTGCGGCAAGGCTCCGCATATAATGATTCAGGGCGGCAGACATTCCGCCCTGTTTTTCTGGAGGTGACAGCTTATGTTTCCCGTGACTGGTCTTGTTTTCTGCGGCGGAGGCGGCAGGGGCGCGTATCAGATAGGGGTCTGGCAGGCGCTGAGGGAGCGCGGGCTGGATAAGTACACAGCCGCCGTGTCCGGAGCTTCGGTGGGAGCGCTCAACGCCGCTCTGTTCGCCTGCGGAAACCTCCCGCTCGCCGAAAGAGTGTGGACCTCCCTGAAGCGCGGCGACATCACCGACCCCGCCGAGACCGCCGGGCGCGTGATAAACTCGGTGCTGAAATTCCTCGGCTCCGACGACCGCACTATAACGATAGACCCCGACAGGCTGTCAAGGGGAGGGATATTCTCGCTGGAAGGCCTGGTGAACGTGATAGCTGAGAACGGCGTGAACGACTGCGTATCCGGATGCGGGACTCCCTGCTTCGCATGCTGCCACAACACAGAGGGGAACTACCCGGAATATTTCGACCTGAGCGCTTACCCCGCCGGGAAAATAACGCAGTACCTCGCGGCTTCCTGCGCGCTCCCCGCGGTGTTCCCGGCGGTGGATATCGACGGCACCCTGTACCGCGACGGCGGCGTTTCCGACAATACTCCGGTGAAGCCGCTCTACGATATCGGAATACGGCGGTTCATCGTTTCCTACCTCGGGAGCGGCGGCGCTGACCTCTCGAATTTCCCAGGTGCGGAGTTCATCGAGCTGTTCCCGTCGGACGAAATATTCCTCGGGAAACGCGAAAACAGCGTGATAGCGCCGGGGACGCTGGATTTCGACGGCGAGAACGCAGCTCTGCGCATAGAGCTCGGCAGGCGCGAGACCCTGGAACAGCTTTCTGAAACCGACCTTTCGTCCTTCCTGCCCGCGAATATTTCCGGCTGACCTGCGCAAGCTATTTTCATTCAAGTTGCGGAGGTGCAGTATGAATCTAGTTCCATGCAGCGAAAACTGCCGCTGGCAGAGCGACGGAATGTGTACGCTGAAAGACCTCACCCGCCCGGCAAACTCCGCCGGGTCAGAGTGCCGATACTTCGAGAAAACGGATATCCAGCCATGCGGAAACAGCGCGGAAGCCGGAACCCGGCATATCGGCTGACGTAATAGAAACAGAGCCTCCGAAGCTGTTCCGGAGGCTCTGATTTTTATTGATTCGTTATGTCGTAGGATATCTTGAGATTGTGTTCCGAAGTCTTTTCAAGCGGCTCGGTGAGATTGTTTATCGTCGCGAGATAGCCCATCGAAAGACCCAGGTACGGATTCCACGAGCTGTTGCTGCTGTCCGTATTTGACATGTTGAAGTAGCTCATAGGATAGAACGGCGGCTTGATATCGCAGGAGTAAGCCGGGAGGTAGTCCTCGGGATTGTAGTACACATACATATTATCCGAGCTGTCGAAAACCGCTATCTTTCTCACGCCGACCGAGGCGACCAGCATGTCCTCCCACATTGAAAAGAAGCTGGAATTCTGGCTGTAGATGTTGTAGGTCTTCAGCCAGCCGCCTCCGAGCGTGAACACCTGTATGTTGGTATAGCACATCACGTAGAATCTGTCTCCGACGACCGCGCACGAGTATACGGTCGCGCAGTCCTTTATGTTCTGGGTACCGGTTTTCACGACAGTCAGCGTGTTAAGATCCACCGCGGCGTAGTCAATCAGGCGGTCGACGCTGCCCTGCTCTATGCGCGTGTTGGTGAAAAAGTACATCAGCTTCTTCGACGTATCGACGAATGCTTTGAGTATGTAATTCAGCGTGATTGGAAGCTCAACTGAAACCGAGGATTCAGCCGCAGGCCAGCCAGAGAGATTCCCAGGGTCGTTTATTCCAAGGTCGTCGGGATTCGGCGACCTGTATTTCAGGAACGTGACCGTATTTCCATTGTATGTGATATACAGATGGAGCCTGTCCTGAAAAGTACCGATATACTGCCCCCTCGCGTGGAAAAACTGAGTGGTCTCGCTGAACTGCGCCGTAATATTTGACGGATCCGCGAACAGCTTGCCTTCGTTGCCCATGTTCTCAAACGCCGAGTTGCCGAAATACTGGCTTGTAAGCGCCACGGACTTTATAACTCCGTTCGCCTTGTCCGTTCCGAAATCCCACGTGAAATGGTATCCGTTCGCCGTCGCGTAGCTCTCGTTAGTATTGAGCGTTCCTCGGCGGACGTTGGCTCCGGCGTACTCTCCCCCGGCGGTCGCCACGGGAATATAGTCTCCGCTGAGCATTACGTTTTCGCGGCTCTCGCTGAGGGTGTTCCCCAGGAGCATTATCCCGGAAAACAGCTTCGACGCCGGCATGACGTTATTTATAAAATTGGGGAAATTAAAACTGTAGAGCATTGCGTACACCGGCGGGTTGAGTATCCTCTTTACCGCGTCGGTGACGAGATTGTGCTCCGTGACCTTCTTCACGACCCTGCCGCTCTTTGCGTCGGTCAGGGTCAGGGTCGCCTTTCCTTCCATTATGTGACCTCCTTATCCATATGTGCCGCTGCGTTCTTCAGCGTCAGCTTCGGCTCCACCATGCTGAGGTGCGGCAGCCTCTCGTAAAGGGTTATCTTATCCCTGGAGCTTCCCATGTTACCGTAGATCCCATGCCCCACAAGCGTTGCGAGCATATCCCCGGCGGGAATATACGCTTCGCCGGATTTGGTCTGCGCCGTGACGTAAACGCGGTTCTTGCCCGCCGGGAGCTTCTCTGCGAGATGGTACACATGCAGCAGCTCGAAATCCGTCCCGGAAAGCGTCTGCACTATACTGCGCGGGATATCCTTCCCGTTGACGTTCACGCCGATGATAAGCTGATCCGCCGTGCTGTTCTTAACGGTGAAATTCACGTCGAGCTGCGCAAACATGTTCTCCTCGGATTCAAACTCGAAATCCGCGATTATCTGCGCCAGCGGCTTGACGTTTATCTGCCCGGAATTCTCGCGCTTGTAGTATACCGCATTTTTCTTGTGAAGCAGTTCTTCCAGGAGCTTCTCAAGGTCGCTGCTTTCCTCCTCATAGACCTTGTTCTTCGAATAAAGCACCGCCGACAGCCCGCCTTCGTAGGTGTATTCTATCTCGCTTATCACGATACGGTACAGCAGGCTTCCGTCAAGGAAGTACAGCGAATCGCCGGACTCCAGAAACGGCATTCCCTGCATGTGAAGTTCCGCGCCGTAGAACGAAAACGGCTTGTACATAACGTACATATCCTCGGTAAGCTTCTGAGTCATGAACGGGTTATAGATCTCTATCGTGGAGATATCCGCCCCGCCGCCCGCAGTGAAATCCTCGTCCCCGGTGTGCGCCTTCACGCAGGTAACCACCGAGCTTCCCATGTTTCGCTGGATCTCGCAGCAGTTCTTGTCCTGGAGTTCAAAATCTATCGGGGAATGGTATTTCATCGTGAGCCTGCCGGTGCGGTCGATTTTGGCGCAGGCGCGGTTTATTCCAGCGATGTAGCCGATGAGGTCCTGCGCAGTGCTGTTCTCAGGTAGCTTCTCAAGCTTTATCGGCTGACCTGCTTCCGCGCATTCAACGCCAACGCTGCTGCATATGTCCCGGAGAAGCACGTCGGAAGTGACCGGAAGCTCCCCCTTCCAGCCATAGTTTACATCAAGGCTGTACATCTTATCATAGGCGGTCACGCTGACATATTTTCCGCGGACGTACCGTCGGCTGATATAGAACACGCCAAGCGGACACCACTCCTTGCCGTCGAAGCTGATGTAAGCCCTGACCTCTGCGCCCGAGGAAAGCTCCCCGGAATATCTAGCGGTAAAATGCAGGCGGTTCGAGCAGGTAGTGCCGACCGTGAACCAGTCGGGGTGTATCACGTCGTCGAACGTCATATCGGTGATGCGATCATCGAGGAACTCCTCGCTCCCGACGGTGATTCTGCACCAGACCTCGCGGCCGCTATCCTGAGCCAGCTTCCTGAACTTTTCAGAAACCGTGATCATGCGTACTCACCTCACTTCTGAAGCATGACGAGCTCCACGCCGCCGTACATCGTCACGCCATTTACCGTCGTAACAGTCGGGGCAGGTTCGTCGGAAATGTGGAACTCCCCGGTAACAAGCCCGCCGTCGGCTGACTCTCCCTCAGGCGCTGGGAACTTAACTGTCACGAATATTTCCTTAGTAAGGCTGCGGAGCTGCTCCAGCTCCTTGGAGGTCAACAGCCCGAACCTCACCGTGAGCCTGTATTTCCGGTTCACAAGGTCTATCAGCATATCGCCCTGCGTATTGTAACGGATATCGGTGCGGCGAAGCTCCCGCTTGGCGGAAAGCTCCGTCACACTGCTGAATCCGGTGTTGTTTATCCAGATCGTCATTCTGTCATCTGACCTCCTAGCTTTATCTGCGCGCCTTCTTGAGATTGAGCTGCCGCGCAAGCTCGCGGTTTCCAGCCCTGAGCAGCTTCGCCATGCGGTAGCTTTCCTCGCGCGAGCTGTCGGACGCTGAGTTCTTCTTTGTTGTGGACTCCGCCATACCGCCCCTCCTTTCAGATATGTTCCCCGCCGGTCTTGCGCGCCTTTACGCGCCAGTGGTGGGGATCCTCTCCGGCGAAAAGCTCCGCGGAAACTACCTCGTAGGTCTCGCCGCCGTATTCCAGCGACTGGCCCGCCGCGAATTCCGTACCCGAAGGCGAGGAGTTCACACAGTCGAAGTACATTACAAGCTCAGTGCAGTCGCGCGTGCGCCCGGTGGTGTAGTCGGTGATCGCGCTTACTCTCACGATACGCACGCTGTCCAGGTTATCCCTCAAGTACCCGGAGCCGGTCGGAGTAAGCAGCACAGCGCTGTCGGTAAGCAGCTCAGCGGGAATCGGCTTAACTCCGTTCATTCCAGCACCTCCACTCCGGCGTACAGGCAGCCGGCGGCGCGCAGCAGCCTGATCACGTTGAGGCTGTTCTCATCGTCCGAAGCCGTACTTCCGCTGTCGCTGCTCTCGCTTGACTGCGTGCTGTAGGAATAATCACCGATAGAGACCTTCTCCGAACCGGAGTGTGAGCTTTTCTCGTAACGTTCGTTTTCCCTCAGCAGAATGTAGGTCTGAAAACCCGCCGCCTGCTTGACGAGCTCGGCGGGCTTCCCGCCTGCTTCTACCGACTTTTCGGCTCTGCCCTCCGTGAGCGCAGAGATAATGTAGTCGCTTCTCTTGATGCAGCTCTCGACATCTCCGCCGCTGACCGCCGGAAATCCCATACTGCTGTATTCACTTGCTGTAATAAGCATAGCTCCTCCTTTCACAGAAAAGGGCGGCAGCCCCTGCCGCCGCCCTGTAGATCTCACATCACACGCCGAGTGACACCGCGATAACAGCCTTCTTGTTTTCGGGAACGAAAAGATCGTGATACTTGCGGTAGTCGATATCCCACGCGTCGGCAAACTGGTTCGCCTCGGGGGTTATGATCTTCACATTGTCAGTCTTGGAGACTGCTATGGGGGCTGACTTGGGGCAGATGATCCAATTAATATCCTTAGCAGAACTCTTCGCCGCGAACCCACCAGCGGAGTCAGTCTTGAAGTCATATTCAGACTTCATTCGAGCCGAAGGCACCGGGATCACAGGAACGCCGTTGATAGACTTAACGGTGAACTCAAGTTCGCCCTGCTTGAACTGAGTAGATTCCACAGCGTAGGAAATCTCCCCGGAAAGCATGAGCTTATCGTAAACAGGACGGCTCATTACGATAACGACGTCGCCCTCGTCGCCGGTGATATCGCGGACCTCGCCGAGCTGCGCCAGCAGGGAGGACATCACGGTAGCCTTGTCCGGAGTGTAGGTATCCTTGATTTCAGCGGCGGCCGCCAGCTTGGAGTAGCGGTAAGCGTCGATCTCGGGAATCACCTGAGTGCGCTGGAACTCAGCCGCAACATTTGCCGCCGCCAGTCCGAAGCCGCTCTCATCAACGTCGATAGCGTCAATACGGAAACGTCTGCCTCTGTCCTGGGTGAGCGCGAAAGTCTCGTAGGAATATGTAACAGCGCCGCCGGAATAACCCGCGTCGCGGTCGTAGCTGCCCAGTCCCTGGAGAGACATCTTGGGCATCTTGATCTCGTTGCCGCCGTTGTAGATGACCTGGGAGGCGTTTTCCTCCATCCAGCCGGAAGTAGAACCCTCCAGCACCTGCTTGTCAAGCTCCTTCTGAAAAACCTTTGCATAAGTAATTGTGTTTGCCATTATAGTAAATCCTCCTAAAAAAGTAGTTGATCCGTCCCCGGCGGAGCAAGCCCGCTGCCGCGCCGTAATTTTCACGGCTGACCGCCTCAGTTGCGCCGCGCAGCCTTCCCCGGAGAACTGATTGAAATTATATGTGAACCCGCCACCCGCCCTCGGCATTATGCCGCGTTTTGATCCAGCCTGCGTCCTGCGGCTCTGAATTCCGGTAAGTCCGTGACCTTCCGCACCGCAAAGCTGTTGTGTTCAGTTGACCGCGCCTGCCCGGCTGTGTTCTGCGGTAAGCCCGCTGCTTTCCGTCGGCTGCGGCATTTTCTTGATGTAATGAGCAGTGATACGACCGCTTGATACGCGCTGTCGAACCCGCTCGAATTTAATCAGCGGCCGTCACTTTCGCGCGAAAATGCTTCTGATAGCCGCGAATCCATCACTGGCTCCCCTGCTCTCCGCCGAGAACTGAGGAACGCTGCGCCTTACAAGCCTGAGGTGCGGATACTCGCGCAGGACCTCCGCCGCAGCGTCGTCAGGCTCCGTGCCGTCGGCAGACATTATACCCGCCGCAAGCTTAACTCCCTCGCAAAGCCTCTCCGGAGCCGCGCCGCCGGTCAGCAGCGCAAGTTTCAGCCTGAGTTCCATTATCTCTGCGCGAAGCTGCTGAAGCTCCTCGGCCTGGGAGCCCTCACCGGGAGCCGGCTCAGTCTCAGACTCCTCTACAGCGTCTGCGGGAATCTCAGCCGCTGCGCTTTCAATCTCCTCCTGAACAGTGATCTCATTATCCATCGTTGTCCGTCCTTTCCATCGCCTGAGCCTCCTCAAGCGATATTCCGTAGATCTGTGAAAGCGCACGCGCCTTGGAAATAAGTCCTGCGCTGTATAGCTTCACAGCCCTGTCAGTTCTTGTGCCGTCGTCCTCTGCAGCACCGTCCGCGAATATCGCGGAAGCGCTCTCGCATACGTTGTCAGGAAGCTCTCCCGCCATCTTGCCAAGCCGGCAGATAAGCTCCGTCATTCTGCTGAGCGCGTCGCCGATCCTGCGGCGGTAAAACGCCTGCGTACGGTAAGTGCGGCTGTTTCTGCTGACTACCTCGGCGGCGGTCTTTATCGTGCCGTCCTTGAACGAGAGCGCTCCCTCGGAAAGCCCCGCCTGCATACACAGCAGGTCGAGAAGCTCCCCGAGCGCCTGCACATGCTCCGTTACCCTGAGTTCCCCGGTGTTGTCGGTGATCTTTAGTTCCTCGGCGTCAGACGTTGACATTGCCTGGAACACCTCGTCGTTCACATCGAAGTAGTGCTTCTTGTTGCCGGCGGCGTCCCATTCTCCGCGCACCGCGTAAGCCGGAACGATAATACGCTTCTTACCGAGGACGAACTCCCTTGAAAGGCTGTCGAACACGATGTCGATGCTCTTCAGAGTATCCTCCGCGCCGTCGAAAACCGAGCTTCCCAGCAGCGGGCATTCGCCAGAGCTTGCAGCCCGTCTGGAGCCTGCGCTGAGGTAAACGAACAGCGGAGCTGTCAGTCCCTTAACGCTGCTCTGACCGCTCAGCCCGGGAAGCACGGAGGTCATATCAGCCTTGCCGCCGTCCTCGCGGAACAGCCGATTCTCGATAGTGAGCTGATCTCCGCTCAGTTCCTGGGATTCAGCGAGAATGTAGTTCCTCCCGCCGGAAACTATCCTTGAAGCGAACGCTCCGCCGGTGATTTCACGGGAGTTCCACGCTGTCGGCAGGAAACAGTCCGCGGTAACGAGGTCGACCCTCACTCCGGGAACCCCGTCCGGCGCACTGTCGTCGTAGTACACCTTTATCACACCGCCGCCCAGCGCAAAGACCTTCTCCAGAAACACCGGGAATCTCTCGGAAAACCGGCTCTCAGTGAGAACCCGGTTCACGAAGCTCTCGGTATCGCTGTCGGAGTAGCACATTGAAGTACCCTCCGTGAAACACAGCCTGGCGAGTTCCCCGCACAGCGCCCGAGCCGCTCCCAGTGAAGCAAGCTTTCTGGTGCCGCCCTGAATGCCTCCCCTGCGGGCGTAGCGCCAGTCGCCGCCGCCGTTGTAGATGTCCTCCCAGCGCTGGATATCGGCGTAGCAGCCCGCAATGTCAGCCGAACCGCTGTTTCTGCCGGAGCGCAGCAGCCAGTCCTTTAAGCCCAAATCACATTCCTCCTTGATATTTATTTACCGGAAGTTCCAGTCTTTTTTCCTGTTCCTTCCCGCAATATGATAATACCCCCTGCGTTACTGCAATTTACTGCAAAACAAAAAAGACGGCTAAACATGCTGATTTGTTTTAAAGACTGTGATATACTATAATAGATTGTGAAAAATAAAAACGATAGTATGTTATATTCTTATTAACAACATACAAAACCAATCGGCGCAATTTGGTATTACGAAATAATACCATTCTGAACATTGAAAGATAACCAGTTCTGGGTATAATAAAATACAAGAGAGCGCTCAGAACAACAATACCAGAAGGAGACAACAACCATGTCAGACAGACTTGAACTTAATAAGAATCTCGCCCAGATGCTGAAGGGCGGCGTAATAATGGACGTAACAACCCCGGAGCAGGCGCGTATCGCCGAGGCCGCAGGAGCCTGCGCAGTCATGGCGCTGGAGCGCATTCCGGCGGATATCCGCGCAGCCGGAGGCGTATCGAGAATGAGCGACCCGAAGATGATCAAGGGCATTCAGGAAGCAGTGTCGATACCTGTAATGGCGAAGTGCCGAATCGGTCATTTTGCAGAAGCTCAGATACTCCAGGCTATCGAGATCGACTACATCGACGAGAGCGAAGTCCTTTCCCCTGCTGACGACAAGTACCACATAGACAAGACGAAGTTCGACGTTCCGTTCGTATGCGGAGCTAAGGATCTCGGCGAAGCGCTCCGCCGCATAAACGAGGGTGCCTCCATGATACGCACGAAGGGCGAGCCTGGCACCGGTGACGTAGTGCAGGCAGTACGCCACATGCGCATGATGCAGAGCGAGATCCGCAGGATCGGCTCAATGGCAGAGGACGAGCTGTACGAGACCGCAAAGAGCCTCGCAGTGCCGTTTGAACTTGTGAAGTACGTACACGACAACAAGAAGCTGCCGGTCGTAAACTTCGCGGCAGGCGGAGTTGCGACGCCGGCGGACGCTGCGCTGATGATGCAGCTCGGCGCTGAGGGCGTATTCGTAGGCTCCGGCATATTCAAGTCCGGAAACCCGGAGAAGCGCGCTGCGGCGATAGTAAAGGCAGTAACCAACTTCACCGACGCGAAGCTGCTCGCAGAGCTTTCCGAGGATCTCGGCGAAGCAATGGTAGGCATCAACGAGCAGGAGATCGCACTCCTGATGGCGGAGCGCGGCAAATGATGAAAATAGGAGTATTAGCGCTGCAGGGCGCATTCATCGAGCATGAGAAAATGCTCGCCAGCCTGGGTGCTGAGAGCTTTGAGATACGCCAGCTCAAGGATATCGGCCAGCCGATGGACGGTCTCATAATCCCCGGCGGCGAGAGCACCGTACAGGGAAAGCTGCTTCGTGAGCTTGGACTCATGGAGCCGCTGCGCGGGCTTATCAGCGGCGGGCTTCCGGTATTCGGGACATGCGCGGGGCTTATCCTGCTCGCAAAGTCGATAGACGGCGGAGAAGCTCCTCACCTCGCGGTGATGGACATAACCGCAAAGCGCAACGCCTACGGCAGGCAGCTCGGAAGCTTCGCCGCAAACGGCGTATTCAAGGGGATAGGCAGCGTCCCGATGACGTTTATCCGCGCTCCGTACATCAGCAGCACCCAGGGCGCCGAGATACTCGCGGAAATCGGCGGAAAAGCCGTTGCTGCACGTCAGGGGAATATGCTGGTCACAGCTTTCCACCCGGAGCTCACCGAGGACACATCGGTACACAGCTATTTTCTGGACATGGCGGCTGCCGCGCGGGAATCTGCGGCGGTATAAACTGCATAAGGTCACCTCTAAAAACC
>DQFX01000031.1:7343-11899 GCA_003531585.1 Oscillospiraceae bacterium | reverse complement strand
GGTTTTTAGAGGTTCCCATAAATTACAGAGGGTCTGCCTTAACCGGCGGACCTTTTCGTATTTCTTCAGTTTTTCAGCGAACAATAGAAATAACTCTTGACAAAAGGCGGACTTTGCATTATAATGTATTGTGTATCGTTCACCAGGCAAAGAAAATGTGAAAGAGGAACTGAAATGGCTGAGGAAAAAAACATACATTCCGGGCACCGCCAGCGCATGCTGAAAAAGTACCTGGAGCATGGCATAGACTGCTTCGAGGATCATGAGATACTGGAGATTTTTCTCTTTACCGCATATTCCCGCAGGAACACAAACGACATAAGCCATCAGCTCATCAACCGCTTCGGTTCACTGGAAGGCGTGCTGAACGCAGGCTACGACGAGATAGTCGAGGAAAAGAACGTAGGAGTAACCGCGGCGGCGCTGATAAGCTTCATGAAGGACTTCGCCCGCAAATACAACCGCACTCAGCTGGCAGGAATGAAGCTATCCAGCTCCGAAAGCGTGCGGAAATTCTGCTACGAGCTCCTCAAGGACAGCACCACCGAGGAAGCGCACGTGCTCTTCCTTGATCAGAACCTCAATTTTGTCGGTGAATCCCAGATATCCCAGGGCAGCCCGAATTCAGTGGATCTCGACCTGCACGATATCGTAATAAAATCGGTGCGCACCTCATGCACTAAGATAATCCTCACGCACAGCCACCCGCACGGAGTACTTCTGCCGTCGTCGGCTGATATAGCGTCGACCCGCCGTGCCGCCTCCGCGCTGAACAGCATAGGCATCGAGCTGATAGACCACATCATCGTTAACGAGGAGGACAGCTACTCCATGCGAACTGCGGGAATGCTGCCCGACATCTGGTTCTGACCTTGAATAGCAGGTGTTTTTATGGATCATTTTGAATTACACTCGAACTACTCCCCTACCGGCGACCAGCCGCAGGCGATAAAGGAGCTGACCGATGGCATACTCCGCGGCGACAAGGAGCAGACCCTGCTCGGCGTTACCGGTTCCGGCAAGACCTTCACGATGGCGAACATCATCGCGAACTGCAACCGTCCGACGCTGGTTCTGGCGCATAACAAGACGCTTGCGGCGCAGCTCTGTTCCGAGTTCCGAGAGTTCTTCCCGAACAACGCCGTAGAGTACTTCGTGTCATATTACGACTACTACCAGCCGGAGGCGTACATTCCCTCCACCGACGCATACATTGAAAAGGACAGCGCGATAAACGACGAAATAGACCGTCTGCGGCACTCCGCGACCATGGCGCTTGCCGAGCGGCGGGACGTTATCATTGTGGCTTCCGTTTCGTGTATATATTCCCTGGGCAGCCCGGAGGACTACCGTAGCAATACGCTGTCCCTCCGCGAGGGTCAGGAGATAAGCCGCGAGGACGTTATAAAACGCCTTGTCGAAATACAATATGAGCGCAACGAGCTTTCGTTCACTCGAAACAAGTTCCGCGCCAAGGGCGACACGCTCGAGATATTCCCCGCCGGCGGAACAAACGAGACCGCGATACGCGTGGAGTTCTTCGGCGACGAGATCGACCGTATCAGCGAGTTTGACGCGCTGACCGGACAGGTGCGCTCCACGCTCAAGCACGTTATGATATTTCCGGCTTCGCATTACATCGTAGGCCACGAGCGGCTCCACGACGCGCTCCAGGAGATAACCCGCGAGATGGAGGAGCGCGTGAAGTACTTCACGGAAAACAACAAGCTTATCGAAGCTCAGCGTATCGAACAGCGCACCCGCTACGACATGGAAATGCTCGGAGAAATAGGCACCTGCAAGGGCGTTGAGAACTACTCACGTATACTCGCAGGACGCGCCCCCGGCTCCACGCCGATAACGCTCATCGACCACTTCCCCAAGGATTTTCTGCTGTTCGTGGACGAGAGCCACGTTACGCTCCCGCAGGTCCGCGGAATGTACGGCGGCGACTTCGCCCGCAAGAAGAACCTGGTGGATTACGGATTCCGCCTGACCTCCGCTTACGACAACCGCCCGATGAATTTCGACGAGTTCTACTCAAAGGTAGGACAGGCGGTGTTCGTTTCCGCGACCCCGGGCGACTTTGAGAAGGAGCATTCCACCCAGATAGTTGAGCAGGTCATCAGACCCACCGGGCTGCTTGATCCGGAGGTAATTGTAAAGCCGACGGAGGGTCAGATCGAGGATCTGATCTCCGAGATAAACACCCGCGTTGCGAAGAAACAGCGCGTGCTCGTCACCACGCTCACGAAGAAGATGGCGGAGGATCTCACAGATTACTTCACCAAGCTGGATATCAAGGTTCGCTACATGCACCACGACGTCGACACGATAGAGCGAATGGAGCTTATCCGCGACCTGCGCGCCGGGGAATTCGACGTTCTTGTCGGAATAAACCTGCTGCGCGAGGGTCTGGATATTCCGGAGGTGTCCCTCGTTGCGATACTCGACGCGGACAAGGAAGGCTTCCTGAGAAGCGAGACCTCCCTTGTGCAGACAATAGGCAGAGCCGCGCGAAACGCCGAGGGCGTTGTAATAATGTACGCCGACAGCGTGACCGAATCCATGGAGCGCGCGATAACCGAGACCCAGCGCCGCCGCGAGATACAGCAGAGATACAACGCGGAGCACGGAATAACCCCGAAAACGATAATCAAGGATATCCGCGACGTGCTCGAGATAACGAAGAAATCCGACGGCACATCGAAGCACGGAAAGCCGGCGAAGCAGCTCACGAAGCGCGAGCGCGAGGCGCTGACAGCGCGGTACACCGCCGAGATGAAAAAGGCGGCGAAAATGCTTGATTTCGAGCATGCTGCGTTCCTGCGCGATAAGATAAAGGAACTGCAATAAGCAGAAAGGAACAAAAGAGTAGCGACAATGGCAAAGAACGATAAAATAATAATCCGGGGCGCCCGCGAGCACAACCTGAAAAATATAGACCTCACTATCCCGAGGGATTCCCTGGTGGTAATGACCGGACTTTCCGGCAGCGGTAAGAGTTCTCTGGCGTTCGACACGATTTTCGCGGACGGTCAGCGGCGGTATATGGAGAGCCTTTCCTCCTACGCGAGAATGTTCCTCGGGCAGATGGAAAAGCCCGATGTAGACAGTATCGAGGGACTTTCCCCGGCGATATCCATTGACCAGAAGACCACCTCGAAGAACCCGCGCTCTACAGTTGGCACCGTCACCGAGATATACGACTACCTGCGACTGATGTACGCCCGGATAGGCGTTCCGCACTGCCCTGTCTGCGGCAGAGAGATAAAGCAGCAGACCGTCGATGAGATCGTCGATAAGGTGCTGGAGCTTCCCGAGCGCACCAAATTTCAGGTGCTTGCCCCGGTTGTCCGCGGACGCAAGGGCGAACATCAGAAGGAGTTCGAAGCCGCGCGGAAATCCGGATTTTCAAGAGTACGCGCAGACGGCATCGCATACGACCTCAACGAGAAGATCACGCTTGAAAAGAACAAGAAGCACTCCATCGAGATAGTCGTGGACCGCCTTGTAATGAAGGACGGAATAAAATCCCGCCTCACAGAGAGTATCGAAGCAGCCGGCACCCTCACCGGCGGGTTAGTTTACATCGACGTCATCGACGGCGAGGAACTGCACTTCTCCCAGAGCTACGCCTGCCCGGAGCACGGCGTATCCATCGAGGACCTTTCCCCGAGAATGTTCTCGTTCAACAACCCCTACGGAGCCTGCCCGAAATGCACCGGCATAGGCAGCTCACTTCGGGTAGACCCCGACCTCATCATGCCCAACGCCGGACTTTCCATCAGGAACGGCGCCATAAAGGCTTCCGGCTGGAATTATGCCGAAGGCACCATAGCCGCAATGTATATCGACGCCCTCGCCGAAAAGCACGGATTCTCAGTCGATCAGCCGGTGTCCGAGCTGTCCGGTGAAGCGATAAACGAGATAATGTACGGTACCCACGGCGAGAAGATACTGATAAAGCGCCCGAAACAGCAGGGCGGAGGTCAGTTCTATACCGATTTCGAAGGTATCGCAGCCAACCTGGAACGCCGCTACGCCGAAACGAACAGCCAGTATTCCCGGGACACCATCGAAGAATTCATGAGCGAGGTAGAGTGCCCGGAGTGCCACGGCGAGCGTCTTAACAAAGCGGCTCTGTCGGTAACTGTCGGCGGCAGGAATATCATGGAGTTCTGCCGCATGTCCGTCACCGAAGCGCTGAACTTCGTGAACGGCCTGGAGCTTACTCCGCGCGAAGCGATGATAGCCAAGCAGATACTCAAGGAGATAAAATCCCGCCTGGGCTTCCTCCAGAGCGTAGGCCTGGAATACCTGACGCTTGCCCGTTCAGCGGGGACCCTCTCCGGCGGCGAGAGCCAGCGCATACGCCTTGCAACGCAGATAGGAAGCTCCCTTACCGGCGTGCTTTATATCCTGGACGAGCCGTCCATCGGACTTCACCAGCGCGACAACGATAAGCTGATATCAACGCTGAGAAGGCTGCGCGACCTCGGAAACACGCTGATAGTAGTCGAGCACGACGAGGACACCATGCGCGCGGCGGACTA
>DQFX01000031.1:844-7137 GCA_003531585.1 Oscillospiraceae bacterium | reverse complement strand
CACGACGAGGACACCATGCGCGCCGCCGACTGGATAGTCGACATCGGCCCCGGCGCGGGAGTCCACGGCGGCGAGGTCATCTACAGCGGCGAAGTCAGCGGGCTGCTGAAATGCAAGAATTCCATAACCGGACAGTACCTTTCCGGAAAGCTGAAGATACCTGTGCCGGAAAAGCGCCGTAAGCCGTCGGATAAGTGGCTGCACGTTATCGGAGCGGCTGAAAACAACCTCCGCAATATCAACGTAGACGTGCCGCTCGGTATATTCACCTGCGTTACCGGAGTCTCCGGAAGCGGCAAAAGCTCTCTTGTCAACGAGATAATCTACAAGCACCTCGTTGCAAAGCTGAACCGAGCACGCACCCGCCCGGGCAGGTTCACTGATATGACAGGCTCCGAATACCTCGACAAGGTGATAATGATAGACCAGTCGCCGATAGGGCGCACCCCGCGGAGCAATCCCGCGACCTACACCGGCGTGTTCAACGATATCCGCGACCTGTTCTCCCAGACAAACGAAGCGAAGGCGAAGGGCTACGGACCGGGGAGATTCTCGTTCAACATCAAGGGCGGCCGCTGCGAGGCGTGCGAAGGCGACGGAATCATCAAGATAGAAATGCACTTCCTGCCGGACGTGTTCGTACCCTGCGAGGTCTGCAAGGGGCACCGCTACAACCGCGAGACCCTGGAGGTCCGCTACAAGGGAAAGAACATCTTCGAGGTACTCGACATGACCGTCTCCGAGGGCGTGGAGTTCTTCGCGAATATTCCGAAGATATACAACAAGCTCAAGACCCTTGAGGAAGTCGGGCTGGGATATATCAAGATAGGTCAGAGCAGCACGACGCTTTCCGGCGGCGAAGCTCAGCGAATAAAGCTTGCGGCGGAGCTTGCAAAGCGCTCCACCGGAAAGACGATATATATTCTTGACGAGCCGACCACGGGACTTCACACTGCTGACGTCCGCAAGCTCATTGAGATACTCCAGAAGCTGACCGACGGCGGAAACACCGTGCTGGTTATCGAGCACAACCTCGACGTGATAAAGACCGCGGATTACCTCATTGACATGGGGCCCGAAGGCGGCAGCGGCGGAGGAACCGTCATTGCGTCCGGAACCCCCGAGGAGGTCGCGGCAAACCCGGTAAGCTACACCGGCGCGTACCTCAAGAAACTCTTATAAAACAAGATCCCTCTCCAGCCCGGAGAGGGATTTTTAAGCTAATTCTGTCAGGAATCATGCAAGTTCGCTCATCACGATATTCTTTATCCGTCTGACGAGGCCGCCGGTTCTTCCAACGCCCGCCTGCTGCGTACCGAAAAGCAGCGTGATACCGTGGGCAGGCTCATTTGAGAAGAATGTACCGAGCCAGCCGTCCCAGCCGTACTCTCCCCTTGTCGCAAACAGCGTAGTCATGCTCTCATCGTCGCACACGCGCATAAGGTTGCCGTAGGTGTAGCCGCGCATCCAGCCCCAGCCGTCCTCAAGCTGATGTTTCTGGTTCGGCTTGAGACCTCCGTGGGTCAGGAACCAGACGGACTCCGGCTTTAATACCTGCCTGCCATTAAAGCTGCCTTTGTTCATCAGCATTCCGGCAAATTTTGCGTAGTCGTCCAGCGTGGAGCAAAGCCCCGCGCCTCCGGACTGAAACGACGGAATAATATCGCGGTCGTAAGCCAGACCGAGGTGATTCGTGCGAAGCTCGTACAGCCCGTTTTCGGAATAATCGTACACCTTAGCCAGCCGCTTGGACTTTTCCGCAGGCACCCAGAAGTCGGTGTCCTTCATACCCAGCGGCTGGAAAAACTCAGAAATGAGATAGTCCCGGAAGCTAATTCCGCTGACTTTCTCGATCACCGCGCCTAGGACGTCAGCAGAAGCGCCGTACATGAACCTTTCGCCAGGCTCAAAGCAAAGCTCTCCCTCAGACATCTTCCGCGCGAATTCAGCCGTTGTGACCGGCGAATCGGAATACAGCTTCTGCTCAATCTCCCAGAAAACCGCGCCGCTGTGCTTTCCACCCTCGCTGTCCTCGCAGGGATACGGTATACCGGAGGTCATATTCAGCAGGTCGCCGACTGTGATATGCTTGTGCGCCGGGACGCGCTCCCCATTGCGCCGCACATACGATACGGCGTATTCGGGCAGGTAGTCCGAAAGCCAGGCGCCCGCGTCGAGTTTCCCCTTTTCCATGAGCGACACTGCGGCAGCAGCGGTTATCGGCTTGGTCTGGGAATACAGCCGAAAAATTGTGTCGCGCTCAATGGGAAGGCGGTTTTCGATGTCGCGCATTCCGTAGCCGCAGTACGCCGATTCTTTGCCGTCCTTGATAACCAGGACGTTTGCACCGGCTGTGTCGCCGTTATGTACCGCTTCCTCAATAGTGGCAAGTATTTTTTTCTCCATGATACGATAACTCCTTTACGATTTGATCTCTCTGCTAATATATCGTACCATAAATCGGCGATTTTTACAAGGGCTTTTCAAAAAAACACCCAGAACCAAAAACAAGGTTCAGACAGCTCGATATTCCAAGATCACAAAAATACCAGTGCAATCCTGAGAAGTATCTGCGCTCGAAACGAAAGCTAACTCGCAATATATTCCACGAACTTTAAGTTTTCAGCATTGACTTTTCCCGCGAAAAGGTGTATATTATATAGGTAATGATATAAGATGAATAGCGGAGACAGCCGCTGAAAAAGGAGAACACAGTGAACATAATCATCGTAGGCTGCGGCAAGGTAGGACAGGCGCTTGTAGAGCAGCTCAATGACGAAGGAAACGATATAACGGTAATAGACAAGGTAGCCGAAAAGGTGAACGACGTATCCAGCCGCTGCGACGTAATGGGCGTTATAGGAAACGGCGCGACCCACTCGGTGCAGCGGGACGCAGGAATAGACACTGCCAACCTGCTGATAGCGGTCACGGGCTCAGACGAGCTGAACCTGCTGTGCTGCCTCATCGCGAAGAAGGCGGGCAACTGCCACACCATAGCCAGAGTAAGGAACCCCGAATACTACAGCGAGAGCCAGTTTCTGAAAGACGAGCTTGGTCTTGCAATGGTGATAAACCCGGAATTCGCAGCGGCAAGCGAGATAGCAAGGGTGCTGCGGTTCCCTTCCGCAATAAAAATCGACGTATTCGGCAGAGGCAGAGTGGAGCTTCTGAAATTCCGCCTGCCGGAAAACAGCCCGCTTGCAGGCTGCGCCGTCAAGGAGATAGTAACCAAGCTGCACTGCGATGTGCTGGTATGCACGGTTGAGCGCGGCGATGAAGTCCACATTGCAAACGGCGAATTCGTGTTTGAAGAAAAGGACGTCATTTCGATAGTGGCGGCTACCCGCAAGGCGGGGGAATTCTTCCGCAAGATAAAATACAAGATGAACTCCGTAAAGGACGTAATGGTAGTCGGCGGCGGTGAGATAGGCCACTACCTGTGCGAGCAGCTCATACGCTCGGGAATGTCCGTAAAGCTCATTGAGAAGGATCCCGCACGCTGTGAGACCCTGTGTGCCACGCTCGACGACGGAGTAGCGGTCATCAACGGCGACGCGAGCGACCAGAATATCCTGGTTGAATCCGGACTGGAGCAGACCGGCGCATTCGTAGCGCTGACCAACCTCGACGAGGAAAACATACTGCTGTCGCTGTTCGCGAAAAGCGTCTGCGACTGCAAATGCGTGACCAAGATAAACCGAATCGGATTCGACAACGTAATAAGCAAGCTCGACCTCGACACGATAATCAATCCCAAGAGCATTACATCGGATACCATCATAAGATATGTACGTGCGATGAACAGTTCACGAGGCAGCAACATGGAAACGCTGTACAATGTGATAAAGGGCAAGGTAGAGGCCGCGGAATTCATCATCAAGGAAGATTCGCCGGTGATTGACGTTCCGCTGATGGAGCTCGACCTGAAGCCCGATGTGCTGGTAGCCGCGATACTCCGCGACAAAAAGGTGATGATCCCCCGCGGACACGACAGTCTGCAAATAGGCGACGCGGTGATAATCGTTTCACGTCAGATAGGTCTGCGGAACATCACCGACATAATAAAGTAACCGGAGGTCGTTATGAACTACAGAATGATCTCCTATATCCTCGGATGGATACTTATATTTGAAGGGCTGTTCCTGTCGGTTCCGATGCTGACCGCCATAGTCTACGGCGAGTCCGTGCTGCCAAGCTACCTTATCGCGATGGGAATTTGTTTTCTCATCGGAGGACTGCTGGTATTCAAAAAGCCGAAAAAGAAGCAGCTATTTGCCCGCGAAGGCTGCGTTATAGTTGCACTGAGCTGGATAGTACTCAGTGCGTTCGGAGCGCTCCCCTTCCTGATGACCCGGGAGATCCCGACATTCATCGACGCGCTCTTTGAAACCGTATCCGGATTCACAACGACCGGAGCAAGCATACTATCAGATGTTGAAAAACTCTCGCATGCGTCGCTTATGTGGCGGAGCTTCACTCACTGGGTCGGCGGCATGGGCGTACTTGTGTTTATAATGGCGTTTATACCGCTGTCAGGCGCCCAGAACATGCACATTATGAAGGCGGAATCTCCAGGGCCGTCCGTCAGCAAGCTGGTTCCACGAGTTAAGACCACCGCGCTGATACTCTATTCGATTTACTTCGCGCTGACGCTTATCGAATTCATAATGCTCCTCTTCGGAGGCATGACGGTATTTGAAGCGCTGAATACCGCGTTTGCAACAGCGGGAACCGGCGGATTCGGGTTCTACAATTCCAGCATGGGAAGCTTCTCGCCGTACTTGCAGATAGTCATTACGGTTTTCATGATATTGTTTGCGATAAACTTCAACTGCTACTACATGCTTCTGTGCGGAAAACTCCGCGAAGCATTCAACCTTGAACTCCGGACGTTCCTGATAATCATAGCCTCTGTAATAACCGTCATAACGATAAATATACACGGTATGTTCTCGAGTGTTGGGGAAGCGCTGCGGCATTCAGCGTTTACAGTAGCTTCGCTGATTTCGACCACAGGCTTTTCAACGGTGGACTTCAACCAGTGGCCGGAACTGTCGCGAGCTCTGCTGGTTATAATAATGTTCATCGGAGCCTGCGCAGGAAGTACCGGCGGCGGTATCAAAGTATCGCGAATAATAATTCTGTTCAAGGGCATGTCGAAGGAGCTCCAGACTATGGTGCAGCCGCGTCAGATCAAGAAGATCAAGATGGATTCCAGAATTATTGATCACGAAACGGTGCGTTCGGTAAACGTCTATATGGTTGCATATCTGATGATATTTGCGATATCCCTGGTACTGATATCGTTTGATAATCACGATCTGATAACGAGTTTCACAGCCGTAACTGCAACAATAAACAACATAGGTCCCGGTCTTGACCTGGTTGGACCTACGTCCAATTTTGGACTCTTCACCATGCAGTCGAAAATCGTGCTGATATTTGACATGCTGGCCGGCAGACTGGAGTTGTTCCCGATGCTGCTTTTATTCACCCCGGCCACCTGGAAAAAGTAACGAATAAATACGAGACCGCTGAACGGAGATTCAGCGGTTTTTTCTATGCACTAAAAAGGGAATGCCCTCTCCACTAGGAGAGGGCATAAAAAATTACTTCTTACGCTTCTTGAGAGCCGCAGCAGCTCCAAGAGCGGCGACTGCACCAGCAGCGGCAATACCAGCTCCAACCGGAGCCTCGACGCCCATCTTAGGATTCTGTCCAAGCGGGATAATTCCATCGTCGAACGTTACAGAATCAGTGGGGTTATCCGGAGAATAGTCGTCAGGAACAAATCCCATAGGAACATCTTCCGGCGGAATCTCAATTATCTCCCCGTCAGAGTCATCGGGAACATCATCGGTATCTGTGTCGGTATCGGTATCCGTGTCTGTATCTGTGTCTGTATCGGTATCCGTGTCTGTATCAGTATCCGTGTCAGTATCAGTATCTGTGTCTGTATCCGTATCTGTATCTGTATCTGTGTCGGTGTCAGTATCCGTGTCAGTGTCCGTGTCAGTGTCCGTGTCTGTATCGGTATCTGTATCAGTATCTGTGTCTGTATCAGTATCTGTGTCCGTATCAGTGTCTGTATCGGTATCTGTATCTGTGTCGGTGTCAGTGTCCGTATCGGTATCAGTATCAGTGTCGGTATCCGTATCTGTGTCTGTGTCTGTATCCGTGTCAGTGTCAGTATCCGTGTCAGTGTCTGTGTCTGTATCCGTATCCGTATCCGTGTCAGTGTCAGTATCCGTATCTGTGTCTGTGTCTGTATCCGTATCCGTATCCGTATC
>DQFX01000031.1:0-602 GCA_003531585.1 Oscillospiraceae bacterium | reverse complement strand
TCCGTATCCGTATCCGTATCCGTGTCTGTGTCTGTATCCGTATCTGTGTCTGTATCCGTATCCGTATCCGTGTCTGTGTCTGTATCCGTATCTGTGTCTGTGTCTGTATCCGTGTCAGTGTCAGTATCGGTATCGGTATCCGTGTCTGTATCAGTATCTGTATCTGTATCTGTATCTGTATCTGTGTCGGTATCCGTATCTGTATCTGTATCTGTGTCAGTATCGGTATCTGTGTCGGTATCTGTGTCTGTATCGGTATCTGTATCGGTATCCGTGTCTGTGTCAGTATCCGTATCCGTGTCAGTATCCGTGTCTGTGTCAGTATCTGTGTCCGTATCAGTGTCTGTGTCTGTATCCGTATCGGTATCAGTGTCAGTATCGGTATCGGTATCGGTATCGGTATCAGTGTCTGTATCAGTATCTGTATCTGTATCCGTATCCGTATCTGTATCCGTGTCGGTATCAGTGTCCGTATCGGTATCAGTGTCCGTATCGGTATCAGTGTCTGTATCAGTATCAGTATCAGTATCAGTATCTGTATCAGTGTCTGTATCAGTGTCTGTATCAGTATCTGTATCAGTATCAGTATCTGTATCAGTGTC
>DQFX01000024.1 GCA_003531585.1 Oscillospiraceae bacterium | reverse complement strand
CTTTTCATAGCTGGTCTCCTTGCGCACGTCGGTCAGGCGTTCAGACGAGCTGGGTGACGTTTTCCGGCGCGTGCTGAAGTACGTTCACGCTGAGTATCAGCGCGAGAGCGATGTTGAACAGATTAGCGATAGTGATGTAGCTGACGCGTGTTTTTTTGCTCTTGAAGCCGTTCGAAACGAACCCCAGCCACACGCAGGAAATACCGACGGCGGCGATAAGCACGACAACTACGGCGAGTACGTTCACGTCGATGTCCATCAGGTGGGAAATAACCGATATCGTCACGAAATAAGAGAGCGGAACCAGCATGAGCGGGAGTGTAGCCCACACCCACTGAATGCGGTGCCTGCGCCAGAAAATCACTGACATCAGCAGGAATATTCCGGAGATAACTGCACATTCAACAGCCATGAGAGCGCTCCTTTCTTACTCGGCGGTATGAGCCTGGACGGTGATAGCTCCGTCGTCCCGGGAAGCCTCGGCGGTGTCCGGGCCGGCGGCGTCAGCGTTTGAAGCGGCAGAGGATACCGGAGAGCTGTCCGGAGTGGGAAGGCTCCAGCCGAGATCCTTCGCCTGGACGAACAGCGCTACAGCCAGCGCGCATATCGCCAGTAACACAACGGCCATTATTATATTCAGCACAACTATGCTTTTGGGGAGCTTAGGACGGTCTGCCATAAAATTACCTCCTGACAATGAGTTATATCTATTATAGCTCAACGGCTGGAATTTTTCAAGTGCTTTTGAAAAAATGTTTATTAAAAGCGGCGCTCCGTTCGGGGAACGCCGCAGTTTTTATTCGAATTCACGGTTTCCGCTGTAGATGTTCGTGCGGACTATCCGCAGTCGCTTCACCTTTTCGCCGTATTCCGCGGCGTATGCCTCGAACAGCAGGGAAGGGTTGATGTTGAACGTAGTTCCCGCCGGGAAGGTCACGCGCAGCACGTTTCCGTCAAGTTCCACGTCGGTCATGAGCTGCTTCAGGTCGACTATCGCGGAGCCTTTCTTCGTGCGCTTTTCAATGTTTATCTGCTCCTTTTCGCACAGCGCCCGGAGTTTCTCCGGGTCGGCGGAGGATTCTATCCGGTACCTTGCGGCGGTGATGTCGGTGTTTTTATCCTTCGGCACCGTCACCTCGGTCACGCGGATATCTGCGGGCAGAGCGGCGTTCAGTCTGTCCCGTATCTCATCGGCGGGAACGTCCTCAAGCATGCGGAAGTCCATCGCTTCGTGTTCGCCCTCCTGTCCCAGCGACAGCGGCAGCATGAACGTGACGTAGGTGCGCGGGTTGTAGCCCTCGGTCTGCCAGATAGGGAGCTTAGTCCGCTTCATAGCGCGGATTATTACGCTGCTGAGGTCGAGATGGGAGATGTATTTCGCCCTGCCCATCTTCGAGAAAAACGCTCTTGTGTTAACGGATGGCACGGCAGATCTCACCTCCTACGCATTTTGCTACGCCGCAGCTGGAGCATTTCTCGCGGCAGTTCGGCGTTGTAACTCCGGCGTGGGCGCGCTTGTTCTCCTCAATGAGGAACTCCCGGCTCACCAGCATGTCGATGTGGCTCCAGGGCGCGACCTCCTCGTAGCTGCGGCGGCGGTTGGCGTAGAACGCCATGTCAAGGCCGCATTCCTCGAAGGCTTCCTTCCACTTGTCGAACTTGAAGTGCTCGTCCCAGCCGTCCAGCTTGCAGCCCTTTTTCCAGGCGGCGTATATCGCCTTTGAGGTACGGCGGTCTCCGCGGGCAAGCACGGCTTCGATGAGCGACAGGTCGTATTTCGACCAGCTTATCACTATCTTGCGGTCGTTGTTGATGGATTTCAGGTGCGCCTGGCGCTCCTTGACCCCCGCCTCGTCGAGCTGCGGCTCGAATTCAAACGGCGTGAACGGCTTCGGAATGAACGTTGACAGCGACACGGCAACTCCAGGGCGCCCCTTGGCGTGGTTCGGGGTCGCGTAGAATTCCTCAATGACCGCCTTCGCAAGCTCGTATACGCCCTCGACGTCCTCCATCGTTTCGGTGGGGAGCCCCATCATGAAGTACAGCTTGATGTTGGTGTAGCCGCCTTCGAACGCTATACGCACGCTGTCCATCACGTTTTTCTCGGTGACGTTCTTGTTTATTACGTCGCGGATACGCTGCGTGCCGCCCTCCGGCGCGAAGGTCAGACCGGATTTGCGGACGTCGGTGATTTTTTTCAGCACCTCGTCGCTGAATCGGTCGATTCGCAGCGACGGCAGCGACAGGTTGATTTTTTCGCCGGTGGTGTAGTCGGTGAGCTCGCTCAGCAGCCCTACGATATCCTTGTAGTCTCCGGTGGACAGCGACGACAGCGATACCTCGTCGTAGCCGGTGTTCTCGCACAGCGCCTTTGTCTGGGCGAGTATCGTGTCCTTCTGCTTTTCGCGGTAGGGGCGGTAGATGAACCCCGCCTGGCAGAATCTACAGCCGCGGATACACCCGCGCAGAACCTCGACTACGGCGCGGTCGTGGACTATCTGGGTGAACGGCACGACGAAATTATCCGGCGCGTATACCTTGTCGAAGTCCTTTATAATGCGCTTTCTGACCTTTGCGGGGGCGCCGTCCTTCGCCGTTATCGATTTTACGGTGCCGTCCTCGTTGTAGTCCACGTCGTACAGCGACGGAACGTATATTCCCTCGATCTGGGCGGCGCGGCGCAGGAATTCCTGCCGGGTCGTGCCTTCCTTCTTGCAGACCTCCATCAGGCGCATCAGCTCGAGGTTCATCTCCTCGCCCTCGCCGATGGCGAAAAGGTCGAAGAAATCCACCAGCGGCTCCGGATTACATACGCAGGGACCGCCTGCCATCACGATGGGAGTCAGACCCTCGCGCTCGGAGGCGAGCACCGGAACGCCTGCCAGGTCGAGCATTTCCAGCACGTTGGTGTAGCTCATTTCATATTGAAGCGTAAATCCGATGAAATCGAAGACCTTTATCGGGTCGAGGCTTTCCAGCGCGTACAGCGGTATATCACGGGCGCGCATCTGCTCCTCCATATCGGGGAGCGGCATGAATACTCGCTCGCACCAGTAGTTCGGGACTGCGTTTTTCAGACCGTAGAGTATCTTCATGCCCAGGTGGGACATTCCGATCTCATAGGTGTCCGGGAAGCAGAACGCGAACCGGATGTCGACCTTCGACTTGTCCTTGACGACCGAGCCGGTCTCGCCGCCGATGTACCTCGACGGCTTCTGAACATCGAGCAAAAACTCGTCGAGCCGCTCCATCATTGAGTTTGTGTTATCCATAAATTACGTATCTCCAGGTGTATAAGGTGTATCGGGTATTTAAAAAGCCTTTGCGTTGGTGAAATCCACTGTTTTGTTGAACGGATCGTAGTAAATATCCGCGAAATCCTTGTTTATGCAGAAGTATTCATTCTTGTAGTAGAGCGGGATAAACGCCGCGCCGTTTATTATCGACTGCTCCGCTTTGGCGTACAGCTTTGCGCTGTCGGCGAGGTCGGCGGCGCGCTGCGCAGCCTTTATCAGCCCGTCGGAGTCCGCGCTGTGGTAGCCAGAGTAGTTCCCTGCGCCGTCGGTGGTGAACGCCTGGAGGTACGCTCCGGGGCTGTTCACGCTGCCGGACAGCTCCTGCACGGCGATCTCATAGTCGCCGGAGGACAGCCGCGCGCTGAAGTCGGCCTCTGATAACTCCTCCACCACGCAGTAGAACCCGAATTCGCGCTGCCATTCCTGCATTATCGCGGACAGCATTGCCGAGGCAGTCTCGTTTTCGCGCATGATTATCCTGGCTCCCGAGAACAGGCTCGTATCCAGCCGCGGGAGCGCACTCTGATAGTATTCCTGTGATTTTTCCACGCTGTAGTCCGGGGTCAGTTTATCGCCGGCGAACTCGCGGTAGGGCTTGTCGAGCAGGGTGACTTCCCCGGGCACTATCGCGTACGCCGCGGCGTGGGAGCTTCCCTCGGAGAGCTTTTCGCGGTCGACCAGGCTCGCGAGCGCCTTGCGGAACTCCTGATCGGAGAACAGACCGAAATCCGTGTTGAGCGTAAGCCCGACGGTTATCGCGTCGTACTCCTGCACGGTGAACTTGCCGCTCAGCAGCTCAAGCTGCTCCTCGTCGACTGCTATGCAGCTTATAACGCTGGAGTTGAAGTCGTCGACGAAATCCTCGTCGCCCTCGATAAAGAAGTTCAGACCGGAGGGGATAACCTGGGAGGTTTCGCTGTTTTTCGCATTGCGGCGCAGTATGAGATGATTGTTGTCGGTGATGGTGTAGGGGTCGAAATCCCAGGATCTGATATAGAATGCGCCGTTTGATGGGGTGGTATCCCCGGAAAGCCCGTAGCGCCCCTGGGAGGCTATGAAATATTCCTCGTTGCAGGGCATTGCGGGCGCTTCAGCGAGAAGCTCGGGGAAGCGCGGGTCGGGGTATTCCAGGGTTATTTCAAGTTCGTAGTCGCCGACGGCTTTCACGCCTAGCTTCGAGAAATCGGAAGCCGCGCCGGAGTTCAGCGACTTCGCGCCCTTTATGCAGAAGTACTCGGAAGCCCTCGGAGCGCGGGTCTGCGGGTCGAAAAGCCGCTGGAATCCGTATACGAAATCCGCGGCGGTGCAGGCGGCCTCGAATTTGTTGACGTCAGTCCACCAGATGTCGCTGCGTAGCTTGAAGCGGTAGGTCAGACCGTCGTCGGTGACTGTGTAGTCCTCGGCGGCTCCGGGCCCGAGGCTCCCATCGGGGAGCACGCGCATGAGTCCGGTGTAAACGCTGTTTATTATAAGTATCGACGCGTCGTCGGAGGCAGTCTGCGGGTCAAGGCTGCCGGGATTATATGCTATGTCGTATTTTATTATTCCGTCCTTGCCGTCCTTTTCGAAGCAGCCAGCGGCGGATGTCGTTATAACGCAGCAGAGCAGCGCTGCGGCGATTCTCTTTAAATGCCGGTTCACGGTATTTCCTTTCTCGTTGAAAATGTAGATATACAATAATTATAGCATTATCCGGCGTTCAATTCAACCGTTTCGGCGATTTTTTTTATTACAATTTTGTAACCGTCATTCTGGAAGCTCCACTGCTTCGCCATTTGTAAGGCTGGCGTGGACGTCGATAAGCCGCTGGTTGGAACTTCCGCGGAACAGCAGCGACAGCGAGCGCTTCGAGATATCGAACCTTCCGTCCACCAGCACGTCGAGAATGCTCAGCAGTTTCCCGACGTACTCCTCGCGCCCGGACTTTTTCAGCAGTTCCTCGAACGTCCAGCCGCTGTAGCACATCAGGTGTTTTCCGGCGTCTTTGAAGCGGCTTCCCAGCTCGTAAAGCGCTTCCGGCTGGCAGAACGGCTCGCCGCCGGAGAAGGTCACGCCGCTGCACAGAGGATTTTCCATGCACATTTCATAGAGCGCGTCGGTGGTGGTGAGCTTCCCGGCGGAGAAGTCGTGGGTCTCGGGATTGTGGCAGCCTTCGCAGTGATGGGGGCAGCCCTGCACGAAAACCACGAAGCGCAGCCCGGGCCCGTCTACGATGGAATCCTCTACGGTTCCTGCTATTCTAATGTCCATTAGTTTTCCTTTCACAAAAAGCAGTGCGGAGCTTGTCACCCCGCACAGCAGATGGTTCGATTTTGAATTATTCCTCGGAAGTTCCGTGCTTTACGCGGTCGGATTCTTCGGCGCGCTTTGCATTGTTGAATCTGTCAAGCGTGCCTACCAGGTAGCCGGTTATGCGGCGGATACGCTCAAACGCGATTTCCTCTTCCTTGCGGTGGCAGCAGGGGCACTCGTCGTCGATGATGCCGGTGTAGCCGCACTTCGGGTCGCGGTCTATCGGGTGATTTATCGCGCCGTAGCCGATGCCCTGCTCCTTCATGCAGCGGACTATCTGCTCGAATGCGTCGAGGTTCTTCAGCGGGTCGCCGTCAAGCTCGATGTAGCTGATGTGACCGCCGTTGGTCAGCGCATGGTAGGGAGCCTCAAGCTTGATCTTGCGGAAAGCGCTGATGTTGTAGTAAACCGGTATATGGAACGAATTGGTGTAATACTCGCGGTCGGTAACGCCGGGGATCTCGCCGTATATCTTCTTATCCATGCGGACGAATCTGCCGGAAAGTCCTTCTGCGGGAGTTGCGAGCAGGCTGAAATTGAGGCGGGTCTTTTCGCTCTCGTCGTCCATGCGCTTTCTCATGCGGGTGATGATGTCCAGACCGAGCTTCTGCGCTTCGGGGGATTCGCCGTGATGTACGCCGATGAGCGCCTTCAGGCACTCTGCAAGTCCGATGAATCCCATGGAGAGAGTGCCGTGCTTGAGTATCTCGGCAACGCTGTCGTTCTCGGAGAGCTTCTCGGAATCTATCCAGACGCCCTGACCCATCAGGAACGGGTAGTTCCTTACATGCTTGCTGCACTGTATCCTGAACCGCGCCAGGAGCTGGTCAACGACAAGATCCATCATTTCGTCAAGGGAAGCGTAGAACTTGTCGATGTCGCCGTGAGCCTCGATGGCAAGGCGCGGGAGGTTGATGGTGGTGAAGCTGAGATTGCCTCTGCCGGTGACTATCTCGCGGCTCGGGTCGTAAATGTTGCCGATAACTCTGGTGCGGCAGCCCATGTAAGCGGCTTCGGTGTGGTAGTCGCCGGGCTTGTAGTACTGGAGGTTGAACGGAGCGTCGATGAACGAGAAGTTCGGGAACATGCGCTTTGCGGAAACGCGGATAGCAAGCTTGAAAAGGTCGTAGTTGGGGTCGCCGGGGTTGTAGTTGACGCCCTCCTTGACCTTGAAAATATGTATCGGGAAAATCGGAGTTTCACCGTTGCCCAGACCGTGTTCCTCGGCGAGCATTACGTTCTTGATAACCATTCTGCCCTCCGGGGAGGTGTCGGTGCCGTAGTTTATCGAGGAGAACGGATTCTGCGCGCCGGCGCGGGAATTCATCGTGTTCAGGTTGTGAATGAGCGCTTCCATTGCCTGGTAGGTCGCGCGGTCGGTCTCGGATTCGGCGAGCTTTTCAGCTCTGTCCTGGAGGTGCGAGAACTCGTCGCCGTACTTCGCGGACGCGATCTCCCATTCCTTCGCCTTGTATTCGTCGTTGTTCTGGAGGCTGGGGTACAGTCCGTATTCCTTGGCGATATCGCCTGCGATGAGCTTGAATTCCTCAAGCACCTCGGTGTAATCCTCAATGCCGAGGGTAAAGCTTACCGCCTTCGCAAGGTTGGTGGTGTACAGTCTGCGGAAGGTCTTTTTAACGCCCTCCGCCATGGCGTAGTCGAATATCGGCACGGACTGACCGCCGTGCTGGTCGTTCTGGTTAGACTGAATGGCAATGCACGCAAGCGCCGCGTAGCTGGAAATATCGTTCGGCTCGCGGAGGTATCCGTGGCCGGTGGAAAAACCGCCGTGGAACAGCTTGAGCAGGTCTATCTGGCAGCAGGTGGTGGTGAGCGTCAGGAAGTCGAGGTCGTGTATGTGGATATCGCCGTTGATGTGCGCCTGGGAGTGCTTCGGGTCGAGCACGTACATCTCGTTGAACTGCTTGGCACCTTCGCTGCCGTATTTCAGCATAGTCCCCATTGCGGTGTCGCCGTCGATGTTGGCGTTTTCGCGCTTGATGTCGCAGTCAGACGCGGACATGAAGGTCAGATCCTCGTATATCTTCATCAGGGTGGAGTTCATCTCGCGTGCCCTGGTGCGGTCTGCGCGGTACAGTATGTAAGCCTTGGCGGTCTTTGCGTGACCCTGCTCGACGAGCACTCTTTCTACCATATCCTGTACTTCCTCAACGGAGGGATCCCTGCCTATAACCTCTTCTGAGAGCTGCTGGCACACCCTGTCCGCAAGCTCCATAGCTTCGCTGTAGTCCTTGCCGCCGACTGTCTGGGCTGCCTTAAAGATAGCGTTGGCGATCTTCTCTATGTTGAAGGGTACCTGGCGTCCGTCGCGCTTCTTTATCATTGTTATCATTGCCATTATTTTGATTGCTCCTTTTTAAAAAATGAAATAAAATAACACAATATCTTGTATCGAAAAAGACGATAAATCTATTATATAGTTTTCTGAAACATTTGTCAAGGTATAATAAAATTAAGTTTTGCACAAATCAGGGCAGGTATTTTCGTGATAAATCACAAATTTATGTACGCAATGTAAATCCATTAAATGTAAACGTTCTGGAAATTCCGCTGACCTATGCGCTTTTCTCTGCTGGTACACATCTGAGAATTTACATAAGGTTGACGAAATCCGCAGGGTATGCTATAATTACATAGAGTTATTCAGAAAAGGGGTGTTCCCATGCCGAAAAAGTTTGCATTTTCCGATGATGGAAGCCGTTACCACACGCTGAAATACCACAACCGGCGGTTCTGGGGCAGACCCGTTTACAAGGCCGTCGTGGACGCAGGCTTTACCTGCCCGAACATCGACGGCTCATGCGGCGTTGGAGGGTGCGTTTACTGCTCCGGCGGCAGCGGCTACTTCACGGCGCCGGAGCTTTCCGTGCGGGAGCAGATCTTTCTCGAGACTGAGCGTATCCATGCGGTTCACCCGGAAGCGGGGATAATCGCGTATTTTCAGGCGCACACGAACACCTACGGTACGCTCGACCGGCTGCGGGAGGTCTACTCCGAGGCTCTGGAATGCGAAATTTGCGGCATCTCAATCGCGACCCGAGCCGACTGTCTCGACCGTGAGCGCGCAGAGTTCCTCGCTTCGCTTGGCGTTCCGGTCACGGTGGAGCTTGGGCTACAGACCGCGCATGACTCCACCGCGCGGCTCATCAACCGCGGGCACGATCTCGCGCGGTTCACAGAGGGCTTCAACACCGCCCGGAATGCCGGACTGCGTATCTGCGTACACATAATAAACGGACTGCCCGGCGAGTCAACGGAGATGATGCTGCAAACAGCTGAGATTCTCGGGAAAATGCGCCCTGACGGAGTTAAGATACATCTCCTGCATGTAATAAAAGGCACGCCGCTTGCAGGTATGTATATCTCGGGAGAATACACGCCGATGGAGCGCGAAAGCTACATTGAAACGGTGGTGAAACAGCTTGAGTATTTACCGCCTGAGACCGTGATAGAGCGGCTCACCGGCGATGGCGGCCGGGATTCCCTGCTTGCCCCGCTGTGGAGTCTCGACAAGCGTGCGGTACTGGGCGGCGTAATGAAGCGGCAGAAGCAGCTCGACAGCATTCAGGGACTGCGTTTTCAGGAGGGTTAAATGGACATCTGGTCAATGACGCGCCCGGCGCTTGAGGATTGGTTCAGCAGCCGGGGAGAGAATCCGGCGAAGGCCGCGATAATGCTCGAGCGGCTCTATCAGCGCGGTCTGAGAGATTTTTCGGAGCTTCCGTTCGCGCAGAGGGTGATATCCGCGCTGTCGGAGGAATTCACGATGGAGCTGCCTGAAACGGTCGCCCGCAGCGGCGACGACAGCACGGAGAAGCTGCTGCTGGAATATCCGGACGGAAGCCTTGTTGAGAGCGTTCTCATGCGGCAGGCGTACGGCGGGAGCGTGTGCGTTTCCACGCAGGTAGGGTGCGCGATGGGCTGCGCGTTCTGCCAGAGCGGACGGCTCAAGAAGCGCCGCAGCCTCACAGCCGGGGAGATAATGGCTCAGGTGATGAAAATCCGCCGGGAGTGCTCCGCGGATATCCACAGCGTGACGGTCATGGGGATAGGCGAGCCATTCGATAATTTCGACGCGGTGCAGGATTTCTGCGCCAACTGCGTGGATTACAAGGCGCTGGCGCTCGGGGAGAAGCACGTCACGGTTTCGACATGCGGGATAATCCCGGGGATCAGGGCGTGGACGGAGCTTCCGCACCCGTGCAGCCTTGCCGTGAGCCTCCACGCGGCTGACTACGCGCTCCGCTCGGAGATAATGCCCGTGAACCGACGTTATCCGGTGCGGGAGGTCATCGCGGCGGCTCGGGAGTTCGCACGGCTCCACAACCGCAGGGTAACGCTGGAGTACGTCATGCTTTCCGGCGTAAACGATTCGCCGGAGCAGGCGGAAGAGCTCGCCGGGCTGGTCGGTTACGGCGCGCAGGGCAGGGAATTCTACGTCAACATAATCCCCTACAACGGCAACGACAGCGGATTCACAAGAAGCAGCCGGGAGCGTATCATGGCGTTCTACGATGTTCTCAAGAAGCGCGGAGTCTCGGTCACGATGCGGCGGGAGTTCGGCGGTGACATCGCGGCGGCGTGCGGTCAGTTGAGTTCGCTGCACTCCGCTGAATGTGAAAAAAACTGTTGACAAAGCCGTCATTTTGTGGTACAATAACTGTATTCTCCGGTGGATCCGGAGTCTGAGCCGGTATGTTGGAATTGGCAGACGAGGAGGACTCAAAATCCTTTGGTAGCGATACCGTGCGGGTTCGACCCCCGCTACCGGCACCATATTAATACTGAGCCGCCTTTGCCGGGTGGTTCGATATACAATAAAACACTCCCGAAGCTGAAGCCAGCTCCGGGAGTGTTCATTTTATTTAAAAACCTACTGCTTTTTTCAAAATAAGAGAAGCGTCAAGCGCGTTGACGGTTTTATCTCCGTTAAGGTCGGAAACCTCCGGATTTGCGGCAGTCCCCATTCCAACGATGTATTTCAGCACAGCAGACGCGTCCAACGCATTCAGCACGCCATCATTGTTCATGTCGCCGGGAAGGTCGCTGTAGGCGCACACCATAACGATATATTCGCCCTTCGAATCTGTGCCGGACAGTATAGCAGAGCCGTCTTCGCCAACTCCTGCACATTTCAGGAACTGCGGTTTCCCGTTGACCTGTCTGTAAAGATTTGCGAAATAACCCGCAAACTGTTTTCTGAAATTCAGCTTTAAACCGGCGGGGATAGCCGTGCCGGAAATTTTCAGATCAGCGCCCGGAATTCCTCGCAGGCTGCTCTTATCATTGTTCCCTGGCAGAATGGAAAAATCCGCGTCAGAAATAGCATTGAGCCTTGATCCGTCAGCCACCCAGCTCTTTGTGCTGTCAAGCGAAAACTCAACCGTAAGGCTGTTTTTGACCATCGCAGCGAATACCATTTCCGGAACATCGGTATTGCCGTTCAGTTCGATGACCGCACTGCTTCCCGGTGCAAGTTCTTCCAGCATTGACGCGATGTCTTTCCAGCTTCCGTCGCCTCCATTCATGAACGGCAGAGTTTCTTTGCGTTTCTCCGCGCCGCCCTTGCCGGAGCCGACTGATCCTCCGGAGCTTCCGCCCGAACCGCCGCTTGTTTTTTTCGGTGTTATTTCATAAGCGCACACGGTGCATATCTCCGGGGAGGTGTAAGTCGCAGGACCGCCGGAAATATGCGGCTGAACTTCGGAGACTTGGCTGCAGTTTTCACAGATATGCCAGTGACCGTTCCGGTCTTTCTGATATTCCGCAGACCAGATGTGCCCCAGTTTGGGTACTGTCACGGTATCTCTGGAAAGCTCGATACCGCACCGCAAGCACTTTGTATATTCATCATAAGAACCAGGTGCTTCGCACTTTGCAGGCACTTCGTTGTCTCTCAGTATTTTGCTGGTTTTATGCTCCAGGGCGGGAATATCTACTCTTGTCCTTGACTGCTCCTCATTGCACACAGTGCAGTAAATTACCTCGGTACGGTATCCGGGTATCCCGCATTCGGCTTCTTTGAAATCATTGTAATCTTCTTTCGGTTCGCCTGAAATGTGCTTTGCGAGTGGACGCACCGTGCTTTCAAGGCTGACCTCATTTTTCGCGTCAGGATCGCTGAAATATCTCTGGCACCAGTCGCATGACCAGTACTCAATATTTCCATTTACGGTACAGGTGGAGGAAACCGCTTCGTGATGAGTAAGCTCACCGTGACCAGTTCTGATGGTAGCTGACGCTGCGTCGCTTGCGGAATACTCTGATGTTTCTTTCATGCGGATATATGCAACAACTTCCGTGTCATGGTCAACAAAGTCAGATACATTATTTAAGCTCCAGCTGAAGCCGTCGAATTTGTATTCCGCGCCGTCGATCGGCTCTATTACTACATTGAAAGATGTTGTGTTCACCTGCTGAACGGACACCACGCATTCCGGAGCCTGCTGCGGCTTTTTGTCAGTGATCAGGATATTGACCGAGAATGTTATATCCTTGTAATTCTGCGTCTTCAGCGTTATGGTTATTTTCGAAGATTTTCCAACAGGTGATGAATCAGTTGTCGGAATCATGAAATTAAGGGTACCATTGCTGAAAGACACAGAATCCGGAGTAAATACGTCCTCTGCTGGGTCGTCTATCGCAATAACCGGTTCTTCCATGTCGCCGGTATCGTCAGGCAGTCCTTTTATTTCCACCGACTTATAGCCTGTGTCCGTCCATATATAGGGCAGTTCTACATCCGGAATGATTTTTTCCGCCTTAACGATAGTAAAGCTCCAGTCACCGGAGGTAAACGGAACAGTTGTTCCGGCAATGTTGTCGGATTCATTCACGCTTACGCTGACGGTGTAGGTTCCGGGAGTTATCGGCTCGGCTTCGTTGTTGTTTTCATCAAAGTACTTCACTTCCAGAAGCTTGTTTACTTCCTCCGGAAGACGGTCTGATGTCACATAAGCCGCCTTTGCGCTGCCGCTGTAGCTGAGTTCTGGGGGCGGCGTAAATCTGATATCATCTGCTGTGATGATCGTCTTTCCGATGGTGAATTTCCAGCTTTCATCGGTAAGCCCATTAACAGCGGGATACACGCTCCCTGCTTCAACGTCGATTTTTACAGTATAGACGCCGGGTAGTATCGGCTGAGTTTCGCCGCCGTTCTCATCGAAATACTTCACCGTTATCTTACCGACTCCGGTCACACCAGCCGCAGGAACTACGCTTGCAGTATGCGCAATACCGCTGTATTCAACTGGAAGCATCGGAGCGCTGAAAATAAAGTCAGCGGCAGTAAGCTCAAGAGGACGCAGAACAAGCGTTTTTTCCGCAGTCTTTCCGTCAAATAGTGCATTTCCGGTGAACTTCACAACAAACGAACGCTCCCCGGGTTCAAACCTGTCGGCGACTTCGGCTTCAGCACCGTCTGGATCATATGTCACGCCTGCGGAAAGCTTCACATTGTCAGAATAAAGTTCCAGCTTATCAGCATTGTCATCGGAAAGTACCGAGAAATAACCGAAGCTTTCGCCGAGTTTTATCTGCGCGTCAAGCGTGAATGCCGGTACGTTTGCAACGGTAAACGGTTCAGTCCCGGCGCAGTCGATAGTAAGTCTTGCGTCATACTCATAAGCCGGGAAAACGGACGTGTCCTTAAAACCCGGGAAATACAAAGTCGTGCTGTCGTATGGCTTGACGTCCCATATCTTATCGTCAAGCTTCATCAGCGTCAGAGCATTTTCAGATATCATGTCAAATGTGGAAACGCCTGTGCCGATGCCATTGTTAAATCTGTATATATCGCTGTTATAATAGCAGTTTGAAATTTTGCTGGTGTCGGTTTTGCTGCCGCATACTCCGCCGCCGGTTGGCTTGCTCTCCATCTTAACAATGCTGTAGCAGTTTTCGATAGTTCCGTAATTCGTGCCGCAGATACCGCCGAAGTAATAATCTGCCTTAATTTCCACAATGGAAAAGCAGTTGCTTATTGTGCCTGAATTTCGCCCGGCGATACCGCCGACCTCATTTTTTCCCGTGACAGACGAATCAATTAGACCGACTTGCGAAACTGAGCCGTCTGAGCCTATGAAGCCAAACAGACCTACATTATTGCTGGTGTCAGCGTGAAGTCCGCTTATTGTATGCCCACGACCCTCGAATGTTCCCATGTAGCGGTTCTTGTATGTGCCTATGGGCGTCCAAGCGCGGGTGCATACTACATTGTCGGTCATCAGCGCATTGATATTCACTTTTCCACCGTTAACGGCTTCGGAGAACCTGAAAAGCTCGTCTTCATTTGAAATACGGTAAACTCCGCAAACAGTGCATATCCCATTTTCATCGAAACTGTGGTCCTTAAGTTCGCCTGCAACCGGGATTTTCTCGATTGTGTCACAGCTGGAGCACTTCATAACGATATATTCAGGCTCCACACAGGTAGCCGGAATACGCTGACTGGTTTCAACGTAATTGTGCGGCAGCTTCTCAATCAATGAATCAATGGCTCTCCCACAGCGATCGCAGACATAATACTGAACGCCATTTACTGTGCAGGTCGGCTGTCTGACTACTACTATTTTAGTTTCGATATGCCCAAGCGCTTTTACAGTTTCGTCGGGTACATTTTTCTGCTGCTGGCACAGACTGCACGTCATAATTATCTGTCTGCATTCGGTGCAGTTAGCGGGTATCTCTCCGGTCTCCTGCCAGTTATGTTCGCAGGTATTCGTCGTGCCATTAAACTCCAGCTTGCTGCCGGTTTTCTTCATCGTAAGGGTGTATTTTTTATCCGACATCTTATATTTCGGCTCCACTTGTATCAGATAAGTGTCAGAACTGAGCTTCGTCACGCATTTGATTTTCATCCAACTCGTCGCAGAAGACTCCTGCAGAATAAGTTCGTCAGCCGTCAGACTGCTGACTCCCTGGGTGAACTTTACCTCTATCGTCTGGTCTGTGCGCGCTGAAACGCTGCTCAGGAATTTTCCGACTGTCACCCTGACTGTGGCTGTCAGTGTTCCCTCATCATCTGCGGATGAGGCGGCAGTTCTTTTTGAATAGATCGTAATGGTTGCAGTACCCTCGCCCTCAGCGGTCACAACGCCGGTTTTCATGTTAACGGTTGCAACATCCTTGCTGTCGCTGACATATCTGATAATATCCGTTGAGTTTGACGGAGTCAGAACCACGGAAATTTCCGCAGTGCTTCCTATGTCTGTAAGGTATATTTCACTTTCAGACGGCGTGACGCTTGTCGCACGCAGACAAACGTTAATGGTTTTTGTGGCAATAGTCTTTCCCGTGGACTGATTCACGCCCTTTATCTTCACGCTTCCTGGACCTACCGCAGTAAGCAAGCCGTTTTTTTTGCCGACTGTCGCCACTTCTTTATTATCCGAATAAAAATAAACTTTCGCACCGTCAACCTTGATATTAAAGCTTTCACCAACGTCTATTCTTGCCGGAATAGCACTTCCGTCATTTTTGGTAAGCTTATATGCCGCGAAAACCGTCATCGGCATAACTGACATCATCAGAGTTAAAACGACGGCAACCGCCGTGAAAATACTGGTAAATCGTTTCATTCTTTTTCCTCCCGTTGATCACGCTGCAGACGATACAGCTTAGAAAAAAATAATGCACATTTCTGTATGGTCGCCTATATTATCTTTTTTAAAAGATTACCATTTCAGCTTTGATTTGTCAATGGTTTCTTCCTAATTGTAGCAATTTGCTTCATGAATGTTAAAAGCAGTACCGGTTTGATGTTATATAAGGTCACCTCTAAAAACCTCATGTCAGCAAAAATGGGCAGTGCGCGCCATCTTCGCTCTGCAACATCGTGTTGCACCTCCTCGTAAGGCTTATAGACTTACGAGGAGGGTTTCTCAAGAAGCTGGCATATACTGTCCATTTTTGCTTTTCACACCGGTTTTTAGAGGTTTCCTTATATTAGAAATCAACATGAAAAATCCTCCCCTGCGCTGGCAGGGGAGGATAAAAGCTATTTAGATCAAACCAACTATTTTTTTCAGAATTGAAGAAGCATCCACAGCGTTGACATTTCCGTCACCGTTGAAATCTGCCATAAGCGGGTTCGCGCCGCTTTCCAGACCAACAATATCCTTGAGTATCGCGCTTGCGTCCACTGCATTCAGAATGCCGTCGTTGGACATATCGCCCGGAAGGTCGCTGAATTCGCAGAGCATTGCGATGTAATCGCCTTTTTCGGTGACGCCCGGAAGGAATAGCTTACCGTCCGCACCGAGTTTAGCGCATGTCACGAATACTAGCTTGCCGTCAACGGAGTTATAGAGGTTCGCAAACTTGCCTGAGTGTTCAGATTTGAACGCGATTTCAAGACCCGTGGGAACTCCTGTGTTGTTGGTCCTGAACTGCATGCCCTCAATTCCACGCAGACCGTCATGTTTCTGGCTTGCGGTCCTGATGAAGGTGAAATCTGCCACTGCAGGAGCGGTTATTTCCGCACCATTAACGAACCAGCCGCGAGAGCTGTCAACTATAAAGTGTACTTTAAGATCCTTGTTGTCGATTACCTTGATCACCTCAACAGGAACGGCAGTGTTTCCGTTAAGCTGAATTGTAACCTCCGAACCGTTTGCGAGCTTTTCAAGGTCAGCCGCAATGTCGCTCCAGCTCTTTGATGAACCGCCGATAGTGGGATTGGTGGAAGGTGTGGGTCTGCTGCCGCTGCCACCACTGCTGCCACCGCTGCTGCCGCTGCCACTACCGCTGCCGCCGCCGGAACGCTTGGTAAACTTAGCGGATGCGATCTTGCTGTCGCGGCAGTTTTCCTTTATAGCGATTGCCTTTACGGTCGCGTCTTCCGTAATTGTAAAGGGAGCTGTGTACTTATTGCTGTCCGCCGTAGGATCGGTACCGTCCGTGGTGTAGAAGATCGTCGCGCCCTCCTGTGCCGTAATGCTTACCTTGCAGGACTCGCTGAACGAGCCGCCGTTGGGATCGATAACAGGTGCGTCAAGCGTAGAAAGTTCTTTGATTCTTGCCGTAAATGTATCCGAGAACTGTGCGCCGCCCTCGTGCGCAGGGTCGTAAACGCCTTCCTCGGCGGTGTATGTAACAGTTACTTCAACCTCGGAGTTGTCGGGGAACTCTCCGTTCGCGCCGTAAAATCCGCTTGCAGAAACCTTTTCGTCCGTCATGGGTACGATTTCAGTATGGCCGCTGTCGTATGTGATCGTCAGCTCGCCGCCAGAGAGGTCAAGAGCCTCGCGGTATTCATAGTCTGTCCTGGGCTGCTTGCTGATTTTAACGGTGTCGATATAATCGGCGCTGCAATTTATCTCCTTCTCAAACTCGACTGGGCCGTTCTGGAATTCAATGTCATTCGCCTCGACACGAGCCTTCAGTGTGATTGTCTGCGCCTTGTGCGAAGCGGGGTCAAAGCCCAGAACCTTGTCGTAAACCACCTTTGCAATTACGTCCCTGCTGCCGTCCGCGCCGTGGATCCGAACCCTGCTGAAAAGCGCGGTATCGTCTGTAACGGAGCTGTCCACATAGGCGTCTCCAACGTCCGGAACAGGAACGCTTTTATCGCGGGTGGCATTGTTGAACGAATCAAGGATATCTTCGGCGCTTTCAAAATCGCCCTTGTCTATTGGGGGAAGATCTCCGATGAGCTGAGGCTCGCCAGTTGTGACGACCCTCAACTTATCGGCAAGCGTTACGGTCAATTCGTTGTCAACGCTGTAAAGCGTAACTTGAGTTTTGTTGACCCCGTCATTAAGAGCAACGGACGCACCGCATACAAATTTGTACTTGTTGACCGCGCCCTCGGCTGAATTGAACGCGATCTGCTGATTACCGGTAACAGCGGCGCCGTTCTTGGTGAATGTCTGTACGGCGTTGCTCAGTGTAAATGTGCATGCGCCTGCGTCTGCTCCGTTGCTTGTTACTGTCGACATCGCCAGACCGCCTGACCCGACTTCTGCCTTCATCGCGTAGGTGCCGTCGCTATTCTGGATACCCGCAGCAATTACCGGTCTGGGACCTTTAAGCATATAGAACGTCCAGGGACCGTAATACGCATTTTTATCAGCATCCCACTTAAGGTCAGGCTTCGCGCAGCCGTAGAGTATGCAGCGGTCGTTCTTGTCGTAGAACTTTATGGACTTAAACTCAATTATTGTATATGAGTTTTTCTCAAGCTCCATCCAGAACTTTCCGTTTGCCATGACGGCTTTATTATCGTCAGTAAGAGTATATTCCAGGTCGCCGTTATAACCCCCACTTTCCGAGAAGGAACCGAATTCATTTCTGCTGCCGTCTTTATTATACCCGCCGAATTTGATGGTCGCCTGCGCAGGTATATCAACGCTCAGTGCAAATTTTGCCACCTGCTCCAGCGCAGGCTTTTGATCCGTAAATTCAAAATCATAGCCATTTCGGCGTGATCCGATTTTTGAATCGTTACTGTCTCCCAAAATACCGAAACCGTCTCCGGAAGTGACGCCCTGGTCATAGGGGTAAGCGCTTGCTATCACGCCCATGCTCACCGTTACCGTTGTAACGGTAGCTGCGGCGGCTATCGCCCATTTCACTGATGGTTTAAGTTTCATTATACCCTCCTAGTGTATTAATGTCTGTTATCCGTACCTTTTATATTATACATTTACTTTTTGGATTTGTCAATATACCTGGAACCAATAGCACTAAGCATGTAACGAATAATGCACGAACATGAAACGAAAACCCGTTCGTTCCATGTTTGCGCTTTTGCTTGGACAATTCTGTACAGCTAACACATTTTATTCCATCAGCTTTTTCAGATACATCATTATTGCTTTTTCGCCGACTGTCTTTTCTACCGAGAAATTCGTT
The DNA here is from genome assembly GCA_003531585.1 of Oscillospiraceae bacterium. GTDB lineage: Bacteria > Bacillota > Clostridia > Oscillospirales > Ruminococcaceae > CAG-115. The sequence goes on along the minus strand of DQFX01000024.1, from coordinate 735 downwards.
TCCGATATATCGAACAGAAGGCAGCCGCAGTGTCCCCTGAACGTAGGGAAGCAGACTATCCGCAGGTATTTGTCTACCTCCGGGCTGTAATCGACTATTTCAAGAGTCTCGCCATACAGCACGGAATGCTCGTAGCTGCGCAGCCATTTTGAATCCATGTTGGGAAAAATGCTTCCGAATGTGTTGCCGATAAGTACATCCAGCGGACATTCCTCCAGCCTGGCAAGCGCTTCGTTTCCATAGCGGAATATCCAGTCCACCGCCTGACTTTCTTCGTTGAATATCATTTCGATGTCGGTGAACGCAATGGGAATGTTGTCAAAGCATTTGTAGTGCTGATGGTATTCCTCGATATCAGTGGGATTGTCGTTGTCGGCAAGCAAATCTATGATCGAATGCTGTTTCGCATGGAATTTCTCCAATATCTCCCTGCGGTGCTGCGTGGCATATTCCAGCGATTCGCCGTTTGACAGAGTAATAAGCTTGCCTACGCTGTGGATAGCCATTGCCGAAACAAGGCACCCGCGGGTTATTCTTATAAAATTTGCGCTGAGCGTATGCTGTATCTTAGCAAATGTCATGCGCGTCTTGAGCACGCTTCCGTCCGAAATGTGGATAAACGCATCCTGCTTATTCATAGGGCAACACCGCACAAAGTCCACAAATTAGAAATTAAGCACGATTAGTAAACAAACCGGTTGCATAGCAAAACAAAAAATGGTATAATAAAAGTAT
>DQFX01000011.1:2859-11419 GCA_003531585.1 Oscillospiraceae bacterium | reverse complement strand
ACAAGCAACATATAAAATCTAGTTGTACATATCCTCCGAAACAGTCCGGTGGACTGTTTCGGAAGAACATTACACATCTAAATTATAGTTTACCCAACAGAAAACGGGCAAGCTCACCGCCTGCCCGTCTTTTTATATCCAAGAATATCAAACCGCAGAATTCATCATACATATTCGTAGGAATAACTGAACGGATTGACCGCAGTACCATTCACACGCGTCTCAAAATGCAGGTGATTTCCGGTCGACCAGCCCGTAGTGCCGACATATCCGATAACGTCGCCCTTATTGACCTGCTGACCTACAGTAACTGTGACCGCACTGCAATGCGCGTAAACCGTGGAAAGTCCACCGCCGTGGTCGATTATGATGTAGTTTCCGAAGCCGCCGTGCCAGCCGCTGTCGCCGTATGCCGTTATCACAGTACCACCCTGCGCCGCGTAGATATTCTTACCGCCGATTCCTGCATTGCCGACGTCGATACCATAGTGATTTCCACCGCGCCAGCTATCGTAGCCGAAGTATGTAGTTATCATCTGGAGGTTGCTGTCAAGCGGCCATCTGAAGCCGTCTGAGCTGTACACAGTGCCGTCGGTGTTCTGCGCCTGCTTTGCACGTATCAGCTCCTCGATCGCGGAGTTGATCTCCTCGACCTCGTCGTTGGAAGCGTTGATCTGACCGCGTATATTGTTCACCTGATTCTGGAGGTCCTGATTGTCGCTCGCAAGGTCGTAAAGGTCGCTGGTGCGCTGGTCTACTATCTGCTGCACCTCGGATTTCTTGCCCTCAAGAGCGGTGAGTTCTCCCTCAAGCTCGCTCTTTTTGTTAATAAGCTCCGACTTATCCGTGTTGAGCTGGTCTATATCCGCTTCAAGCCCCGAAATAAGGTTCTGCTGCTCGTGGATATCGTCCAGCAGTCCGTTCATGAAATCCATGTTCTGCTCTGATATATTCTGAACAACGTCAACATATGTAAAGAAGTTGTACCAGTCGTCCGAACCCTCAAGTATAGGAAGCGTATCCGATGTGTTATTCATGTAAAGAGCGCGTATCAGCTTCGAGAATTTCTTCAGATTCTCGTCGTTCTGGGCTTCAAGCTCGGATATCTTGATTTCCGTCTGGCTTATTTCTTCCTGCTTGGATTCGATGTCCTGCTCGGTAAGGTATATCTCGTTTTCCTTTTCCGCGATCTTTTCCTGCTGCGTGGTTATAAGCTGACCGTAGGTCTTTACCTCGTCGTTGATACCATTGATCTGCTCCTGCAAAAGCCCCATCTTCTGCTCGTTTTCCGCAACGTCGCTTTTCAGGCTGCCTATCTGCTGCTCGCGGGCTTCGTTGTCTTTTTTGATCTGCTCCGCTTTCTGCTCAAGCTGCGCTATTTCCTGGTCGTAGTCCTTCGTATCCGCAAAAGTCGTGCCGCCCATGACCGGTACGGCCGCCGCTGCAAACGCAGTCACCGCTGCACACAGACTGCGCAGTATTCCTTTCCTGATATTATTTTTCCCCATGGTATTCCCTCTCTGTAACATGCCTTGGCTGCCAAAAACTTAACTGTACAGCCGCCGCTGTCCGCATGGCTGTACATTAGTAATTATACACCATTTTGTCGGGATATGTCAAGCCCCGTTTTGTGGAAATTGACGCGGCAGCTTCCGTAAATACAGACGGAAAAACTGCCGCGCCGGCGCATATTACATATTTTTGTGCACTCCGCACTTCACTTCGATAGCGCTGCCTTCGCCCGCTTTCCCTTTGTGGACGTATATCTGGCTTTCCCTGAAATACTGCTTGATGCCGTCGATATGCGTTACCAGACCTATCATGCGCCTGCCCGCGCTGATACCCTGAATAACATTGAGAGCCATCTCAAACGTACTGCTGTCAAGAGAACTGAATCCCTCGTCCACAAACAGCATATCAGACTGCTTGTTTCCTCCCCTTTGCAGCGTGTAATCCGAAAGCCCTATCGCCAGCGCAAAGGAAGCCATGAATCTCTCTCCGCCGGACAGCGTGGAAACGTCCCGGCGCCTGGTGCGGCTGGAATTGTTGTCTATCATGTTGATGTCAAGACCTTCGGAAGCGTTGCCCCGGACGTTCTGCGTGCGCAGCTCGAATTCATAGCGGCCGCCGCTCATCACCTTCAGGCGGTCGTTTGCGCGCTGCAATACGCCCTTGAACATTCTCATCTGGATAAACGTTTCAAAGGCTATACGCTCCGCGCCCTTGCCGCATATCGCCCTTTCAAGCTTCTCAAGCACGGCGTAGGTGTGAAGGCTCTCACCGCTGGCGCTGATGATATCGGAAAGCTCACGGGCTGCGGAGGCGTAGCGGTCAAGTTCAGTGCCAAGCTTCATAAGGCGCTGCTTGCGCTCCTCAAGCTCGGCGCTCAGGACTTTCTCCGCTTCGTCGAATTCCTCCGTGCTGCGCGGAGTCCTGTCCTCCGGGAGCCGCTGCTCGCATTCGTCAAGGCGCGCCCTCGCAGCAGACACGCTCTTGTCGTGCTCGGATATCTCGGCGCGCAGCGACTGCAATGCGCTTATCCGGACGTAATTTGCAGCAAGCTCCTGCTCGTCTGCAAAGCCGCAGCGGGAAATCTGCATGCAAAGTGTTTCCTCTGCCTCGGAAAATTCTTTCTGCGTGCGCTCGAGGTCGCCCTCCAGCGTACTTCTCAATGAAGCTGAGGAAGCCGCATTCCTGCTCGCTGCGGCAAGTTTATCCGCAGCAGACTTCATCATGCTGTCTATCTCGCTGCCGCGGGCTATCTTGTCCGCTTTATCTCTGCGCAGCCTGTCCATATCGCGCCCTTCAAGTCCGGCGCGCTTTTCATTCAGAGTGGCTTCCTCGGCGGCGTGGCGGCTCTGTAATGCGGAAGCCTCGTTTTTCAGCTTCTCCTGCCGCTCTGCGAGGGAATCCTGAATCTCTTTCTGCGCGCTGAGCTGCTTTTCAAGCGATTCTATCCTTAACTGCGCCCATTGGCACCCCTCAAGCCTTATGGAAGCCTCGTCAAGCTGCTTTCCTACTGCTTCGGTTTTCTCACTTACTGCTTCTGCGGCTCCGTTTTCCGGAAACTCCACGCCCATCAGCGACAGATAATCTCTTGATACATTAGCGCGATGAGCGGTAAGGCTGCCCTCCCTTTCGGCGAGGTCGCGCTCCGCAGCGGATTTCGCCCTTGCCGCTTTTGCAGAGTCCGCCTCAGCCTTGTCGAGCTGCTGCTGAGATGGTATCTCGTCCGTCCACGCCGCCGGGAACGGGTGCTCCGTAGAGCCGCACACCGGGCACTTCGCGCCTTTTTCGAGCTTCTTCGCTAGCCGTGCGGCTTCCCCGGCGTAGTATTTCGCCTGAAGCCCGGAGAATTCCAGCGCGGCATTGTCAGCGGCTTCCGACTTCCTGGCAAGGACAGTGCGTGCAGTATCTGCGGCCTTTTGAAGCTTTGAAAGCTCCTCAATTCCCTCGGAAAGCTGGCGCAGCCGTTCGAACAGACTGGATTTTGCATTCAGTTCCGCTTCCTCTGCGTCAGCCCGGGAAGCCTCCTGTTTTGTATCCTCAAGCAGCCCGGACAACTCTTCCTGCTGCTTCTGGCAATGCTCCTGCTTGGCCTGATTGCTGGTCATTTCCTCCTGAATCGAGGATATCTCCTGCTCGGTCGCACGCATTTTCTTCTCGGCTTCGTCCGCTTCGCCGCTCTTTTTCAGCAGGTCGTCAAGCCTTGAAATGTCAGCGGTTAACTGCTCGCGCTCCGGGGCAAGCGAATTCGCCTGCTCCTGCTGCGCTTCGGCGGCGGCGAGTTCTTCGGCCGCCTGTTTCTCCTCGGCGACCGCAGCGGCAAGCCTGCTCCGAATCCCGGTCAGGCTGTTGGAGAGCTTATTGCGCGCTTCCAGCGCCGGAGCCGCTTCCGCCGCAAGCTCATACCGTTTGAGCTGCTCCCGTTTTCCGTCGAATTCCTCACGCCTGCTGTCTAGCTGCTCCATTTTCGCTTTTGCCTCTTCCCAGGCTGACAGCGCTTTATTCACCGACTCCGCTGCGGATCTCATCGCGCTGTTCTGCCGCAGCTTTTCGTTGGTGGAATTGAACTCCTCCTCGGCGGTATTTTTTCTTTCAGCGCAGGAACTCTCAAGTTCATCGATACGCGCGGCGTATTCATCGCAGTCGCACAGCGGATACTTTTCCCCCACTGTTTCAAAAGTGCGGTTCATAAGCGCGCTGCACGCGTCGGAAGCGCGGTCCGCCTGCTTTCCGGCGGTTTTCAGCCAGGACTGCACTACGTCCGCGTAGCTTTCGTAAAGCTCCGTGCCGAATATATTACGGAGCGTTTCACGGCGCTCTGCCGAGTTCTGGTTGAGGAACTTGTCGAACTCCCCCTGTGGAAGTATCGACACGCGGATAAAGGACTCGCGGTCGAATCCGGTGAGCGCCTCTACCCTGCTGTTGACTTCCCTTGCTCCCTTTGTGACGGTCTTATCGGAGAGGTCGGTCAGATTTACGCTGTCCTTCGTCATAGCCGCCGGCTTGTCGCCAACCGCCCGGAGCGCCCTGGTGTCGCGGTGCACGAGATAGTCCCTGCCGTCGACTCCGGTGAACAGCAGCTCCACATAGCTTTTATCGCCCTTCACCGAATCCTGGTTGCGGAGAGTGTCGTTTTTCCTGAGGCTGCCGCTCGGCTCGCCGTAGAGCGCGTAGCACACCGCGTCGAATATAGTGGTTTTTCCCGCGCCGGTGTCGCCGCTGACAAGGAACACCTTTCCGGTAAACTGCTCAAAATCCACGACCGTTTCCTTGATGTACGGCCCGAATCTCACCATTTTAAGCGTTTTGATCGTCATGGCTGACCTCCTGTTCCGATGTTACCAGCGCGGGTATCTCGTTCATAAGCTGTTTTTCACTGCCGGTCGCGCACGCCTCCTCGGTGAGCCTGAAAATATGCTCCGCGTTCGCGAGAAGCTCCTCGTCGATATCCTCTTTAGTGACTTCCTTGTAGAATGCAGTGAAATCTTCGGCGAAATCACGCTTTCCCTCCTCCGCGATATCTACGCTGCTTTCCTCCCTGTCGCTCTTAAAATACAGCCTTACAAGGTTCGGGAACTTGTCCCGGATACGTGCGCCGATGTTCTCCTCGCCCTCTATGCCGCTGACCGTGATGTAGCAGTAATCCTCCGATGCGGGGTACTTTTCGGAGAGTATGCTGTTCAGCGCGTCGTCTATGGTGACGAACTCGTGAAGCGGCTGTATCTTCACGCTCTGCACGCTGACGCTCTTGTCGTCTATGTCAATTATATCAACGAATTTATCCGGAGTCTTCGCCTCGGAAGCCGAATAGCACACCGGAGAACCGCAGTAGCGCACGTTTTCCGCGACATTCTGCGGGGTGTGGATATGCCCGAGCGCCGTATAAGCGAATCCGCTGAAAGCGTCAGCGTCCACGGTCGCCTGCTTTCCTATCACCCGGTCATGCTCCGCGACCGCCTGATGAGCCACCAGAAGGCATCTGCGCTTACCCGGAAGCCCTGCCTTTTCGAACACCTTTTTTATCGCGTCGGTCATGGTCAGAAGCTCCTCGCCGTATGCTGCGTTTACGTCGGAAAGTGTGACGTTAGGCAGCAGCGCGATGTCGATATCGCCGAATTTTTCAACGCGCAGCGGCTCCTCTGCGGAGAATGGGCGGTTTATAAAGATGTCCAGCCTGGACATGAGCTTCTCGTTTGCGGCAAGGCGCAGCGGATCGTCGTGATTCCCGCTGCACACGAACACCTTCATGCCAAGATCGACTGCGGCGGTCAGCAGCCTGCCGTATATTTCCTCGGCGTACGCCGATGGCTGAGCCTTGTCGAAAACGTCTCCTGCGATGATCAGTCCGTCTATCCTGCCCTGCGCAGAGACCTCCCTGTAAATGCGCCCGAGTATCTCAGAGAACAGCGCATGTTCGATGTCCGCCGTGATGTCGGTGTCATAGAGTGAAGTTCCTAAATGCAGGTCGGAAATGTGCATTAATCTCATGTTTTGCTCCTTCTGAAAAGACCCCCGCTTATGCGCGGGGGTCTTGATTTTACTTGCAGCTCTTTGCAGCGTTTACAAGCGCCTTGATGTACTCGGGATACTCCCATGTGAGGGTGTTTCTGTGGAGCTGACCGAATGTCTCGTTTCCGCTTCCGTATGCGTTGTTGTCCCACAGGAATACCGGTATTCCGTTATCGCCGAACACAACTGGGAAGTACTTAGCCCACGCGATGCGGGAAGAAAGATTATTCTTGTTGACCGTTCCGCACTCGCCGATGATGGCTCCGACTCCCTTGCTGATGAAGCGGTCGTAAAGCGTGTCGGAAAGCCAGATAAGCTCGCCGGTGCTGTCGTTAGCTGACGGGTCGAACACCTTTGTGCCGTTCTCGTTCATCGCGAAATTATAGGGGGAATACGCGTGTATAGACACGATAAGGCTGTCGTCATCGGGAACGGTGAATCCTTCAAGCGCGGAAGCGCTCGCCGCATAGGTCGGTATCATCAGCGCGCGGTACTTGTTGTTGCCGCCGGTGGAACGCACTGCCTTCACGAAATCAGCGTTCAGCTTGTTGACTACGCTTCTGCCTTCGGAGTTGCCGCCGTTCCATTCAAAGTTAGTGTTCCGCCAGCGCGGCTCGTTCATACCCTCGAAAATAAGGCGGCTGCCGTAGTCCTTGAATTCGTTCGCTATCTGCTTCCAGAGGTTCTTGAGCTTATTGGACGCCGCCTTGTAGGAATCCTCGTAGGGGTCGTTCCAGTTTTCGTGATGTACGTTCAGAATAACGTACATACCCTCATTGTACGCATAGTCAACAACTTCGTGAACGCGCTCGAACCAGGCGTCGTCAACGTTTAGGTCGGAATCGGAGTGGTTAAACCAGGTAGTCGGGATACGTACGGCGTCAAAGCCCGCTTCACGCACCGTGTCGATAAGCTCCTTAGTAACTATGGGATTGCCCCAGCTTGTTTCGCTGTTGTAGCCGTTTCCGGTGGCGTCAAGGGAGTTTCCGAGGTTCCAGCCGATGGTTATCGACTGGCAGAGCGCTATCGGGTCTACCGGGGCGGTCAGCTCCTCTCTGTCGGCAAATGCGGTATCGCCGGGCTGCTGAACCAGTCCGTTCAGATTATCCAGGGCGGTGCCCGGGTTTGTTCCTAAGAGTGTGAGTGCGGTGATAGCCGCTGCTATCTTTGTAAATAATCCTGTCATTGCTGTGCCTTTCTTTTATACTGTTGGTGCTTTTTATGCCGCTTCGTCCGCCGTTTCCGGAGCTTCACCGGAAGCGCCCTTCATCATTCCCTCAAGGAGCGCGGGGTACTTGACCTCATTCAAGCTGCGGTCGAACAGACCGAAGGTCTCGCCGCTGAGGAATGCGCCGTTATCCCACCAGAAGCAGGGAATGCCGATCTCCTTGAACTTGCTGAAATAGTACTGCGCCCACTGTGCGCGGTAGTCCTCGTTGTCGCGGTTCATAGCGCCGCATTCGCCGATGATGACTGCCTGCCCCTTGCTGATGAACAGTCTGTCGAGCACCTCGGCGAGGGTGTCGATATCACGGGTGCAGTTGACCTTGGAGGCTATCCACTTGTCCGTGCCGGGCTGTGCAAGCGCAAAGCTGTAGGGTATATACGCGTGAACTGAAACGATGAGCCTGTCGTCGTCCGGAAGCTCCAGCGCGGCAAGCGCCGGCTCGGTGGAGTTCGCAGCATAGGGGCACACCATCAGGAAACGGTACTGATTGTTTCCGCCGGTGGCTCTCACCGCGTCAACGAACGCCTTGTTCAGGTGGTTTACTACGGTTCTGCCCTCGTCGTTGCCGCCGTTCCACTCGTAGTCGGTGTTCTTCCAGCGCGGTTCGTTCATGCCCTCGAAAATGAGGTGCTGGTCGTAATCCTTGAAATTTTCCGCGATCTGAGTCCAGCAGCTCGACAGCTTCGCGGATATCTCCTCTTCCTTGTCGGCGTATGGCTGGTACCACTCCTCGTGGTGCATGTTCAGGATAACGTACATATCCAGGTCGTATGCGTAATCAACTATCTGCTGAACGCGGCTCATCCAGTCGGCGCTTATCGTGCCGTCGTCGCCTATCTGGCGCTCCCACGTGGTGGGTACGCGTATCGCGTTGAATCCCGCGTCCTTCACTGCCTGTATGAGTTCCGGAGTTACCGCGGGATTGCCCCAGCTCGTTTCCTGCGTAAGCCCGGAACCGCCTGTGGCGTCAAGGGTATTGCCCAGGTTCCAGCCTATCTTGATATCGGAAGTGAGCTGCATTGCGGTCAGTTCGGTGTCGAACTCCCTTGCGGAGCCGCCGTCCGAAACGGTTCCGTCAGTATTTCCGGTATCGCCGGTATTCCCGGAGTTTTCCGCGGACCTGGAGCAGCCTGCCCCGGTCACGCATAATGCAGCAGCCATTAAAGCGGCGGCTAGTTTCTTGAAATTCATAGTTTTCTCCTTGCAGCGGGCTTGCGCCCTTTTCCTAAATGTACAATCATATTATATAATATTTTGTTAAAATCGTCAAGTGGATTTGTGTATTTTAATAGGAAACCTCTAAAAACCGGTTTGAAG
>DQFX01000011.1:0-2535 GCA_003531585.1 Oscillospiraceae bacterium | reverse complement strand
GCAACACGATGTTGCAGAGCGAAGATGGCGCGCACTGCCCATTTTCGCTCACATGAGGTTTTTAGAGGTGACCGTAATGTAAAACGCTGAATACTTTATCCTGATACGATTCTTCATTTTCCATACAGTTAAATCGCCCGGAGCGCTGCTCCGGGCGATTTAATGATTATTATCAGAAGTTTCCGCCATTCCAGCCCCAGCAGTCGGTAGGGGCGTACTTGACGTATATTTTATCCGCGGGAACTCCCAGAACATCTGTGTAGATACGGCATATCTCGGCGGTCATTTTGTCGCAGGCAGACGGGGAGGCCGGTCCGTAAAGGCTGACGTCAACGAACGCTATCTTCTCGGACTTCTCACCGCGGAAGTACAGCGAGCACTCCTGCTCAAAGCCCAGCATGAGCCAGCTCTCGGTTTTTCCAAGTATGGAAACCGCAGAGCCGAGGGCGGTCTTGAGTTCTGTCTCCTGCTCGGGGGTTATCTTCTGAGAATACTTTGTGTTGATAAACGGCATGTCGTTATCTCCTTTCTTATGGCAGGATATCCCCGGCGCAGGTCTGCACCTCGCGGAATTCCTGCAGATCTATGCAGTATCCGGGATCCTTTTTCTCCAGCGCTTTTCTGATGGAAACGGCATTCTGCCACTCCACGCCGGATATCTCTTCCTCCTCGAAATGTATCGAGGTATCAGCCAGCGCGCCTTTATACAGGAACACCCATTTCAGTTCATTGTTTAAAAAGCGCTTCCCGTGGAATATGTTGTCCTCGCTGACCTTCCTGCGGAATAAAAGCACAAATTCCGACGGCCTTGCACGTATGCCAAGCTCTTCGCGGAGTTCCCGTATCGCGGCGGATATCGCGTCCTCTCCGGCGTCGATGTGCCCGGTGGAGGCAGCGTCCCAGCAGCCCGGGAAGGAATCCTTGTCGTCGGCGCGCTTTTGCAGCAGGAACTCCATTCCGGAGATACGCCGCCGCGCTATCCAGATGTGGACGCTCGCGTGCCAGTCGCCGTCGCGGTGAATGTCGCCGCGACGCTTAGTGGTCTCGGTGCGCTCTCCGCTGTCGTTCAGTACATCGAAAAGCTCGTCGTCAGAATACATATGCTTACCTCCATTCCGTATGGTATGACAAGTCAGTCCAGCTTCCAGTCTATCGGCTTCATGCCGCGGCTGACAAGAAACTCGTTGGTTTTTGAAAAGTGCCTGCACCCGAAAAAACCGTTATAAGCAGAAAGCGGGCTCGGGTGAGCGCATTGCAGCACCAGGTGAGCCGGATTTGTTATGAGCCGCGCTTTGGAACGCGCATTACCTCCCCACAGCAGGAACACCATAGGCTGCTGACGTTCGTTGAGGAGCTGTATTATACGGTCAGTGAACTGCTCCCAGCCCATACCCTTGTGGCTGTTGGGCTGTCCCTCGCGGACGGTCAGCACCGTGTTCAGAAGCAGCACGCCGTTATCCGCCCAGGAGGTCAGCTCGCCGTGCTGGGGCGGGTCGATGCCAAGGTCGGACTTTATTTCCTTGAATATGTTCTGCAATGACGGAGGCGGCGGAGTTCCCCTTTTTACTGAGAAGCACATACCGTGCGCCTGCCCGGGGCCGTGGTAGGGATCCTGACCGAGTATAACAGCCCTTACGTCGCTGTAGGAAGTATGCCGCAGAGCATTGAAAATATCCTCCATCGGCGGGTAAATGCGGCGCGTGGTGTATTCGCTTATCAGGAACTGCCGCAGCTTCAGGTAGTAGTCCTTCTGTATCTCGTCGGCAAGCAGGGCGTCCCATTCGTTTCCTATGTGCATCATGGCTTATTTCTTCTTTTTGTGGGAATCCTTATGCGGCTTCTTGGTGCGCTTGGGCTTCACAGAGAATCCGAAGGTGCCTATCTTCTTTCCGAGGGCGAAATAGGTTCCGTGGGCGTATGCCATCAGACCCGCCTTTTCAATGTGCAGCTTGCCCTTCTCGTCGATGAGGTCCTTTGCGATATTCACGGAGGTTATCTCCGCGATGAACATATCATGCGAGCCCTGAGGCAGGATCTCAGTCACCTTGCACTCGATGGAGATAGGAGCCTGAGCGATCTGCGGCGCGGAGACCGTGTTGCTTTCCTGCGGGTAGAGCTTCATCTTTCCGAGCTTATCCTCGTTCTTTCCGGACTTTATGCCGCAGTAGTCAAGGGAGCGCACAAGCGTGGACGGCATCATGTTGATGACGAACTCGCCGCTTTCCTTGATGATATTATAGGAATTTCTCTCCGGTCTTACTGAAATGTAGGTCTTAGCCGGGTCAGAGCAGATTATACCTGTCCACGCGATCGTGAGAGCTGTGGGCTTCTCCATCGTTCCGCAGGATACCAATACAGCCGGAACCGGTGCAAGCAGGGTTCCTGGCTTCCATTGTACTTTTTCCATTGCATTGCTTTCCTTTCTGTGTGATACATATTACTGCATTTTAATTATACCACATTGTTCCGCATTATGCAACATTAATTTATCTGAAAATGTGGATCGGACTGAAAAGGCGCTGTAAAAAAAATCAA
>DQFX01000060.1:677-136310 GCA_003531585.1 Oscillospiraceae bacterium | reverse complement strand
CACGGTTCGGTATTCAGACTCCCCGTGTATGACGATTACGAATTATATTGTCTTACAACACCATTTAATGAACTTCATCCGCCTGAAAGAACCCCGAGCAGTATTGTCGACCAGCTGCTTGTAGGTTTTCAATTTGACTACACAGAAACAGTTCCGAAAGGATTATTCTATGGATGGATGTATCGTACTTACGGAGTCATTGCTCCGAAATTTCGCAGAAGGAATAATAAGTTTGTTGGCGGCAATGTTATTCCTTTTCTATAATAATCATATGTGACTTCTCAATCTTAAAATTGTTGTATTTTTTATGGCCTTTTTTCGTCCATTTCATGCTAGTAAACATAGCTATTAAAGCTACGTCGCAATCAACATTATTCTTTATTTTACTATATGCTTGTTCCTTCACGATTCCTGAGCAAAACGGATTTTCTGCACCTATTTTATAAATATTAAGTGACATAAAAGGTCCATCTTTAGAAAGACGTTTTTCCCATTTTATTTTCACACGCCCATAGAACACCATAAACCTATCATAATCTTCTTCAAGAAAAGGGGATGTCAAGGACTTGGAAGGAATACGCTTTTGGTTACTTTTTCTACTGACCTTTTCTCTAGGTATGGGTTTCATATCAATGTCGTTGCCATTTATATTTACTGCAAGGGGGTGATCTTTAGTTCTAATCTTTTTCAAAAGAGAATCAATAACTTGGCTAAGTCTTAACTGAATATCTCTTTTGTTCGGTTCTAGATCAATCTTTGTTTCAATATGATTATCCGATATTTCATCTAACCCCAAAACACAATCATCATTATGATCTTGATGTTGGAATCCTCTTAAATAAAAGCCATACTTTGTCCGGCACAAGGTAAGTTGAGGTACTTTACATTCGGGACAATACATATTGTTGCAGTATTTTGTCAGAAAAGCATCATTGTCCTTGATTCTTTCTTCTATCAAATCTTCGATATTTATCACATCTACACTTTTATTTACGGGATCAATGTATGCAACTGAATCATATTTCCCATACTTTCTTTTATCCATAAATGCTCCTTTCATTATATCAGATGCCTCACGGTGAGGCACCTGTGTGTTTCATGATGTGTATATTGCACAAAACGCACAACAAAAAATTGTTATTAATTGTACCGCCATTGACATTGACAAGCGGAGAATAATATAGTATAATAAACAAGGTGATTTAACAACACCAATTGGCTTCCATGAATTCCATTTTTCACGCAAGCCTTGAACAATATTCAATTAACACCCGCAATCCTTGCGTGCGTGTACACACACACACAAGGACGACCGAGAGGATGTTACCAGCATCCAAACGGCTTTTACAGGTGCCATCTCTGCGCTTGATTTTGACGGTCAGCGCTTAGATATACTTTGTGAGAGCGTTTGGACTTATGTTCAGACGCTTTTACTATTTTCTCCGAGGACCTCTGTTCGCTCTGTATTCTGAGTCCATAGCAACAAATTCATCCACGGAGATAGAGAAACAGTGGGCGAGGGCAGCATATTTGTTCAATCCATTGCCTGTTCTTGTCCCGCTGAAATCTCTTTTGCCTGCCATAATGCTCCTTGCATGATTGGCAGAACATTCGCACACCTCTGCTAACTTGCGGATCTGTTCTGTATAATCGGCTATGCCATTTTTACATAACAGTTCTGCGAGGTAGTGGCGGTACTCCTTTGGAAAGGAGTATTCATTGTGGCTTGCCATGATAGTACCATCCTTCCTACTTTTTCGGAACAGCTGAGCAATCTCAGCTGAATTTGATTAAACCCGCCTTTGACGGTTTTAATACAAATTGAATGCCACCATGCAATAGCAAATGTTATCTTGTCCTTAGGACTTCGCCATGAAACGAGCGAGTGTGACGGCTGTGAAGCCGACTAAACAGAGGGATCACATCAACGTCAGTGTTTTCTTTCTTCAAAGGAAAACCCTCAGCTTGATAACGATAGCTGATGTCCGAACTGATGGAAAGATAAGATGAACGAGCAGGTAACTCCTGACTGCGTTCTGCGAATGTGCGTATAGGTGGAAGCACTCAAAGCAATATTCTCGTTGCTGCGGCACTGAAAGTTCTAACACCAAGGTGCTGCGGCAGCGTTAATATACATCTTTATATAACAAAGAGATTACACCCCTCATCCGAGCTGTGTAATCTGTTTGTTATAAGTGGTTGCGGGAGCCAGATTCGAACTGACGACCTTCGGGTTATGAGCCCGACGAGCTACCGAGCTGCTCCATCCCGCGATATCAGTACTCAGGAGGTTTTCTCTTGAGTACTCATCTATTATATCATGTTGAATGCGATTTGTCAAGTGTTTTTTCAAAAAAAGTTGAAAAAATTTATTGAGTTGAAAGCACCCTGACAGAAAGCAGTCCGGACTGCTCGCAGACCTCCGCTCTGGAGCCGCTTCTCAGCCCGCCGGAGATCATCATTCCGGAGAGCATATTCTCGATTTCCGCGGTGATCGTCCGGCGGAGCGGACGCGCTCCCATGCCGCGTTCCCTTCCGGAAGAGCTGTCACGGCAGAGGTGCTTCACGGCGTCGTTGGTGAAGCTCAGCTCTATGCCGCAGAGCTGAGCGCGCGCCGTGAGCTTCCGCAGAAGTATGCGGCAGATGGATTCCATCTGCTCCTCGCCCAGCTTGCGGAACACTACCACATTGTCTATTCGGTTGATAAGCTCCGGGCTGAACCGCTTTTTCAGCTCCGATAAGACTTCGGATTCCCCATCGTCCTGCTGCCCCGAACCGAACCCCAGCGTGTTTTTAGAGAGCTGCTCCGCGCCGATGTTTCCGGTCATTATCACAATGGAGCTCCGGAAATCCGCCCGTTTGCCGTCGGCGGCGGTGAGAGTCCCCTCTTCGAGTATCTGAAGAAGCAGATTCAGCACGTCCGGGTGAGCCTTCTCGACCTCGTCGAAAAGCACGACTGAATATGGAGCGCTCCTGACTCTTTTAATGAGCTGCCCCTCCTCCTCGAATCCCACGTAGCCGGGAGGCGACCCTATCAGCTTCGAAACCGAGTGCTTTTCCATGAACTCCGACATATCAAAGCGTATCATGCGCTTCTCATCGCCGAAAACCGCTTCGGCAAGCGCCTTAGCCAGCTCAGTCTTTCCCACTCCGGTCTGCCCGAGGAACAGAAACGAGCAGGTAGGACGCTCCGGCTCTTTAAGCCCCGTTCTCCCGCGGCGGACCGCATTCGCGACCAGCTCCACCGCCTTATCCTGACCTACCACGCGCCTGCGGAGCTGCTCCTCAAGCCCGGAGAGCCGCGCGGCTTCGTCCTGCGAGAGCTTCTGCGCCGGGATACCAGTCACCGCCGAGGCGGCGCATGCGATGTCCTGCCGGTCGACTGCCGCGCCAATGCCGCCGCTCAGCGCCTTCACCAGCGCGTATTCCTCATTGCGGAGCTTCTCCGCCTCCGCAGCGGATTTTACCACTGCAAGCCCCCTGCGTACCTCCGAAAGCCTGCGGGCATACGGAGCATTCATAGCCCCCGAGCGCACCCGCGCCGCCGCTTCGTCCACGAGGTCAAGAGCTTTGTCCGGGAGGTTTCGGTCGGTGATATACCTCACCGACAGCCTTACGGCCTCCTCAAGCGCCGCGTCGGTTATCGTAACGCAATGATGGGTCTCGTAGCTGCGCCGCATTCCACGGAGTATCTCCAGAGTCTGCGCTTCCGTCGGCTGCTCCACTGTTATTGGCTGGAATCTCCGCTCAAGCGCGCTGTCCTTCTCGATGAAGCGGCGATATTCCTCGGTGGTGGTGGCTCCTATAAGGCATATCTCGCCACGGGCTAGCTGGGGTTTCAGAATATTTGCCGCGTCTATCGCGCCCTCGGCAGCTCCGGTGCCGACAATGCTGTGAAGCTCATCTATAAACAGTATCACATTCTGACAGCCGGCGGCTTCCTCTATCACGCTTTTCAGGCGCTCCTCAAAGTCGCCGCGGTACTTCGCCCCGGCGAGCATCGCCGTCAGGTCAAGGGAATATATCCGCTTCCCGAGAAGCCCCTGCGGGACGCTCCCCGCCGCTATGCGCTGCGCGAATCCCTCCACTACGGCGGTCTTGCCGACTCCGGCATCCCCGATGAGGCAGGGATTATTCTTGCAGCGCCGCAGCAGCACCCTTATAAGGCGGTCGGTCTCCTGCTCCCTGCCTATCACCGGGTCGAGCTTCCCGGAGGCTGCAAGCTCGGTGAGGTCCCTGCCGTATTTCGTGAGCGCCGGGAATTTCGCGCGGCGCTCCTTTTCGCTCTGCTGGAAGTCCGGCTCGACATAACGCTGCGCGCAGACCTCCCCCGCGAGCTTCACCATATTCACGCCAAGCTCCGCTAGTATCGACCAGGCGCAGCACTCCCTGTCGAGCACCACCGCGCGGAGAAGGTGCTCCGTCCCGGCCTTGCGCTTGTCCTCGGCGGCGGCAAAGGAGAGCGCGTTTTCCATCAGCCTGCGCGAACGCGGCGTGAGGTCGTTCATGCTCAGGCGGGTAGGTCTCCCCTTGCCGACCAGCGTTTCCAGCCGCCGAAGGACTTCATTGCGACCTACGCCGTACCTCCGCAGCACCGACGCGGACGGAAAGCTGTCGTCGCTTACCAGCCCGTAAAGCATGTGCTCGCTGCCGACATAGGTGTGACCATATCCCATAGCGGCTCCCAGCGCCGAATTGAGCGCCTTCACCGCACTATCAGAAAATCCGCTTATTGAATTCATGTTGTTGACCTCCTCGTTGATACACATAGTATGAGCAGAAATCAGGAATTTATTTCATCATAAGGAAAATTTCTGTAACAGATTTTCACACTCTGCATACTATGTACTATGAAACGGAAGCTTCAAAGGGAAGCGGAAATTTCTACTATAGTAATTAGGAGGACACGAATATGTCATGCTTCAACGTTGGCGGCGGCAACTGCTGCTGGATCATCATTCTTATTCTTATCCTGTTCTGCGGCTGCGGCAATGGCTGCGGTAACAGCTGCGACAATGGCTGCGGCGGCTGCGGCAACAACTGCGGTAATAACTGCGGCTGCTGATCGTTTCCCGGGTATAGCCTGATCCGGCGTCAGTGAGCGGTGAGTGATGACGGCTCGGCGCGTCATACCTTAACACGCTCCTGAGCAGTGACAGAGGGCGCCTTTCAATGAAAGGCGCCCTTTTCTCATGGGAAATCCGGGAATATTTGCCGTACTGGAATATTCCACACAGATCAAAGCCGGGTCAAATTTATGCCGAGCAGGATTTTTCAGCCGCCAGCAGTCTGCCTATCCTTGCTGAAAGCACGCTTCCGTCAGCAGGCTTGCGGATAACGTCTGCCGCGCCGGCATTCAGGAACATCACTTCTGCGGCAGGCGAACGATCCGCCGTGTAGACCACTGTCGGTATATCCTTCAGCCGCCCGTCAGAGCGCAGCGACTTCAGCAGAGATACATCGTCCGCGCCTGCGGATAGCAGTATCAGCTCTGGAACATGTCCCTCAAGATACTCCAGCGCCTGCCCGCCGCTGCTTACCGACGCCACGCCGTATTCCTGGAGCATACGCTCGGTCAGGCAGCGGAACATCAGGTCGTTTTCGATATACAGCACCCTGCCCTCCGCATTGCAGGAACCGGCTTCAGATCCGCCTGCAAGTATGCCGCGTATACGCCCGGCAAGCATTCGGTACTGCTCAAGAACGCGCCGCGTGTTCTCGGTGATATAACCGGTATCGCCGGACTTGGCCGCCTCCTCAAGCCGGAGAGCCTCCTCGTACAGCGCGTTCGCCCCTATGGTGCGGGAGCCGCTCTTCAGCGCATGAACCTGTATGCGGTAGTTCTCCAGATCCTTGGCGGCGAAATATTCCGAAATGAGGCCGTACCTGTCCTCCTCAAGATAAGTGCCGACTATATCAAGATAAAGCTCCTCGCTGTCGCAGCAATATTGCAGCGCTGACGAAACGTCCAGAAACTCCCCGAGCTGCTCCATTACGCCTTTTTTCGGAGCCGTAGCAAACCCGGACACCGGCTCGCCGTCTCCCATGCGGACATACTCGGCGGGAAGGTACTTCATAACAGTATCCCAGAGCTGCCGGCTTGAAACCGGCTTTGCAAGGTAATCGTCGAAACCGGCGTTGAGGTACATATTGCGCTCTCCTGAAACCGCGTTCGCTGTAACAACGATTATCGGAACGCCCGGACACAGCTCCTGCTTTTGTATCGTCCGCAGGGTCTCCATGCCGTCCATTACCGGCATCATATGGTCTAGGAGTATGAGGTCGTAGCGGTTCCTGCCGATAAGCTCAAGTGCTTCCACGCCGTTTACCGCGGCGTCTATCGTGACCCTGGTCTCGCGCAGGCTGCGGCGGTAAAGGTCGAGGTTCATCTCGTTGTCGTCGGCTATGAGTATCCGCGCCTGCGGAGCCGTGAATCCCGGCTTGCTGCGCGAAAGCTCTCCGGGACGCGTCAGCGCCGCCGCATCGCCTACCGGGCTTGGATCCGAAACGCCCTGCCTCAGCCGGAAGCTCATGCAGGTACCCTTGCCGTAGGTGCTTTCCACCTCCAGGAAGCTGTCCATCATCGAAAGTAGCCTTGTTACAATGGTAAGTCCCAGACCTATCCCCTGAATATTCTGACTTCGCTTTTTGTCCATTCGCAGGAAACTCGAGGATATCCGCGCGACGTCCTCCCCGCGCATGCCGGTGCCCGTGTCCTTGACTTTAACGCACAGCCAGCCGCTGTCGCCGTCAGGTTCCCAGCCGACTTGTATCTCCACCCATCCGCGCTCTGTGTACTTCACCGCGTTGGAGGTCAGATCGTTCAGTATCCTGGTTATGCGAACGCTGTCTCCATGGAGCGTCCTGGGAATATCCGGGGAGAAATCAAGCCGCAGCTCGATATCTTTTTTGTTTGCGTGGTATCCCGCGAAAGCGGCGATATCAGAAAGCATGGAAGCCGCAGAGTAGTTCGTTTCCTCAATACGGAAGCTGCCTGTCTCCATCTCGGTGAAATCCATCATGTCGCTTATCATCGCAAGCAGAGTCTTGCCGGCGCTGCGGATATTTTCAGAATACCGCGTGATCTCTTCGTCCCGGGACTCTCGCAGCACCATTTCATTGAAGCCCAGCACGGCGTTGATAGGCGTGCGTATCTCATGAGAGACAGTGCTCAGGAATTCTGTCTTGACCTGGCTGGCGCTTTGTGCCGCCGCCATGGCCTCCTCCGCCTCGTCACGGGTGTCGCGGAGTTCCTTCATGGTTCGCTTGAGCACCTTGAGATCCGGGGTCTCCATCGCAAACATCAGCATCATCAGACCGATGGATACCGTAAACAGCGTAAACAGCACGTTCGGGAAAATAAGCTGCACAACCGGTCCGGAGATCAGTACGAGAATATACACGGATACCGAAATGCGCTGCGCACTGCTGAATTTTCTGAAATTCACGATCATCATTATACTTGTAATGATTATCGCAGCTATCGGGATCACATGTATCAAAAGGTAAAGCGGACCGTGAACGTATCCCGTCTCATCAAATGAGAATATCCACCCGGTGAAGATGTTGATGGCGAGCAGTACGACCATCGCCCCCGCCGCGCCGAGCGTGAACTCCGGAATATGGCGGTGCCGCGCCGTGCCGTAGATGGCGCAGGTGCAGTAGATCACGAACTGACATTCAAGAAACACGTCGGAGATCAGGTAAATAGTATTGAGCGCGGTGTTGAGCCATATCGGAACGCTGTCGGCATAGCTTATGGTTATCGCGGTCACGACGTCCAGGGTCACTGCAAGGAACAGCACTCCTGCGAGCCGCTTGAAATGCCGGTTGCTTGGCGAATCCGACGGATATTGCAGGTATACATACAGGTTCAGCACCACCAGCAGAGCCGCTGCCGCAAGCTCAAAGTAGATGTTGTATTTCATGCTTCGGAGCCGAGCAGCGCGGCTACCTTATCGGTAAGCTCCTTCGGCAGGAAGGGCTTCCTGAGGTAAGATGTGACGCCCAGCCGTATCGCCTCGCGGACAGTTTCCTGTGTGGCGGAGGCGGTCAGGAACATCACCGGGATATCCTTAAGCTTCTCCGACTGGCGAATGCTTGAAAGCGTGTTGAACCCGTTTAGCAGCGGCATTTCGATATCAAGCAGAATGCAGTCTATCCGAGGGTTGGAGGGTTCTCTCAGGAACTCCAGGCATCGCTTTCCGGACTCGGCAGTCACCACCTCGTGATCCTGCTTTTCCAGAATAAATTTACACATCTTAAGCGTTATCTTGTCGTCGTCGACTACCATTATTCTCTTTTTCATCAGTATTTCTCTCCGTTCTCGGTAAATTTTTGTATGTAAGCTGCCGCCGCTTCGTCAAAGCTTTTGCAATGCGATATCAGCCGCCGCTCATGCGACCTTAGCTCCGCGATGTTCCCGGCTGCAAGAAGATCCGCGGCGTACTGTGCGGACTGAGCCAGACGTTCAGCTCCCACCGCCGCAGCAGCAATTTATTCCCGCAGCAGCGTTCAGTTCCGGAAGCTCCCTTGCGCCGGAGGCGGCTTCATGCGTTTCCGAGCCGGGAGTTATCGGAAGGATCAGCTCCCGCGGAAGGTACTCAAGCAGCACCGATTCCAGACGGTCGCTCTGCACCGGCTTTGCGAGGTAGTCAGTAAATCCGCAGGCGGCGTACTTCTCACGCGCCCCGACCATCACGTTGGCGGTCAGCGCGATAACCGGGGTTCCGGCATTGGGAGAGCCATCCTGTGCACGGAGCTGTTTCAGGGTCTCAATGCCGTCCATATCAGGCATAAGATGATCCATGAATATAAGGTCGTAGTGCGTACGCGAAACCAGCCCTAGGCACTCGCGCCCGCTGTAGGCGGATTCGGTCCGTATCTGCGTCAGACGGAGCAGTCCCTTTATGACATCTATATTGAGCTTCACATCGTCCACTACCAGGATCCTTGCTCCCGGCGCCCGGAAGCGCTCGTGATACTCCTCTTTCTGACCGCTGGCGGCTCGGCGGTTCTCGATGAACACCCCGACCGGTTCGTATGACACCACGCGCTGCGGTATCTCCACAGTGAATTCCGAGCCGGAGCCCAGCGTGCTGCGCACCGCGATGGTACCTCCCATCATTTCAGTGAGATGCTTTGTTATATTGAGCCCAAGACCGGTGCCTTCGATGTGGCGGTTGGTCATTTCGTCCAGCCGGCGGAACGCCTTGAACAGGTTCTGCTGATTCTCCTGCGAGATACCCATTCCGGTGTCGCGGACGGATATTTTCAGCATGATCTCGTTTTCAGCGGTATGTTTGAAATCAACGCGCATAGTAACCTCGCCCGCGGAGGTGTACTTCACGGCGTTTGTCAGCAGGTTCAGTATGACCTGCCGCAGCCGCACTTCATCACCGGCGAGCTTCGCGGGAAGCTGAGGATCGTTCTTTATCTCAAGCAGCAGGTCTTTTTTCTCAGCCCGCATTATCATCATGCTGTAACAGTCGTTCATTAGCTGCTGCGTACTGTATTCTGCGGTTAGAAGCTCCAGCCTGCCGGATTCTATCTTCGACAGGTCGAGGATATCGTTTATCACCGATAGCAGAGAGTGCCCGGCGGACTGGATATTCGCCGCATAGCTCAGGATAGACTCGTCGCTGCTTTCCCGTAGTATCATCTCGTCCATTCCCAGGACCGCGTTGATGGGCGTGCGTATCTCGTGCGACATGCTTGCGAGGAAGGATGTTTTGGCTTCGTTGGCACGGTCGGCGGTGCGCATCGCTTCCAGCAGCTTTTTTTCCTGCTGTTCCATTTTGCGCTGCTGTCGCATGAAAACTACGCTCTGGTACTTAACGGTAAGCCCGATCATCACCGGGACCGTCACCATCACCTGAGCTACGTCAAGCACGGCCATTTTTGTGAGGTCGCCCTCGGGGAGCAGGATAAGTTCCGGAAAGAACATCTGGACTGCAAGGCAGCCGAGCGCGGCGATAAGGTCAAGTGCGAACATCACGCAGCACCTGGCGCCGTCCATCGCGAACCACGGGAACGCCAGCCCGAATGCGAGCCAGAGGGGCATTCCGCTGTAGACTCCCCCGTTCAGCATGTACATCAGCGGGAACAGCACCAGATTTACCGCAATAGTGATGAGGTAGGACGCTGCTTCTTTCTTTTTGCGAATAACCGAGAGATAGAACGCCAGGAACAGCGTAAGCAGCCCGAGCAAGGAGGCGAGGTTCCCCGCGAGACTCATCTGCGTCGCGAAGGAGATCACCACTGACGCGGCGCAGCCCGCCATGCTTATAGTAATCAGTATATTCTGAAGTTTGTGGCGTATGTCGAGGTCGTCGCTCAGAAGGAGCGTACGGAGTTTGTTTTTGTCTGAGAGCATGCGCAGTATACCCTCCCTGAGTTGGCTCGCGGGGATTTCCCGCATTTGGCATTTGATATATTGATTATAGCATAAATCTATATAAAATGCAATATACATTAAATTATTTTTGTGCAGAAAAACAAAATATTACAGAATTATAGTCCGAAGCATACGCTTGCAACAAAACAAACACGGGCAGACAAACTGCCTGCCCGTTGTTTAATAATTATCGTAACCGCCGCCGGAATTCAACTCACCGCGCCTCCGGAACGCTTTCCGTTTTCCGGAGCTGGACCTTCTTTTTGAGCCTTCTCCGGCATATGAAGAAGCAGATAACATGCGCCGCGACCGTTATCACCCAGGAAACCGGATAGGACAGGTACACAGTGTCCGGCGTATGGAACTGCTCCATCTGGAACACCGTCCCGAGCCACACAAGCCTGAGTCCGCATGCGCCGAGCAGCGAAACTATCATCGGCGTGACTGAATAGCCCATTCCGCGCAGGGAGCCAACCATGACGTCCATAATGCCGCACAGGAAGTATGTGCCGCAGACGTACATCATACGGCGCACGCCGGCGTTTATCGCCTCGTCTCCGGAGGTGTAGATACTGAGCAGCGGCCGGCTGAACGTCATCGCAACGCCGAGACCCAGGATAGCCCACACCGCCACCACGCACAGCAGTCCGCAGCGAAGTATCTTGTTGATACGCTCGTATTTCCCTGCGCCAATGTTCGCGCTGGTGAACGACAGCGTGGACTGATAGCAGGAGTTCATTGCCATGTAGACAAATCCCTCGATGCTTGCCGCCGCGGAGTTACCCGCAATGACCGCCTCGCCGAACAGGTTTATGGAGCTTTGGATAACAACGTTCGAGAGCGAGAACACCGTTCCCTGGAATCCGGCGGGAAGCCCGATTTTAAGTATCATCAGCAGCTTGTCTTTGTGGATACGCAGGTTTTTCAGCCGCAGCTTCAGACCGTTCTCGTCCGTCTCGCGCATGAGGCAGCGAACCATCAGCGCCGCCGAAACACCCTGGGAAATCGCGGTCGCGAGACCTACTCCTGCGGCGCTCATATCCAGCGCGATGACGAACAGCAGGTCGAGCAGCACGTTGACTACTCCGCCGCAGATGAGGTATATCAGAGGGCGGCGGGTGTCCCCGGCGGCGCGGAGGAGCGCGTTTCCGAAATTGTAGATCATCATGAACGGCATTCCGCAGAAGTAGAGCCGCAGATAA
The DNA here is from genome assembly GCA_003531585.1 of Oscillospiraceae bacterium. GTDB lineage: Bacteria > Bacillota > Clostridia > Oscillospirales > Ruminococcaceae > CAG-115. Next base: position 124,712 of record DQFX01000060.1, on the reverse strand, counting down.
TCCGAAGCCATGCCGAGAATGCTCTCCGGCGTGGACATCAGCCCGAGTATCTGCTCCGCGAAAAGCAGTCCAGCAGCCATCAGCAGGAATCCGCTGATAACGCTGAGCAGCATTGACGTGTGGACTGTCCTGTTAAGCTCGGAGTAGTTTTTCGCGCCGCAGTAGCGCGCCGCCACGACGTTCGCGCCGATGGAAATACCGATAAACAGGTTGGTCATGAGGTTGATGAGCGCGGTGTTCGAACCTACCGCGGCAAGCGCGTTATCGCCTGCAAACCTTCCCACGACGATGATATCGGTCGCATTGAAAAGCAGTTGGAAAAGCCCCGAAAACATTATCGGAAGTGTAAAAACTATCATCTTGCGCAGCACGGGGCCGCTGCACATATCAACGTATTTTGCTGATCTCATTGGTCGCTTCTTTCTGGAATTTCGCTATTTCACCGGCTCAAACCGGTATTTCTGTCCTGCCTCGGGGTATTTCTCACGGTCGGTCTCGGAAAGGAACATCTCAAGCGGGCGGGCGCATATCCTGTGCTCGCCGTAGAGCGCACGGTACACCACCAGCATTTCTCCGGACTCTGTGTGGCGGGCAACTCCGAGTATCTCGTAAAGGTACATCGCGCTGTCCGCGCGCTCGCTTTCCGGGAGCATTCCGCGCTTGAAGTGCTGCACGACGGTTCCCGGGAGCAGGTCTTTTTCGGTAAGCTGCATATTACACCACCTGGAAAATATAGAACTTGAGGTAATCCGTCTCGGGAACGTTCCAGAGTATCGGGTGATCCGGAGCCTGCCTGCGCGCCTCTATCTGCCGCAGCGAGACTCCCGCGTCGGCTGCTGCGTCATGGAGCATATGCCGGAACAGCGTTTCAGTCATGAAGTGCGAGCAGGAGCAGGTCGCAAGGTAGCCGCCCCTTGGCAGCAGCCTCATAGCCTTGAGGTTTATCTCCTTGTAGCCGCGCTCCGCCGCCCTTACGGTGCTGGAGCTCTTCGTGAACGCCGGCGGGTCGAGGATTATGAAGTCATAGGGGTGGCCTCCCGCGCGGTAAAGCTCGGTGAGCAGGTCGAACACGTCAGCCTGCCGGAACTCCACATTGGTAAAGCCGTTCTGCTCAGCGTTGCGGCGGGTCATCTCGATGGCGTCCGCGGAGATATCCACGGCGGTCACGGACTTTGCTCCGGCTGCTGCGGCGTTCAGCGCGAACGAGCCGGTATGCGTGAAGCAGTCGAGGACGGTACGTCCCTCCGCAATGCGGCGGATTGCCTGGCGATTGTACTTCTGATCGAGGAAGAATCCGGTTTTCTGACCATTGATGTAGTCCACGGTGTATTTTATGCCGTTTTCAGTTATCTCGGTCACGCCGGAAAGGTCGGTGCGAAGCCCCGCGCCAGCCCAGAAGCCCTTGTATTCCTCCATGCCCTCAAGCTCGCGTATCTTAACGTCGTTGCGCTCGTATATTGCGGAGATATGCTCGCCCATATCCGCGAGGGTCTGCACAAGCAGCTCGTAGAGCGCGTCCTTTACGCGCTCCGTGCCGAGGGACAGCACCTGCGCAACAAGGACGTCCCCGAATCTGTCGACGGTGAATCCGGGGAAGCTGTCAGCCTCGCCGAATATGAGACGGCAGCAGCGGAAGTCCTCCGCGCCCATGACGGTGCGGCGGTAGTCCAGCGCGTAGCGTATCCTGCGGGCGTAGAAGTCCCGGTCGAATCTGTCGTTGGCGTTGCGTGAGATGACGCGTATGCGTATCTTGGAGTTGTCGTTTATGTAACCTGTGCCGAGGTAGCGCCCCTTGCGGCTGAAAACGTCGGCAAGGCCGCCGTTTTCGTATTCGCCGGAGACCTCTGTGACCTCGTCGGCATAGACCCACGGGTGTCCGCCGCGGAGTGCCCTCTCGCCCTTTTCGGTGATGGTCGCCTTGGGATAGTTTCTTTCCATATTATATAGTATCCTTTTCTTTGAAATTGAGTACCTTTCATTATACATCTTTTCGCAGGAATAGTCAAGACATAGCGGGAGCTCCGCGGGATACTTTTTGCAAATACCTCCCGGGACGTCAAAGACCCTCCTGCGCCGAAGCGCGGGAAGGTCCCGGGTCATTTTCTTTTGGGATCGAAGCCGGTCACTGATTTCAGGCGTATCTTGTCGGCGTACATCGCTTCGTCAGCGCTGGAGAGCATTTTGTCGCAGTCCGGGATATCGCCGGGGCTGCGCAGGCAGGTACCTATCGGCATGTAGATCGGGTAGGGCTTGCCGGAGGTGCTGTTGGTGCTGTTCACCTTTTCGCTGATCTCACGGCGGAATTCGTCGATTCCCTGCTGAGTGATATCGCCGTAGGCAGCCTTCACGAATTCGTCGCCGCCGATACGGAAATTCTTCTCGCAGGAAGCTCCGCTGATGCGGGTGCAGGAAAGCAGTCCGGCGGCGGTATTTATCAGATTATCGCCCTCGCTGTGACCGAAGCTGTCGTTTACGTATTTCAGTCCGTTCAGGTCGGACATTATCAGCAGGAAGTTCTTCCCCGCCTCCCGCGCCTCGGTTATCATCTGTGGAAGCATGGAGTTGAAACCGTTTCTGTTGAAAAGTCCGGTCATTGAGTCCGTAACGGCGTCCTGGTTGACCTTTTTATAAAGGTACCGCATTATAGTCAGGCGGCGTTGGGATTCAACGGCGTTTGCCAGGACGTTCACCCAGAAATCAAAGCTTGCCTGCGGTGAAATTATTTTACTGCCGTATGAGAGCACGGCGTACCCGTAGCACCTTTCGATAAAATGTAGCTGCCTGAAAACATACGCGGCGGGGTCGCCGTCGGCGCTGAACAGCGGAGGGTACACCTCGCTGACCGGGAACCGCCTGTCCGTTCCGACGAAAGCGTCTGAGGTCCCGTCGGGGAGGCGTTTGTGGTCGAGCACCGTCAGCATTTCATCGGTGTAGCTTACGCAGACATCGTTCTCGTCAAGCGACAGCTCGGGTTTCACTACATCGTCGCACATGCACACGCTGAATCTGGTGAAGTCCCCGAACAGGTGGGTATACCAGTTTGCGGTCCACAGGGTCTCGCGGATGTTCGGGCGCCTTATCAGGCTCTCGCTCATGGTGTTGTACTCGGTGAAGAAATCGCTGACCTCGTTGGGATCCTTCATGCGGAAATCCAGCAGGTTGTATTCGTCCGGTTGCATGCAGCCGCAGGTCATCGCGGGGCGTTTCTGGAACTCGGTAGGAATACGGTTGACGCTTGGAATGCTTCCGCCGTTTATCATGCTGAACAGACCCTCGCAGGCTGAGAATCCGAGGCTATCGGTGGCTCTTATCGTTGCGGAGATGTATTCAGAGGTTTCGGTCTTTTCGCCGTAGCACGCGAGCTTTATATCCCTGGGCGCGCGAAACCCGCGCTTGTACAGCGCTTCGTATATTCCGTCCGCCATGTAGCTGTTCGCGCATATTATCGCTTCCGGAAGCCCGCTTTCCCCCGCCAGCAGGGAGCTTACGATATCTTCGCCGCAGGTGCGCCAGAAATCTCCGTAAAACATGCGGTTTTCGCGTATTTCAAGGTTATTTTTCGACATTGCCCGGCTGAACGCTTCCAGGCGGTGTTCAGCGTGAGGGTGGTTCTTTCTTCCGGTAACGAACGCGATATCCTTACAGCCATGCCCGGCGGATAGGTGATCCACCAAGAACTGTATCGGCTCAGAGTCGTCCGAGAGGAAGCAGGGGAACTCATCATAATTGCCGTCGATGGTCACGACCGGGATTTTTATTTTTCTGGAAGCCGCAATCAGTTTTTCGGTGATCAGGGTGTCGCGCATGGAATAGTCGATAGTATCCGGAAGGTATATCACGCCCGAAAAACTGGAGTAATCCCCTAGGAGTGAAAATATCACCATTTCACCGATCTGGTAGGCTTCGTCGCTGCGTGTGCTTGTTACGCAGAATACCGCTACGTTGGCGTCATGGCTGAATGCCGATCTGTATATTCCTTTAAGTATTCCGGACTGATAGTCCAAGCTTGGTTTCTCAGTAAGCACAGCAATACATTTTCTGTTTTCCATAATCCACCCCTTATACATGCAATATATACATATTTATTATACATCATCAAAAGTCATCATGTCAATGACCTGAGATAAATTATCAGCTATTTTTTAGAAAAGCCCAGTTGTGAATTATGATTCAACAGCCATACAAATGTTGCATATCTCATTGACAGACGCATCAATACGTGATACAATAATATAAGCAGACCTCCAGGTGGGTCTGATTTTTCTTCACTCAAAGGAAGTGCGTTTTATGTGGCTGGTGTTCGCGGCCGGGTCGGCGTTCTTTGCCGGATTAACTTCAATTCTTGCAAAATGCGGTATCCGCAAGACTGATTCTACTGTGGCAACCGCTCTGCGAACCATCGCGGTGCTTATCATGGCGATACTCATGACCATGATAACCGGCTCCTGGAGCGGCATCACGAACATAAGCGGCAAAACATGGCTGTTCCTCGTGCTTTCAGGACTTGCGACCGGCGGTTCCTGGCTGTGCTATTTCAGGGCGCTTCAGGTAGGCGATGTAAACAAGGTCGTGCCGGTGGACAAATCCAGCACGGTGCTTACAATGGCGCTCGCTTTCATCTTCCTGCACGAGAGCATTTCCCCGCTGAAATGCATATGCATGGTGATGATACTTGCCGGAACCCTGCTGATGATCGAAAAGAAGAAAACCGACAGTCCCGGCTCAAACAGCGCGAAGTGGCTTCCCTACGCGATTCTCTCGGCAGTATTCGCCGCGCTGACCTCGATACTCGGTAAAATAGGTATCGACGGCGTAAGCTCCGACCTCGGCACTGCGATACGCACTGCGGTTGTCCTGGTGATGGCATGGCTGATGGTCCCTGTGACGGGCAAGGCGGATAAGCTCCGCGGGCTGGACAAGCGCGAGCTGCTGTTCATCGCCCTCTCGGGACTCGCTACCGGCGGCTCCTGGCTGTGCTACTACAAGGCGCTTCAGGACGGTCCTGCAAGCGTTGTTGTTCCGATAGACAAGCTTAGTATCCTCGTGTCGATACTGTTCTCCTACATAGTGTTCCACGAAAAGCTCACGAAACGCTCCGCTGCAGGTCTTGCGATACTTGTCGCGGGAACTCTGCTCATGCTGGTCGGATAATACAAAGATGGCTGCTCCTTTTAGGGCAGCCATTTAATTGTTTATGTTTGCATATTCCGGCTAGAAATATGCTTCCCAAACAGTCCACCGGACTGTTTGGGAAGTCAGGCTCAACAAAGACAACATGTCGCTTGTGGGGGAAAACTCTTGTTTTCCCCCACACCCCTTTAGCGCTTTTTGGCGTTTAGCCGTGCTTCCGCACGGAGTAACTGCGCGCCAGCGCGCAGAGTGCCGCACTTCGTGCGGAGTGTTTCGCCTAACGGCGACGAGGGCGCTGCCCTCGACTCGCAAGGGGGACGCGTCCCCCTTGACTCCCTATTAAGGGTTGCAACGAGTGGAACGCTTGCCGCTAAATTATAATTTGTCGGCAGCCCTCTTTTTCATTCCTTCGTTTTCCGGTTGTTGTATCTGAACATCACGAACGCCGCTGCGATTATCACCGCGTAGCCCACGAAACTGAGCACGTCCGGGACCTGATCCAGCACCACGAACCCGATTAGCGCCGCGAAGATTATCTGCGAATAATCGTAGATCGAGACCTCATTCGCCGGAGCGTAGGAATACGCCGTGGTTATGCAGAACTGCGCAATAGCCGCGCTGACTCCCGAGCCTACCAGCATTAGGGTCTGCACCAGGGTCATGGGCTTGAAATCCAGCAGCATCAGCGGGAACGCCACAAGCGTAGAAAACGCCGAGAAAAAGAACACCACATAGTAACTCTTGACGCCCTTCCCCGTTGCCCGGCGGACGAAAGTATACGCCGCGCCCGCGCACATTCCCCCGCAGAATCCCGCGATGGAGGCTCCCAGCTCCGCATTCTGGAAGGACGGCTTGATAACGAAAAGCGCGCCGATAAACGCAGTCAGGATTATCGCCCACTGTACCTTATTAGCGCGCTCCTTCAGCAGGAATGTCGAAAAGATGATCGCGAAAAACGGCGACATTTTGTTCAGCAGCGAGGCGTCCGAAATGCTCAGCCGGTCTATCGCGTAGAAATTCAGCACGACCCCGGCGTAGCCGCACGCCGCGCGCATGAACAGGTCGAACCTTGCGCCCTTCGGCGGGATTATGGAGCAGCGGTTCTTTATCATCGCGCCGCTCGCAATGAACAGCGCAAAGAAGTTCCGGAAGAACGTCTTTTGAATCGTCGGGACATCGCCGGAAAGCCGCACGAACATGTTCATCAGCGCAAAGAAAAACGCCGATGTTATCAGGAACAGTATCGCCTTATTCAGCCGGGAAAGCCCCTTCTTTTTCTGCTCAGCCATCAGACCGCCCCTTTTCGACGCGCTCCAGCATTCGGATATATTCCCCGAGCACCGGCTGGAAGTGTATTCCGTAGAATCTGCGGTCGGATGCCGCGGCGGTGTACTCCACAGCCGCATATGTGAACTTTGTAGCTATCTCCAGAGCCTGCGGATAATCTGCGCCGCGCAGCACCGCTCCAAGCAGCGCCGAGGCAAATACGTCCCCGGTGCCGGAGCATGCAACGTCCTTCTTCGGGGTGAGGCACTCGGTGAAGGCGCCGTCAAAGCAGCCGACCGCCCCTAGCTGCCCCTTCTCCGAAAATCCGGTGATGACCGCGAACCTCACTCCGAATCCGCACAGCTCCCGGAGCATTTCCTTCGTTTCGTGGAGCGTCGGGCAGGGATTGAAGCTGCGCCCTGTCAGCAGGCATGCCTCCGTGATGTTCGGGGTGATGATGTCCGCACCCTCGATGAACTTCCGCATTCTTTCGGGGTAGTCTTCGGTGAGCGCCGCGTACATCTTTCCGTTGTCGCCCATTACCGGGTCGATGAACAGCGGGTCCCCCGGCTTCCTGAAACGGCGTATGAACTCCTCAATGTGCTCTATCTGATCGATGGAAGCAATATATCCGGTGTAAACGCCGTCGAAATCAATGTGCTCACGCTTGAGCTGATCGCTTATCGGAGCCAGTTCATCCGTGAGGTCTATGCTGTAAAACGTCGGAAATCCGGTGTGGTTCGAAAGGAGCGCCGTCGGAATTCCGCAGCACTCCACCCCCGCCGCCGACAGCACCGGTATCGCGGCGGTCAGCGAGCAGCTCCCAACGCAGGAAAAATCCTGTATCGTAACAATTCTTTTCATTCTGTTCAACTCTGATTCTTAGTTTTAAAGCCGGGTATCCACTTTTTCAGCGCCGCGGTAAGCTCCCTTACCTCCAGCGGCTTTGCAACGTGCCCGTTCATTCCGTGTTCCTTTGCGGTCTTGACGTCCTCTATGAAAGCGTTTGCCGTCATCGCGACTATCGGAACGGTTTTCGCGTCGGGACGGTCCAGAGCGCGTATTTTGTCCGCCGCCTGGTAGCCGTCCAGAACAGGCATCTGGATATCCATGAATATAAGGCTGTAGTAGCCCTCCGGCGAACTGCCGAACTTCTCCACCGCCTCCGCGCCGTTGCACGCGGTTTCAGTGACAAGCCCCGCTTCCGCAAGGAACTCCGACGCGATCTCCGCGTTGAACTCGAGATCCTCCGCAAGCAGTACGCGCTTCCCGCCGAAGTCGTAGTCCGACATGCGCTCGCGCCGCGGCTGCTCCTCCATGGAAATGCCGCCGATGTACGCAGGCTCCTCCGCGCCCTTTTTCAGCGCGACGGTGACTTCAAACACCGAACCCTTGCCGACTTCGCTGTTTATTCCGATGTCGCCGTTCATCATGCGGGCGATGTTTATCGCGATCGCCATTCCGAGACCGGTTCCCTGTATTCCGCTTATGCGGTGGTCGTCGGCGCGGACGAACGGGTCGTATATCTTGTGCAGGAATTCCTGGCTCATGCCGATTCCGTTATCCTTCACTGTGAAAAGATAGCGGCACACGCCGTGGTGGTCGGGGTTCAGCTCCTTCACGGAGAGGTGTATCTCGCCGCCGTCCGGGGTATATTTCACGGCGTTGCTGAGTATGTTCATAAGAAGCTGCCGCAGCTTCGCCTGGTCGCCTATCACCGAATAGTTTATCCCCTCGGAGATCTCCACGACGAAGCGCTGACGCTTCTTGTCGGTCAGCGTGCGTATCGTGCCCGCAGTGTCGTCGATGAACACCTTCAGGTCGAACGGCTCGCTGGCAAGAGTGGTTTTTCCGCTCTCTATCGCCGAAAGGTCGAGGACGTTGTTGATTATCTCCAGGAGCTGATGTCCGGAGGTCTGTATTTTTTCGAGGCAGTCGTTGACCCGGGCGGCGTCGCTGATGTGCTCCTGCGCTATCGTGGACATTCCGAGTATCGCGTTCAGCGGCGTGCGGATATCGTGGCTCATCTGGCTCATGAACAGCGTCTTTGCGGAGTTCGCGTGCTGCGCCTGGTCGAAGGCGTCGCGCAGAGCCTGCTCCACCTGCTTTGCCTGGTCGTGTTCGCCGGTGACGTCCCGGACGTAGGTCAGACCCCAGAGGTCGCCGGTCTCCATATCCTGGGTTATTATTACCGCCTCGCGGAAGTACCCGACCCTGCTGCCGATCTTGAATTCATATTCCGTATCAAAGCTGCGGCGGTGGCTGTTGTACATATCAGCAAGAGTACGTGTGCAGAATGTCCTGCGGAAATTCTCTGCGGTCTGGCGGTCAACGATAAGCTCGGACTTTTTGCTGATGTAATCGTTATAGGAGCACGGCACAGTAAGCCCCATCTTGGGAAGCAGCGGGTCAACGCCCTCCTGTTCGATTATCTCGTCGTATATCGTGTCCTCGGTAATGTTATAGGTGTACACCGCGATGGCGTTGGACAGGATAGCCTGCCTGTACTGGCTCTCCGTGCGGAGCGCCCTTTCAAGCCGCTGCTGATAGCGAAGCTCCCGCAGCTTCTCGGTAGTCACCTGCTGAATGCTGAGTATAGCAAGCGCCGGCTCTCCGTTTTCGTCGGCGGAGGACATAAACGCCTGGATTCGCAGCCACTCCGGCTGACCCTCCGGGTTGCGGCAGACCTCGCATTCGATCATCTTTTCCCCTGCCCGGAAACGCTCAGTCATGTGCTCCACGCTGAAATTGAAAAGTATCGCGTTTCTGTCCGCGAAGCTGCACCCGCAGTTTTCCACGAAACGATCCAGCGCGTCGCTGTAGCTTCCTATCTCGTTGAAGTGCTCCGCGAAAAGCCCCTGATTGTCCCTGGAGGAATAGAAGCTGCCCGCGCGAAGGTCGATAAGGTCGAGGATCATATAGGGGATCGCAAGTCCGTTTATCAGGCGGTTGCGCAGCTCCTCCATGAATACGGCGCGGTGGTCTGCGTCGATACGCCGGAACACGATGAACTCAGGATAACGCCCGGCAAGGCGCTGTTTCATTCTCACCAGCCGCAGATTTACCCAGCAGGGACCGTCCGGGCGCATAAAGCGGAACTCGCCGTGCACCTCGTCGGACTTTGAAAACGCATTTGCAAGATTCGCACGAGTCAGCAGTTCCGTCAGACAATCCCGGTCGTCCGGATGAATGCAGAACTGGAATCCCTCAAGCCACTCGTCGTAGCCGCATTCGCAGCCTGCCGAGGAGCCTGTATTGAAGTAATCGTTGAGCAGCATGAGCTTGTTCTGCTGTAGGTCTACAAGCGCGCAGAACGCGAAGCTGTCCAGCATTTTCTCCGCGAGGAGCCTGGTCAGGAGCTGAAGATCCGGATCGTAGCCGTAGAGCTGCGTGCGGTCGGCGGGTACGCCCTTAAAAAAACCGTATATGGTGACGCAGCCGTCCTCCTTGCCTGCAAGCATTCCGGTGCTGTAGGCGGTGTAAAGTCCGCGGGTCTTGTGGCGCCAGCGGTACTTCACCTCGGCGCGGATATTGTGCTGAGTGCTCTCTATCGCCTCTTTTATCAGCGGCATGTCGTCCGGGTGGACGCACTCCTCCCACAGGCGGTAGTTTTTCTCGGGGTCGGAGTTGTCCTCCGCGCCGATTATCCGCATGAAATCCTCGTCGAAATAGAGCTGATGGGGGAAACCCCTGCGGATAATCATTCTGAATGTTCCTGAAATAATCGAATCCATCGGGAATCACCCCCATCTGTAATTTTTTAGGGCAATACCGCACAAAGATTGTGCGTGTATTGCGCAGTCAGATTTTTCGTCAGATTGTACAATGAGGACGACGCAAGGCTGACGCCTTGCTAGGACGAATTGTGCAAGATGACGGAAAAGATGCAAGCAAGACACGTGCAAAATCCAATAAATGGTCTTTGTGCGGTGCTGCCTTAGTCTCTGCTGTAAAGGTCTCTGGTGTAAACCTTATCGCTTACGTCGTTAAGCTCGGCGCTCATGCGGTTAGCGAGTATAACGTCTGAGCGGCGCTTGAATTCGTCGAAATCCCTGCACACCTCGTAGTTATAGAAGCTCTGCCCTTCCTTCAGGGTCGGCTCGAAGATTATCACCTTTATTCCGCGCTTTTCAAGGCGCTTCATGATACCCTGTATAGCGCTCTGGCGGAAGTTGTCAGAGTTGGACTTCATCGTCAGCCTGTAAACTCCGACGGTCTGCGGCTCCATCGACGCGATGTGATCCGCGATGTAGTCCTTGCGGGTCTTGTTGGCGTTAACTATCGCAGTGATGATGTCGTTGGGGACGTCCGCGTAATTCGCGAGGAGCTGCTTGGTGTCCTTCGGCAGGCAGTATCCGCCGTAGCCGAAGCTCGGGTTATTATAGTGCGGTCCGATGCGCGGGTCGAGACCTACGCCGTCGATTATCTCACGGGCGTTGAGTCCCTTCATCTCAGCGTAGGTGTCCAGCTCGTTGAAGTAAGCCACGCGCAGCGCGAGGTAGGTATTGCTGAACAGCTTGACCGCCTCGGCCTCGGTGGGGTTCAGGTGCAGCGTCGGGATATCCTGCTTTATCGCGCCCTGCTGGAGAAGTTCCGCGAATACGTTCGCGCGCTCCACGGAATCCGCCCACTCCTGCGGCGCTCCCACGATAATGCGGGAGGGATACAGGTTGTCGTACAGCGCCTGACCCTCGCGGAGGAACTCCGGCGAGAAGATAATGCGGTGCGCGTTTTCCGGGTACTTCTTGTGCAGTCCCGCAGTGAATCCGACAGGCACGGTGGACTTCACAACCACGGTGCAGTGATCGTTCACGGAGAACACCTGCTCGATAACGCTTTCCACCGACGAAGTGTCGAAATAGTTCTTCTCCGCGTCGTAGTTAGTCGGGGTGGCGATGACCACGATGTCAGCCGAGGCGTACGCCGGGCGCCAGTCGGTGGTGGCGGCGAGGCTCAGCGGCTTTTCTGCGAGGTACTCCTCGATGTATTTATCAGCGATGGGCGACTTTCTGGAATTCAGAAGCTCCACCTTTTCCGGAACTATGTCTACTGCGGTGACGTCGTTGTTCTGCGACAGAAGAACTGCCATAGAAAGCCCGACGTATCCTGTTCCCGCTACGGTTATTTTCATATCGTTTTCCCCCTGATGGAAATTTTATTTTTAACTTTTTAACGTAAAAAATGCTGTTTCATCGGACACAGCTTAACTATTATATTATAGTACCTTGCGCGTAAATTGTCAAGTGCTGTATAATTGTAACTACATACAAATATTTTCAGGCAAAACTGTGATAATTTGATGATTTATCGTCCATAGCTGTTGACCGCCGGCGGCAAAAGTGCTATAATACTTTTTGCACGAATGGGCATAATATCTCCAACAACATGAAAGCGAGGAACATAAAATGTGCACTGCGGCGACCTACCAGACGGAATGCTTCTACATGGGAAGGACCCTGGATTACGAATTTTCATACGGCGAGGAGATCACGATAACTCCGCGGGAATTCCCGTTTGAATTCCGGCATGGAGGAACGCTCTCCAATCACTACGCGATCATCGGAATGGCTCACGCTGCGGGCGGCTACCCGCTCTACTACGACGCCGTGAACGAGAAGGGTCTCGGCATGGCGGGGCTGAACTTCGTGGGCAACGCGAAGTACGCCCAGCCGCGTGAAGGCATGCGGAACGTCGCGCAGTTCGAATTTATCCCCTGGATACTTTCCCAGTGCGCGGAGCTTTCCCAGGCTCGGGAGCTTATCTCCGGCATGAATCTCACCGGAACTCCGTTCAGCGAACAGCTCCCAGCCGCTCAGCTCCACTGGATAATCGCGGACAGATCCGGCTGTATCGTGGTGGAGTCCACTGAAAAAGGGCTTCAGATACACGAAAACAAGGCGGGAGTGCTGACGAACAATCCCCCGTTTGAGCAGCAGATGGCAATGCTCAACAACTACATGGGGCTTTCCCCGAGGGATCCGCAGAATACCTTCGCGGAAGGTCTGGAGCTCACCCGCTACAGCCGCGGAATGGGCGCGGTCGGACTTCCAGGCGACCTTTCGTCCGCTTCGAGGTTCGCACGGGTGGCATTCACGCGGAACAACTCCCGCTCCGGAAGCTCCGAGGCGGAGAGCGTAGGGCAGTTTTTCCATATTCTCGGCTCCGTTGAGCAGACCCGCGGCTGCTGCGAGGTCGCGCCCGGAAAGTTCGAGATCACGATCTACACCTCCTGCTGGAACGCCCAGACCGGAGTTTACTACTACACGACCTACCTCAACCGCCGAATCAGCGCCGTGGACATGCACCGCGCCGACCTTGACAGCCGGGAGCTGATAAGGTACCCCATGCTCCAGCAGGAGGACGTTTATTTCCAGAACTGAACACCGCTCACCGGACAGCTTTGCAGGCTGTCCGGTTTTTGATTCCGATGATACGCAACGTTTGTAACCGTTTTGTAACCAAATCGTAATATAACTGTAATTGACTTCCTGCAAAAATCTGCTATAATAATTATAGGGAATGTCGTGGAACGGAGGTGTCAGCCATAAAAAAACGAAAATTGTTCTGCGAACTGTCGCCCGCCTGCTATCACATTTCGCTCCGGAAAGAATATCTGCTCAGGGATATCCACGACAGATTCAGCGGAGAAACATTCGCCCGTACCCGCAACACAGTTCCGTTCAGCGCTGTTGTGAAGAGCCACTCTTCCAACGCGCTGCGCCGTCTGGAGGGGGTCGATATGGAGCTCCAGCGAAATAAGCTGGTGAACCTCCGGCTTGCCTCGGCGCAGATAAACGGGTTAGTCGTTCAGCCCGGGGAAACTTTCTCGTTCTGGAAGCTCGTCGGCGAACCCTCCGCAAAGCGCGGATACCTTGACGGACTTGTGATAAGCGCCGGGAAACTCGGGCGCGGAGTAGGCGGAGGACTGTGCCAGCTCGCAAATCTGATACACTGGCTGGTGCTGAACAGCCCGCTCACCGTGACTGAACTGGTGCACCATTCTGACGCGCTCTTCCCTGATTCCGGCAGACGGGTGCCGTTCGGAACCGGCACCAGCGTTTTCTACAAAAACGTGGACTACCGTTTCAAAAACACGAGCGACCGTCCGGTGCAGCTTCTGGTCTGGCTGGACGAGAGCGCGCTGTACGGCGAGCTCCGCGCGCAGGAGCCGTTCCCATACATATACCGCATAACAGAGGAAGATCAGGGCTACATTGAGGAGGACGGCGAGTTCTTCCGGGTCAGCCGGGTATACCGCGTCACTCTCGACCGGGAACGCCGGATAATCCGCCGGGAACTGGTGCTGGATAACCATTCAAAGGTGATGTACGACTACTCGCTTATTCCCAGCAGCCAGATAATCACTCCCGGATTAAGACGGCTCACTTGAATTCATTGAGCAAGCTGGGGCAATACGCGCGGCGCGTTCCGGAACCGCGTCGGAGCGCACAACGCGCAGGATCATCGCCGGGGGAACTTCCGCAGAATCGGAAGACGGCGGAAAGGGGTAATTATATGAACAAAACAGGATTCAAAGCAACCGTAATTGTATGCGGCGCGATACTGGCGATACTCGGCGCGGCGCTGACATTCATGCTGTGCAACATAGTTCCGACAGCCTGGATGGAACGCGTTGAAATAAACGGCAGAGTGATACCAGTCACGGGCGCCGAGCTGAACTACGAAGCCGACACCCCGGTATGGAAAGGCGGCGTGGCAGACGGCGTGCTGGTCATGAAGGACGGCACGAAATATGACATCAAGTACAGCATGGACTATGATGTGTTCACCATCAAAGATAAGTTCGGGATGTACGTCTCCCGCGCATGAATGGAACTATCCCCCGCAGTTCAGCAAAAATTGCGGGGGATATCTGCATAAATTATTGACAATTCCGCATTTTAGTGATATAATAAATTGTTGAATTATGTGGCGAGGGGGAACTCCCTGCCGAAAGGCTGTGATATAATGCGGCATAACAATGCCGGTCATAATCGCTGTGACCGTAGCTGAGGACTTTTCCGCCTGTCAGGCGGCGACAATTTATATATTGAAAGGATTGAAGGAATTGTTCAGAGAAAACGAATACCGCACGCAGTACTGCAACGCGGTGACTGAAAACGATATAGGCAAAAAGGTAAGGGCTGCCGGCTGGGTAGAGAATATCCGCGACCACGGCGGTATCATGTTTGTCGACCTGCGCGACCACTACGGCGTTGTTCAGGTAGTGTTCCACAATGAGAAGCTGCTTGAGGGCATTCACAAGGAGTGCGCGGTTTCCATCGCAGGCACCGTTTTAAAGCGCGACGAAAGCACCTACAACGACAAGATCGAAACCGGTACAGTCGAGATCGAGGCTGAGGAAGTACGTATCCTCGGCAAGGTGACGGAGCAGCTTCCGTTTGAAGTGGCTACCTCCCGCGAGACCCGCGAGGATGTCCGCCTGAAGTACCGCTACCTCGACCTCAGAAACAAGAAAATGCACGACAATATCGTGCTCCGTTCCAAGATAATCAGCTTCCTGCGCAACAAGATGAGCAGCATGGGCTTCCTGGAGCTTCAGACTCCTATCCTGTCCACCTCCTCCCCTGAGGGCGCAAGAGACTACCTGATCCCCAGCCGTAAGCACCACGGCAAGTTCTACGCTCTGCCACAGGCTCCGCAGATCTTCAAGCAGATCTACATGGTTTCCGGCTTCGACAAGTACTTCCAGATCGCTCCCTGCTTCCGCGATGAGGACGCAAGAGCCGACCGCTCCCCCGGAGAGTTCTATCAGCTCGACTTTGAGATGAGCTTCGCTACCCAGGAGGACGTTTTCGCAGTGGCTGAGGAAGTCCTTTCCGCGACCTTCTCCGAATTCTCCGACAAGCAGGTGTCCCCTGCTCCGTTCAGACGCATAACCTACAAGGAAGCAATGCTCACCTACGGTTCAGACAAGCCCGACCTGCGCAACCCGCTGGTCATCAAGGAACTTTCCGACCTGTTCGTTGACAGCGACTTCAAGCCCTTCTGCAACAAGACCGTACGCGGTATCCGCGTTCCCGGAATGGCTAAGCAGTCCAAGACCTTCTTCAAGAGCATGGAGGACTTCGCAGTACAGGAAGTCGGCATGAAGGGTCTGGGCTACTTCAAGGTTGAGCCGGGCGAGAACGGCATGTTCAAGTACAACGGCCCGATCGACAAGTTCCTCAACGACGACCAGCGCAAGGAGCTGGCGACACGCTGCGAGCTCCAGGAAGGCGACGTACTTTACTTCATCGCCGACACCAAGAAGAACGCTCCGAAGTTCGCCGGACAGATCCGCACCGAGGTCGCAAAGCGCATGAACCTCATCGATGAGAGCCGCTTCGAACTGTGCTTCATCGTTGACTTCCCGATGTACGAGCTGGACGAGGAGACCGGTAAGATAATCTTCACGCACAACCCGTTCTCCATGCCGCAGGGCGGTCTGGACGCACTGCTGAACAAGGATCCGCTGGATATCCTCGCTTATCAGTACGACATCGTATGCAACGGCGTTGAGCTTTCCTCCGGCGCTGTCCGCAACCACGACCTCGACATCATGATAAAGGCGTTCGAGATCGCAGGCTACACCGAAGAGGACGTTGCAAGCAAGTTCGGCGCGCTCTACAACGCGTTCAAGTTCGGCGCTCCGCCTCATGCAGGTATGGCTCCCGGCGTTGACCGCATGATCATGCTGCTCACCGGCGAGGAGAGTATCCGCGAGGTCATCGCGTTCCCGCTGAACTCCAATGCGCAGGATCTGCTCCTCGGCGCGCCTACCGAGGTTACAGAGCAGCAGCTCCGCGAGGTTCACATCAAGGTTCGCAAGCAGATGTGATTTTCAGAATAGCACTAAGGGAGAATCGAAAGGTTCTCCCTTTTTCTATTGACATTTTCCGCTTCTTATGCTATACTGATATCATCGCAAACAAAATCAAGCGGTTTGAGAGGTAAGCATGAGAGTTTTCAACATATACAGGTTCAACATCGCGGATAAAGTAAAGTTCAAGGACGCTCAGTCATATATTCAGAATATGCTTTCGGAGCTTGGGCTTGGCTGGTCTGACCTTGCATTTGCAGCAAGTACCGTGTCTGGGGACAGGACTATATCAAATGTGCTTGAAAAATTACCGAAACTTAAAAAGTACTTCAAATCAGCAGAAGATGAACCGATGATATGCAGCTACACGGAAAACTGGTTATCCGGGGAGATCTTCGCCGATAAATCGGACTATGACGATATCTTCGCAGTGTTTTCAAAAATACCGCGCCCTTTTAATATTCCGTTCGGGCACGTCCTACTCAGCGGCGTGAACTGGCTCGGTGAAGAAATCTACGAGCCTGCCCCCGACTTATTATGGGAAAATGCTGATATTTCCAAACTCACAAACGTTCACTTTTTCTCGAACTATATTGCGCAAGAACGATGCTATGACGACGGTCTGAAACGCGTTATGATTTCGGTATGTATCGAGGTCACAGCCGACCCCGAACCGCGTGATTCCTCCATTGTTATCCAAAAGCTGATACCCTATCTCGGAAATCCTGTTGAAGCCGAAACGAAATGCATTTTCTCCAGGGAAGAGAACAATAGATTCACAGAGCTTAAAACGAATCACTTCAAGTATCTTGATGGGGTTATGAAAAAAATGCTTCCCGTGCCAAAGCGTTATACATACAACAGCGACAAGAAGCCGATCCCTCATCTTGCGGATATCCCGGTGATGAAAAAAGCGTTCGCCGGAACGGGATTCACGCACCAAAAGGGAAATCCCGGCTGGCTTGGCGAATATGACTGCCGCGACAGCCACGGATACACATACCGCGCGTATATTCAGAAAATTTCCGATGGGTACAGGTTCCGCGTGTGGTTGGATATAAGCGGCTGCAACTTTGATATCAACACACTTGCCGAGCAGGATTACGAAATAGAAATGGAAGGCGAGTCGCAGCCTATCCTCCGGGAATTCGCACTGCTCTGTGCGAAAATCCGCGACGAATACGGCGACAAGCTTGCGGAGGATTTCGGCGATACTCCGGACTGGTACTACAAGATACTTCAAAAATAATGCAAAACGGCAGGTCGATAAGTTGACCTGCCGCTGTGTTATTCTGTTGACTTACTCAGCCGCTTTCTTAGCCGGCTTGCCGGTGTAGAGCTGATAGTAGCGTCCCTGCTCCTTGATGAGCTTGTCGTGGCTTCCGCGCTCGATTATCCTGCCCTGTTCGAGTACCATTATGCAGTCGGAATTGCGTACCGTGGACAGTCTGTGCGCGATAACGAACGTTGTTCTGCCGCTCATGAGCTTATCCATGCCGTCCTGCACAAGGCGCTCGGTTCTGGTGTCGATGGAGGACGTAGCCTCGTCGAGTATCAGCACGGGCGGGTCTGCGACTGCCGCTCTCGCTATCGCAAGAAGCTGGCGCTGACCCTGCGAGAGGTTCGCGCCGTCGCCGGTCAGCATGGTGCCGTAGCCGTCCGGAAGGCGCTTAACGAAGCTGTGAGCATTCGCGAGCTTTGCAGCCGCGATGCACTCCTCGTCGGTGGCGTCAAGACGTCCGTAGCGGATATTGTCCATTACCGTGCCGGTGAACAGGTGGGTATCCTGGAGAACCAGTCCCAGTGAACGGCGAAGATCCGCCTTCTTTATCTTGTTGATGTTGATGTCGTCGTAGCGTATCTTGCCGTCCTGAATGTCGTAGAAACGGTTGATGAGGTTCGTGATGGTGGTCTTGCCCGCGCCGGTGGAGCCTACGAACGCTATCTTCTGTCCGGGCTCCGCGTGGAGCTTGATGTCATGGAGCACCATCTTGTCCTCGTTATAGCCGAAGTCTACGCCGTCGAATACAACGCTGCCCTCCAGCCTGCGGTAGGACACGGTGCCGTCGGCGGTGTGCGGGTGCTTCCACGCCCATACGCCGGTGCGCTTTTCGGACTCGGTGATGGTGCCGTCCTCGGCGATGTTTGCGTTTACAAGCTCAACGTAGCCATCGTCGGTCTCGGGCTTTTCATCAAGCAGCTTAAATACACGCTTCGCGCCTGCCATAGCCATAACCACTGCGTTGAGCTGCTGGCTGACCTGTATCACCGGCTGAGAGAAGCTCTTGTTCAGCGTAAGGAACGCGACCAGCGAACCGAGGGTAAGTCCGGTCACGTCGGAGCCGAGCACCAGAGAAAGCACCGCGCCTACTGCAACGCAGAGCACGTAGCTGATATTTCCGAGGTTCGCGCTGACAGGCATGAGGATATTCGCGAACTTGTTCGCATTGTCTGCGGAAACGCGGAGCTGATCGTTGAGCTGTCTGAAGCTCTCCATGTTCTTCTCCTCATGGTTGAATACCTTTACTACCTTCTGACCTTCCATCATTTCCTCGATGTAGCCGTTTACGATACCGAGGTCCTTCTGCTGTGCGCCGAAGTACTTTGCGGATTTGCCGCCTATCTTGCTTGCTGCAAACATCATTACCAGCACCATAACAACGGTGAGAACGGTCAGCGGAATGCTCAGCACTATCATGCTGACAAATGTGATTATCAGCGTTACGAGCGAGTTCACCATCTGCGGAATGCTCTGGCTGATAAGCTGGCGGAGGGTGTCCACGTCGTTGGTGTAGATGGACATGATATCGCCGTGAGCGTTTGTGTCGAAATACTTTATCGGAAGGGATTCCATGTGCGTGAAAATGTCGTTTCTGAGGTCGCGCATGGTACCCTGGGTAATGTAGATCATCAGCCTGTTATAAGTGAAGGAGCTTATAATGCCCACAACGTATATCAGCGCGATACGCACCAGCGCCCCGAGCAGCGGAGCGAAATCCGCGGTGCCGCCGGCGTTTACCACATTCAGCATCGGCGTGATGTAATCGTCGATGAGGCTCTGCATGAACAGCATTCCCACCAGGGTGGTTACAGCCGTGATGAGTATGCATACGAGAACCAGTATAAAGCGGAACTTATAGCGCTTCATCATATAGCCGAGCACTCTGCCCAGCACCTTGAAATCCATATTCTTGCGATTTATCGCAGCAGGCTGACGCCTGTTTCCCATTGCCATATGTTTCCGCCTCCTTATTCATTAGGTTTGTCGAAATCGCCGCCGGACTGGGTCTGGAGCGTGTAGATCTCGCGGTAGATCTCGTTGGTCTTTAACAGCTCGTCGTGCGGAGCAAATCCGCAGATACTGCCGTCGTCCATTACGATTATGCGGTCCGCGTCCTTAACGCTGGAGATTCGCTGCGCAATGATGATCTTAGTTGTTCCGGGGATCTTCTCGGCGAACGCCTGGCGTATCTTCGCGTCGGTCGCGGTGTCGACCGCGCTGGTGGAATCGTCGAGTATAAGTATCTTCGGGCTCTTCAGCAGCGCTCTTGCGATACAGAGTCTCTGCTTCTGACCGCCGGATACGTTCGCGCCGCCCTGCTCTATCATCGTGCTGTAGCGGTCGGGCATTCTCTCGATGAACTCATCTGCGCAGGCAAGTCTGCATGCTTCCTCGCACTCCGCTTCGGTGGCGTTCTCGTTGCCCCAGCGGAGGTTGTCGAGTATCGTTCCGGAGAACAGCACGTTCTTCTGGAGCACTACGGCTACCTTGTCGCGGAGCAGCTCGAGGTCGTACTTGCGAACGTCTACGCCGCCTACTCTGACAGAGCCGCTGTCTACGTCGTACAGACGGCTGATGAGGCTCGCAAATGTGGACTTGCCGCAGCCCGTGCCGCCTATGATTCCGATGGTCTCGCCGGAATGTATATGCAGGTCGATGTCGCTGAGTATCTCCTCGCCGCCGTCAAGGTCGGATTTCTTCGCCTTGAGCTGATCCGACTTGTGCTTGTATGTGAAGTTGACGTGGTCGAAGTCGATGGAACCGTCTGTGATCTCCATAACGGGGTTCTCCGGGTTGGTGATGTCGGACTTTTCGTTGAGCACCTCGCAGATACGGCGTGCGCTCGCCACCGACATGGTGATCATAACGAAGATCATCGAAAGCATCATCAGAGCCATCAGCGCGCTCATGATGTAGCTGAACAGTGAGGTCAGCTCGCCGGTGGTGAGGGTGCCGCCTACGATGAACTGCGCGCCGAACCAGGATATCAGCAGAATGCACGCGTAAATAACGAACATCATAACCGGATTGTTCCAGGATATGATCTTCTCCGCCTTAATGAACATCCTGTAGAGACTTCCGGAAGCATTCACGAACTTTTCGTTCTCGTGCTGTTCGCGCACGAAGCCCTTTACAACGCGGATACCGGAAATATTCTCCTGAACGCTGGCATTGAGGTCGTCGTACCTCGGGAAAACCTTGTCGAACACCTTGGTAGCCTTGGAAACGATGATAGCAAGAACGGTTCCCAGAACCACCATCGCGCCGAGGAATATCAGGCTGACGCGCACGTTAATGAACATACACATTACAATGCTGCTTACGAGCATGATAGGAGCTCTTACAGCAATGCGTATTATCATCTGGAACGCGTTCTGGAGATTGGTGACGTCGGTGGTCATACGTGTAACGAGACCGGCGGTGCTGAACTTATCTATGTTTGAGAACGAGAACTGCTGGATATTGGTGAACATTGCGTCACGGAGATTACATGCGAATCCCGCGGAAGCGTTCGCAGCGAACTTGCCGGCGAGTACGCCGAATGTAAGGCTCATGAACGCCATGACGAGCATAATGCCGCCGTAAATGTACACCTTGGATATATCTCCGGCGTTAATGCCTTTGTCGATTATAGCCGCCGTGACGAACGGGATAAGTACCTCCATCACGACTTCCAGCACTGTAAATAGGGGGGTAAGCAGCGTCGATCGTTTATATTGCTTTATCTGCGCCGCAAGTGTTTTTAACATGCTTTTATTCCTCCTTGTGTTGTTGTCTGTCATGCCATTCGCATTGATTAGTTGCCTTATTATTATAGTACATATTTTTTTTAATGTAAACCCGCTATTCTGACATATTTTAGCCCATTTGTCAAGCCGTTTTCAGCAAATTTAACCATATTAATTTGTTTACAAAACCATAACCGCATAACAGCGCGGAAAATCGCATTGCTATGCGGTTTGAAGGCACTTAACATTTCATGTGGTTTTCACAATTAAAAGGGTTGCAAAAATGAAAATTGTGTGATATAATCATGCTGTGAATGATTATAAAATGTGGTTAGCTTTATATAACATATTATAAGGTTAAAAGGAGATCCGAAAATGACAGTATACGAATTTGGCGATGAAACAAAACCGGCAATAATGCTGCTCCCGGGAACGTGCTGCTACTGGAAAACGAACTTCGGCGAGGTTATCCCGCTGCTTTAGGAGAAGTTCCGGGTGTGCGTGGTGTCCTACGACGGTTTCGACGAGACCGAAACCCTCTGCGGGCTTACCTGACCCCGGAGCCGCTCGTTTCCCCCCCATTCAGGAAAAATTGACCGTTTTAATGCCTGTAAACTTGTGATATAATATCAGTAAGAATAAAGGCACACCGGTTTCCGGTGCGGCTTAAATACCTACTGGAGGGATTTGTATGCGATCTGTTTTACCTATGAGAGCCGCAAAGATCGGCTATATCGTGATGTCCGCAGCGCTGTGCGTGCTGGGTATTCTGCTCATCTGCCTGCCTGAGGTTTTCTCGGGGCTTATCGGCGTTCTCATCGGAATCATCTTGATAGTTTTCGGAGCCGTCAGAATGGCGGGGTATTTTTCTAAGGATCTCTACCGGCTGGCGTTCCAGCACGACCTCACCTCGGGAATTATCCTTATCGCGCTTGGCGTCATCGTTCTGATAAACCCCGCAAGCCTGATGATATTCGTATGCAGCGCCATGGGTCTGTTCTTCCTGCTTGACGGCGTTCTGAAAATCCAGACCGCATTCGAAGCCAAGAAATTCGGGCTCGGCAGATGGTGGCTGATTTTCGCGATGGCGGTCATTACCGGTTTACTAGGTCTGGCGCTCATGCTGAGGCCCGGCGCGGGCAGTAACCTTCTTATGATACTTCTCGGTATCTCGATACTTTCAGAAGGCATTCTGAATCTCATCACTGCTATCACCGCTATCAAGATAATCAAGAACCAGCGTCCCGACGTTATCGAAGGCGAATGCGAGGAACGCGACGATTAACGCGGATTTCTGAACCGTTTCAGACGACATATTTCAACAGGGCAAGCCATAGCGGCTTGCCCTGTTTTTTCTATTGGTCACCTCTAAAAACCTTGTTTGAGTGAAAATGTGTATAGCACACCGACTGCTTCTTCAAACCTCCTCGTAAGGCATACAGCCTTACTTCGTCGGCTTTCATCGCATTCGGCGCACTCTACCCATTTTCCCTTTTCAAACCGGTTTTTAGAGGTTCCCTATTAAAAGCGCCTTTTCAAAGCCGATTCCGTGACCCCTATGCTCACAAACATCGGAACAAGCTGAAGCGTCATAATAACGCAGAACACCAGCAGACCTGCCTCCTCGCTCAGCGGCTTTACTATCTGAAACACTCCAGCGCCCACGGAAACTGCCAGCATAGGAATGCTCATCACCAGAATCAGCCTTCCCCAGTACACCTGCGCGAAATCCCACGCCTGCCGGCTGCTGCGGGAACGCTTCGTCCTGTAGCCCACGCTGCCGCCGTACCCCGGCGGGAACCTCCACATGACAAGTCCCACAACGATCAGCAGAACCGGCAGTATAAGGTAGCTCAGAAGATACACAACACCGTCGTTCATTCGTCCTCCTTTTCCGGCTTTGAGTGCTTCTTGCGGTACTTCACGCACTCGGTCAGCAGGTACTCTATCTGCCCGTTCACCGAGCGGAAATCGTCCTCTGCCCACTGCATAAGCTCGTTGTAAAGCGTCGCGGAGAGCCGCAGGGGTATCTGCTTCTTTTCCTTCTTTTCGCCGTCAGCCATGCGGCTCACCTCCCTGCCCTGTTACTTTGTTCTGAGGTACTTGTATCTCTTCACCGCGACAACTGCCCACACCGCCGTGAACACCGCCATAATTACCTCGCACACGACAATATTGATCGCACCGCACTGGTACAGCACTGCGGGAACGTCCATCAGCGCGTGAATAACTATCGCCGCGGGATAGAGCCACATTCTGCCCTTCACCATGACCGCCTCCATCACCAGAACGGAAAGCGAAACGTGCAGCGCCATCGCAGCTATTCGCTCGAAAACCGCCAGCGCGGCTCCGGAATAGCTAGACTGCGCAAAGCCCGCAAGCTGCGCCATGAGCTGCTGCGCTACAGCGTCGCTGCCGCCGGAAGCACTGTTTATAAACTCGCTGACTCCCATCGAATTCACGGAAGCCGCCATCATCAGCGCGCTCAACGCGGTCAGCCCGAGAAGGTACAGCGCCTCAAAGCCGCCGTGACCCAGCCCGTAGGACACCGCGTTTTCAGCGCTGCGGCTGTTCTTCATCAGGAACCTGAAGCTCAGGAAACGCGCTGTTTCCTCGAACACTCCCGCAGCGACTGCGCCGTAGACAACGTACAGCACGACATTTCCGGATACCACCGGCACCATCACCATATGGAGCAGCCGCTCAAGTATGATCGCAAACAGGAAGAACATTCCCGCGCCGATGAAAGTGGCTTTCATCGTACCTTTGTGCAGTGCGAACCTCCACACCAGAGCCGCCGCCACCGGGATACCTATCCCGAGCGCCGCCATTATCACAAGCGACGCAATGCTTTCCGCTGAAAAAACGATATCCGTCATACGTCCTCCTTAATATATGGAGCCGCTGTTCACTATAGGCTGAGCGTCCTTGTTGCCGCAGAGCACTACAAGCAGGTTGCTCACCATCTGCGCCTTGCGCTCCTCGTCAAGCTCGCAGACGTTGCTCTCGCTCAGCTTGTTCAGAGCCATCTCCACCATTCCGACCGCGCCGTCTACTATCTTCTGGCGCGCTTCGATTATTGCGGTCGCCTGCTGGCGCTGGAGCATTGCGGCGGCTATCTCGGGCGCGTATGCAAGGTGAGTAATCCGCGCCTCGATTATCTCAAGACCGGCGTGCTCGACGCGCTCCTGGAGGGTCGCCTTGAGCTGCTCGCAGACCTCCTGTGAAGAACCGCGCAGCGACTTCTCGTCCGAATCGGTGGAGTCATACGGATAGCATCTCACCACGTCGCGCAGTGTGGAATCCGCCTGTATCGACATGAAGCCCTCGTAGTCGTCCACGTTGAACAGAGCCTTCGCGGTGTTCACAACGCGCCATACCACCACTATCCCGACTTCTATCGGGTTTCCGAGCTGGTCGTTTATCTTCTGCCTGCGATTGTCGTGGGTCATGGTCTTGAGGGAAATTTTCGTGTGCGGAACTCCCGGCTTGCCGCCTTCCTGCACCTTAGGAACCGCAGGAACGCTGAAAATGTTCACAAAATAGAATCCCTCGCGCTTGAGCGTGCCGATGTACTTTCCGAACAGGGTCAGCACCAGCGCTTCATTGGGCTTTATAACGCGCAGTCCGATGAACGGGACCCAGCCTATGCACAGCCAGATTATGCAGACGATCATTCCGGCGTCGTACCCGGAAAAGCTGTACTCGTCAATGTTTACTGCGCAGAATATAAGCAAACCGATCGCCGCCAGGTACAGAATTATCGTCAGGAACAGCACCGCCCAGCCGCTCGGGGCGCGCAGCTCCTTTTCCTCGTAGTTCGTTGTTTTCTCTTTCATGTCAATACCTCCCGTTACAGCGTGCTCGAAATGATATCATTTTGATATCTCGATTTGATTATACCACAGCAGGAAGGTTTTGTCAATAGGAAAGGAATATTTTGTTTGAGATTTTTAAAGTCCGATTTTGCGGCTTATCTGCCGGAATTAAACCTGATACAATTGGAAAACAGCCAGAGCACAACAATTCCGAATCAAGCGTGCGCTGTTCCTATTCAAACCGCCTGTAAAGCGAAAACAGCCTCCTTCCGGAAGCTGTTCGGTAAAATCAGTTGACTGCCTTTTTGCTCTTTATCCTTGCCACGATTTTGTCCGTGACGATACACGAAACAACGGCAAGAAGGACTCCGATGACCGCGCCCACAAGCACGTCCGTCGGAAAATGTACGAACAGGTACAGCCGCGAAAATCCAACCAGAGCCGCGATGACAAGTGCCGGTATCCCAAGCGCTTTGCTGTAGTGGAACAGCGCCGCCGCGGCAGAAACAGATATCATGGTATGCGCCGAGGGGAACGAGAAGTCCTTAGGCACCGATACCAGGAGCTGTAAAAAATCCGGGTCTATCCAACAGGGGCGGTCCCTGGCGACGAGGTTTTTCAGCAGGAGATTCCCCACCAGCAGCGACAGAAGTATCGCGCCGCACATCGCAGCGCCGCCCTGCCGGAACTTCCTGAAAAACAGGAACACCACCGCCGCGCCGATAAACAGGTAGCAAAGCAGCGTGAGCTTCGGGAACACGGCGTCGAGGAATCCGCAGGAGATACCCTCGTGTATTGAGTGGAGTATATTCAAGTCAAACTGCGTTATTGCGTCCATAATTACCTCTTTGTGCGTCAAAAAAATACCGCCCATTTCTGGGCGGCCCAGGTCTGTCCGTCATGCTCTGACATTGAGCACAGTACCCTTTCCGTCAGGGGAAGGCATGCTGTCCAGCATATCGGTGATGGTCTCCATGGCCTGCTGGGTGGACTCCATCGTTTTCTTCATCATGCCGATGGAAACGCCCTGCTGAAGGTTAGCCGCTGCCATATTCATGGACAGAGCAGCAATATCAAGCTCCATGAAACAGCCCTCCTTTCGCAGACTTCATATCTGCAACTACAATATATCACAAAACGCCGCATTTGTCAAGTGCAGGACTGCTTTTCCTCCATCTTTTTCAGGCAGAGCTGAGAACGCACTATAATGAAAACCGCCGTTGCCAGCTCCAGGAGGCACACCGTAAGCCCCACCGCAGTGTTCATGATACGGCGAAACTCCACGTCCGTGCTGAACCGGGATGTCATCGCGTTTTCAAGGTTGAAAACCGACATCAGCGCCCCCGCGAAATTCAGCGCCTTTGAAGCGGAAAGCACCGGGCTGTTCAGCCGCCGGAACTTCACCAGATTCACGATCGACAGGGTCAGTATGTAGAACGAGTACGCCGCCGTGATGTAAATTACCGAGCCGGGGTAGACTATGATATGCTCCTCGTTGATGAGCTGAACCGCCATTCCCATCATTCCGGAATGCACCGCCAGCATAAGACAGCCGCACTGCCTGCTTCCGCGAAGCTCCCGGGCGCGGCGGCCGTCCTCGCTCTCCAGCTTCTGCGAGGCGCGCCAGCTCCGGACAAGCAGCAGCCTGGTAACTCCGAAGCTTATGTAATACACCGCCACGGCTCCGAGCCACGCCGAGCGGTACAGCACCGCGGTGACTCCCTTGAAAACCGCGAACAGCGTGCTGACCGCAAGTCCCTGATACAGCGAAAGCTCCCCGCGAAACCGGAAGTCGCTGATGAACAGCCGGGCAATCGTGTTGCTCTGCGCCCAGCGGTAGACCCGGCTCCCATGGAGCAGCCGCGCCGCTGCCTCGGTAATGCTCCCGAGACCCGCCACCAGCACCGCCAGCGCGTACGCCGAGGCAAGGTAGATGAGCATTTCAAGCACCGGGTGCTTTCCCTGGGTATTCAGCGCCGCGATGCACAGCACCATCGTCGTAGGAACCAGCACCGCTATCACCTTCGGGGGCAGCAAAAACGCGCGCTTCAGCCCGGGCTGAGCGCGGTTCCACAGCTTATGCAGGAATTTCAGCAGGCGTTCCATACGCTCCCCCCTTACCATAAATAAAAAGACCCGGAGTTTTACCCCCGGGCCTCCAGCCTATGTACCGGCTGAATTACGTCAGAACTAAACTGTCATGGAGAAAGCTCCCCCATTAGCAGCCGTAGCCGCCGCAGATTGCTCTGAGCATCTCGCAGAGCTGGTCAAAGCTGCATGCCTTAAAGAAATTGAACATGATTTTTACCTCCTGATGAATTTCCCCTCGGGGGATATTAAAATTATACCCCATCAGGCGGTATATTTCAATGCAAAGATTCTGGCACTGCGGGAAGGTCTTTCCGGGGTAATTTACCTGTTCTCCAGAATGTATCGTTCCGCGTCGTCAAGGCTGCCCTGGCGGTATCCGCTGTAGTCCCGGCTGTCGGGATTCTCAACGAACTCGTTTGCAAGGAACACGTCCATACCGAGCGTTCCGGCTGACATGTCCTCGGAAACGCTGTTGCCGACCATTATGCACTCCTCCGGAGCCGCTCCTATCTTGCCGAGTATCTCCTGATAGTACTTCGGATTCGGCTTGCAGAACGTGCTGTTGTCGTACCATGTCACAAGCCCGAAATCCTCCGGAGCGAGGTTCACCCACGCCATGCGGGTGCGCACGCCGTCCAGCGGAAATATGGGGTTCGTGGCGAGGACTACCCGCAGCCCTGCGGATTTCAGGCGCTCTATCATCGGTCTGTGGTCGGGTATGTATTTAAGGCTCGCCTTTGCCTTTTCGAACTCGTGCGTGTAGAACTCGTCGCAGGCAGGACGTGCGTCCGGAAGCCCGGGATTCATCGCGTTAAATGTCTCCCAGAACGCCTCGGAATTGAGACGGCTGCCGTCGTTCATAACCATCGCCTTAGTTCCGCCCCACACTGATTTCACAGTGTGCTGCGGCTCGTATCCCATCGGAGCCAGCTTCCTGCAAAGCTCGCTGAAATATATCTTCACGAAATCGTCCTGCTCGAACGGGAGCAGGGTGCCATCAAGGTCAAACAGTACCGTTGTTATCATGTGCGTTCTCCTTTGCGGACTTTTCAGCCGCCTTGCGGCGCTCTATAGCAGCATGCTGCTTTTCTATCTTCTTGATGTAGTTCTCCTTCGCCTCGTCGTCTGAACGGTACACCGAGCGCACCACAGTCCAGCGGTCCGCAGCGGCTCGCTTGCAGACCACCTTCACGAGGTACTCTCCGTGCTCCGGGCAGGTGCAGATGTTATTCTTGCGCACCGCACCCAGCGAGAGCCACTCGCCGTTTGAGAGCGTCCTGCCGCACTCCGGGCAGGGAACGGAAGTTATCTTCCCGTCGGAGGTCACACGGCGGATATCGCTGATATCGCGGAACATCTCCCGCGCGATGACCGGCCGCTGACCCGGCGACATATTTGCGTACTCCGCAAGTCCCTTCTTCATGTCCAGCCTGCGGCAGACCTCATAGGTAAACCATGCGTCGTTCATTGCGTCGTGAGCCTGCGCGTCCATCGGAATGCCGAGCTTCTCCACCGCGTCGGAGAGCGAGCACTGAACGTGCTCGCCGTCAACCTGATTCTTGTATATAAGCTGTAGATTGACGTAATCGCTGCCGTACTGCGGATCGAACCCGTGCAGCTCGAGGTTGTCGGCGAGCATGGCGATATCGTCGAATCCCCAGGTTATGAACCGGAACTCCGGCGTGCACCATTCGCGCAGCTTCGCGAAAGCCTCCGGGAATTTCTCGCCCTTTGCGAGCATGGCGTTTGTTATCCCGGTGATCTTTTCAACGTGGCGGTTCATTTTTTTGTAGTACTTCGGCGCTACGTTGATTTTCAGGCGGTCGACAAGGTTAAAATCCTCATCGCACTTCACCGCGCCTATCTGGATTATCTCGCCCCGGAGCAGCACCGGCTTTTCCACCGTATGAGCGCGGTCGAGAGCCTGGTTCCACTCCATGTCAAGTATGATATAGTACATTCACGCGCTCCCTTAAAGCATGAGCTTTCCGCCGACGTTCTCATGGCGCCATGCAACGAAGTCGTCGTACGTGCCCTGGCGGTCGAGGCAGCCGTTTTCGGTTATCTCGATTATGCGGTTAGCCGCGGTCTCGAGTATCTCGTGGTCGTGGGAAGCGAACAGCAGGTTGCCCTTGAACTCGGACAGGCCGTTGTTTACCGCGGTGATGCTCTCGAGGTCGAGATGGTTGGTCGGACGGTCGAGGATAAGCACGTTGCTCTGGAACAGCATCATTCTTGAGAACATGCAGCGTACCTTCTCGCCGCCGGAGAGCACGTTCACCTGCTTGAAAACATCGTCGCCGCTGAACAGCATGCGTCCAAGGAAGCCGCGCAGGTAGCTCTCGGTCTCGTCCTTGGAGTACTGGCGCATCCAGTCGATTATGGAAAGCTGGCAGTTATCAAAGAACGCGCTGTTGTCGTTCGGGAAGTAGCTCACCGAAGTGGTCGAGCCCCACTTGAATGTGCCCTCGTCCGGCTCCATCTCCTCCATAAGGATCTTGAACAGCGTAGTTACCGCGATCTCGTTGTTGCCCACGAACGCGATCTTGTTGCCCTTGCCTACTGTGAAACTTACGTTATTGAGCACCTTCACGCCGTCGACGGTCTTGGAAAGCCCGGTGACCTGGAGTATATCCTTGCCGACCTCGCGCTCCATATCGAACGCGATGTAGGGGTACTTTCTGGAGGAAGCGGGAAGCTCCTCGACGGTCAGCTTGTCGATGAGCTTGCGGCGGGAGGTCGCCTGCTTGGACTTCGACTTGTTCGCGGAGAACCGCGCGATGAAGTTCTGGAGTTCCTTTATCTTCTCCTCGGCGCGCTTGTTCTGCTGCTTTATCATACGCTGAATGAGCTGTGAGGATTCGTACCAGAACTCGTAGTTGCCGACGTACATCTTGATCTTTCCGTAGTCGATATCCACGATGTGGGTGCACACATTATTAAGGAAGTGACGGTCGTGGGATACAACGATGACCGTGCCGAAGTACTCCGCGAGGAAGTCCTCCAGCCAGGATACCGCCTCAACGTCGAGGTGGTTGGTCGGCTCGTCCATGAGGATTATGTCGGGGTTTCCGAACAGGCACTGCGCAAGCAGAACCTTGACCTTCTCGTTACCGGTCAGGGAATCCATCTTCTGGTAGAGAATCTCCTCCGGCAGACCCAGACCCTGGATAAGCTTGGAAGCGTCGGACTCAGCCTCCCAGCCGTTCAGCTCTGCGAACTCGGCCTCCAGCTCGGAAGCGCGGGTGCCGTCCTCCTCTGAGAAATCCTCCTTGGCGTAGAGCGCGTCCTTCTCCTGCATGATGTCGTACAGGCGCTTGTTGCCGAGGATAACGGTGTCCTGCACGGTGTAGTCGTCGAACGCGTAGTGATCCTGGCGCAGCACCGACATGCGTAGCTCCGCGGGCTTGGATACGCTGCCCTTTGTAGGCTCGAGGTCACCGCAGAGGACCTTCAGGAATGTGGATTTTCCGGCTCCGTTTGCGCCGATCACGCCGTAGCAGTTGCCGGCGGTGAATTTCAGGTCTACGTCCTTGAAAAGAAGCTGTCCGCCGAAGCTGACGCTTACATCAGATACTGTTATCAATTCTATTCTCCTTTTAGTTTAGTTGTTTGAAACACATACAATATTAGTATAGCATATTCCGGCAGGAATTACAAGTGTTTTACGCGATTTTTTCCGGAATATTGCCCCGGCCGGCGGCATATCCATGTAAATGAAAAACCCCGGCACTATTGCGCCGAGGCTTTAAGGCTGTGATTATGTAGATCAATTGAGTTTGTTGAGCTCTGAGAGGCACTCGGAGCAGATGTTCTTGCCCTTGAATACTGTGATGCCGCTTGCATTGGAGCAGAAAGCGCATGCCGGCATGTACTTCTTGAGAATGATCTGATCGTCCTCAACGTAGATCTCAAGGCTGTCCTTGATGCCGATGTCGAGAGTTCTTCTCAGCTCTATCGGAATTACGATTCTTCCCAGCTCATCAACTTTTCTTACAATACCTGTAGACTTTACCATGATTTTTTCCTCCTGAAATTGTCTGCCGCGCCAAATTCTGGTATGCGCAGGCAGGAATTTTTGTCCTTATTCACCGTTTTTTCCAGCATATTGCTGATTTCTTGCACATTATACCATGTTTTGTTTGAGATGTCAATTTGAAAAATGCATAATTTTGTCATTTTTTGTCCATTTTACTACATATTTTGATTTACAAAAGTGTCAGTTTGATAATATATCAAATGGTGTATATCATCGCAAATACGTTTGTTATGCAGAATTTCAACTTATATAATATCACATAGTCAACTGGAAATAAATTAGTGATATAGAATCCAGTATGGAAATTTGGAAAATTATTTTAAATCTGATGATACAAAACCCATATTACACAAGGAGCTGGTAAGATATGAAATATATTCTGATGATACTGCCCGCCGCAGCGATAGTCTGCGGGATATTCACCGGACGGCTGCCGGAGGTCTCGGCGGCGGTTCTGGAGAGCGCCTCCGGTGCGGTCACACTGGCGCTGACTCTGTGCGGAGCCATGGCTCTCTGGAGCGGTCTGATGAAGGTCGCGGAGGAAGCCGGGGCGGTGAAGCTGCTGTCGGCTGTGCTTTCTCCGGCAGTAGTGTGGCTGTTCCGGGGACTGGAAAAGGGCGGACGCGCCGCGCAGCTCATCTGCATGAATCTCTCGGCGAATATCCTCGGACTTGGAAACGCGACCACACCGCTTGGTATCCGCGCGATGGAAGCGATACAGGAAGAGGAGGGCGGCTCCGGTGTCTCCGACGGCTCCGCAAGCGACAACATGATAATGCTGACCGTCCTGAACACAGCGAGCCTTCAGCTCATTCCGGCGACCGCCGCGGCGCTCATGACCGCCCACGGAGCCGCCCGACCGATGGAAATACTCCCCTGCGTGTGGATCGTATCGGCGTATTCCCTGGCGGCTTCGGTGGGCGCGGCAAAGCTGTTCGGGCATTTTTCCAGGAAGAAGGTGCGGCGTGCAGATAACTGATTTTGTAGTCCCACTGCTGTTCGCAGGGGTCATGATCTTCGGCGCCGTGCGCAGAGTGGACGTGTTCCCTGCGTTCTGCGAAGGAGCCGCAGGCGGCATTAAAACCACCGTGGATATACTCCCGGCTCTGGTGCTGCTGCTCGTCAGCGTCGGAATGCTCCGCGCTTCCGGGGCGGTGGAGCTTCTCACCGGGCTTCTGGAGCCGCTCTGCAATCTTGTGGGATTCCCGCCGGAGTGCATGCAGATGGTGCTGCTGCGGCCGTTCTCCGGCAGCGGAGCCATCGCTGTCTACGACGGCATCGCCGCACAGTACGGCGCGGACAGCTTCCCCGGAAGAGTCGCCGCAGTGCTGCTCGGCTCCTCGGAAACTACGTTCTATACGGTCGCGGTATACTTCTCGGCGGTCAGGGTGAAAAACACCCGCTACGCTATCCCAGCCGCCCTCGCCGCCGACTGCACCGCCTGGATAGTCTGCGGACTGACCGTCAGCGCACTGATCGGATAAATCGTCCCCTCTCTTGATTTTTTGCATATATTGTTGTATAATAGTATAAAGCAATAAATTGGAGTGATGACGATGATCATTTTGCCGGAACAGGTCACTAAAGCGATAGACGTCCTGGAAAAATCGGGATATGACGCATATATAGTAGGCGAGTGCGTGCGGGAGCTGCTCCTCGGCAGCGACCCGCAGGATTACGATATAGTCACCAACGCGGGGATAAACGATATCCTTTTCGCGTTCAGGGATTACCGTATTTCTGACGAGGGAATGAAACGCGGTGAGATACTTGTCACCGTTGTCGGCATGATAATCCAGATCTCGCCCTACCGCCGCGAGGTGGTAGGCAACCGCGTTATCTATGCGGAGGATCTCGAGACTGATCTTTTCCGCCGGGGATTCACGATGAACGCGATGGCGTACAGTCCGCGCTCAGGGCTTATCGACCCGTTCGGAGGAAGAGCCTCGCTGCGTCCATCTCCGGAGGCCGTCGAGGAGGAAGAAAAAGAGGAGATCGCCGAACTGAAGGTTCCGGAAGACCCTGACGAGCTGACCCGCCGCAAGGGGGTCACGCGGCTCCCAGCCCGGGTAATAGCCATCGGCGAGAACCAGACCCGCAGCGTCAAGGAAAACGGCAAAACCGTCACAGAGACCTGGTACGACATGTCGCGCTGCTTCACCTCCGACCCGTCCAGGATACTCCAGGCGATACGCTACTGCTCCGAGGGCGAGTACGTCATCGAGGACAAGACCCGGGACGCTATCCGCGCTAACGTGAGCTGCTTCGAATACGCCGAAAAAGGCAAGCTGTTCAGCGAACTATCCCGCATCGTGATGGGAAAATACGCCGCCCGGGTGCTGGAGCAGTACTCCGACATACTGAAGTTCCTGATACCCGAGATAGAGCCCTGCATAGGCTTCGATCAGCACAGCGTTCACCACGATTTTGACGTATGGACGCACATCTGCAAGTCGGTGGGATACGCGGTGCCGGAGCTTCCCGTGCGGTTCGCAATGCTGTTCCACGACCTCGGCAAGCCGGACTGCTGCGCGATAGATTCCAGGGGTCGCGGGCATTTCAAGGGACACGGCGAGCGCGGACGGCTCATCGCGGAGCGTATCATGCGGCGGCTGGAGTTCCCGGCGGCGCTTTCTGAGGAAATAAGCTGGCTGGTGTTCTACCACGACAAGGAGATCCCGGAGAGCCGCGCGGATCTGAAGCGGCTTCTTGACGCGCTCGGCGCGGAGGATCTACGAAAGCTGATACAATGCGAAATTGCGGATTCCCGCGCGAAAAAGCTCGATACGGAAACGCCTGACGTCCAGCGGCTGAGGGCTGCCGCGGCAGCGCTGCGCGAGATACTGGACACCGGCGAGTGCTACAATATCCGCCAGCTGGCGATAACGCAGCGCGAGCTTATGGAGCGCCGCCTGGTAACAAACGAACAGGAAGCCGAACAGCTTATCAACGCGCTGTTCGACATGGTGCTCGACAAGCCGAGCTTCAACAACAAGCTCATGCTTCTCGACATGGCGGAAAAGAGTAAGCAGCGCCTTGAGGAGATACGCGCAGAGCGGGAACGCATAGCCGCCGAGAAACGCGCTGCTCAGGCTCTGAAGCATAAAAAAACTCCGGTAAACCGGCGAAACGAGCCGGTATATACACGCAAAAAGCAGTAATAAAACAGGGCGGAACAACTCCGCCCTGTTTTTATTTTACTCGGTAGCACAGCACCTGGAATTCCGTTTCAGTCTCGAAGCTGTCGTGGGTCCCGAACCAGCTATAAAGCCGGCTGCTGTCGTGCTGGGAAGTCTTGTAATAATACGGGGTCATGGTGAACAGCGCGTTCAGCAGCTCCTGGCTGGTGAGCCGCAGCGTGGAGCTGACCTCCCGCTTTTCCAGAAACTCCATGCCCTCTATCTCGTAGGGCTTCACTTCGTTGAGCCGCGGCTCGTCGTAAAGCACGGATTTCAGCCCGTAGAGGTGGCGCTCCCCTGGGATCGCCGTCAGGATAACGCCGCCGGGCTTCACTACCCGCAGAAGCTCCTCCCGCTGGAACGGCGCGAAGATCACCGCCGCCATATCCGCGCAGGCGTCCTCCAGAGGGAGCCGGAACACGCTCGCCGCCGCGCAGAATATGTCCCGCTTCATTCCGTTCGAGTTTATCCGGGAATGCGCCGCCGCAAGCACGTTTTTCGAGATATCCACGCCGATGATCTGCATTCCTGGCACCGCGTCGTACATTCCTACCGTGTAGTAGCCCTCGCCGCAGCCGCAGTCCACCATCGTGACCGGCTTCGGGAACTCTGCGGCGTATTTCGCGACGCACCCGCACAGGGCGTCCCGCAGCCCGGAGTAGGCTCCGCTGTCAAGGAACAGCCTGCGAGCCGCCGCCATTTCCTTGCTGTCGCCGGGATCCTTTACGTTCTTGTGCTGGGTCAGCAGCAGGTTGACGTACCCCTTCGCGGATACGTCGAAGCTGTGACCCTTCGGGCAGCGCAGAGTCTTGCCGTCCGGGATCAGCCGCGGCGGACGG
The DNA here is from genome assembly GCA_003531585.1 of Oscillospiraceae bacterium. Classification (GTDB taxonomy): domain Bacteria; phylum Bacillota; class Clostridia; order Oscillospirales; family Ruminococcaceae; genus CAG-115. The sequence goes on along the minus strand of DQFX01000060.1, from coordinate 89,517 downwards.
TTCGTCTTTTCGCCGCATACCGGGCAGGTCAGGGGGAGAGCGTTTGTCATAGATAATTCCTCCGGAAAGTTGAAATTGTTGAAATTCGGAATTAATGTGTCCGGCTTCGCCGGACGGGTCTCAATTTGGTTCGCTTTTAAATTCGTTCCGCGCAGCGGGACACCGAAATTCGGAATTCCGCATTCTGAATTCCGAATTATTAATATTATATACTATCAGAGTAACATAATCAAGCGTTATTTTTTAGCTCAAATTGTGAGATTTGCACAAAACAGAATATGGAATTTGTATATCGAGCAATAAAAAACTTCACAAAACCGGTTGAATTTTGTACAGCTTTACTATATAATAGAAGCATGGAGTTCGAAAACAAACGGGCTGCAAATTCTTAATTCGGAGGTCTACCTATGACATTCACTGCTGACAAAATCAGAAACATATTACTTGCCGGCCACGGCGGAAGCGGAAAGACCGCATTAGCAGAAGCTATGCTGTTCAAATCAGGAGCAACTGAGAGAATGGGCAGCACCAACGAGGGCAGCACCGTAAGCGACTTCGACCCGGAGGAGATACGCCGCAAGATCTCGATAAACACTTCACTCGCCGCGACGGTATGGCAGGACACCCGCATAAATATCATCGACGCACCGGGTCAGTTCGACTTCATCGGCGGAATGTACGAAGGTATCCGCGCCGCTGAATCGGTGGTAATCACAGTAAACGGCAAGGACGGAGTATGCCCCGGCACCATCAAGGCGTACAATCTCGCCGCAGGTCAGAACAAGGCAAGAATGCTCGCCGTAACCTGCATGGAAGTCGAGAACTCCGATTTTTATAAGGTGCATACGCAGCTCAAGACCGTTTTCGGCCCGTCGGTATGCCCGATAGTTGTTCCGTACGACAAGAACGGCCCCGTTGAAGCATACATAAATCTGCTAACCATGAAGGCGTACAAGTACGACAGCAAGGGAGTTCCGACCGAAGTTCCCATGCCTGCTTCCGAGAACCGTATCGCAGGTCTGCGCGCTTCAATGGCTGAGGCAGTCGCTGAGACCAACGAGGAATTCATGGAGAAATTCTTCAGCGGCGAGGACTTCACCCACGACGAACTCGTGAAGGGTATCCACGACGGCGTTGCAAGCGGCGCTATAACTCCGCTCGTATGCTGCGCCAACGACACGCTCTCCGGCGTTGATATGCTGCTCGACGCGGTGGTTTCCATGCTCCCCTCCCCCAACGAGAGAAAACTCGAGTCGCTCGACGGCGTGACCCTCGATTACGACGAGAACAAGCCGCTCAAGGCGTTCGTGTTCAAGACCGTAGCCGACCCGTTCGTAGGCAAGATAAGCATGCTCAAGATAGTTCAGGGCAAGCTCACCGCGGGCGTTTCCGCCGTGAACGCCACCACCGGCGAGACCGTCCGCATCGGCAAGCTGCTGAAGCTCACCGGCAAGAAGCAGGAGGAGATCTCCGAGGCGCTCGCCGGAGACATCGCCGCCGTCACCAAACTGGAAGCATCCACAAACGACACCCTGTGCGCTCCCGAAGCAGTCGCAGCGCTTGCGCCTACGGAGTTCCCGCAGGCATGCTACTTCCGCGCCGTTAACCTCGCGGGAGGCGGCGACGAGGGCAAGCTCTCCGGCGCTATCCGCAGACTTCTGGAGGAGGACCCCACGCTGAAATACGTCCACAACCACGAGACCCACCAGCGCATGATAGGCGGTCTGGGCGACCAGCACCTTGACGTAGCGGCGGCAAAGCTGAAATCCAAGTTCGGCATGGAGGTCAAGATGTCCGAGCCGAAGATCGCGTACCGCGAAGCTATCCGCAAGCCGGTGACCATCGAGAGCAAATACAAGAAGCAGTCCGGCGGACACGGTCAGTACGGACACGTAAAGATAGAGTTCGAGCCCTACGACGGCGACGAGCTGATGTTCTGCGAGAAAGTGTTCGGCGGCGCGGTTCCGAAGAACTTCTTCCCCGCAGTCGAGAAGGGACTCCAGGAGGCCGCAGAGCACGGCTCCATCGGAGGATTCCCGGTAGTGCGCCTGAAGGCGACCCTCATAGACGGAAGCTACCACCCGGTCGACAGCTCCGAAATGGCGTTCAAGACCGCAGCCTCGATGGCGTTCAAGGACTGCATGAAGGAGGCCCAGCCCTACCTGCTTGAGCCTGTAGACAGCCTGAAGATACTCCTCCCCGACGACAAGCAGGGCGACGTCATGAGCGTGCTCTCAAAGCGCCGCGGCTCCGTTCTCGGCATGAACTCCGTCGGCGGCGGCATGACCGAGCTCCTCGCGGAGGCCCCCGAAGCCGAACTCGGCGATTTCGCGCTGACGCTCCGCCAGATCACGCAGGGTCTTGGTGAATTCACTTCTGAGTTCGCGAGATACGACATGCTTCCTCCCGGAACTGAGATAAAATCCTGACAAACAACAAGCTCCCCGGAATCCGGGGAGCTTGTTGTTTTCGAGAAAGAGGCTTTTTCAATCAACTGAAATGGGCGGCGGTATTCCGTCCCTTTGGTTCTACTTCATGATCACGAAGCCGTCAAGCATAAAGAGCTGCCTGCCCTTCATCTCGCCCGCGAACCAGCCTTCGTAGCCGCTCTCCGCAACCAGGAACACCGCGTGGCGTCCGGTCGCCGCCTTTATTCTGGCTCCCGCTGTTCCGCTGTCCTCCGCGAAATCAACCGTGCCAAGTTCCTCGCCGTCCTCGGAATCAAGCCGGACGTGCACGCGCCCACGGGAGCCTGTACCGCGCAGCTTCAGCCGTATCTGCATGGTTTTTGACGCGAAGTCCTCGCCGAAATCGAAGTACTTCCAGCCCATCACGCAGCCGTCGGTGACGTTCACGATCGGACGTTCAAACACGCTTGTTTCCGTGATGTAGCAGCCGCCCTTGAGTACGCAGGCGGTGTCTGCCTGTGTAAAATCATAGGGGTTCAGCGACTCCTCAAAGCCGAGGGAGGTCATCTCCACCTGTGGTATCGTGCCGTCCGGAAGTATTTCGATACGCTCAACGCAGCCCCTTCTGGACATGATCGTGCCGTTTGTCATGCGATGATAAAAAATGTACCACTGGCCGTTCACGCAGCAGACCGAGCCGTGATCGTTTCCGCCCGGGAAGTCAATCCCGTTGTCTATGATGGTACCGCGGTAGGTGAATGGACCCGTCGGGGAATCGGAAGTCGCGTAGTCAAGGCAGCTTCCGCGCTGGGGCGAGTATATAAGATAGTACGTCCCGTTTATCTTGCGCGGTGAGCACGCCTCGAAGAAGCGGTGCGGCTCCGCAGTCGGGATTATGTCCAGCTTGTAGCTCCCGGGGACTGCTTCGTACATGTTGTCCTTCAGCTCGCACATGTAGCTTCCCTGATAGCCGCAGTAGATGTACACCCTGCCGTCGTCGTCGACCAGCACTCCGGGGTCGATGAAAGTGCCGTTGTCGTAGTGATTCGGAATGTCGTACTCATACCGGGACAGCAGCCTGAACGGACCCTCCGGGCGGTCGGCGACTGCAACACAGCCCTTTGCATTCACGATGTACGCGTATAGATAGTATTTGCCGCCGCGCTCCACAACGTCCGGGGCGAACAGCAGTTCGTCTGTCCAGTCCACGTCCGATGGGGAGTCGTGACCGTCGCGGCTGCGGAAAATGTCGCCGTGGCACACCCACTTCGTGGGGTCGCTCACCGGCGCAGACCACACTTTCAGCTTGTAGTCGCAGAAGTCGATGGAATCCTTGCGGTCATGCGAACCGTAGACGTAAATTCTGTCGCCGAATACTCTCGGCTCTCCATCTGGTATATATTCCCAGTTTGGTAAGTATGGATTTGCCATAATTATGCACCTCACATTATTGTTTCAAAAAACCCGTGTTGAAGCGGTCGGGTTTGTAACTATTGGTAACCTCTAAAAACCTCCTTCACGGCAGATTTCTATGACTTACCAAGAAACGTCGCTTCGCTCCTTATTCATCATCTGCTTCGTTGTCAAACCTTGAAATACATACAGTAAACGCATTATCCGCCTACGGCGGAAAACGCTGCGGTTGATACTAATTCCAGAACCACATTTCAGTTGTGCATATTATGTGTATTTGGAATTAGTATAACGCCTAGCATCTGATATAAGTCATGTACGAAATCTGCTCGTGTCCCGGTTTTTAGAGGTCACCTATATATTATATCAAAGTTGGTCAGATTTCACAACGATTAACACGACATAATACAGCACTTTTTTGCCTTTTTAACGAAATGTAACTTTTTCACGACTTTTGGCCAAAATATACATATTTGTGTTGACTTTTTTTATGATTAGTGCTAAAATAATATTTGAGCAAAGTAAATAAAGACTTTTTCGACGCAGGTCATTGAGATACCGGGGTGGCTGCACCGCGGCTTATACTCGTGTAGAGATTTCGGCGCATGCCGTGGAATTTTTAGAAGGAGTCAAAGTATGAAGAATCTAAAAGTAGCGACCAAACTTATCATTTCATTCGGAGCGGTCATAATCATGACCATCGCATGCTCTCTTGTATCGGTCATCGGACTGAAGAGCGTGCATGGTAACGTAAATCTCATGATCGATACAGAGATCAAAAGCCTCCTCAGAGTCAAGGATGTAGAGATACATGTAGAGACCATCGGCAGAACCGTTCGCGCGGGTGTGCTTGAGGATGACAACAATGTCGAAACACAATATATCAATGAAGCGACAGCCGCTGCCGCGACCATGATGGAAAAGCTCGACCTCATTACATATTCCGGCACTGACGCAAGGATCGATGAGTTCAAGTCCGTATGCAATGAGATCAACACGATACTTCCCGAGGTGATCGCAATAGTAAACGACGGCACCAAAGAGGAAGGGCTGGCAGCGTACAACGATAAGCTGTCCCCAAAGATCGTCCAGTGCCTTTCTATCGGCGATGACGCCGACACAGCCCTGACTGCAGCGTGCAGTGGCACAAGATCTGCAACAACATCGGAAACAAACGCCGTAACTAACGTTGCAATTATCGTAGGCATATTTGCCCTTGCGCTGGGCGTAGGTGGTATCATCAACCTGACCAATCTTATCACAAGGCCCATCGCAGAGATCAAGAACGCGCTCAACAAGATCGCAAAGGGCGAACTTGACAGCCAGATCACCTATGTAAGCCGCGATGAGTTCGGCGAGATGGCAGACGCAATGCGCGCTACCAACGACAGCCTCAGCAAGCTCATCAAGGACAGCTCATACATGTATGGCGAGCTTGCAAATGGCAACTTTAATGTACACTCGAACGCGCGCGAAGTTTATAAGGGAGAGTTCGCTCCGCTGCTTGACAACCTGAGAGTACTCGCATACGGTCTCAGCGACACCATGGCTCAGATATTCCAGTCAGCTGACCAGGTCGACTCTGGTTCCGAGCAGGTTTCCGCAGGCGCGCAGGCTAATGCACAGGGTGCAACTGAGCAGGCTGGCTCAGTTGAGGAGCTGGCAGCTACCATTGAAGAGATATCCGATAAGATCACCAAGAATGCTGACGACTCCAAGACTGCAAGCAACAGCATGGCAGAGGTCGGCAAGCAGGCTGAACTCTCCAACGACCGCATGAAGGAAATGCTCGGCGCTATGCAGGAGATCAGCGATACCTCCGCACAGATCAGCGATATAATCAATACTATCGAGGATATCGCATTCCAGACCAACATTCTGGCGCTCAACGCTGCTGTCGAGGCTGCAAGAGCCGGCGAGGCAGGTAAGGGCTTCGCGGTAGTTGCAGACGAGGTAAGAAACCTTGCTTCCAAGTCCGCAGCTGCTTCCCAGAACACCGCAGACCTTATTCAGCGCTCCATCAGGGCGGTTGAGAACGGCTCTCACATCGCAGACGATACCGCAGAGGCTCTCAGCGACGTTGTAAAGCAGATTAAGGATATCGTAGTAACCATCGACCGCATCTCTTCCGTAAGCGAGGAGCAGGCGCAGTCCATCACTCAGGTTACAACCGGTATCGAACAGATCTCCAACGTTGTTCAGACCAACTCCGCAACAGCAGAGGAGAGCGCGGCAGCTTCCGAGGAGCTCTCCGCTCAGGCCACTGCCATGAAGTCACTTGTTTCCAGATTCAAGCTCAGAGAAGCAAGAAAGAACTGATCGTTCCTGTAACTGAAATCAGAATTATAGAAAGGAGGACAGAAATGTCCTCCTTTTTTATTCCTGTTTTCAGATCATTGTGGTAAATAGTTCTTGTCGCCTATTTACAAATCGCCGTAAATATGTTATAATATTTTAACGGTTTTCTCCGATGGCTGGGTACCCGACGACGACTATAAAATAACCGAGCGCCAGTGGTATCGGGATGCAGCGGCATCCGATTCCGCAGTCATAACCGAACCGTACATCGACGCGCGCACCGGCGAGATGGTGATCACTATTGCGAAAGCGTACAAGCGCGGCGGGAACGTCGCCTGCGTTACCGACGCTGACATGTTCCTGACCGAGGTCAGCAGCATTATTATCCACCGCAGCGAGGAACTCATGCTGCCCTATGTCGACGGCTCCGGCAGCGAACACTACACCAGCTACTCCGATACAATCAGCGCGGTTTCCGGCGAAAAATCCGAGGACGGCGTTACCTCCCGCACGCTGAAGGATTACGACGGTACCTCAAGATTTGTGATTTCCGAGGTAATACCCTCCGCCGGCTGGACACTGAGCTACGCCATGGACAGCTCCGAGCATTACAAGGACGCCCACAACATCATCATTTTTTTGTGGTCAGTATTCCCGTGATCATCGCGCTTGGAGCGTTCATCTGTGTTCTGGTGATCAAACGGTGCTTCAGACCTCTCGCGCCGATAAAAGACTCTCTCAGTGATATACGCACTTTCCTCAGCGGAGTGTTCAGCGAGATTTCCGAAGCGGCGGGAGCAGTCTACAGCGGCGCCAACAATGTCTACCAGGGCGCTAACGAGCTTGCAGAAAGCGCGTCACGGCAGACCGCTGTAGTCGAAGAAATTTCAGGCTGCGTTTCGGCGACCGACAGCATGATTTCTGAAAGCTCCGGGCTTGCGGCAGGATGACCGCGCTTATCAGCGAAGCTGCCTCCGCTGTAAGAAACGGTCAGCAGCTCGCAGACGACACCGCCGAGACCCTTCGCAGCGTAACTGAGAAGATGGCGGAGGTCGACAGATCGATAACCGCGATAATCAGCTCCGCTGTGGAGCAGAGCCGCCGCATGGCTGAAATATCCGAAAAGACCGGTCTGATTTCAAAATATGTCACCACCTCGGCGGCAAACGCACAGCAAAGCGCCGCTGCGGCTGTGGAGCTTGACAAACAGTCCTCAAAGCTGAAGAAAATGACAGAGGGATTCAAAGTATAATGGAAAACACAAAATGTCCCGTTGCCAAGAAGTGCAGCGGCTGCCAGTTATCAAACCTGTCCTACGAGCAGCAGCTCGCATGGAAGCAGAAGGACGTCGCCGGGCTGCTCGGAAGCTACGGCGAGGTTTCCCCGATAATTCCGATGGAGCCGCCCTGCGGATACCGCTGCAAGGTGCAGGCGGTATTCCGCAGCGACCGCAGCGGCAGGATAATTTCCGGCGTGTATCAGTCGTCCAGAAACGGTATCGTCGGTATTGACCGATGCATGGTTAACGACCCGCGCGCCGATGAGATCATCGTCGGTTTCCGGGAACTTATGCGCTCCTTTAAAATACGCCCGTGGGATCCCGGCACCGACCGCGGATTCATAAAGCACGTGCTTGTGCGCATTGGCAGGAACACCGGGGAGATCCTGGTGACAATCGTCGGGGGGACGTCGATGTTCCCGAAGAAGCGCGACTTCGTTACCGCGCTGGTCAAGAGATTCCCTGCGATAAAGACCGTGACCTTCTCGGTAAACCGCAGCCCTGATTTTCTGACCCTTGGCGACCACGCGGAGGTACTTTTCGGCGAAGGCTACATCATCGACGAGATATGCGGGAAGAAATTCCGTATATCGCCGCAGTCGTTCTACCAGGTAAATCCGGTGCAGGCGGAGAAACTGTACAACTTCGCGATAAACGCGGCAAAGCTGACGAAAAACGACACGCTCCTCGACGCATACAGCGGTACCGGCACCATCGGAATCATCGCTTCCGACCGTGTTAAGGCGGTTCAGGGTATCGAATATAACTCCGCGGCGGTCAGGGACGCAGTGCAGAACTGCAAGCTGAACGGGATCACCAGGAACGCGGCGTTCAACCGCGGCGACGCCGGAGAGTACCTCCGGGAACGCGCAAAAAAGGGAGTCCGCTTCGACGAAGTGATAATGGATCCCGCCCGCGCCGGCGCTGACAAGCAGTTTCTGCGCGCGCTGTCCGTCATCAGACCGGAACGTATCGTGTATATCTCCTGCAACCCGGTCACTCTCGCGCGAGACCTCCGCACGCTGACGAAAAACTACAATGTCGAGTGCATTCAGCCGTTCGATATGTTCCCGTTTACGCGGCACGTTGAGTGCGTGGTTTCGATGTCACGGAAAGAGGAGTAAATTGGGATTGTTGGCTTAACGGTGCGGCTTAGGCGTGCTGGGGCAAATGTGCTGATTTTCCGTTTTATAGGTGATTTTCGTTTGTGGTAATATGTCCACGGCGGCAGCAGTTCCGTAGCGATACACGGCGGTGGGGTCGGGTGTACGGAAGTGCTGTGTTGGTGAGCAGAAAAGTTGTTTTCTGTTGTGCAATATATAATGTGATATCAAAATTCCTTGAAAACGCAAATGATTCTCGATTTATGGTTGGATATGCATTACATTGATTTCAGGAGGTTGTATGAAAAGAAGGTATAAGATTTTAATATTTGTAGTCTTTATCTTATCTATTATATGGTGTACTTTTAATATTAGCACCTATATTCATCAACGAAATTGGATTACTACGACAGCTACAATAACATTTGTTGGATTACCGGGTGGTGTCGTGTTTGGAACATATACAGATATAAATAATCACACCCACTCCGATGTAACTTTATATATTGAACCTTTTTATAAAGGTGACAATGCTAACGTTGATAGACTAGTCGGAAAGAAAATTGACATAATATATAATCCATTAACTGGAGAAGTGGCTAAGAGCAACACCATGTACTATTGGATTTCATTATTTCTGTTTTTATTGTCATCGTTATCATTGTGCCTCTGTATTAAAAATCCGTTCACACATCTTACAAAACGACAAAAGAAATAAAACTCTTTATCAAAAATACGCGAGTTGACAAATTCAGCTCGCTTATTTTTTGTTGTAGATGATATTCCTGTGCGCATGGGAACATTCTTACATAATCCAAGTGTAAAATTGAGAAATTCCAGTTCATAGGAAGCAAAATAACCCTCTGGACCATCATAGCTTGGAGGGTTTGTGTGTTTATGATTATCTTTCAACATCGACCTTAATTCCCGACTTCAACTCCACAGAAAATCTATCGTCCCAGACTACAATCTCCTTAAGCCACCGCAGACATTGTTTGCAACGGCTCGTGCCACGTTGAGTGCGTGGTTTCGATGTCCCTCAGAACTGAATAAAACTACCGGCAGGGAGCATTGCTCTCCGCCGGTTTTGATTTTCAGATTTCAGCCTGAGTCACTTCCGTGAGCCGAACTCCCTGTCGAACACGCGGAAATTCGTGTCGTCACGCTGGGAGCAGTACACGGCGAACTCCACGGTTTCAAAGCGCTCCATGAAGCCCTCAAGCGCGGATTTTATCCCCGCCGCGACTACCTCCGGCGGATTCATGAACGCACCGCAGCCGAACGCGCCGAGTATAACTACATCGCACCCGTGCTGTGCGGCTATGCTGAGTATGCGCTCCATGCGCTTCTCGTGGAGCTTCCGGAGGTCGCCGTCCGAAATGCTGACTGCGCTGTGTCCGTCATAATTCATCGAGTTGCTCGGCTTTTCCCGCAGGTTCGGAGCCGCGCAGGTGATAACGTCCACGCTGTACCATTCTTCCTGCGGCATTACCTCCGGAAACGCGCTGTCCGTCTTGAACACCACAACTCCGGGAGTGTATATGCAGTCGTCGCTGTGGAGCGGATCCGGTGCCGCACGGTGCGGAGTATAGAACCCGCTCCACATATCCGGCTGAATTAGGTTCATATACAGCGTCGAACAGCGGCATATCGCCTCCTCCTGCGCTGAGGAGCCGTTCTTAACTCCGCCGCCTGGGTTGGACGCCGAAGCGAAATTCAGCACGCACACGCGCTTCCCTGCCCTGGCGTAGCCGGCGGCGGCTTCCAGTGTGCGTTTGCGGCTCACCACGACCTTCGCGGCGGCGCCCTTCTGTATCATAGGAAGCTCCACCCAGTCACCCTCCGGTATCAGAGACTGCGCGCCGCTTGATTCCTTTATCGCCGATCTCAGAAACGGATCGGTCCTGCACATCGACATCGTGTTTTCGAATATTTCTATGTTTTCCTGCCTGCCCATAATTACCTCCTGATCATCGGAATTTCCTGCCTATATCTATATATTAGCATATTTCCGGTGATTCATCAACACTTATCTGCGCAATTTTCGATTCAGTTTATTTGCTGTTATTCCCGGTGAGCATCTGCCATTCATTACGTGTGATGGCGTACACCTTTGTAAGCTCGTTCTCCGCGTCGGCGTACTCGTCTACCTGGGTACAGCCCCAGCTTTCCGCAGTGCGGCATGACGGCAGGTTCGCCGCTTTCATGTATGAATAGACCGCATTGAACGGCGTATTGCAGAAAGCCCAGTCCCTGACCGCCGAAGCGGATTCCTTTGCGTACCCGCGCCGCTGCATGTCCCTGCGGATATGGCAGCCTATCTCCGGCTTTATCTGACCGTTTATTAGCTGCATAGTCAGCCCGCAGTCGCCTATCATCTCGCCGTTTTCATGGAGGCACACCGCCCACAGTCCGAACACGAATACACTGTAGCGCTCAATATTGCGGTCTATCCAGCCGCGCACCCTCGCCTCGTCAAACGTGTATGGGTAATGCTGCATGATGTCCGAATCCGCCAGTACGGCGTACAGCGCCTCGTAATCTGCGGCTGTCATCTCACGCAGATACAGCCGCTCCGTTTCAATACGCATGTTTTCTCCTTTTACGTCCGGAAAAAACAGCAGGAAACCGGAGTTCCCTGCTGTCTGGTTTACTTTTTGAGTCCTACGACTGAACGGAGTATCGCAGCCGAATCAATTGCATTGACAAATCCGTCGCCGTTGTAGTCGCATGTGTCGTCAAGCTCCATCGTGCCTACGCACATCTTGAGTATCGCGGAAGCGTCCCGGGCGTCTATCGTCGTACTGTTGTCAGCGTCGCCGGGGAGCCTCGTCCTGGTGTCCAGCATGAGGACGTAATCGCCGCCGTTCGCCGGAACTACCTGGGCAACGCCGGTGCTCGAAATTATCTTCGAAGTATCAACAAAATCAAGCAGGTGCGAATCCTCGTTATACCTGAACAGATTTGCAAAGCGGTTGTTCACCTTCTTGCCGGTCTTGACGTAAAGCACCGCGCCTATCTTATTCTTGCCGTAGGTGTGCACTCTGACTATCTCGCTGTCTCCGGAGCTGTCTATAAGCACCGTCGGGATATAAACGTCGTTGGTCTTTAATCCCACGCTGAGGGAAGCCACCGTCTTTTTCAGCGCACCGGTGTCGACTACCCAGCTCAGCATGTCGTTTACCACGAACTCCAGCGTGATCTTCTTCTTCATCGCGGTGTTGATGATATCCGCAGGTACGGACGTGTTTCCGTTCAGATTGATAACAATGCGGGAATTCTTCGCAGCAGCCGCTATCTTCTTCTGGAGCTGCGTCCAGCCCTTCACCAGGCTTCCCACCATTGTCGGGTCGGATACCGTCCCATCGGTAGTGTTGTCTTTGTCGGTGTCGGAAGTACCCGGGTCGGTGGTAGTATCGTCCTTCTTGCCATCGTCCTTGCCGGAATCGCTCGGCTTATTGTCAGAATCAGAACTGCTTGACGAACGTCTGCGCACCACGATATTGAACGCAGCCGTGCAGCCCTGATAATAAACTGTAAGAGTCTGCTGACCCAGTACCCAGCTATCGAAATCCTGAATCATGCTCTCGGTCATGTAAACTGTTTCCGGAGCCTTGGTCTCATCGATGTACGTTACCTTGATAAGGCCGCCTACGACATTCAGCTTCTCGCCCATGTAGTAGGAATACTTTGCAGGCCGCTTGACTATCTCGATACTCTTAACGCCGTAGTCCTTGCCGACGGTGTAGGTGTACGTCTTTACAAGGCTGTCGTCAATTCTTGGGTCGTTGGACTTCGCATAGGTATACAGCTTGTATGTCACGACCTGATTATCCACGCGCTTGAGGGTTATCTTGGTTCCCGACTTGTACAGAATTCCATTATAGGTGGAGGTTATCGGAGTGTCGATGGAATAGTAGATATCAGCCTTGGCTGTCGCGCAGGAGAGCGTGAGCGTGATCGCGGTTTCGCTGGCGGTGTCAAGAACGCTCGGCACCGGTACCGCCGCCTTTTCCTTGGGCACGGTTATTTTATAGATAAGATCCTCGCTGATGTCGGAATCCTTCCAGCTGTCATTCGGAGCCTTCGCATAGGTGCGCAGCGCGAATGTCTTTGTGCTGTTCGCAGCAACATTCAGGTCAAACGGACCTGTGTACTCGATGAATCCGCTGGACTTTGTTGCGTTCGGGTCGAGGGTATAGTATATCTTCGCGCCGGGAGTTTCGGTATTGAGCGTGATCGTCAGCGAGCTGGCGTAGTTTCCCGGCTCCGGAGTGGGCTTCGGGATCTGGGTCTTTTTCTTCTCGATAACTACCTTGTATACAAATGTGGATACGTCGCTCTGCTTCATGCCAGGGGCTGTGGCTATCGCCTTTATGCAGTAATACAGCGACTGCCCGGGCACGCCGGAAAGCGTGATCGGCTCGATGTACTTCGTGCCGCCGGTCTCGGTGGGGTCGGCGAGCTTGGAGATATCGCTGATGTTCTCGTACGCTTCGATGTTATAGTAGATGGTCGCGCTGTTTACCGCGGATTCAAGCGAGATATCCTGCGGGGAATTGAACACGGTGGTCCCCTGACCTTCCACGGTATCGGGAGGGTATGACCAGGGCGCAGGGACCTTCGACGCTTCCTCAACATAGATCTGCGCCGTTACGGTCATCTTCGCGGAGTCCTCCTCCATGTAGTCGGGGACTCTTACCTTACCGGTAAATGTGACTGTCTGGGCAGTGCCTATCTTGGGGTTATAGGGAGTTCCCTTGTCGGTTATCGCGGTGGTGAGATCCCATGTTACGCTGCATGTCTCGGAAATACGGTTATCCTTGGTGCCGACAACTGTTACCGTCTTGGGGAGGTAGCTGTTTTCCATCTGGGTCACGGTGGTTCCGCTGGACACGTTGGCGACCTTTCCGGGGGATACAGCTCTGTAGTCGGTGAGCTTTCCGGTCTTTTCAAAGGTGTAAACGATCGTGAACGTACCGGTGTCGTTAGTGGAGCCGGAGCATCTCACTCCATTCACGTAAACGTCGGGAGTACGCAGGAACACGTAGTTCGGGCTGTTAGGGATAACCTCCACCAGCATGGTGTACTCCGTGTTGTACTCAGCCAGGGCGCTGCTTCCGGAGCCGCCCTTCCACTGAACCGCGCCGAAATCGGATATTTCGAACGTCTCGGTCTCGTAGTCGGGAGCCGAGGGGTCAAGTTCCGCAGAGATATCAAGCGCCTGCCCGCCTACCGGCTGGTCGACGATAATGTGTATCTCAGGGATATTGGAGCCGGTGCTGGAGCGCATCGCAACAGTAAACGAGCCGGTCAGCACGTCGCTGTCCTGCTTTTCGTTGTGCTTACCAATAACCTTTATCCAGCTCTGAACTCTCTTGTTTACCACGCCTGTTATCATAATTCCGCGGCTGGAGTAGTAGGTGTGGTCGTTGTCGTAAATAAACGGCAGAGAGTTCAGCTCGTCCTCGCTGGAGGCAACGATGTAATAATAGGTTACGTTATCTTCCTTCGGGAGATCGAGCTTTATGTAGGTGGTCTTGTCAAACGTGGAGCCGTCGGGATTCTCGCTTGAGAAAGACGGCTTCTGCACCTTATCCGCAGGGTCAACTGTAATGGTCGCCTTCAGCGTGAACTTTGTCTTTGCACCGGCGCTTGTCGAATCTATATCGTTGAGCCTGTTAGTGGGTACGGTGGCAGTTCCGACTATGGTAAAGGTCATTCCAGTTACGTTTGTCTGGTCGTAGCCGGCGCCCTCGTATGTGAAGCTGCTTCCGGATTTCCAGGTCACAGGAACATTCGCGAAGGAAAGACCGCTGCCCTCTTTGTCCTCGGTGTCAATAGTTACAGTTCCCGGCAGCAGACCTTCGATAACGTCGGTCTTGGAGTGGGAGGGTATGGTAAAGAACACCGTTGTGTAATCGGCGCTGAAGCCGTACTTGGGGTCGCCGGACGGCACGAAGCGCGCTCCGGTCGCCTTGGCTTTCTTTGTAGCCTGGTAAGTCGAGAAGTCGAACACGGCGAAGATCGAGCCGGTGTCGCCTATCCACGACTTTGCAGAAACTTCACTATCAGTTGGTTTTATTGGGTCATCAACATAAAAAAACACGGGAACATTACCTACAGCTGATGAACCAGGACCAGGAATATACTCTGCTACCGCATAGTAATGCCTATTATATCCAAAACTGTTAACAGTGTTCGAAGGCAAAACTGCTTTTCCGTCAGAACCGATAACTGGAGAACCTTCATACCATGACACATTCACGCTACTTATATAATCAAGCCCGGGGTTAAAGTTCTTATTTATTGTTGATAAATCCAATCCAACCTCAGGAACAGGAATTTTGTTAGACTTTGTGTTTACAAGTAAGGACATTATAGAATATGCCGACGCAACGCCAGAAGAACCAATCAGACCTCCGAGCGCCGCCGGGTCAGTCAACGTGAACATTAGTGCCAGCGCTGTAAACGCTGCCGCGATTCTTTTTCTGAGCTTCATACAAATACCTCCGGGATATTATAGAATGCCAGGCTGCCGTGAGCCGGACTATAATGCATAATTATACACTCTATATTATATAATATTTTCCTCTTTAAGTCAATAGAAAAAGCAAACTTTTACAGCACTTTGGGCAAAATTTCCATAGAAAAAGCCCACGCCGCATGCGGGAGCCTCTTTGTCAATTCTTCGAGACGGTGAAAACCGTTCCGCCGCCCGTGAATTCCGCCGTTAAGCCGCGCTCCGCAAAGTACCCGGCGATGAACCCGCACAGCGCGTCATTCTCCTCGTCGAGCGAGAAATACTGACCTCCGCAGCCGTCATGAAAGTGTACATGATCCGGGAAATGCTCTGCGCACGCCTTTTTCAGCTCCAGGACCTCGGCGTATTGAAAAGTATAGCTCATTTGTTCTCCTCCTTGTATCCCTCGCAGCCGCTGAGGTACCGCCTTACCTCGCTGATGTAGACCTCCCCGATATCGCTGAGTATGCTGTGCTTTTTCATCACGTAGCCTATCTCCATGACGGTGTTGCGGTTGTTCTCGTCCTCGCGGAACGGCACCGCGCGGTACTCGTTTCCGTTCAGCTCCTCGCAGATTATGCCGGAGCACAGCGTGTATCCGTTGAGACCCACCATGAGATTAAGCTGAGTAGCGCGGTCGGTGCTCCTGATGATGCGCGGATAGTCGTTGTCGGTGAGTATCTCCTCAGCAAGGAATCCGCTCGCGCCGTCACCCTGCTCGAACACCAGGCAGGGGTAATCCGCGAGCTGCTCAAGCCCGATCGACTTCTCGTTCGCAAGCGGGTGATCCTTCCACAGGTAGACGTACGCACGGCAGTCGATAAGCGGAACGAACTCCAGCTCCAGCTCGTGGAGCATTTTCCCGATTATCCGTCGGTTGTAGTCGCACTGGTAGATTATCCCGACCTCGCTGCGGAATCCTCCCACGTCGTGCAGTACGTCCATCGTGCGGGTCTCACGTATGGCGAACTCGAAATTCAGCGTGCCGAAATTCTTAACCATCTCAACGAACGCCTTTACCGCAAAGGAATAATGCTGCGTGGAAACTCCGAATTTCCGCTTTGCGCCGCCGCTCCCGCCGTACTTCTGGTGCAGCAGCTCGTACTGCTGGTAGACCTGACGCACGTACATCAGAAAATCCGCGCCCTCAGCGGTGACGGAAACTCCCCGGCTGCTCCTGACGAAAACCTGTATCCCTATTTCCTTTTCAAGCTCCCTGACCGCGCTTGTAAGCGACGGCTGCGAGATAAAAAGCTGCTCCGCCGCCTTGTTCATCGAGCCCTGCTCCGCTATTGTCAGCGCGTACTTCATCTGCTGCAATGTCATAGTGTTTCTCCTGTGAATGTGTTTATGCTGCGATTATAGCACATTCAACGCGGGTTGTCAAGAATTATTATATGCAGGTGGTCATGCAATAGAGCTCGTCTATAGCAAAACGGCGCGTCTCCGGAGAAACGCGCCGTTCTGTCAGCGTTATGAGCGTATTATTTGTTCAGGAACGCCCCGAGCTTCTTGTCCTCGGTGCGGATATGGCTCACCAGCAGGCTCACATGCCCGTTGAGCTTCGCGAGGTCCGCAATGCTGCAATTATCGGACATTCCGGCGGTTATTTCACGCAGGGTCTGCTTGTACTTCTCGTGGAACGCATGGTGCGCCTCATATCCCGGGTAGCCGCTCTGCTTCTGAAGCTGCTCCTCATGCGCGAAATGGCGGTCAACGTAGTCGTTAAGGAACTTTACAGTGCTGCTTACCTGGGCGCGTCCCTTGCCGGCGCTGCATGCGTCAAGCAGCGCGTTGACGGCGTTCAGGAGTTCACGGTGCTCATTATCAATGATTCGGTTTCCTGTTTCAAGATCCTTTGTTAATTCGTACTTCATAGTATTCTCCTTTTCAGGTTCGGGACATATGTATTCCGGATACTAAAATGACCGCCTATAAAAGACAGCCTATAATATAATTTTAGCCGCGCTGAAATACGCGGCTAAATATGGCGGACAGGGAGGGATTCGAACCCTCGAACGGGTTTAATCGTTACACGATTTCCAATCGTGCGCCTTAGACCAGCTCAGCCACCTGTCCATTTCTGAATATTTCGGAGCTTTGTTTTCTGTCGAGCCCCTGTCTCGTTTCGACTTGTATATTATAGCACATCGTTCCGGATTTGTCAAGCGTTTTTACAAAATTTTTTCGATTTTTTTCGAAAATTGCGGAAACCCGAATAAAATGCCGCGCCGCAGAGTTTCCTCCATCGGCGCGGCGGATAATTCAATGCTTTTTCTTTCTGGAGCGGCGGCGCTGCTGACCGTGACGGCTCTGATTCGCCGGACCGCCTGCGTTTCCCTTCGGAACAGAGTCGGCTACCTCGTAATACGCCGCGGAGTACCTCGGGACGCTCAGCTTCACATTTCCGTTCTGATCGGCGGTCATACTTCCGGGGTAGTGCGGAGCGCAGCCACCGTACCTGTCCTCGGTGGAATCAAGCAGCAGCTTCAGCCGCTTGCCCTGCCCGATGTTCAGTACGTAGCCGTCCTGCACGCGGTCGGAAAGATTGAACACCGCAGCCACCGGAGCGCCTCCGTCGCAGCTTCTGAGCATGGTGTAGCAGCGCTTGAGCGCACTGTCGCAGTCCAGCCAGCGGAAGCCCTCCGGAGCGTCGTCCCAGCGGGAAAGCGACGGTATCTCAAGGTACATATTGCACAGCTTCTTCATGAAATGCATGAATCCGTCGTGCATGGGGTACTTCAGGATATCCCAGTCCTGCTCGCGCTTTTCGTCCCACTCGCGGAACTGCGCAAGCTCGCTTCCCATGAAATTCAGCTTCTTGCCCGGGTGCGCGTACATGTACATATAAAGCGCCCTCGCCTGCGGGAACTTATCGTCGTAATCGCCGTACATCTTCTGAATAACGGTAGCCTTGCCGTGTACGTTCTCGTCGTGGGAAAGCGGGAGTATGTACTTCTCGCTGTAGTAGTACATCATCGAAAATGTCAGCTTGTGGTAGTGGTTCACGCGCTCGTCCGGCGGGGTGCGGAAGTAGTTGAGCGTGTCGTTCATCCAGCCCATGTCCCACTTGTAGTCGAAGCCGAGACCGCCTTCGTCCACCGGCTTTGTTACCATCGGGTAATCCGTGGAATCCTCCGCGCAGAGTATCGCGGACGGATTGATCCACTTCAGCCCGCGGTTCAGCGATTTCAGGAACTTCACGCCGCACACGTTCTCACCGCGGGACGGGTCGCCCATGTAGTAGATAACGCGGCTGATAGCGTCCATGCGAAGCCCGTCGAAGTGGTATTCCGTCAGCCAGTAGTTCGCCGCAGACTTCAGGAAGCTGCATACCGGTCCCTTCGTGAAGTCGAAGTTGCAGCTTCCCCACTCGCTGAACGCGATGTCCTTGAACTGCGACTCGTAGGTCGGAGTGCCGTCGAACTGAGCCAGCGCGTAGCCGTCCACCGCAAAATGCACCGGAACGTAGTCCATCAGCACTGCAATACCGTTCTTGTGGCAGGTGTTCACCAGCTTTTTCAGACCCTCGGCGGTTCCATAGCGGGAGGTCGGCGAGAAGAATCCGGTCGCCTGATAGCCCCAGCTTTCGTCGCAGGGGTACTCGTTCAGCGGCATAAGCTCGACGCAGTTGTAGCCGTGCTCCTTGCAGTACTTCACGAGCTGCGGCGCGATGTCCTCGTATTTGTACCAGCCGTTGGGGTCGCCGGGATCCGTGCGCCAGCTTCCGAGGTGGACCTCGTAGATGTTCAGCGCGTCGCCGTGCCAGGTGTGGCGCTTCTCCATCCAGTCGAGGTCGTCAAAGTCGAAGCGCATGTCGCGTATTATGGAAGCGAATTTCGGGCGCAGCTCCATGCCGAAGCCCACCGGGTCGCAGTGCTCAACGCAGTTCCCGCCGTGGTAAATCTTGTATTTGTACATCTGCCCCGGTCTTGCGTCAGTTATGCGTATCTCCCAGAATTTGCCGTCGCCGGTACGGTTGAGGTACCAGTCCTGCCAGCCGTTGAAATCGCCGATGACTGACACGCCTTCCGCATTGGGCGCATAAACTCTGAACGTAGTGCCGAAGCCGTCGAACTGCGCACCGAGCCATTTGTAGACGTCAAAGCAGTCGCCGGAGCTGAAATCACGTAAATTCAAAATATTACCTCCAAATTGTAAAAAATAGGTTGACAATCCTCGTATTTTACGTTATAATTAAATATGTACAAAATAATTATAATATATATTGCTAAACTGTTCAAGCAACAAAATCATACCAAAGTCTAATACGCGACGTTTGTACATATTTGTCTATTTTGGAGGACCCACATGGATCTAAGAATTCAGAAAACCCGTGCTGCGATCAAATCCGCTTTTCTGGAGCTTCGCAGGAAAAAACCGATAGAAAAGATCACCGTGACCGAACTGGCGAAGCTCGCCGAGATCAACAAGGCAACGTTCTATCTTCATTACTCGGACATCTACTCCCTCGCCGACGAGATGGAGGACGAGGTGATCGACGATATTCTTTCCGAAATACAGGGTCTGAACAAATTTTTCGACGATCCCCGCAAGTACACCGCAGAAATGCGCCGTGCGCTGCTGAACAGTCTCTCCACGCTGAACAGCGTGTTCTCCGGCTCGAGGTATTCCGGGTTTGCGGAGAAGATCGAGGAACGCATAAAAGCGCGCCTCTACGCGGAATTCCCGAACCTGAAGAGCCGCCGCAACGACATCGTTCTTTCCTTTATAATCCAGGGAACATTCCATACGATAGCGACGTCCGCCGGGAAGGAAGTCCCGGACAGCGAGGACCTTGAGACCATCGCGCGCCTGACCGATCACATAATTACCGAGCTGAAGCCCGCCGACGAATGACAATTGCTGAATTTTATTGACAATTAGCGATAAGTGTGGTATAATTATGCTGTGAACGATTACAGCCGGTGCTTTTCCGGTCTGTAACCGCAAAAAGCGCATTTTAGAAGGATATAAAGATATGAGCAGAACCAACCAGATCTATTTTGACCATCCCGGCGACTTCGGGCTGTGGGAACAGACCTGCCTTCCGATAGGCAACGGATACATGGGCGCCAGCATGTTCGGCGGTATCGAACAGGAGCGCGTCGTCCTCAACGAAAAGACGTTCTGGGCGGGCGGTCCCTGCGCGGCACGCCCCGACTACTACGGCGGAAACCACCGCGGCAGATATACATATGTAAAGCAGGTGCAGAAGCTCCTCGCCGCCGGCGAGAATGCACGCGCCGAGGAACTTCTCCCGATGCTCACCGGCGACGGGGATTTCGGCAGCTACCTGCTCCTCTGCGACGCGGTGCTCGACTTCACGCTCCCCGATGGGGAGGTAAGCTCCTACCGCCGCTGCCTTGATCTGGACAAGTCGCTGTACTCCTGCGGATTCACCAAGGGCGGAGTGCGATTCACCCACGAGGCGTTCGCAAGCTACCCCGCAAGGGTCATCGCGTTCAGGTTCACCGCTTCTGAAAAGGGCGCGCTCAATTTCAGGCTCTCCCTCGACAAGACCCACGCAGCGACGATAACCGCTGAAAATAACACACTCATATATTCCGGCGCCGCCGAGGATAATGGCATGCGCTTCGACGCGAGATTCCGCGTTTTCTGCGACGGAAGCATCACCTCCGCCGGGAAGGCGCTTGAGATCTCCGGCGCTTCCGAAGCTGCGGTGTTCTTCTGCGCAGCCACCGACTACGACATGAAGTTTCCGAAATACCGCACCGAAACGGAGCCTTCCGCAGTCACAAAGCCGCTGCTCCACACCGCGGAGCGCCTCGGCTGGGACGCGCTCTACGAGGAGCACTACACGGATTATTCCAGCATGTTCAGCCGCGTTTCCCTCGACCTCGGCGAGGAAAGGGAGCTTCCCGCGGACAAGCTCCTGGAAGCCTACCGCGCTGGCGACAAGTCAGCCATGAGACGCCTCGAAACGCTGTATTTCAGCTATGGAAGATACCTGCTGATCTCCTCGTCAAGGGAAGGCTCACTTCCGGCTAACCTCCAGGGCGTGTGGAACGAGAGCAACACTCCGCCATGGTGCTGCGACTATCATATAAACGTAAATCTCCAGATGAACTACTGGGGCGCATATAACACGAACCTCGCGGAAACAGTCCCTCCGCTGACGGATTTCCTCGATTCCCTGCGGGAGCCGGGGCGCGTCACCGCGAAGGAATACTACGGCATAGAGAGCACTCCCGAGAACCCCGAAAACGGCTGGACTGCGCATACGCAGTGCTCACCCTTCGGCTGGACGGCTCCCGGCTGGGAGTTCTACTGGGGCTGGTCGACCGCCGCGGTCGCATGGCTCATGCAGAACATCTGGGAGCACTACGAATTCACCGGCAACAAGGACTACCTCCGTGACAAAATCTACCCGATAATGCGCGAGAGCGTGCGGTTCTACGTTCAGTGGCTCATCTACGATGAGAAGCAGGACAGAATGGTGTCCTCGCCGACATACTCACCGGAGCACGGTCCCGCGACCATCGGAAACACCTACGAGCAGAGCCTTATCGAGCAGCTTTTCATCGACTTCCTCAAGGCCTCCAAGGAGCTTAACACCGACCCGGAGCTTGCAGGAAAAGTCAAGGATATACTCCCGAAGCTGAAGCCCTACCACATCGGCAGGACCGGACTGCTCAAGGAGTGGTTCGAGGAGGACGAGCCGGACTTCGACCGCAGCAGGGTGCAGAAGAATCACCGCCACATCTCCCACCTGATGGGACTTTACCCAGGCAAGCAGATAAACCACTCCAGACCGGAGCTGATGAAGGCGGCGATCGCCACGATGAACGACCGCGGCGACGAGTCCACCGGCTGGGCGAGAGCGTACAAAATCAACCTGTGGGCGCGCACCGGCGACGGCGAGCGTACTTACAAGCTGTTGCGCGGGCTTCTTGAGAGCTGCACGTTCCAGAATCTGTGGGACTTTCACCCGCCGTTCCAGATCGACGGAAACTTCGGAGCCTCCGCAGGTATCGCAGAAATGCTGCTGCAAAGCCACGAGGAATCTATCAGGCTGCTTCCGGCATGCCCTGCCGACTGGAACACTGGTAAATTCACCGGACTGTGCGCCCGGGGCGGTTTCGTCATCGACGCTTCTTGGGAAAAGGGCTCGGTACGGAAGCTCCGCATAATGCCCAAACTCGGCGGCAAATGTGAAATTGACGTTCCTGTAAACGGCGAGGTGTGTCACATGTCGCTTGATACCGAAAAGGGCAAGGCGCTCGAATTCACATTCTGACATAACACGGACGGAAGGTTTCTGCACTTTTCGTCCGGTTTTTTTACAAAAAAACTGTATTTTTTCTCCAAAACCCCTTTATTTATTCGTGATTATATGATATAATAAATAATAGTATATAGTATCATACTACCATGAGAATTATGTTTGGAAGGTGAGGAAATGGCATTCTGTGACTTACGCCCTGTCAAGATATACAACGAGGGCGCAGGAGTGACATATATTATTGGCGAGGTATTTGCAGTATACGCGAACGCCCCCCAGCCACTTGTTTATAGCTGGGATCTGGTGCAGAAGGTCACGGAGGACAAGCGCGCTATTACGATACATACCGAAAACTGCGATTTCATTATCCACAAGAAGGATTTCAGCGACCAGTCGGATTACTTCCGCGCCATCGCGATAATCGAATGCGCGCAGAAATCCGGCGGATTTGAGTATGTACACCAACGGCGCATTCTACCGCTGAAAAGCGAGTACATTGAGACCGACCCCGGCAAGGAATCCTACTACGGCTCCTGCGAGATAGACGAAAACGACGCGGCGGCGACGTTCATCATGCTGATGAATTTCCGGCTGATGAAGGTTCTGTGGCTGCTCGCGGTAATGCTCATGCTCGTTATCCTGCTGGCGCTCCACATTTTCGTGGGGATAACCCGCAGCAACGTTCTGTACTTCATACCCATCTCGATAATCGGCGGCGCGATCCTGACCCTGATCGTCTACATGATATGCCACGCGGTCGCACGCAGGAAGTACACCGCAGTTTCAAGCTGCGACCCTGCTTCAAACGAGCCGATATCGTTCATAATCAGCCCATATGGCTTTTCAGCCTGCGAAAGCTGCGTCGCCGACAATCAGGAGCTGATACCGTGGTCGTCCCTGGACTACTTTATAGAATCAGACAAGATGTTCGTTTTCTATAAGGACGGCAGCACATCGGTTTTCGTTCCCAAGAAGGCATTCGACAAGAAGTGTATCGGCGGTATCGCGGATATAATTTCACTTCGTCTTGAACAGCGTTAAATGGAGGTAACGGCAAGTGGGAGTTGAGATAAAAAGCGAACACATCGACATCGGAGGCAGCAATGTTGTGCTTGCCTCCGTGCGCGGCGGCAAGGCGGTAATAGGTACCTGCTCGGCAGGCTACGGAGCCAAGCGCGGCGATACCTCGGCGCAGACCCGCCTTTTCTACATAGGCAACGACCCGGTTGCCGAGATACTCTGTCCGAATCACGGCAGCAAAAGCTCCGATAAGCTCATTTCACTGTGCACCGGCTACTCCGCGATGGACGATGAGATACACGACACGCTCACAGAAAGCTTCACGCGGCTGAACAAGGGGGATTCCCTCGCGGCGGGGCTGCACGACGTGCTTGCGCTGCTCCCCGACGGGGTTTACACGATCTACTATTCCGACTACTACCCCACCGACGGAGCCGGTACGTTCTTCTGGGGAGCCTACAATCTTGCCCACGAGATACACGGAACCGCCGAGCACAACCGCACCATCGGCAGGAGCAAGACATTCCGCCCCTGCTTCCTGATACCCGGCACACCGCTGGACACCTACGACTCAAAGCTGCTCCCCATGACTAACGAAGCTGCGAAGTCGAGAATTTGCCAGGGAATCGTGTACCACCTGTCCGGGCTGCACTCCGTGCTTCTGAAGGGACACCATGGCGCGGTATCCTGCGTTGACGCGAAGATACCATACAAGTGCGCGGTAATTGAAAAGATAAACGAGCCATATACCGACGAACCTGTAAAGCCAGTGACTGCTCCTGCGCCCGCGGAAGCTACCGCTCCGGCTGATGATACGGAGGCTCCTACGGAAAATGCCGCGGCAGAGGAAGCGGCTCCCGAAGCCGAGGCAGCGCCTGCTGAACAGCCGAAGCCCGCGCCGGAAACTCCAAAGCAGGAAGGAATTACCGGATTCCGCAGCGCGTCAGTGAAGATACCGCTGGAGCTGTTCCCGCGGGAAATGCTGAAGATACTGCTTGAAACCAGGTTTGAGTATAAGCCGGAACAGTACCGTGCTCTGACCCGCAAGCTGGGACTGGTTCGGAAAAAATCCTACAGCAACAAGGTAATTCCCCGCCCCGTGCTTGACCAGTGCGAGCAAATGCCTGACTGCGAAATGATGGAGTCGGTATTCACCGTTGACAAGCTCACTCAAGGACAGTTAAACGCGCTGCTTGCCGGCGAGGTGGAGTACAATGACGAGATAATTATTTCGCCGAACTTCTACGCAAGTATCGTGACCGCATGCAACTACCTGCAATTCACCAACCCGAAGAAATTCGTGGAGTTCTCCCTCGCGATACTCGACAATCCTGAGCTGTACGCAACGCACGAGTACATCGCGAACCGTATTTCCCGCGTCACCAGCAAGGAAGTGTACGCGTTCTTCAAGGCGGTGCTCGCTAACAGCGACCCGGGCTACGAAAAGATCGCAAACATCGCCGATAAATACGTTACAGCTTACGACAAGCAGAAAAACAGCAAATAAACAAAAGGCAGGAACTTTGATTCCTGCCTTTTATATTATTTAGTTGTCGAGCCGAAACCGCCGTTGCGTACTCCCGACGCGTCGTCGTCCACCGTGATCCCATACTCAACGAAGATCCCCTGCGCGAAGCCGGTTCCCGCCGGAATGCTCAGCGTTTTGCCCTCGTTGGAATCATTTGTAACCTTAATAAAAATGTGACCCTCGTTATCCGATCTTGAATAGTCGCTGTCGATGATCCCGACCGTGTTGTTGAGCTGTAGGCGGTACTTGAATCCCAGACCGCTGCGCGGGTAGATTTTCAGAACCCAGCCGTCCTCGATAAGCACCCGGATACCCGTCGGGATATTTGCGGTCTCACCGGGCTTCAGCTCAATATCGAACGGAGCATAGAAGTCGTACCCTGCGGAGCCCGCCGTTGCGCGCTTCGGGAGCTTTATGCCCTCATAGACCTTCTCTGCGTCCTCGCGCGTGCATCCTGCCTTGAACTGCGTCAAGCTTACCTTTTCAAACTTTGCTATTCTTTTCATAGTCATCACCTTTCAGTCAAATAGTACCACTTTGCCAAGTCTCAGCGTTTCCTGGACGTCGATAACGCGCTGGTTGGAGCTTCCCTTCCAGTGCAGCTTCGGGTCGCGGACCGCCTCGACATATTTTCCATCAACCAGCACGTCAAGCAGCGGGATTATCTCAAGGTCACTGATATCCTCCCAGCTATAGCCGGTGTAGAGCCAGATGGTTTTCCCAGGCAGAGTCTCGCGAACTTTCTTCGCAAGCCTGGTTATCTCGTCGCGGTTGCGCTTGTGGAGCGGGTCGCCGCCGCTGAACGTTATTCCGCTTATGTAATCCGCGGAGAGCTTCTCGAAAAGCTCCTGCTCCGCGGCTTCGTCAAACGGTACGCCGCCGTCGACGTCCCACGTAATGGGATTGTGACAGCCCCGGCAGCGGTGCTCGCACCCCGCCACCCACAGCACGGTGCGAAGTCCGTCGCCGTTCAGCATATCGTCGGTAGTTATGTTATGGTAACGCATTGTTTAAGTTCACTTTCGTTTTTTACATGCTCTTGCGGTCGGCTATTTCCGCCATTTTCGCCGCATTAAGGCGCGTATCGCCCTTTACCCTCGAATAGCTCAGGTAGCCGTTCATGCGGTCGATTTTCGTGAGGTTCGTGCTGCCGCATTTCGGGCAGACGTCCATCTCAAGCTGCTGATAGCCGCAGTCGTCGCAATACGCCAGCGAGAGGTTCACGCCCTCGTAGAAGCCCTTGTTCATCGCACGGCGCACCAGCGTTTCTACAGCGCCCTTGTTGTAGTCGATCGGGTAGCGGACGTACTGTATCTTTCCGCCGTTGAACAGATCCCAGAAGCGCTCCTCGCGGTCCTGCTTCTGTATCGGGGTGATGTCCTCGGTAACGTGGCAGTGGAAGCTGTTGCTTACGTACTCGCGGTCGGATACGTTCTCGATAATGCCGTACTTCTTGCGGAACTGCTTTATCTGTAATCCGCAGAGGTTCTCCGCGGGAGTTCCGTAGATGGCGTAGAGGTGTCCGTCCTCCTTCTTGAACTCAGAAACGCGCTTATTGATGTACTCCATGACCTTCAGCGCGAAGCTGCCGTCCTCCGCAAGTGACTTCTTGTCCGCAAGCTGCTCAAGCTCGTTGAGCGCGGTGATGCCGAACGAAGCCGTAGCCGACTTCAGCAGCGGCTTTATCTTGTCGTGAATGCCAAGATGACCTCCCAGGAATCCGCCCTCGCAGTAAGCCAGCGGATTTGTGCTCGCCTTCATCTCGCCGAGGTAGTCATAGGTGCGAATGTGTATTTTTCTGATAAGATTCAGGTAGTAGTCAAGCACCTCGAAAAAGTCCCTGCTCTCCTGCTGAGCCTTCGCGTATATCATCGGAAGGTTGAGCGAAACCGCGCCGATATTGAATCTGCCGACGAACACCGGCTTGTCGTTCTCGTCCGCAGGCTCCATTCCGCCGCGCTCGAACCACGGGGAAAGGAATGCGCGGCAGCCCATCGGGCTGATTATCCTGCCGTATTTCTTGTAGATGGAGGCAACATAGCCGTCTCCGGTGAGGCTGAGCCAGTCGGGGTACATAGCCTTGGAGCTGCACTCAACGCCAGCCCTGAACACGTCCTCAAGTGGCTTTCCGGGACCGTGGAGGTTCTCGTCGTAAAGGAACACGATCTTCGGGAACAGAACCGGCTTCTTGCAGTTCTTCTTGCCCTGGCCCTTGCGGCGGACGTCCAGCATGGTTATGCTTGCCATCTTCGCGAATCTTCCGGTACCTGTGCCGGCAGTCATGGTGATGAACGGATAGTCTCCGCGGCTGGAGCTTACGGAGTTGAACTTGTACTCCCAACCCTGGAATCCCTGCTCGAAATCCACCTTTACGTCCGCCATCGCCTCGCGCTCGGCTGCCTCGTCGGACAGCCCCAGGCTCTTGTAGCGGTCGTACTGCTTCTTGTAGGATTTCTCCGCGTACGGTTCGAGCAGCAGGTCAACGCTCGGAACTGTGAACCCTCCGTACTGCTGGCTCGCAGCGGACAGCGTGATATCGCCGATAACGTCGAAGGCAACGGCGAGGGTCTTAGGCTCGTTGTACCAGAGGTTGCCCATCTCGAAGCCGCCCTCAAGCACGCTCTTGACGTCGAACAGACAGCAGTTCATCGTGTCGCGGCGGGCGCTCATGTCGTGGACGTAAATGTAGCCGTCACGGCACGCCTGTAGCTCCTCGGTGGTCATGAAGAACTTCTGGTAGAGTTCCTTGTTCAGTTCGTTGAAAATAAGGCTCCGCTTGGTGGAAACAAGCGCAGAATCTGTGTTGGAGTTCTCCTTGTCGCCGATGTACATGATGGACTGGCTCTTCTTGTACACCTCGTCCAGCATGCTTACAAAGTCCTGCTTGTAGTTGCGGTAGTCCTTGTAGCTCTTTGCAACGTCCGGATTTGTGGCCTCCAGAGCGCCCTCAACTATGTTGTGCATCTGGGCGATGGTGATTTCGTCCGTGTGGAACGCCTCTGCCTTCTCGGTGACGTAGCTGCAGATATATTCGATCTCAGTGGGGGTAAACTCGTACATCACGCGGGTGGCGGACTTATTTACCGCGTTCACCACCTTCTGGACATTGAATTCTTCCTTTGTATTGTCCTTTTTTATTACCCTGATCATTGAGCCGACAGTCCTTTCGAATTTTCAATATTTGTATCATTCTGGATACACATGTTCTATATCTAGTAGCAGTATATCTATAATAGCACTTTTTCTTGTATAAGTCAACATATAAAATGCGATATGCAAATATAGAATATGTAGAATTAAATCCAAAGAATTCGTATAAATTTACCCTTGACAGCAATAAACCGCGCTGCAATGCATGAAACTCCGGTTACACGAAAACCGGGTGCAAAACGAAACGTCCTGAATGCGGCATAAAGATCCCGCCGGAGCTTTGAACCTCCGGCAAGGCTGTTTTCCCCATTCAGGACGTAATAATTTCTTCTATATCTGTAATTACTTTGTGCCGAAAAGTCTGTCGCCGCAGTCGCCGATGCCGGGAACTATATAGAGGTTCTCGTTGAGTCCCTCGTCGATAGCGCCGGTGATGATGTCAACGTCAGGATGAGCGTCCTGCACTGCCTTCAGACCCTGCGGACAGGTGACGATGCACATGAACTTTATCTGCTTTGCTCCTGCCTTCTTCACGATGTTGATAGCCTTCACAGCGGAGCCGCCTGTAGCGAGCATCGGGTCGAGAATGATAACCTCGCGGTTTGCGATATCGAACGGCAGCTTGCAGTAATACTCGTGCGTGGTGCTTCCGTTGGATTCGTCGCGGTACAGACCGATGTGACCTACCTTAGCGGCGGGAACCAGCGCGAGAGCGCCCTCCATCATGCCGAGACCGGCTCTCATGATCGGTACGAAAGCGACCTTTCTGCCGCTGATGATCTTGGCGTTGGCAAGCGCGAGGGGAGTTTCGATCTGAACTTCCTTCAGCGGAAGGTCGCGGGTAGCCTCGTAGCACATGAACATCGCGATCTCCTGAACCAACTCGCGGAACTCCTTGGAACCGGTGTTCTTGTCCCTCAGCAGGGATATCTTGTGCTGAACCAGCGGGTGGTCGCAAACGATAACGTTACTCATATTACTTTTCCTCCAGCTTCATGATCTTTTCAACGCGGCGCGCATGACGTCCGCCCTCAAATTCGGTATCAAGGAACACATCCACGATCTCAGCCGCAAGACCTGCACCGATAACTCTGCCGCCCATGCACAGCACGTTCGCGTCGTTGTGCAGGCGGGTGTACTTCGCGGAATACCAGTCGCCGCAGAGCGCAGCGCGTATTCCCTTTATCTTGTTCGCAGAAATGGAAATGCCCACGCCTGTGCCGCAGATGAGTATTGCCTTGTCGGCCTCCCCGGAAGTTACCTTTTCGCAGGTTTTCTCCGCGATATCGGGGTAGTCGACGCTCTCGCCATTGCAGCCGCAGTCGATGAACTCAACGCCTTTTTCCTCAAGGTGCTTTATCATTTCGCATTTAAGCGCGTAACCGGCATGGTCGGAACCTATAGCGATCATACAGATACCTCTTTTCAAAAGAATATGTTATTATTTTATCACAAATCTCCCATAAGGTCAATATAGTTTTTGAAATAATTTCACAAAAAGAGGACAGCGCGTGCTGTCCTCAAAGTAATTTACGCATGTGAAACGCCGCGGCCTCCCGGATTCAGAAACGCACTTCCCCGGGGATCTCCGCCGGGGCGCTTACCAGCTCGGTGAAAAGCTCGCTGTAGCTGAGCTTCCCGGGTCGGAGCATTACCGCGCCGGCGCGCATGCTGACCGGAATATCCGTGCCGCCGTGGGATACGCTCTCGCCGTTGTGCGCCAGTATCTTCCCGGCGAGGGCGGCGACCTCCGCCCTGTCCGAAAGCCCGGTCATCATCACGAATTCGTCGCCGCCTATGCGGAACATCATCATTCCGTCGGAGCACTCACGGTCTATGCGGCGGATACACTCAAGTATCACCTTGTCGCCGGCTTCGCGGCCTAACGTATCGTTTATCTCCATGAGATGCGAGGCGTCGAATGTGACGGCGTATGTCCCCTGCCTGGACCTGATGTAGTCGTAAAGCTCGGAAATATCGTATTTACTTGTCATGATAAGCTCTCCTTCACGCATAAAGTGCCGGGGGAAATCCAGGCGCGGACAGAGACCGGAAAAGTGCCAGCTCCTGCGGTACTCCGACGGAGTTACGCCCCACACCCGGGAAAACGCCCGGGTGAAAGCCTCCGCGCTTCCCCAGCCGAATTCCACAGCGATGTCCAGCGCGGTGCGGTCGGTCTGCTGAAGCTCCCTGGCGGCCGCAGTGAGCCGCCTGCGGGCGACGTAATCCCCAACGCTCCTGCGGAACACGCTGCGGAACAGCTTTTGCAGTCCCGACAGGGAGCAGCAGGCGTATCTCGCGCACTTTTCCTGGGAAAAATCCGAGGTCAGGTTCTGCTCGACGTATTCAAGCGCGGCGGCGAGGGCGGTCAGCTTGTCGGCTTCCATGTCATTCCCCTTTCGTTAAGGCAATACCGCACAAAGATTGTGCGTGTATTGCGCAGTCAGATTTTTCGTCAGATTGTACAATGAGGACGACGCAAGGCTGACGCCTTGCTAGGACGAATTGTGCAAGATGACGGAAAAGATGCAAGCAAGACACGTACAAAATCTAATAAATGGTCTTTGTGCGGTATTGCCTTAAATGTAAGCTTACACTTATATTATAGCGTTCCGAGGAGCATTTGTCTTGATAATTTGCGTAAATCAGATAATTTCGGCGGCTTTTTCGGGAAGCTCGCAGAACTCGCGTATTTCCGGCACCGGGCGGTTCATCTGACCGAACCCGTAAGCCGCGCGGATAAACGGGATCCCCGCGAAATCAGCGGAATCCAGGTCCCCCTGGGTATCGCCGACGTACACCGCCTTATCAATTGAATTCCGCTCTATCACCAGCTTGATGTTCTCGCCTTTGGAAAGCCCCGTGCCGCCCGCGCTCTCGAAATCGCCGAACAGCCCGCGCATATCCGCAAAGTCGAGGAAGTCCTGTATATAGCCGTCCTGGCAGTTGCTGACGATGATGAGCGCGTAGCTCCTGCGCAGTTCCACGAGGGTCTCCCGGAGCTTGGGGTAGAGACGCCCGCCGTGCTCCGCGATGTATTCCAGCTCGTAATGAACGCACTCGTTCAGCGCCTTCCGGCGGAGTTCGTCCGGAGTATCCGGCAGCGCGATGGGGAATATCTGGTCGAGGGTCTTTCCCATGAAGCCCTGGACGTCCGCCGGGGTCAGGCGGCGGGTTATTTCAGGGTATCTGCTGAAAACGATGTTCCAGGATTCGCAGACGCTCGCGGAGCTGTCCCAGAGAGTTCCGTCGAGGTCGAAGATAATTGCTTTTTTCATGTTGGTTCTCCTTTGATTTTTATAGTACTATTATAATTGCTTGCCGGAGATTTGTCAACGTTTTGCTTTGGTACTTGCATTTTTTTTCAAACTGTGATATACTAAAAATGATAATGCGGTTTTTTGCCCGTCTGTGGTTAACCGCTGTAAACAGGAGATGCATAAATGCCAAAGGAAAACAACTACAACGACCTCGTAGCGCTGAAGGGACCTGACCAGGTGCGTCTGCGCCCGGGCGTAATTTTCGGCTCGGACAGCGTCGACGGCTGCCGCCACTCGGTGTTCGAGATTATTTCGAACTCCATCGACGAAGCGCGTGAGGGCTACGGAAAGCGCATTATAATCACGCTTCACGAGGATAAGTCTATAACTGTCGAGGACTTCGGAAGAGGTATCCCGATAGATTTCAACAAGTCAGAGGATAAATACAACTGGGAGCTTGCATTCTGCACACTGTATGCGGGAAGCAAGTACAACAACAACTCCGGCGGAAACTACTCCTTCGCGCTGGGTCTGAACGGTCTGGGTCTGTGCGCTACGCAGTTCTCCAGCGAATACATGGAGGTTGAGAGCCGCCGCGGTCAGTGGAACTACTCGCTGCGGTTCGAAAAAGGCTTCAACGTGACCCAGGACGAGCGCGGATTCAAGAAGTCCCGCGGCGACGGCACCACCGGCACAAAGATACACTGGAAGCCCGACCTTGAAGTATTCACAGATATAGACATCGGCGCGGACTACCTCGCGGATATCCTCCGCAGGCAGGCTGTAGTCAACGACGGCGTGGAACTCGTGCTGAAAAACGAGCACGAGGACGGCACCTTCACCGAGCAGATATTCTGCTATGAAAACGGAATCAGCGACTACCTGCTTGAGCTGGTCGGCGACAAATCGATGACAACTCCGCAGCACTGGACCGCCGAGCGCCAGGGCCGCGACCGCGAGGACAAGGACGAATACAAGCTGAAACTGAACGTCGCGTTCACGTTCAGCAAGGAAGTGCAGTTCATCGAGCACTACCACAACTCAAGCTGGCTGGAGCACGGCGGAAGCCCGCAGAAGGCGCTCCAGAAGGCGTTCCTGTCGCAGATAGACGGGTACCTCAAAAACGGAAACAAGTACAACAAGGGCGAAAAGAGCATAAAGTGGGAGGACATCGAGGACTGCCTGGTGTTCATCTCGAACAACTTCTCGACTCAGGCGAGCTACGAAAACCAGACCAAGAAAGCCGTCACCAACGAGTTCATAACCGAAGCCATGACCGAATGGCTCAAGCATCAGCTCGAGGTATACTTCCTTGAGAACCCGGACGAAGCCGTAAAGATAGGCACTCAGGTGCTGATAAACAAGCGCTCACGCGAGAACGCCGACAAAGTGCGTCAGAGCACGCTGCAGAAGCTCACCGGCACGCTCGACCTCACCAACCGTATCGACAAGTTCGTGGACTGCCGCAGCAAGGACGTTTCCCGCCGCGAGGTCTACATCGTGGAGGGTGATTCGGCGCTGGGCTCGGTAAAGCTCGCCAGGGACGCAGAGTTCCAGGCGGTGATACCGGTTCGCGGTAAGATACTGAACTGCCTCAAGGCAAGCTACGACAAGATATTCAAGAGCGAGATCATCACGAATCTGATAAAGGTTCTGGGCTGCGGCGTGGAGGTCAAGACCAAGGCGAACAAGCAGATATCCACGTTTAACCTCGACAACCTGCGCTGGAACAAAATCGTGATATGCACCGATGCCGACGAGGACGGATTCCAGATACGCACGCTGATACTCACGATGATACAGGAGCTTTGCCCCACCCTTATCGAGAAGGGCTACGTCTACATCGCGGAATCCCCGCTGTACGAGATAAACACGAAGGACCGCACCTACTTTGCCTACACCGAGCCGGAAAAAACCAAGATACTCGGCATGATAGGCGACGCGAAGTACACCATACAGCGAAGCAAAGGTCTTGGTGAGAACGACCCCGACATGATGAGCCTCACCACCATGAACCCCGACACCCGCCGCCTTATAAAGGTCAACCCCACCGATTTGGAGGCTACCCGCGAGATGTTCGACGTGCTCCTCGGCAACGACCTTGAAGGGCGCAAGCGGTTCATCAAGGAAAACGGCAGCAGGTACCTTGCCGCCGCTGATATCAGTTAATTCCACGATAAAGGAAGATAGATTTGAAGAAAAACACTCCAAAGAAGCAGCCCAGAAAGTTAAGCTCCCCCATAGCCGGGGCTTACATCGAGGGCAGCGGAATAGTCGAGCAGAAGGACATCGTGAGCACCCTTGAGGAGAACTACATGCCCTATGCGATGAGCGTTATCGTCAGCCGTGCGCTGCCGGAGATAGACGGCTTCAAGCCATCTCACCGCAAGCTGCTCTATACGATGTACAAGATGGGTCTGCTGACCGGAAACCGCACCAAGTCCGCGAACATAGTCGGTCAGACCATGCGGCTCAATCCCCACGGCGACGCCGCCATCTACGAAACGATGGTAAGACTCGCGCGCGGAAACGAAGCGCTTCTCCACCCATATGTTGACAGCAAGGGCAACTTCGGCAAGGCGTACTCCCGCGATATGGCGTATGCGGCTTCGCGATACACCGAAGCGAAGCTCGAGCCGATAAGCGCCGAGCTTTTCGCCGAGATAGACAAGGAAGCCGTAGATATGTCGCCGAACTACGACAACACCATGCTGGAGCCGAGCCTTTTCCCGGTGAGATACCCCGCGGTGCTGGTCAACAGCAACTTCGGACTTGCCGTATCAATGGCGAGCAACATCTGCTCGTTCAATCTCAGCGAGATTTGCGAAACCACTATAGCCCTCATGAAGGACCCGGAGCACGACGCCCTTTCCACGCTGAAAGGTCCGGATTTCCCGGGCGGCGGCTATATCGTCTACGACGAGGCGGAGATGAACAAGATATACCGCACCGGACTTGGCGCGGTGAAAGTACGCGCCGTGTACATCTACGACCCGGACGCGCGCTGTATCGAGGTCACTCAGATACCGCCCTCGACCACCATCGAGGCTATAATCGACAAGGTGGTCGACCTCGTTAAGGAAGGCAAGCTGAAGGAAATTTCCGATGTCCGCGACGAAACCGACCTTTCCGGTCTGCGGCTGGCATTCGACCTCAAGAAGGGTCAGGACCCCGACGCGGTTATGAACAAGCTGTTCAGGCTGACTCCGTTACAGGATAACTTCAACTGCAACTTCAACGTGCTGATAAACGGAACTCCCCGCGTAATGGGCGTTTACGAGATACTGAACGAGTGGACGGTATTCCGCCGGAACTGCGTAAAGCGCCGCGTAGCCTTCGACCTGAAAAAGAAGAAGGAAAAGCTCCACCTGCTCAACGGTCTCAAGAAGATACTGCTCGACATCGACTATGCGATAAAGCTTATCCGCGAGACCGACGAGGAATCCGAGGTAGTTCCCAACCTGATGATAGGTTTCGGCATCGACGAGGTGCAGGCGGAGTACGTTGCTGAAATCAAGCTGCGCCACATCAACCGCGAGTATATCCTCAAGCGCACTCAGGAGACCGCCGACCTTGAAAAGGAGA
Organism: Oscillospiraceae bacterium; assembly: GCA_003531585.1. Lineage (GTDB taxonomy): Bacteria > Bacillota > Clostridia > Oscillospirales > Ruminococcaceae > CAG-115. The sequence goes on along the minus strand of DQFX01000060.1, from coordinate 54,704 downwards.
TCGCCGACATGGAGGATATCCTCGGCAATGAAAACCGCGTCAACAAGCTGATAATCGACGAGCTGCGGGAGATCTCCAAGAAATACGGTCAGCCCCGCCGCACGATGTTCCTCTACGACGTGGAGGAATCCGCGGACATTGCAGAGGAGCCGGTGAAGCTGGGTCCTGTGAACATCTTCCTGACCCGGGAGGGGTACTTCAAGAAGATAACGCCGCAGTCCCTGAGGATGAGCAATCAGCACAAGCTCAAGGAAAACGACGAGATAATCTGGTCCGGCGAGGTCAACGGCGGCGCGGAGCTGCTGTTCTTCACCGACAGGCACCAGGTCTACAAGACCCGCTGCACCGACTTTGACGAGACCAAGGCGAGCGTAATGGGCGACTATATCCCCGCGAAGCTCGGATTTGACGACGGCGAGAGCATAATCTTCATGGCGGTGACGGAGGACTACAGCGAAACGCTCGTAACGTTCTACAGGAACGGCAAGTGCGCGAAGGTACCGCTGTCAAGCTACGAAACCAAGACCAAGCGCCGCAAGCTCTCCGGCGCGTACTCCGACCTTTCGGAGCTTGTCGGAATGTTCCTGATAAAGCAGGATTCGGATTTCGTGCTGCGCTCGACCGCCGGAAAGGCGCTGGCGTTCAACACCGCGCTGGTGCTCCCGAAGGCAGCGCGCGACACCCAGGGCGTGCAGGTAATGCGCCTTACAAAGGCGGAGCTTGCTGGGGCTTATCCCGCGGAACAGAGCGGCGTTAAGGACATCGAGTCGCTGCGCATAAAGTCGATCCCCTCTGCGGGAACGGCTACTGACGAGGACATAACTCAGCTCACGCTGATGTAAATTACGGAGGACATAAAATGCTTACAGATATTGAGATCGCTCAGCAGGCGAAGATGAAGAAGATCGGCGAGATAGCCGCGAACCTCGGCATTGAGGAGGACGAAGTAGAGCAGTACGGCCACTACAAGGCAAAGCTGAACCAGAACCTGTTCAACCGCCTCGCAGACAAGCCCGACGGCAAGCTGATACTCGTTACCGCGATCAATCCTACTCCGGCGGGCGAGGGCAAGACCACCACTTCGGTAGGTCTCTGCGAAGCCATGAACAAGACCGGCAGAAAGGCTATCCTGGCTCTGCGTGAGCCGTCCCTCGGTCCGGTGTTCGGAATCAAGGGCGGCGCCGCAGGCGGCGGATACGCTCAGGTAGTTCCCATGGAGGACATCAACCTGCACTTCACCGGAGATATGCACGCCATCACAGCGGCTAACAACCTCCTCGCGGCTCTTATGGATAACCATATCCAGCAGGGCAACGCGCTGGGTATCGACGTCCGCAGGATACTTTTCAAGCGCTGCCTCGACATGAACGACAGAGCCCTCCGCAACATCGTTATCGGCATGGGCGGCAAGGTCAACGGTATCCCGCGTGAGGATCACTTCCACATCACCGTTGCAAGCGAGATCATGGCTATCCTCTGCCTCGCTTCCGACCTTGAAGATCTCAAGAAGCGCCTAGGAAATATCCTAGTTGCCTACACCTACTCCGGCGAGCCGGTTTACGCCCGCGACCTCAAGGCTGTCGGCGCCATGACCGCGCTCCTCAAGGACGCCATCAACCCGAACCTCGTGCAGACCCTCGAGGGCAACCCTGCGCTTATCCACGGCGGTCCATTCGCGAATATCGCGCACGGCTGCAACTCCGTAAGAGCCACCAAGCTTGCGCTCAAGCTCGCTAACTACACCATCACCGAAGCAGGATTCGGCTCAGACCTCGGCGCTGAGAAGTTCTTCGACATAAAGTGCCGCTGCGCCGGATTAAAGCCTGACTGCACCGTGCTCGTAGCGACTATCCGCGCGCTGAAGTACAACGGCGGCGTTGCAAAGCCCGACCTCACAAAGGAAAACGTTGAAGCACTCGAAAAGGGTATCGTGAACCTCGGCGTTCACATCGACAACCTCAAGAAGTTCGGCGTGCCCGTCGTAGTTGCGATAAACCACTTCTACACCGACACCGAAGCTGAGATCGCAGTCGTTAAGAAGTACTGCGAGGATCACGGCGCAAAGGTGGCGTTCTCAGATGTGTTCCTCAAGGGCGGCGACGGCGGAATCGAGCTTGCGAACGCAGTCGTTGAGACCATCGAGAGCACCAGGAGCGAATACAAGCCCCTCTACGATGAGAAGCTGTCCATCAAGGAAAAGCTTGACGTCATCGCAAAGGAGATCTACCGCGCAGACGGCGTTAACTACACCGCAAAGGCCGACAAGGCAATAAAGGAGATCGAGAGCCTCGGTCTTGACAGAGTTCCGGTCTGCGTTGCAAAGACGCAGTATTCCCTGTCCGACGACCCGACAAAGCTCGGCAGGCCGGAGCATTTCACAATCAATGTCAGCGACGTGAGAGCGTCTGCGGGCGCAGGCTTCGTGGTAGTCTACACCGGCGACGTTATGACAATGCCGGGACTTCCGAAGGTTCCCGCCGCCGACAACATCGACGTTGACGCAGACGGAAGGATCACCGGTCTGTTCTGATGGAAGAATATGTTGAATACATCTCCCGCAGCCCGGAGGACACCGCGCGTATTTCCGCGGAAATAGCCACGCAGCTCCGGGCGGGAGACATCATACTTTACGAAGGCGACATGGGCGCGGGAAAGACCACCTTCACAAAGGGGCTTGCCGCTGCGCTGGGTATCACCGACCCCGTAACCAGTCCGACCTTCGCGCTGGTCAACGAATACACCGAAGGACGGCTGCCGCTGTTCCACTTCGATCTGTACCGTATCGACAGCTACGACGACCTCTACGCTATAGGTTTCCTCGACTACCTCGATCGCGGAGGAATCATCGCGGCGGAGTGGAGCGAGAACATCGAAGGTCTGGAGCAGGAGCTTGCCGGAGACAGCTCCCGCACCATAATGAAGATACGCATTGAAAAGACCGGCGAGAACGAGCGCCGCATAAAGGTACGCGGACATATTGTCTGCCCGCTGTGCGGAAGCAATGAGATCTCCAGGGCTGTGGTGAAGCAGACCGGTGATACGGTGCGTATCTGCGAGGGCTGCGGCGCGCTGTGGACGGAGCCGCGCATTTCCGCCGACAACAGCACAACTTTCGCGCACTATATGGAAAGCCGCGGGCTGAAGCCCTACTGGAACGAGCTTGAGGGAAAGCAGTACCTTTAAGCGGCTGAAAGGGAGTGACTACATGATATTAGGCATAGACAGCTCCGCGATATCGGCGGGCTGCGCGCTGATGGACAGCGACGGCAGGATAATCGCCGAACAGTTCCTGAATACAAAGCACACGCATTCCCAGACGCTGCTCCCGATGGTGGAAAGCATGCTGAAATGCGCGGGCGTGAAAATTTCCGACCTCGACGCCGCCGCTGTAACAGTGGGTCCGGGGTCGTTCACGGGACTTCGTATCGGGGTTTCCACCGTTAAGGGAATGTGCTACGGCGCAGGGAAAAAGTGCGTGGGTATCTCCTCGCTGGAAGCGATAGCGTACAATTTCACCGGAACTGACGGCACTATCGTCTGCTGCATGGACGCCCGCTGCGGGCAGGTCTACAACGCGATATTCCGCAGCGAAGGCGGAATCATCACACGTCAGTGCGCCGACCGTGCGGTACGTCTTGAGGAGCTTGCGCAGGAGCTTTCCGGCATGTCCGGCAGGATAATACTCGCAGGCGACGGCGCAGAGCTTGCGCATAAGTCCACCGGGGAAAAATATGAGCTTGCTCCCTATATTCTGCGCTACCAGCGCGGAAGCGGCGTATGCTACGCAGCGCAGGGCAAGGAGCTGATCGACCCGGCGGCGCTCATGCCGAGCTACCTCAGGCTCCCGCAGGCGGAGCGCGAGCGCCTGGCGCGCGAAGGCAAACCGGTAACGGAGTAAATCATGGTATCCATGGTATCGCTTCGCGATGGATTAAAAAATATGCAAGCCGCAATGCGGCTGTATAAATACCATAGGTCGTTTCATAAATGAAAGAGAGGTAATTAATATGGTAAATCTGGTCAAGGGTCAGAAAGTGGAACTTACAAAGAGCAACCCCGGGCTGACGAAGATAAACGCGGGGCTCGGCTGGGACGTCAACGCGTTCGACAGCGGCTCTCAGTTCGACCTCGACACCGAGGTGTTCCTGCTCGGAGACAACGGCAAGGTAACGTCCGACGGCGACTTCGTGTTCTACGGAAACACCGTGCATGCTTCCGGCTCAGTTGAGCATACCGGCGACAACCGCGACGGTGTGGGCGACGGCGACGATGAAACAATAAAGATCGACCTCAGCAAGGTTCCGCAGAATATCTCCCGCATTACGTTCGCCGTAACCATTTACGACGCTGCGGTGCGCAACCAGAATTTCGGTCAGGTGAACAATGCGTTCATTCGCATTTACAACCCCGATACCAACGAGGAGCTCCTCCGCTACGACCTCACCGAGGATTTCTCAATCGAAACCGCGCTGGTCATCGGCGAACTGTACCGCCACGGCGGCGAGTGGAAGTTCAACGCTGTCGGAGCCGGATATCAGGGCGGACTTGAAGCGCTCTGCCGCGCATTCGGAGTTAACGTCTGACGAATTTGCAAATTCCTGAATAAACTTAAAAGTGGGAAAACTGGTGTTTTCCCACTTTTTATATATTGAATCACAGCTTAATCAGCGTAGTCCGAGCCGTACTCGCGAACCTCCAGCGCCTTTATAGCCGCTACGGCGTCCCAGTAGAAATGCTCCTCGCCGATACGCTCGCGGAATCCCGCTCTGTCCATCATCTCGCTGACCGCGGTCTGCACGCCGGTGAAGGATATCTGCGTGCCCTTCTCACGGAGCGTGTTGTAGAGCCTCTCAAGCTCTGAAAGTGAAATATCGTCCGCAGTGGGAACTCCGCGCATTGAGAGTATCACCTGCGGGTTGCCGCCCAGCGCCTCGAGCTGATTTATCAGCTTCTCCTGAGTTCCGAAGAACAGCGGTCCGGAAACGTACACCACCTTGAATTCCTCGTGATGGCCGGAACGCACCTTGCCCTTCAGCTTGTCCTCGTCGATATCGCTTGAAGTAACGCGAAGCTCGGAGCTCTTTACAACGAAAACGATCATCGCCGCAACAACGCCGATAACGATCGCGACCGTCAGGTCGAATACAACGGTGGAAACCATCGTCAGCACATACTGTAAGATGGAGGACTTGAACTTCTTCTTAAAAATGCTCTTGATCGCCGCCCAGTCGTTCATTCTGAAGGCAGTTACCATCAGCACGCCCGCAAGCGCAGCCATCGGGATACGGCTCATAACGCCGCCGAGCAGGAACATCGAAAGAATAAGCACAACCGAATGGAAAACGCTTACAAGTCTGGTCTGTCCGCCGGACTTTATCGCAACGGAGGTTCTCGCAATAGCCGCAGTGGCGGGAACTCCGCCGAGCAGCGGGATAACCATATTGCCGATTCCCTGCGCGATCAGCTCGCGGCTTGCGTCAAGGCGCTCGCCCTTCATCTTGCCCGCGCTCGCGCCGCACAGTAGGCTCTCGATCATTCCCAGCGCCGCAATTGACACCGCCGGCATGATGAGGTTGGTTATATTCGCGAAGTCAAAGCCCTTGCGGATTATGCTGTCGTCGGTGACGAGGCTGCTCGGGATAGCGCCGACCTCGGCTACAGTCCCCTGCTCAAAGAACACCATGTTCACGATAAGCGCCACGATTATTCCCACAAGCGACGACGGAACCACGGCGTTCCACTTCTTCGGGTAGACTATCATTATCAGCACGACCAGTCCGCCGAACATTACCGCCCACCAGTTGGGATTAAAGTTTCCGGTGCCGCTGAAATAGGAGCCTATCTTCGCTATCTGGTTCTCGCCCACCGAATGAGTGCCGAAGAAATTGTCGATCTGACCCAGCGCGATGATTATAGCGATACCCGAGGTGAATCCGGTGATGACCGGAGCGGGCAGGTAGCTTACGAGCTTACCGACCCTGCAAACCGCCGCGATAATGAGTATCGCGCCGGAAAGGAATCCTGCGTTCAGCACGCCGGTTATGCCGTACTTCGCGGAGACAGACAGCAGGATAGCCGCCATCGCGCCGGTAGGTCCGGAGATCTGGTAGGACGCGCCGGAGAGTATTCCGATAACGATACCCGCAACGATCGCGGTGACAAGTCCGGAGGCTGCGTCCGCGCCGGAGCTTACGCCGAAAGCCAGGGCAAGCGGCAAAGCTACCGCGGCTACGGTCAGACCTGCCATGAGGTCCTGCGTGAGCTTTTTTCCGTTGTAGCCCTTGAATTCGGCTTTCAGGTCGCTTACATATTTTTTGAACATTATTTTCCTTCCTTTTTGCCTGCCGTTTATCTTTTGTCTTTATGACAGACCACACGTGTTTTATTATACTCCTGTTTAAAACTGCTGTCAATGAGCACTAACAACAACTTTTCCGAACAGTTCCCCGGTTTTTTGTTGAAAACGCTTTGCGCTGCGAAAAAACTATTGAAAAATGCCGCAGAATATGTTACAATATACAGTGTACTGTTTTCGGCAGTAATTTTTCCCGCGAAAGGAAGCGCTCCACTTGGAACTCAACATCGTACTGGTAGAACCTCAGATACCCCAGAACACCGGCAATATCGCCCGCACCTGCGCCGTCACCGGAGCAAGGCTCCACCTGATACGTCCGATGGGCTTCACCCCGGACGACAAGCAGCTGAAACGTGCCGGGCTCGACTACTGGCACTATCTGGACATCACCTACTACGACGGCCTGGACGACTTCTTCTCAAAGAACGACGGCGCGTATTTCTACTTCTCCACAAAAGCGGTGAATACATACAGCGACGTCAGCTACCCCGACAAGTGCTTTCTGTTTTTCGGCAGGGAGGACGCCGGGCTTCCGGAAAAGCTGCTTTTTGAAAACAAGGAGAGCTGCGTGCGCATTCCTATGCGCGAAACCCTACGCAGCCTGAATCTCTCGAACAGCGTCGCGATCGGCGTTTACGAGGTGCTGCGGCAGTGGGGCTTCCCAGAGCTGCAAAATCAGGGACGGCTGCGCGAATTTGACTGGAACAATGCGGACTGACCCGCAGTAAAGGAGTAAATCATGGACAACACTATCAGAATAATCACGGACAGCGGCTGCGATATCTCAAAGGAAAACGAGGAAAAGTACAAGGGTCTGCTCGAGATAATACCCTTCATGGTGACTATCCAGGGCAAGAGCTACGTCGACAGGCAGGATATCCAGGCTGAGGAGTTCTACAAGGTGCTCAAGGAGCAGCAGGAGATCCCGAAGCACTCCCAGATAACCGCTATCCAGTTCGAGGACAAGTACCGCGAGCTGTACGCCCAGGGCGTCCGCACAATCATCGTGGACGTTATCAACGGCGCAGGCTCCCAGACCTGCTCAAACGCGCAGCTTGCAAAGCAGAACGTCGCTGACGAGCTGAAGGATCTCACCGTTTACATCGTTGACAGCCAGAACTACACCCTCGCCTACGGCTACCCCGTTATCGAGGCATGCAAGAAGCTGGAAGCAGGTCAGAGCGCGGAGAGCGTCGTTTCCTACCTCGAAGACTGGGCGCGCCACTCCGAGGCGTTCATCGTGGGATTCGACCTCCGGCACATGAAGAAATCCGGCAGAATAACCGCAGCCGCAAGCTTCCTGGGCGAACTCATGGGACTGAAACCGCTGATATACCTCGCGGCTGAGAAGACAGAAGTCCTCCGCAAGGCGCGCGGCGAGAAGGCTGTGATCGACGCCGCAGTCGAGACCATCACCTCCAGAATGATACCCGAGACCCCCTGGTGCGTAGTCACCACCACCCGCCCCGACTGCGAGAAGGAATTCATCGACAAGATGACAAAAAAGCTCGGCTACGGCCCGGCAATGGTCGAGAAAACCGGCGTGGTAGTTTCCTGCAATGCAGGTCCCGAAATGATCGGAGTACTTATCAGAGGTCAGGAGCGCCCCGCGAAGGATTGATTTTCACCTAATTTTTACCGAATAACTATTGCAAATTCCATAACTTTGTGGTAGAATAAACTCAAGGGCGAGGTACCCTGGATACCCAAATTCTGAAAGGAGTTTTTACTATGAGTTTTTTCGATGACGTTATCAATACCACTAAGAATGCAGCGCAGACCGCAGGCAAAAAGACCGACGAGGCAGTGAGATTCACCAAGCTGAAGATCAAGGAATCCCAGACCTCCAGCGACATCAAGGCGCACTTTGAGAAGCTGGGTCAGATGGCATACGAAATGAAGAAGGCTGAGAACCCCGACGCAGCCCTGTTCGACGCTGAGATCGAGGAGATCGACAAGCTCTACGAAAAGCTGTCAGAGATCAACCTGCTGCTCGACGACCTCCGTCAGGAAGTTACCTGCACAGCATGCGGCGCTAAGACCAAGAGCGACAACAGTTTCTGCCCGAAGTGCGGCGCAAAGCTCCCCGAGAAGCCCGCTCCCGCCGAGGAAGAGCCTGTTGCTGCCGAGGACGTTACCGCCGAGCAGACCACATCTGAGGAAGAGAAGAAGGACGAAAAGTAATTCCACGCTAATACCCAGAGCATAACGATACCCTCCCGAAGCCCGGGAGGGTATTTTTATTCAGTTGACCTCGACAATAGTTATCTGGTCGTTGGTGAACTCCGCCTCGGAAAGCAGCGTGCTCTTTATCTTCGCCGCCCCCGCCGCGTCAAGTCCCGGGGTCTTTACGATGATGTTCGCGCTGCTGTCGCTGAGGTAGCACAGCGCGTCCTCGAAGCCCTGCGCTTTCAGCATGCTCTCGATCTTGTTCTCGCTTTCAATGTAGCCGCCCATCTTCATCGCGTCCACCTCGACAGCCGCAAGCTCGTCTTTCGTCAGATCGCCGCCCTGGTACATGCTCTGGAGCACCTCGGCTGCTTCCTCGCGGCTGCTCTGCTTGTCGAGCCTTGCCTGCGCGAAGTACGCCGAGCTGTCTGCGGCTTCCCCGGATTTATCCACGCTGACAAGATCAGCCTCGCCGTATGTAGTGCCGGAGACCTCCGCCGCCGGCTCGGTCAGCTTCTTGTCCTTCCCGCCGGAATAGATGAAATTCACGGCTACCGCAGTTCCCAGCAGCACGGTGAGCCCCGCAGCTACGAGCTGCTTCTTCCCTAAAATAACATTCAAACGCTTCATGACCTTGCTTCCTTTCTTATCAATTCGTGACATACACCTGTGATACGCCGATATCCAGCACCCGCGCTGCGGTATTCACCACCTTCTCGCGCACCAGCATGTTCTCCGCGCCGCCGCAGACCACCGCAACGCCCCGCACCTTCGGAAGAATCACGCTCTTTTCGAGCGCGTCCTTGGAGCCGGTCAGCGCCGGACTGTTCTCCGAACTCAGGGAATCCCCCGAGCTGCTGGACTTCACCTCCTCGGCGAAAACCCGCTCGCTGGTGCGGTCGAGCGTCACCATCACCTGCGGGGACGTCACGCCGTCTATCTGCGAGATGATGTCCGTCAGGCGCTGCTCAAGCTCCCGCTCGACGCGGGCGGCGTCCTCTGCGGAGCTGTCCTGCGGCTGCTGCGCGCCTCCCGCGGGTATCACCGTGCTCAGAAAAAGCAGCGCTATCGCGGCTATCCCAGCGATGATGACGAATCTGCGCCACCTGCCGTTTCCAAGCCTGCTGAAAAATCCTCCGAAACGTTCCGTGAGCCGCTCCATGTCATCACTCCCTTATCACCGATGTTACCCGTATTTCCTCCGGGAGCCGACCCGTGAGAAACTTCTCCGCAGCCTCTGCCGCCGAGCGCTGGTCTCCGCTGAATACAAGCTCCACCTGTGTAATAGATATGCTGTACAGCCCTGAAATATTAACCGCAATGTGGACTTCTTCAGGACAAATTCCCTGCTCGTTCAGCAGCGCGTACACCTTGTCCGACATTTCGGAGCATATTTTCTTCTGAAGCTCCCTGTTTACGTCGCCGGAAAACCCGATGTAGTCTGCGCTGTCCTCGTAGCTGTACTGGACTGCGCCCAGGTCGAAATCAGTGCCCCGAAGCGCGTTTACCCCCGCGAGAATGAACAGCCCCGCCGTCAGCAGCGATATCTGCTTCGCGAATCTGTTCTCGGGTATCAGCATTCGGAACAGCGCCGAGGCTATCGCCGCCATGCAAACCGTTGAAAAGAACTGCATACCCCGTCCCCCTACGCCTGGCTGCTGCCCGCCGCCAGCATTATCACTGCGGATATAGTGTTCAGCAGCAGGAAGCACACTATCACCGCCATTATTATGGACATGACCGCCCCGCAAGCCCGGAAAAGCGTGGAAAGCTCCTTAACGCCGAAAACCTCGCTGACCGCCTCCGCCGCCGTCAGTGCGAACCGGTAGCACACCACCGAGATCAGCGACGGCAGCAGTATCACTATCCCGGCGGCTATACCGTACGTCCCGATGGAGCTGTGCATCAGCGAAAGGCTCGCGTGAACCGTGTTCACCGCGTCCGAGATTGTTCCGCCGACGATGGGTACTCCGCTGGAGACCGCGAACTTCGCCGTGCGTATCAGCACGTTGTCCGCGGAATTCGTCACGAATGTCTGCGCGGAAAGCACGCTCATGAACACCGTCATCAGCAGAGAGAGTCCCCACACCGCCGCCTTGCGTATCAGCTCGCCGAGCTTGTCCGTGCTCATTTCAGGGTGGACCGCCCCTGTGACGGAAAGCCCCATCACCGTCCCGCAGACCGGGGTCAGGAAATTCACTGAGATCTGCGAAAAGAACTGCGCCGCCGCCAGTATGACCGTGTTAGCCGCCGAAGCGGCAGCCGCCTTCCCCATCGCCGCAATAACTCCGGCGAACACCGGCACGAACACCAGCATGAACTCCGAAGCCGCCGAAAGCACGTCCAGCGTATCCCGTAGCGCTCCGGATATCGCCGCAGTGGTCATTCCCGCGCCGGCGAGGACTCCCACCGCCGAAAACACCCCGGACATGTTCCCTCCCGCGCCGTCGGCGGAGCTGCGGGAAAGCGCGCAGAGTATCACCACGCCGCACAGCGACGCGAACAGCCGCAGCGGCTCGGTGAGCCTGTCCATCAGCATGTCCCGCAGGAACTCCAGCACTCCGCCGAACGACAGAGCCGCCGCACCGTTGTTGTCGGGGGTTATCCCGCCGCCCTCCAGTATCTCGGAGGCCTCCGTCGGAACTGCGTCGGATAGCGCGCTGTTTATATCGCCGTACTCCCCGGAGCCTTCAGCCCGGGCGCTCCCGCACAGCAGGAAAGCGGCGGCGATCACCGCGAAGATCTTCGCCAGGGTCAGCAGTATCCTGCGCATTTTTCGTCCTTTCTCATCTCGTTCCGGTTTCACTCAAGAAGCCCGGTGACTATCTCCGCAAGCGCCGAGAACACCGGCAGGGAGATCACAACTACCGCGGCTTTTCCGGCTAATTCTATCTTCCCGGCGATGGCGGATTCCCCCGCGTCCCTGCAGCAGTCGGAGCCCAGCTGAGTTATGTAGCACACCGCCAGCGCCTTGAACAGCGTACGTGAATAGCCGCCGTCAAGCCCTGCCGCCCCGGTAAGCTGCGAGATAAGCTCCACGGACGGCGCCAGCATCGCAATAACCGCGCCCATTATCAGCACCCCGCAGGCTATGCTTATACCGAGAGCCATCTCCGGCTTGTACTGCCGGACTATGATACACAGCACCGCGGACAGCACAGCGATCCCCACAAGCGTTGTTATATCCATAGCGTCACCAGTTCACCAAAGCCCGAAAACCGAGCGTATCGTGCCGAAAAGCTCGTCGATAGCCGGTATCAGCATCATCAGCACTATAACCAGCCCGGCGACGGTAAGCATCATCGCCTGCTCGTCGTGGTCGGTCTTTTTCAGGATCTGATTCAGCACGGCGACGATTATTCCCACCGCCGCTATTTTAAAGATCAGGTCAAGTTCCATTGCACGCCTTTCTTTTAAAGGAGCATTACCGCCGCGCCAAGCCCCGCAAGAACTCCGCCGGAACGGTACATTCTTCCCTGCTGCTCCGCCGATTTTTCCGCCGCCGATATCAGCTTGTCGAACCGCGCGGAATACAGCTTCAGCAGCGCAAGCTGGCTTTCCGCCGGGCATGTCCCAAGCTCCCGCCCGAGTTCCCGCAGCAGGGAGACCTCCTCGCCGCCGCAGCCAGGCTCTGCGGAGAGCCTGTCCACTGCATTGCTCCAGGCGCGGCGTATATCAGTCTCCGAACCGGAGCACTCGCACAGAAGCCGCCCGAATTCCCCGCCGCTGTTCCCTGCAAGCTCCGCAAGCGTGGGAGCGGTGCAGGATATCTCGATCGAATACTGCTCAACCAGCAGGCGAAGCTCCCGAAGCAGGGTGCAGCGCCGTTTCAGCAGAAGGCTCCGGCGGAATCCCCACGCCGAGCATATCACCAGTATCAGAAGCCCCGCCGCAACCCTCATGAGCGTATCTCCTGTATATCTGCAAGCTCTGAGAGCCTCCCGCGCTCCTCCAGCAGAGCCGCCCTTTCAAACAGCGGGAGCAGTCCCTGAAGCGCCGGGCGGCTCATAAGCTCGCAAATGCTCCCGGCGTGGGCGGAGACTATCAGCTTCACACCGCAGTTCATGCACTGACGTATCTCCTCCGCGTCGCCGCCTATCTCGTCGCATATAATGACCTCCGGGCTGAGGGAGCGCAGAGCGCACATTATTCCCTCGCCCCTGGAGTACCCGTTCAGAACGTCGGTGTTCTCGCCGATATCCAGCGCGGGAACTCCACCGTACACTCCGGCTATCTCGCCGCGGGTGTCGACGACCGCCACGCGGCGGGTATCCCCGAGGATACGCGCGATATCCCGCAGAACGGTGGTTTTTCCGGAAAGAGGCTTCCCGCAAACTATGAGCGAGCAAAGCCCGCCGCTGAATGCCCTGGCGCACAGTTCCTCCGCGCAGCCGCGCACTTCTCTTGCGAACCGGATATTCAGCGACGAGATGTCCTTGAGCGTGGACAGTCTGCCGCCCTGTTCGACGGCGGTTCCGCAGAATCCAACCCGGTGGCCTCCCGGCAGAGTTATGTAGCCCTCGGAGATCTCCCGGGCGAAGCTGTGCACAGAATTCCCGCACAGCTCAAGGAAGCACTCGCCGATGTCCTGACGGCTGAATGGCGCGGAGCATTTCACGAGCCTTCCGTCGGTCATGACCGCGCAGGCGCTCCTGCCTGTCCGCAGGCGTATTTCTGCGATACTGCCCTGCGGAAGCGATATTTTCCCTGCGGCGAACCGCAGCGGGACTGTCCTGATGTTTTTAGCGGCTATCATGTGCCATTCCTCCCCGTTTCATTTGTACAAGTCTATTCGCGGCATGTCCGGATTATTACATTGAAGTGCGGGGACGTTTTGATAGGATTGTCGAAAACTATAATTTGCTCAATGTGGATAGTTTCGTCAGAATAAAAAAGGAGCAGGACAAAACGCCCTGCTCAAGAAGTATGAAATATGTACGGTATCTTATTCAACTGCGTAATACTGCTCGTCGGTGACAGGCTCCTGCCACTCGTTGGAGCAATTCTCCCCCGGAACCTCCACCGCAAGGTGAGAGAACCAGCTTCCCTTCGCGGCTCCGTGCCAGTGCTTGACGTTCGCCGGGATCGTCACTACAGTGCCGGGAATCAGCTTCTGTGCGGGCTTGCCCCACTCCTGGTACCAGCCCTCGCCGTCAACGCAGACCAGTATCTGACCGCCGCCCTTATCCGCATGGTGAGTGTGCCAGTTGTTCCGGCAGCCAGGCTCGAACGTCACGTTTGCTATGAAAACGGTCTGCTTCGGGTCGGTCAGCGGCTTCAGGTAGGAATTCCCCTTGAAGTACTTAGCATAGGCTGTATTGGGCTCGCCCTGACCGAAGAATCCGCCGTGCTGCTCTGTGATGTCGTCCGCATAGACCTCCTTCGCCTGACGGAATGCCGCCCAGGCGTTCGGCCAGCCTGCGTAAAATGCAATGTGCGTGAGTATCTCAGCCATCTCGGTGCGTGTTACGCCGTTCTTCCTTGCTTCGCTCAGGTGGTATGTCAGGGAGCTGTCGGTGATTCCCTTGCCGATAAGCGCGGATACCGTCACGACTGAGCGCAGCTTGAGGCTCAGCTTATCCTCCCGCGACCATACCTCGCCGAACAGAATATCGTCGTTAAGGTGCGCGAACTCCGGTGCGAACTCGCCCAGCGCGTCATGTCCTGCTGTCTGCTTTACCATAAAGATCACTCCTTAATTTATTCTCTGGTACGTTTATAACGCAGTTTTCCCGCAATGTCAAATACCTGTTTCTTATCGCAGGATATGCTTTAAAGTAATAACTTGCCGCTATCCTGGAATTACTTTATAAGCTCAGCCGCTCTGTCTGCGATCTGCTCGGGAGTGAGGCAGTTCTGGCGCAGAACCTCGTTTGCGTCGTAGCGGTCGAGGAACTCCTTCTTCAGACCGAAGTTCACGGTGCGCATGTCGGAATCTCCGTAGAATCTCGCAATCTTCTCGCCGAAGCCGCCGTCGAGAATGCCGTCCTCAAGCGTGACGACCGCCTTGTGATCCTTCTTCAGGGACTCCAGCAGCTCCTCGTCGATTCCGGTGATGTAAACCGGATCAATGAGCGTAGGCTTTACGCCGGTCTTCTTCTCGATAAGCTCCGCAGCCTGCTTACCCATGCCGAAGAACGTACCAAGCGCAATAATTGCAGCGCCGCTTCCCTTCTGAACTGTCTCGTACTTATTCAGTATTCCGTAGTCCTTAGTGGGCTTCTCGCCGTGGATAACCGCTCCGGGAACCCTGATGGCAACCGGATGCTCGCGCTGTTCCGTGCTCCAGTCGAGCATTGCGATGTACTCCTCGTAGGTGGTCGGCGCAAGGTAAACCAGGTTCGGAATGTTCGACATCATCGGTATATCGTAAATTCCCAGGTGAGTAACGTCGTTCATTCCCCAGACGGATGCCGCGAACGTCAGGATAGTTATGGGGTTGTTGTTAATGCAGAGGTCCTGCTGGAGCTGGTCGTAGGTTCTCTGGACAAACGTGCTGTAAACTCCGTAGACCGGTTTGCCTCCCCGGGCCGAAATGCCGGAAGCCAGTGCTACTGCGTGCTCCTCGGCGATTCCAACGTCAATGAACTGACTGCCTGCCTCGTCGCGGCGGCTCTTCCAGAATCCGCCGACAGCGGGGGTTCCGGAGGTTATCATGCAGACCTTCGGGTCGCGCTTCATCTTCTCAAGCATGTACTTTCCGGTGAGGTCGCCGTAATCCTCGCCGCCGCCCTGCATGGTCATCTCGCCGGTCTCAATGTTGAACGGCATGTGCCAGTGCCAGGACTCCTTGTCCTTGACCGCCGGAGCGTATCCGCGTCCCTTCTCGGTGACGATGTGGACTACTACGGGCTTCTTTGAATCCTTAACGCTTGTGAACGCCTTTATAAGGGCGTCAACGTCGTTTCCTTCGCCGACGTATACGTAATCGAGGTTCATCGCACGGAACAGATTGCACTCAGCCTTTCCGCCGGTTTCGCGCAGGAGCTTCAGATTCTCATAGAGACCGCCGTGATTCTCGGCAATGGACATCTGGTTGTCGTTTACAACGATGATAAGGTTGGAGCCAAGCTCGTATGCGTAATCCAGACCCTCCAGCGCTTCGCCGCCGGACAGGGAACCGTCGCCGATAACCGCAACTACGTTCTCGGAGCCGCCGCAGAGATCGCGCCCCTTTGCAAGTCCGCATGCGAGGCTCACGGAAGTAGATGTGTGACCCATCGTGAAATGATCGTGCTCGCTCTCATGCTGGCTGGAATATCCGGTAACGTCGTCGTACCTGGATTCGTCAAGGAACGCGTAATTTCTGCCTGTGAGCATTTTGTGGCAGTAGGTCTGGTGCGATACGTCGAACACCAGCTTGTCCTTCGGGGAGTCGAAAACGTAATGGAGCGCGATCACCGCCTCCACCATGCCAAGGTTCGGGCCGCAGTGACCGCCGTGTACGCTCAGCTTCTTTATAAGCGCGGTGCGCATTTCCTCCGCGAGCTTCTTCATCTCATCAGAGCTGAGCTTCTTTACGTCCGCCGGGGAATTGATTTTCTCAAGATACATGTTTTTTCCTCCATTTTATTCCGGATATGCCCGGTTATTTCATGAAATTATTGTAGCACTTAGAGTCCACTCTAAGTCAAGGGGCGTTATTAAATTTTCATCATTTTTTCACAAAAATACCGGAGGCCGTAAAACCTCCGGGTACACATTCAAATAAAATCACAGCGGGATCATTACTATCTCGTTGTCGCTGATGGTCGCCTTGGAGTGCGGAGTCATCACGTTCACCGGGTACACGTAGGAATTTATCCTCAGCGTAACGCCTGGGTAGAACGCCTTCTTGCAGGAAATGGACAGATTCTGCTTGCGCTCGAGGGTGGTCTCGATCTCCGCGATGCGGTTGTTGAGCCGCTTTATCTCGCCCTGAATCTGGAACCGTGAACGCATAGCTTCAACCTTCATCTGCTCGCGCTGCGGCGAAAGCTTGCTGACCTTCGCCATCTCCGTCAGGGTCGTAACTATCTTCCCCAGTTGGTCGAGCTTGTCTTCAAGTTCGGCTACCTTGTGCTTGTGACCCTCCATCTCCTCGGAGAGGACCGCGTTGTTGCCGAGGGTTATCATCGTCTTGGTGTAGTTGTCGGAGCCTATCACCGACGCGGAGATATCCTCAAGCGCGGTGTATTTTCCGCCGACAAGTATGCCCTTGCCGCTGGCGATGAGCTTCTTGCCCGCATAGACGTCGCCGCCTATGAACGAGGACGCTTCCACGTTGAACGCCGCCCATACGCTGCTGTTCTGGCAGAAATCCAGCTTTATGCTGCCCTTTTCACTGCGAAGCTTGGAGTTTATGCTTCCCAGCTTTATTGTAATGTTGCCGTCGGCTGTGACCGTGCCGTTCGTCACCGTTCCGAATATCGTGATGTTCTTCTTGGATGTAACGGAGAACCCCTCCATTACGTTGCCCTTAACCATGATGTCGCCGATGAAGTCGATATTGCCGCTGGATACGTCGACGTCGCCGCGTATCAGCAGTGATTCCTCAATGCAGAACGAACCGTTTGTGTACACAAGATTGCCGTCAACGGAGGCTATTATCTCGGTGCCGTCGTTCACAAGCTCAGTTCCCTTGCCCACGCTGAATTTAGCCGGGACGCCATGCTTCTGTGCGACCGACTTTCCCATGATGTCCGTTCCCGGAGTTCCCTCCGTCGGGGGAGTTATCTTCGCGATCGGAGTTCCATGGTAGATGTTGCGTACTAACCCCAGGTTCTTGTAATCCACGTTTCCGTTTTCGTCCTCGATCGGCTTGAACGTGCTTTCCTTCTTGAAGTAATACTCTATCGTGCCGTCTACGCCGTTCACCGGAGGCTTCCAGCGCGCAACGCAGACGTTCTCGCCATAGCGGCGCTGCTCCACAGCTTCGCTGACCGCGCTTTCTATCACGCCGAAGGCTATCCCCTTAGCGCGGATAGCCGCCATTGCCTTCTCAGGGGTCACGTCAAGCCCGCCGCCTGCGGGTTCGGATATGGTCATAAATGCGGTGGTGCAATTGGGATCAATCGATACTTCCACCTCCGAATGGATAATCTTGCCATCTGTATTCTCTGACATGACAATGCCCCCTTTTATATTGAATATTACCTTAATTATATTGTAGCATAAATCGCCTGGTATTGCAAGTGCTTTTGTTATTTTTTACGAATTCTTTTCATTAAGGTACTCGGACACCACTCTGACGAAGTCCTTCCCGTAGCGTTCCGCCTTGACGCTGCCCACGCCTGAGATACACAGGAACTCCTGCTTTGTGGCGGGCTTTTTCACGCACATATCCCTGAGCGAAGCGTCCGAGAACACCACGAACGCCGGAACTCCCAGCGTGTCGGCGAACTTCTTGCGCAGTTCCCTGAGCCGCTTCATCAGCTCTGGATCCTCAACGCCGTCGGAATTGCTGAACTGCGTTATCGCGCTGATGTCCGCAGCGCGCTTGGAGCGCTTCATCAGCAGCGTGCGCCGCGACCTTATAAACTCGTCGCCATCCGGAGTTATCTCCAGCGTGTGGTAATCATCGCTGACTGAAAGCAGCCCCTGAAGCTCCAGATGGTCGATTATCTCCCGGACATAGGTCTGTCTGACGTCCTTCATTATGCCGTAGGTGGAGAGGGTATCGTAGCCGCCTTCCTTTATCTGTTCGCTCTCGCTGCCGCAGAGTATCCCGCTTACCAGCACCTTCCCGCCGGAACGCCCCCGCTGTTTGAGCCGGTACACGCAGGATATCACCTTCTGTGCCTCCACCGTGATGTCCAGAGTGTCCATTTCGGCGTTGCAGCTGCTGCACTTTCCGCACTCCGCCGGGGAATCCTCCCCGAAATAGTTCAGTATGAAATGCCGCAGACACCGCGGAGTCGTGGAGTAGAACGTCATCTGCTTCAGGCGCTCGTGATCGCGCAGCCGCATTTTCTCCTGCTCTGCCGGGGTCAGCCCGGACTCCTCCCTGCCGTGGTCGATGATGAACTCCGCAGTGCGGACGTCCCCCTTGCTGTACAGCAGTATGCACCGCGCCGGACTTCCATCGCGGCCGGCTCTGCCCGCCTCCTGGTAGTAGCTCTCAAGATCCTTCGGCATGTTATAATGCACCACCAGAGCCACATCGGATTTGTCGATGCCCATTCCGAACGCATTTGTGGCGACTATCACGTTACAGCGGTCGTAGGTGAAATCCTCCTGGGCGCTGCGGCGCTCGTCGTCGGGCATTCCCGCGTGGTAGCTCCGGACGTTAACGCCGTTGAGCCGCAGGAAGTCCGTCACGGCCTCCACGTTTTTTCGGGTGGAGCAGTACACTATTGAGCTGCGTCCCTGCATTTCGCGGATTATTCCAAGGAGCACCGCGTTTTTGTTACGCTGCTCGGTGGGGCGTACCTCGAAATATAGGTTCGGGCGGTCGAATCCGGTGGTGACGGAAAACGGCTGCCGCAGTCCCAGAATGCGCACGATGTCGTCCTTGACGATATCAGTCGCGGTCGCAGTGAACGCAGCCAGAACCGGGCGCTTCGGGAGCTGCTCCACAAACTCGGAGATCTTCAGGTAGCTCGGACGGAAATCCTGCCCCCAGTGGGATACGCAGTGCGCCTCGTCCACTGCCACAAGCGGAATATCCAGTCCCCTGCACATGCCCAGGAACCCGTCCGCAGTCAGTCGCTCCGGCGCTACGTAGAGTATTTTGTAAAGTCCTGAGGAAGCGTTGTCCAGCACCTGGCGGTACTCCCACAGGTCAAGGGAGCTGTTGATAAACGCCGCGTTGACGCCGGACTGCCGCAGACCCTCCACCTGATCCTTCATCAGCGAGATAAGCGGTGAAATAACGATGGAAGTCCCGCTGAACATCAGCGCCGGAACCTGGAAGCAGACCGATTTTCCCGCGCCGGTGGGCATTACGCCGAGACAGTCCTGCCCGGCGAGAATGTGGTCGATTATATCGCCCTGACCGGGGCGGAATTCGCTGTGTCCGAAATACTGTTTCAGAACCTCGTTTTTATCCATGTCTGCCTCTCAAAAACAAAGGGCGGCAGCTTTCGACTGACCGCCCTGTAATTCAGTTTGCGTTCTGTGCAGTTAGTTGCCGCACTCAATGCTTATTTCGTTGAACTTGCCGAGGATATCGTCCACAACAAGGTTCTTCTTAGCCTCGCCGTCGATATCCATAACAGCATTGCCGCCGTGCATCATAACAAGTCTTGAGCCGTACTCCACCGCGAAGCGCAGGTTATGCGTGACCATCAGCGTAGTGAGGTGCTTTTCCTTGACGACCTTCTCGGTGATCTTCATGAGCGTCTCGGAGGACTTGGGGTCAAGCGCCGCCGTATGCTCGTCTAGTATCAGCAGGTCGATGTCCGCCATAGTCGCGATTATCAGCGCAAGAGCCTGTCTCTGTCCGCCGGAAAGCGAGCCTGCCAGCACGCCCATGCGGTTCTCAAGACCCATTCCGCAGCTTTCGAGCAGCTTCTTGTAATGCTCCTCGCGCTTTCTGTTCACCGCCGGTGAAAGTCCGAACGGGTGGAGCTTATTGTCCGCAAGCGCGAGGTTTTCGAGGATAGTAAGGCTGCCGCAGGTTCCCATCTTCGGGTCCTGGAGCACTCTGCCTATCTTCCGTGCGCGCTCGTACTCCTTCGAGAGCACGATATTCTCGCCGTTGAACACAACCGCGCCGGAATCCGGCTGGATACCGCCGCAGACGATATTCAGCATGGTGGTCTTGCCGCTGCCGTTGGAGCCTACAACGGAGATAAAGTCCCCGTCGTTGACGTCGAGCGTGAAGTTGTCGAACAGCTTGCTCTCATCGACGGTCCCGCGGTTGAACACCTTCGTGATATTGCTGAGCGCAAGCTTGCTGTCAGACTTCACCGGCTCGGGCTTTTTGCCGAGGGAGGTTATGAGCTTCCTCAGCTCGCTTCCGCCGAGCACAAGCGCAACGAGGAATATCAGCGCCTTCATCAGGTTGTTGAAATCCGTCGGGATACCGAGGGAGAGCACGATCTGGTAAGCCGCCTTGTACACGAGGCTACCCAGGATAACCATTGTGGTGCCCTTCATGAACTTCACGCGTCTGAACAGGCTGAGTCCGATAATTACGGAAGCAAGACCCAGAACTACCATGCCTATACCCATCTGCTGGTCAGCGGAGCCCTTGTTCTGCGCGATGACCGAACCGGCGAGCGCCGCGAATCCGTTGCCGAGGGCAAGACCGAAAATCTTCATGGAGCCGGGATTCCTGCCGAGCATTACGGTGTACTTATCGTTGGCGCCGGTGGCTCTCAGGAGCAGTCCGTGCTTGGTCTTGAGGTAGAGATCCAGCAGGAGCTTGCACACGATAACAAGAATAAGCGCGATCACCACGGTCCTGATGTAGAATCCGCCCTCGCCGATGTTCTTGGGGATAAGCGAAGCAATGCCGGAATTGAATATCGTGTTCTTAGTGAAGAAGGAAGCGACCGCCTTTCCGTCGGTACCCGCCTTGAGTATGACGAGGTTCACGGAGAGCATCGCGGTGTACATGATGATACCGCAGAGCAGCGGAGTAATGCGGAGCTTCACATGCATAAGTCCCGTGAGGACTCCGGCAGCCATTCCAGCCGCAAACGAGATCACCAGGCACAGCCAGGGGTCGACGCCCTGGATTATCAGCACGCCGCTTAGCACCGCGCCTAATGGGAACGTGCCGTCTACAGACAGATCCGGGAAGTCCAGAATACTGTAAGTTATGTACATTCCCATTGCAAGGAGCGCATACATAAGCCCCTCGTTGAGAATGTCTATCAGAATGTTAATTACCAGTGTCATTATCTGTCCCTTTCCAGATCTGAAATAACGCGCTTATTACGCAGCGTCTGTCTCGGAGTTTGTGGTCACCATCTCGGCGTCGGCGTACTTCTCAGGAACCGTGAAGCCGAACTTCTCCATTACCTCGGAGTTGATGACCGGTGTGCCGTCGGAGATAGTACCTACAGCCATGGTCTTGGGGTCGGTGCCGTTGAGGACCTCAACGCCCATCTCAGCGGTCTTTTTGCCGAGCGCGATGTAGTCGATGCTGATGGAAGCGAGGCAGCCGTTCTTGACCTGCTCGATCTCGGAGCCGTAAACCGGGATATTAGCGGCGTTTGCCTTCTCAAGAACGATAGAGAGGTTGTTTACAACGTTGTTGTCGGTGAAGTTGTTGATGCAGTCAACCTGAGAAGCCAGAGTTGTGGCAGCCTGCGGGATATCAGCCGCGCCGGAAACGCCCTGGTCAACTACCTCGATGCCCTTCTCTGTGCATACTGCCTTGAAGGACTCGAGCTGAGACATTGAGTTAGCCTCGGTGGTGGTGTAGAGCACGCCGATCTTCTTTACGTCCGGCTGAATGGACTGAATGAGATCCACCTGAGCGGAAAAGTCGAGGATATCAGAGGTGCCGTTGCAGTTGTTGTAGCCTGCCTCCAAGCTCTCGGTAAGACCTGCGGCTACCGGGTCGGAAACTGCGCAGAAAATTACCGGGATATCTGACTTGTTCGCTGCGGAGTACGCGGAAAGCGCAGCCGGAGTAGCGATGGCGTAGATCATGTCGTAGCCCTTGGAAACGAAGTTTGCGGATATGGAATCGCAGGCAGCGCCGTCGCCCTGACCGTTCTGGAGGTCGATGATAACGCCGTCCTCGCCGTAAGCCTCTACCAGACCCTGTCTAACGCCCTCGTAGCAGTTGTCAAGGGAGGGGTGAGAAGCGTACTGGATAACGCCGATCCTCTTTGCGCCCTCAGCAGCGGAGCCGTCAGCCGCGCCGTCGGAAGCGGTGCTGCTGGTTCCGTTGGAAGCGCAGCCGGTGAACGCCATAGTCAGCGCCATTGCAGCGCCCAGGAACTTTGCGATGTGTGTCTTTCTCATGATGTTTCTCCTTTTGTTCGTGAAAGTACCCGGAAAATAAAAAAATCCTGCCCCTCTAATGGGACAAGATCTCTCCTGCGATACCACCCAAATTCGCCCTTTCGGACGCTCTCGCCTGCGGTCTGCACTATGTACTCTAATGCAAAACGCTCCTGCTGTAACGTGCAGCCACGTCGCCCCTACTCCGGAAGATCTGCCAAAGCCCGTTCAATGTGTCAGCCATGCTGACCGCACCGAACAGCCCTGAACCCTGACCGCCCGTTTCAGTTTGCCCTCGCAGGTCCATTCGTGAATGCATACGCACCGTGCTCGCACCATTGCACGGCTCTCTGGAGCGCATCGGCAGACCCTACTTCTCCTGCTCAACGGTTTATGTGCTTTTATGTACATCGTTATTCTACCACACTTCCTCCACTTTGTCAAGGGGTAATTTCTGTTTTTTTATACAAACTGACGAAATAGGAAAATCGCCGTATTTTTCCTTGACAAACCGGCGGAAATATGTTAACATAAGATAACATCGAGGGAGTAGCCGGCTGACGTAATGCAGCGATATGTCAACATACTGACGGAAACGTCTGGCATATCTTGAATGGCGAGACTCACATATAACGCCGGGTGCTTCCGGCAGAAGTATGTGCGCTCTCTCATCTGATAAGCTGTCAGGCAGGTGCATATGCGCCTGCTTTTTTGCGTCCGGGAAAACAAAGGACGGTATATTATGGGACTTATCGAATTACTGCTTCTGGCTGTTGGATTATCAATGGACGCGTTTGCAGTGTCAGTCTGTAAGGGGCTGGCGATGGGCGGAGTGAAGCCCCGCCACATGCTGATATGCGGCGCGTGGTTCGGCGGATTCCAGGCGCTCATGCCGATGATCGGGTATCTTCTCGGCGCGGCGTTCGAGAACGTAATCTCGGCGGTGTCAAGCTGGATAGCGTTCGGGCTGCTGGTGCTCATCGGCGGCAACATGCTCCGGGAGGCTCTCTCAAAGGACGAGGAAAAGGAAACCAACAAGATGGACGTCAGGACTATGTTCATGCTCGCTGTGGCTACCAGTATCGACGCCCTCGCCGTCGGAGTCACCTTCGCGTGCGTTCCCGTGGAGCTTTTCTCAGGAAACCAGCTTCTCAACACGGTCTGTGCAGTGCTTATCATCGGCGTGACTACATTCGCGATATCCTGCGGCGGAGTTAAGGCCGGCGGAGTTTTCGGAACAAAATACAAGACCAAAGCCGAAGCCGCAGGCGGCGTGATATTAATTCTCATCGGCGTAAAGATCCTGCTCGAGCACTTCGGGATACTCTGAAATTCGGAATTCAGAATTCGGAATGCGGAATTATTGTTTCCGGCTTCGCCGGAGGAGTTCGATTGTACACCTATTTAGGGCGTACGCCGCAAAACAGCCAGGGCTGCAATAATGCAGCCCTGGTTTTATGTTAGTTATTAACGTATACCTCCTGAAGTATCTTTGCGAATTCCTCGATGGAAAGCCCCTTTGCGGTCACGGTGGTGTAATTTCCGTCGTCGGAATCGTTTATTGCGTACAGCCAGTAATCTCCGGTTGGCACCTTCGCGCCCGCCGCAACTACCCTTACCCGCTTTCCGGTTTTATCAAGCCATGTGCGCGTAGGCTGTATGTTTTCCGTGCCGAACTCCTCGCCGTAGCCGGGAAGCGCGTCGCCGTTGGTTATAAAGTTAATCTTCAGCAGTTTTGTATCTCCCTGTTTCCAGGTCACGCCCTCGGAAACGTAACCGCCGTCTGCGGCCGCGGTGCGCTTCGTAACGCTGTCCGCCTCAAAAGGTACGTTCACAGTTCCGCCGGGCGTATTTGCCGCAGCAAATACCGCCGCTTTCTCAGCAGAGATTTCCTGCTCGCCGGTATCGGAGGTAAATCTCATGTCGGAATCGTCATACCTCACCATCGGATTCGGAGTGATATAGCCGTATTCCGTGTCAAACTCCGAGCCATACTCGTATCCGCTGATGTCGAAGTCCTCGCCTACCTTGCTGCCCAGGGAAAAATGATCGCTGTCTGAAACGCCGTACAGAGCCATTGCAATAATATCCATAAGGTCGGATTCGTCAGCGCCGCATGTCTCTACGCTCCATGCCACCAGCTTTGAATCACTCGCTGTCGCAAAGCGGTAGAAAGGCACGCCGCAGTCTATTCTGCCGCAGAAGCCCGCCTGCCAGTCCCCGGAAATATCAAGATAATGACGCTCCATGAATACATCGGCGCTGGTTATGGAGGATTCGTAGCCGTCGCCGCCCATACGCAGCACCCTGCCGTCCGGAAGAGTTATGCGCAGGTCGGAATAGATGTCGAACTTACCAAAGTTCACGCGCGCGACCTTTCCACCCTTGTCGAAATACAGCGAAACGCCTGCGGGAGCGCCGTCCCCGTTAGTCTGTAAAACTGCTGACTCACCGGGCTGGAGCACCCAGCCGCGCTTCTTCATGAGCTGAATGAAATCCCTGCCGAGGACTGTCTGCTCCGCTGCCGCCGCTTCATCGGCGCTCTTGAAGTACTCGATATCGTCTGCCGGAGTGTAGTCCATCAGCGCAGGCTGATTGAACCAGATACGCCCGATCGGAGAATCTATCTGATATCCATAGTCAATATTGAACGCGTAGTCAGGGTAACGCACCATAGCGCCCGCCGGCGGGTCGACCTCCCCTGTGTAAAGCTGCGCCAGAATCCTTGTGAAATCGCGGCAGCCTACATTGCGCGCTTCAACTACGACGTACCTGCCGTCCGCATTCTTGAAGCCGCCGATGTAAACATCGTCGCCGTTCATTGCGCCCCAGCCTGCGCAGACCTCGCCGTTGCCCTCCGCGCCGGTAATGAACTCGTGGCTTCCCTTGACGGGGTACCGCCCGAACGTTGCCAGGCTTCCGTACATTCTCCAGTCGTCCAGCACCTTAACGGAAATCTCTCTTTCGCCGCATTTGAAAATCAGGTTCGCATAGAAGCTGGTGCGCTTCTTGTTCTTGAAGTAATCGACCTTATCAGTGAGGTAGTGGTCGGGAATTTCAGTTTCAACGCCGTTGTCGTCAATGTTGATATAGGTACCGACATACTTCTGAGCCTCCGCGAATTCCTCCGGGTCGTCGCCGGGGAGCATTTCGGTGTTGATCCCCGTGTCCTTAGCCCAGTCCGCCGAGCCCTCATTATAGATCCCCTCGTATGCCGCGCGGTATACGAGCTTTGTTGTCGAGCCGTTTCCGGTCGCAAATTCGTCCGGTATAGTCAGCTTGTTCATCATGTCGACGCCGGTAAGCTCCGGTATCTCCTCAAGCGTGTAGTACGGAACATCGCCGCCGTCCACCGACTGGTTATACTCAACATTCCAGCAGTTTCCACCATAGTAGTTGGCATCGCCTGTCAGACAATAGAAAGTAAGCTGATTGAGATTAAGCGTACCCCACTCGGTCTCCTGCTTTTTCGGACCAGGGAGAATTACTTCGAATCCCTCGTCGTCCGTTTTGGCGTACCCGGTGTATATCGCCGTTCCGTCAGCGTCATACAGTCCCATGTGGTCCTGTATGCGGTACTGATAGGTGTTCTTCGCGATACAGCCGATGAACTGGTCTCGGGTGATGTTCTTCGCGTCTATGCGGACGTACGCCTCGGGACTTGCCGAATCAATGTAATAGTACGCCGTGTAGTAGGTGTCCGCGCCGTCGGTGTAAGTCCCGACTGTCATTTTAAGGTCGTACTGCGGGTCGATAAAGTTTGCGTAGCTTTCCCGTGAGAAAAGGCTCTCCGGCTCGCCGGGCGCGGTCAGGTAGCCGCCGTCAGGCAGGGTTATCGGAATGAACTCATTCTCCACCGTGGAAATGCTGAGATTAGCCTGCTTTGTGCCGTCCTCGCTGCGGTAGATGAGGGTCATTCCCGTGTCGCTGTAGTAGCTGTCCGAGTAGGGTACTTCCTCTCCAAGCGGGCGGGTATCGGTGATATCATCGCCGCCGTCGGTATCATCGTACATTTCAAGCCCGTGGTTCTGTGCGTATATCTGATCCCAGCCGAGGGAGCTGAATGTTCTTTTGAACCACCTCGTGCGCATTTCCGTGACAGCCGCCGCGCTGTCCGCGAACTGCTGACCAGGCTCTGAATGCTCCGCGCTGGTTTCGGAAAGCTCCTGGAAACGCATAGTTCCGCATGCGGTCTTTATGCTGTTCCCGTCGTCCTGAGCCTCGACCGTCTCCGGCTCAACGGATTCCGCAGTCTGCGGCATATCGGAGGTTTCCTGCGTGCCGTTTGAAGTTACCGGCTGCGGCTGAGGCATGCCGTTCCGGCTGAGCATTACGCCCGCCCCCACCGCGAACACCGCGATGACTGCCGCCGCCGAACCTGCTATCGCGGCGGTTTTCCCGGCGCTGCGCTTCCTCGGGGCGAGCTTTATTTCCTGCGTGGAGTGGAGCAGCCCGTCGTCCTCGAATTCGCCGGAGGAATTCTTCTGCTCCATCGCCGCCATGAGCTTGTTCTTCATTTCCGCTCTGCACTCATCGGAGAGCGTGATCTTATCATATGCCGACTTAAAATCTTTTCTGTTCATATCGCGTCCTCCTCTAAACTTATTTTAAGTGCGCTGCGCCCGCGCTCCAGGCGCTTGTAGACCGTGTTCTCGCTTATGCCGAGCGCCCCGGCTATCTGCGCCGCGGTCATATCCTCGTAATAGAACATGTAGACTGTGGTTTTCAGCTTGTCCGGGAGTCTCATCACAAGGTCGAGCAGCTCGTGCTCGCTGTCGCTTGCCGGAGCGCTGAGCGTATTCTCAAGGAATTCGTCCAGCGGGACGTTCCGGCGTATCCTGCCGGATTTCATGACGTTCAGCGCCTTGTTCTGCGCCGTGCGTATCAGCCACGCCTTGACGTGGTCCCCGCTCTCGAAATACTCCTGCTTTATCAGCGCCAGGAACGTCTCCATTACGATGTCCTGAGCCTCCTCGCGGCTTTTCACGATATTCAGGGCGATACGGTAGACCATGTCCGCGTATTTATCGAACATGCCGCCTACGGTGTCCTGAGTCAGATTGATCATATATTTCCCACCTTTCCGGCAGACCTGCTGCCTGCGGAAGTATCCGCTTTAATAATAACACAAACCGGGGGAGTTTTTCCTGACATCTGCAAAAAAATATCGAAAATTCACCTTCCAAAAATCGCCCTTCCAAATTATGAAATATGTACAATTAGTGACTGCACAGGGAATAAACCGTGAAAAGCCCTTGAAAATAACCGGAAAACATGCTATAATAAATTGTATCTAAAGCCAATACCCAAGCTATCTTACAGGAGGTTTTTATCATGGTTTTAAAAACATCACAGAAAGCCGGGAGCTTTCTGCTGGCTCTGGTAATGCTGCTGTCCCTGACATCAGTTTTCTGCTTTAAGAGCGCTTCCGCCGCTACAGACGGCGAGTGGAAGTACGAGCTTGAAAACGGCGGTGTGACTATCACCGGATTCATCGGCACGAGCAGAACCATCTCGGTTCCTTCAAAGGTCAACGGTCAGCGTGTTAAGAAGGTCACAGCCCTTAACAACAACAATACTAAGGCTTCCGTAACTACCGTGTCGTTTGCAAACGGCATTGAAGAGATCGGCACCGGAGTCTGCAAGGGTTATATCTCACTTGAGAGAGTTGCTCTTCCTGACACTCTTGTTACCATCGGAAGCGACGCATTCTTCAACTGCTCTTCCCTGACTGGTATCACGATCCCGAACTCCGTTACGACCATCGGCACCAACGCATTCAACGGCTGTATCGCTCTTATCAGCGCAGACCTCAGCTGCAAGGCTACCGTGATTCCCGACGGATTATTCACCGGGTGCAAGTCGCTGACTACAGCTGCGCTTCCCTCCTATACCACTGATATCGGAGTTGCCGCATTCTCCGGCTGTAGTTCCCTTGCGTCCATCAATATTCCCGATACAGTAAAAACTATCGCCAAGGACGCATTCAACGGCTGCGCAAGCCTCAAGCGCATTTCCCTTTCCACCGAGCTCAAAACCATCGGCGAAATGGCTTTCAAGGACTGCACAGGTCTTACCGAGATCTTCATTCCCAACAAGGTAAAGACCATCTCAGAAGAAGCGTTCTCCGGCTGCACTTCCTTACAGAATGCATACATCGGTTCCAGCGTTTCCGTTATTAAGAAGTACATCTTCTCCGGCTGCACCGCTTTAAAGAATATCGTATTCGGCGGCGACTACTACAACTTCACAGACCTCTCCAGCACCGCAGTGACCGGTACATATACATATTACCCCTCAAAGTATGCTGACGGCTGGTCTCACTACGATGTTGTAAACATGAAGAGCTACAGCGCTCCCACAAGCGTTGCAATATCCGGTACCACCGAAGCTGCTCCCGGCGCGAAAGTAACCCTCAAGGTAACTGCAACACCCGCAGGCGGCGAGTTCAACAACGTTTACGTGCTCAAGAGCTCCAACCCTAACGTTGCTTCCATATCCGACGACGGCACCATTATCGCGAGAGCGACCGGTATCACTACCATCACAGCCTATACAGTAAGCGGCGCTTCCGCTTCCGTGACCTTCTCGGTTACACCGGATAAGCCCCAGAACCTTACTGCAACAGCAAAGACCACTACCTCGGCAGAGCTGACATGGAAGGAGATCCCGAACGTTACCGGCTACAACATCTATCGTTCCACCTCCAAGAACGGCACCTTCAAGAAGGTCGGCAGCGCAACAACCAACTCCTACACCGACAAGGGCCTTTCCAAGGGCAAGACCTACTACTACAAGGTCGCATGCTATGTTAACTCCGACGGTAAGCAGGCGATTTCCGCGTACAGCTCCGTTGTATCCGTTAAGGCTGCGGCTCCGGCTCCGGCTCAGGTAAGCGCTAAGAAGGCAAAGAGCGGCGCTGCGAAGATCACATGGAGCAAGTCCACCGGCGCCAACGGATACGAAGTTTACATGGCTGCCTCCGCGAAAGGTAAGTTCACCAAGGCAGGAACTATTTCCAAGTCCGCTACAGTTTCCTTCACCAAGAGCGGTCTCAAGAGCGGCAAGACCTACTTCTTCAAGGTCCGCGCTTATACCACTGTTGGCGGCAAGAAGGTCTACAGCGACTACACCAAGACTGTTAAGGTCAAGGTTTGATCTCCTAAAATACGAAATGCGTCCTGCGAAAGCAGGGCGCATTTTTTATTTGAATTCGCATTTAAGGACTCGTTTAAACCGCTTGCTGGCGTAATTCATCGACTTCCCGGCACAGGAAATAAAAAGCGGAGAAACCTAAAGCTCCTCCGCCTGATATTCAGTCAAACCGCCTTGCCGTAGATATGCTTAATAAAACCCGCTACTCAGCAGGGTGGGTAAGGTCGCCTGATGGTTTCACGCTCCCTATCTTCCGCAGTACGGGAGGTCTGCAATCCGCCGCCAGAGTCGAGATCCCAATTAAAACATGTTCGGATTCATAACAACATATCCGCACGAACAAGGCAGTAAGTCAGCTTTAATAGTATCTACAGAATCCTCTGAATTATTACTGTAAGATATCGTCTTCTCCGCCGTCCATTTCTTCCATTGAGAACAGACCTTTCAGGAAAAGCTCACCTATGCGCTGGTTCTCTTCCTCGGAGTCTATCGAGGAGAACAGAAGCTCGTCGCCGTCTTCCTCGCCCTTCAGAACTACAAACTCTTCCGGCTCGTCGTCCTCGTTTTCCGGCTTAGGGAGCAGCGCGTAATAAATCACGCCTTCGTACTCCATGCTTGCGATACACTCAAATTCTGTAGTAACGCCGTCCTCATCGTCGAGAGGAATGTAGGTCTCCTCAAAGAAATGGAAAACTGCGGGCTTCCCAGAATCGTCCTTGATGGTAACAGACTCGCCGTTTTCGTCGATGATCACATTATCATTATCTGCCATTTTGATTCCTTTCTGCAAAGCCGCAATTCATCTCACGGATCCTTCGCTATCTATATTTTACATCAAAGAACCGATCTTGTCAAGGACTTTTTTCAGACAATTTGTACATTTCCGTATTTTTCATTGAATCAGCAATTTTAATTCTGAAACTCGCCCATTAAGTGAAAAGGGTATCATATGTAAAAACGGCACCGCCGAAGCGATGCCGTTCAATATTGAGCTTTTGTATCTAGCAAAGAGCGCTTAAATTAGCCTCTCTTCTTGGATACGATAACAGCGCCAGCAGCCAGAGCAGCTACGCCAGCAACTACTGCGATACCCTCAACGCCGGTGTCAGGAGAACCCTTGCCATCGGAAGCTGCAGCGTTGTCAGCAGGAGCCTCAGCGTCAACGGTAGCAGCGTCAGCAGCGTTGTCGTCAGAAGCAGCAGCGTCGCCCATGCCAGTACCAGAAACAGTGAAGGTTACGGACAGAGCGTCATCGAAGGAGAAGCCAGCAGCGTCGATAGGAGCGTCCTTAGAGGTGTCGCCGTATGCGTTGTAGATCTCAAGTCTGATCTTGCCGTTGCCCTCGATGTCGCCGTAGTAGAGCTTGCTCTCGTCAACAGCGATGTCGGTGGAAGTACCATCAGAGTTGGTAGCAGTGATAACTACATCGGAGATGGTCAGACCAGTTGCCTGAGCGAAAGCCATCTTCTCAGCCGCAGTCTGGAGAGCGTCGTAACCCTCAGCGTCCTTGCCGCAGCCAAGTGCGTTTGCAAGACCGTCGATATCTACGCAGAATACAGTAGCGCCTGTAGCGGTAGCGGGAACCATCTCAGCGGTCTCCTCGTCCTCCCACTCAAAGCCGCTTATAGCAACGGTGTATGTACCGTCGCCGGTAACATCAGCTGTAGTAGCGTTCTCAGATGTAGCGTCCATGCACTGTACAGACCAGTCGGAAGAAGCGTACATCAGGAATGCTTCGTAAGCGCCTGCGGAAGCTGCCATAACGGCTGCGCTTACTACTGCTGCAGAAGCAGCACCAAGAATCTTAGTAATCTTCATGATAGAAAATCCTCCATAATAATCTCGAACGGCATATTTATCCATGCACGTCCATACATATATTTTATAACATTACGAACCTTTTTTCAATTGTAATATCACACAAATTTCAAACGATTACATCACAGATTTTTCACAATTCTGACAATAAAATTTCCGTAAAGTAGTATTAAACGATGATTTAGCTAAGCAAAAGCGCAAATTCACTTAAATTACTTTTTGCGGAAATTGGGGTTATCGTCGGACTCGCGCATTATCGCGTCGAAAAGGCGCTGAGTCTTGCTCGACCTGCCGCGCTTCTTGTCCTTGAGCAAGTTCAGCTCCTCATGCGGAGTCATTCCGTGATCGTCAGGATCGAAAAGGTGGCGCTCCTCCGTCCATATTCCCGACGGTATCTCCTGCGGCTCTGCGTGCGCTTCCGGAGCCTTTGTCTCGGGTTGCGGAGCCTCAGCCGGGGCACTGCGCTTCTTGGCCTGGCGGCGCATTTCACCTGAGTCTGCCTGCGCGGAAGTTACCTCCGGCTGGTGTAGCGGCTTTCTGTGCGCGGTACGCTTCGCCGCCGGTTTCTCAGCCGGCGCGGGACGTTCAGCCGGTTCTGCCGGCTCAGACGTCTGGGCTGATTCCCGTTCAAACGCTGTTCCATGCGGCTCGGAGGAATCCGGCTCGCTGAGCGCGGTCATTTTCGAGCTGCGGCTCATGTCGTTTTCGGACTGCTCCAGCACGTCGAATATCGAACCTATCTCCCAGAACGGATCCTTTTCGGCGGATTCCGTCTCTGCGTGCGAATCCACAGGCTCAGAGGGCTTCGCAGGCTCCAGCGGCTCCACAGGCTCCGGACGGGATACCGCCTCGTAGCCGTCAGCTCTTGCAAGCGGAGTTCCCGCGATCTTTCCGTAGGCTGAGATAGCCGCGGCGTTCTTCTTTATCACCTTGGGGCGTGGCGCAGGCTCCGGAACTGGCTCGGGCTGAGACGGCTCCTCCTGGGGTTCGGAAGGATCAGCAGATTCCGCAGGTTCTTCCCACTCGGGAACTGGTTCCGGCTGGAAATCTTCAAACGCGTCGCGCGGCTCCTGCGTAATATCCGGCTCAGCGGCGGGGGCGGCGAAATCAGAACCGAACTCGGTTCCACCGAACGAAACGAACTTCGGCTCTTCATAGCGCTCCGACGTACTCTGCGGCTCTGCGGCTCTTACGATGTGGTGGATCTCCGGCTCTGCGCTGCGCGGAGGTTCTGCAAACGGTGTGAATCCCTGCTCCCTTGACTGCCTCGGTGCGCTCTGTGTATACCCGGGAGCATTCGGAGCGCTCGGAACGTTCGGAACACTCTGAACATTCTCATTATGCTGCTGATAAGCCCACTGCGGTGCCTCGGCACGAGCAGGCTCCCTGGTTTCCGGCGCAAACGCCGGCTCCTGATCACCCAGCGGATACTCCGGAACAAACGCGGGCTGGGGCTGGTAGTCCCTGGGCTCCCCGGCGCGGATTATATGCGACACCGGTGGCTTACCCTGGCGCTGCCTTTCAACGCTTGGCGAGGTGAAAAATCCCTCGCGGCGGGGCTGCGGTCTCGGGATCTCCACCGGCTCGGGCTGCGGCTCCTCGGGCTTGCGCTCCAAGTCGCTGCGGCTGATGCGCTCCGGCACGAACGGCTTGACTACGCGTCCCTGCGAGCGCTCCGGCTCCCTCTTCGGCACCTCGGACACCGGATTGCTCCGTGTAATATCCATTGTGCGGGAGTAATTTACGAACGCAGTCAGATCCTCCGGCGGTATCTCGCCGTTGTTGACCTTCCCCTTCATCGCTTCAAGGTACTGCTTCCAGCTTTCGTACTCCTTCAGGCTCATCGAGCCGGAGGCGACGCGGCCGTACATTTCGTCGGTTATCTCGCTACACAGCTTCTCCGCTTCGGGAGTTACCAGGCTGCGCGGGTGCTCCATTTCGTACAGCTCCAGGCAGGTTTTGCCGTTCGGCACGGGAAGCGAGCAGTATTCCTCAGTGTGCTCCCCGTCGCGCACGAAGTACCTTCCGCAGCGCTTGCACCTCGTGAGCCAGCCGCCGCTTTCAATGAGCGCGTCTATCTCGAGGTCGACCACCGCTTTCAGACCGCATGGCATGTACACCCTCATCGGCGTATGCTCCATCGCTGAGCGCGACATATTGTAGCTGGAAAGCTCCTGCGCCAGACCCGCCTTCATGTGCGAAAACGCGTCCATCGCTATCTGGTCGGACAGGCACTCATACGAGCCGATGTCCGAGTAATCGTCGTTGTAGTCGAAATCGGGAAGCAGGTTTTTGATTATGTCCTTGGAAATATTAGGATACATAAAAGGCGCAGAAGGAACCCTGCCGGTGGAAAATACCTGAGTTACGCCCAGGTCCTCGAGGCGGCAGCCAAGCTCCCGCGCCGTGACGCTGAACATAAGGTCAAAATAGTTCCTCCGGGCGTTTGCCTCTTCTACGCCGAAAATCTCCCGTGAAAACAGGAAATAAACCTTGCTCTTTGCGTAATCCTGCACTCTGACAAGGTTCAGCCATTCATTGATACCTTTGTTGTAGCGGTACTCGCAGAGCCTTACGAAAACCGCCTTTTCAAACGTGGTCTTGCAGTCTATGAAGCGGTTCCACAGCGCGGCGGTGCCGATGTTGTCCCTGCGGCATACGTAGTCTATCCAGCAGTCCAGCACGATCTTATCGTACACCGTGCGGAGGTTATGCTCTATCCAGACGTGCATGTTTTTCAGGGAGTTGCGGAGGTCCGTTGCGCGGTCCGCGTCGAGCGTGCCTGAGCGGAGCGCTTCGTCGCAGACTGCGATGGCGTTTTCGGCAAAATACGACAGGTCGTAATCGCAGAACGTCAGCAGCGAATAGGGATAGCGAAGCTGAAATATCTCGCTGCTGTTCTTCCCTGCTAAATTGAGAACTCTTTCCAATTCAAGGCTCCTTTGTCATTCTGCGGTCTGCGCTTCTGCGGAGCTTCCCTGGGAGGAAGCGTCCTCTGTTCCATAGTAAAGCGTTATCGGCACGGAGCTTTCCTCAAGCTCCTCGGTCGCGGAGATCTCCGCCACGAGGTAGGGGTTTTCCTTTAATGTGCCCTCGACGCTGAGCATTTCAACTTTCTTTCCGTCTACTGTTTTAGTCACCCAGGACACAGGTGAATCGGACTTGCTGGTGTACTTCGCGGTGACTACCCAGCCGCTTCCGAGCACACGCTTCGCGCTGCCGAATGGTATCTTCTTGTCCTTGGAGATATCCTCGACGTAGTAGCTGGCGGTGCGGCGCTCTCCGGTGGGCTTGTCGACATAGCGCACGATACGGTACTGACCGTCGGCGGAAAGCACCTCATAGTTACGGTCGCGCAGGTCGAGGTCTACTCCGGCAAGGGTTATCTTGCCCATGAGGAGCGTGATGGTGATGTAAGCCGCCGCGCCGATCACGTACATCAGGAGGTACATCGTACCCAGTACGGTCTTGAGCGTCTCGTTGGCGGTGCAGATGAAGAACATCGCGACCAGGACCACCAGCGGCGGGAGTATCATATACCAGTTTCCGAACGCAAGCAGGAACGTAGCGAACACCACCGGCGGAAGTATCATGACATTTACCTGCGTGATGACCTGACGGCGGGTATATATGAGCAGAGCCAGGGCGGCGATATTCACAAACACGTACACCACGAAAAGCGATGTGGGGTTCTCATACTCGAGAAAAAACGCGCCGTTGAGCCACGCTATCCAGATAAGAAGCCCGGTATACCCCCAGCAGAGCAGAGCTACGCCCCGCTTGAGCCAGACATTCTTGAAAAGCGCGACCAAAGTATCCATGAAACTGCGGTTTTTTGCTGCCTTTGAGTTCATATATTCCCTCCTGCTTCAGAAGCCTATCAATAGAACTTCTTCTTTCTGTAGATCATGTAACCGATGATAGCACCAACGACTATTACAACTGCAACACCCACGATGATAACAATGAGCATTACCGGGGATTCAGGCTCAGCGTAGAGCTGACCGTAATTTATCGCGGAAGAGGTCGCCTCGGTCGCTGCGGTGCGGATAGTTGTCGCGGAGGTCGTGGCGGGAGTGCTGCTGGTGCCGGAAGGCTCCGTCGGCTCGGTGACTGCGGCTTCCTCGGTCTGCTCCTTTGTGCCTGCCTGCTCCGTCGCAGGTGTCTCAGCGGTAGCGCCCTCGGTGTCTAGAGTGTTCGCAGGCTCTGCGGTCGCAGCGTCGGGAGCTGAAGTCTCTTCGGGTGTCGTGGACGTCTCCTCGGGAGCTGAAGTTTCCTCGGGCTTGGTCGTCGTGGTGGTCTGCGTGGTGTTTTCGGTGGTAGTCTGAGCGGTCTTGCTGTCAATAATGCGGAAGTTTCTCACGGAAACCGTGATCTCGCCCTGTGAAGGCGAACCCCAGTTGGTCCTTACCTGGAACAGCAGGTAAGCGGGCTGTCCCTTCGCGAATTCCTCGTGGAAGTGGGAAGCCTTCTCAGTTACAGTCACCCACTCGCCGGACTTCAGCGGTGTGTAGTCGGACGGGTTCACCCAGCCCCATTTGTTGTTGAATCCGGGAATACATGCGATAACGTCCTTTCCGGCGGTCTCGAGCTTTACGTCAACGGAAACTCTCGCGTCGTCGGACTCCCAGAATTCCTGGTCAAGGTACTCGTTGAACAGCTTGAAGCGCAGGGAAACATACTTTTCCTCGGTGCTGTCGCCGAGGGTCGCGGTGAATCTGCCCTCCGTGCCGTAGATCTCGTAGTCTGTCGCCTTTATCTCGTCGAGAAGGTCAGTGTTGTTAAGGTCGTATATGTAATCAGCCGAGGCCGTTACCGATACGACTGTCATGACTGCTGCGGCGATAATACACCCAACAGCTTTTCTGAATTTTCTAAACATCTTTTGTCCTCCAATATATCTCTATACGCGCGGCAATATATACTGCCACATATAACTATTGTATAACAAATCCCGGAAAAATGCAAGGGATTTCAGCAACTTTATAATGTTTCACAAATTTATGCACACTTATCCCGGCTTTGTTGTTCCAACTGTAAAACAAACGGAAACCCACGCCTTACCGACGTGGATTTCCGGAATGTTCGATTATGGTCTGCGCATTATGACCTTCGGAGCCTTACAGCGCCTTCGATCAGTTATTATTGTTGTTGAGCAGGTTGATGAGCTTGTCGATGTCTGCGTCGGTGCCGTCGTAAACGGGCTTATGCATTGTGGTGCCGAACACCGCGTCAGAAGATGCCGCCGGCTGAGACGCCGGAGCGACCTGAGCCTCAGCCTCGCCGTGCTCATCGTCGAGGAAGTCCGTAGCGATAACGATGATGGAAACCTCGTCCTCAGCAAGGTTGTCGTCGAACTGCATACCCATCTTGATCTCCGCGTCGGGAGCCGCGTTCTTGGTTATCTCGGTGGCGATGATGTCTACCTCGTCTGCGGAGGTCGTCATCGGAATGCCAATGCTGATAAGCAGTCTGCGCGCGCCGCTGATGGAAGTCTCAAGCAGCGGGCTGTGGAGCACCTGGTCGAGCGCGTCGGCGTTCTTGTTGTCGCCCTTGCCCTGACCTATCGCCATGTGAGCGATTCCGGAATCCTTCAGCGCCATGGTAACGTCCGCGAAATCAAGGCTGATGAAGCCTACGCCCTTTACGAGGTCGGAAATGCTCTTTACCGCCTTGTAAAGCACGTTATCTACCGCCTTGAACGCGTCAGCCATGCTGAGCTTTGCGTTGGATATCTCCTTGACTCTCTCGTTAGGGATAACAATGAGGGAGTCAACGTACTTTCTCATCTCTGCAATGCCCTTGAGAGCCTGGTTCATCTTAGCCTGACCTTCAAACGTAAACGGCTTGGTGACAACGCCGACAGTCAGCTTGCCCATTTCCTTCGCGATGGAAGCAACTACAGGAGCCGCGCCAGTACCGGTGCCGCCGCCCATTCCGGCAGCGATAAACACCATGGACTCGCTCTCCATTACGTTCTTGAGATCGTCGCGGTTCTCCTCCGCGGAATCCTGACCAACAGAAGGGTTATTGCCAGCGCCCTGACCTCTGGTGCGCTTCTTGCCGATCTGGATACGGCGCATTCTGCTTCCGTCTTTGGAGCGGAGCGCCTTGACATCAGTGTTGGCAACAACGTAGTCAATTCCGGTCATATCCCCCTCGACCATGTGGCTGACTGCGTTTCCGCCGCCGCCACCGACGCCGATGACCATTATTTTGGTCTGGTCCTCGAAATCGTCGTCCATCACGAACTCATCATCGTGTGTATCTATTTCAAATGCCATGTCTTTTTCCCTCCAAATTTTTAGACGCATGATACGCAAATATAATACTACTTAATATTATAACAGATACAAAGAATAATTGCAACTGTTTTTTAAAAAATATTTTGACAAATTATTCACCCGCCGGGAATTATTCCGGCAGGGTCACTCCGCCGGTTCGGAGGTGCCTGCCGCTTCCGCAGTGGATTCCGCAGTGCCGTTCAGCGACGGGAGCGCCACCGATACTATCTTATCCTTTGCGGAGGGCTTGTTCGGGTTCTTCAGATTTATCGTGACGTTCGCCTGCTCATACTGGAGGACCTCCGCTCCGACCGCGAACTTGCTGTCGATATCCGCGATACCGCCGAGCTGGAGCGTTATATTATCGCCGCAGTCGACGCTGATGTCAAATCTGTCGGTGAGGTCCACACGGGTTATTCCGGTTATCCCGCAGTGCTCCGCCTTTTCGAGGATCTGAAGCGGGAGCTGCGTCTTTCCGTTCTCGCTGGAAGTCAGGGTCGCTCCCGGAGTAAGCTCCACCGCGTCGTAGCCGACGATCGTCGGAAGCCCGCTTTCCGAGCCGAGCTCCACTATTCTGCCCATTCGGGAAACCGCCGCGGTAACTCCGTCCTGGCTCACCAGGAACCACTTTTCCGCCTCCTTGACGGTGATTTTTATCTTCGTCGGGAATACCTTGCTGACATCTACCATATCTATATAAGTGAGGGCAGCTGAGATACGCTTCTCAGCGTCGCCGGAGTCGATATGCAGCAGGTTCTGCCCGGTCTCAAGCCCCGACGGAGCTATTATCTGCTCCGCAGTGTAGCGGGAGTTTCCCTCTACCTCGATGGAGGTGCAGTTGAACAGCACCGTATTCGACAGCACCGCCAGAACGATGATGATTATTATTGCCGCCAGGATATAGTACATTATGTAGTTTCCGCCGCGGCTTCCGCGCCGCCTGCCCTTTACGCTCCGG
The DNA here is from genome assembly GCA_003531585.1 of Oscillospiraceae bacterium. GTDB lineage: Bacteria > Bacillota > Clostridia > Oscillospirales > Ruminococcaceae > CAG-115. The sequence continues at coordinate 16,081 of DQFX01000060.1, read as the reverse complement.
TGAACTGTCGCCTGGTTTATCGCGCGGTCGGTGCGCCTGCGCTGCGCCCTGTCAGGCTGCGGAGCCGGTCTGCGGGCGGCGCTTAGCGGCGGAGCTCCCTGCGGACGGGCGGTGCGTTCCTGTGCTGATCTATTCTGGGTGTGCTGAATGCGTGTGTTCTGCACATTTTGTGCGCTCTTAGCGGGTCTCCTCCGCTGAGCGCTTCCACCCCGCGCCGCTGTTTTTTTACTGCCCATGCTTTTACTCCTCCGTTAATTTCTGCTTTGCTGCCCTACCCGGGAAATATCCGCGCCGACTGAACGCAGCGCCTTTTCAATGCTTTCGTAGCCCCGGTCGATGTACCCCACGCCGGTTATCTCGCTGGTTCCCTCAGCCGCCAGAGCCGCCGTGACCAGCGCCGCGCCTCCGCGCAGCTCCCCCGCGCAGAGCTTCGCGCCGGAGAGCTGCTCAACGCCCTGCACGACCGCGACCCTGCCCTCGACCTTTATCGACGCCCCGAGCCGTATAAGCTCCGGAATGTGCCGGTAGCGGTTCTCAAATATCGTCTCCACGAACACGGCGGTGCCCTCCGCCGCGGAGCACACCGCCGTGAACAGCGCCTGAATATCCGTCGGGAATCCGGGATAGGGCATCGTGCGTATGGTCGGCGGAGCGTTCAGCCGCCTGGGGCAGTTGACGTACAGCTTCCCGCCGCCGTAGGGGTAGATACGGCACCCCATGCTCTCCAGCACCGGGAGGAATCCCGTCATGTGCGACGGCTCGCACCGCGTAAGTATCAGCTCGCCCCGGGTCATCGCCGCCGCGCAGAGGTACGTCCCCGCAACTATGCGGTCGGGGATCACCGTGTGCTCTGCGGGGGAAAGGCGGGATACGCCCTCGACGCAGATGGTGCTGCCGCCGGCGCCGGTTATTTTCGCACCGCATTTCACCAGGAACTCCGCCAGGTCGATTATCTCAGGCTCCCGGGCGGCGTTGTGTATCTCGGTGCGGCCGGACGCTGTAACCGCCGCGAGCATTATGTTCTCCGTAGCTCCCACCGACGGGAACGAAAGCGTTACGCTCCCGCCGCGGATACCTCCAGCCGCCGTGCACTCCAGCCAGCCGTGTTCCTCGCTTATCGTGACGCCCATGTCCCGGAGCGCGGCGAGGTGCAGGTCGATAGGTCTTGCGCCAAGCTCGCAGCCGCCCGGGAAAGTCAGCTTACAGTGGCGCGTTCTCCCGAGGACCGCCCCCAGGAACACTATGGACGACCGCATTTCCCGCATCAAATTGTCTGGTATCTCATTGCCGCAGACGTTGGAGGCGTCCACGCACACCGTGTCGCCGCTGCGGGTACACCTGCACCCAAGGCAGGAAAGTATCCTGCACGCCGCGTCCACGTCGGTAAGCTCCGGGCAGTTATGCAGAACGCATTCGCCGTGCGCCAGCACACACGCCGCAAGCAGCGGGAGCGCGCTGTTCTTTGCTCCTTGCACCCTGAGTTCGCCCTCCAGCCGCCGCCCGCCGTTAACGACGAGCTTCTGGCAGTTTGCCATATGATCATCTCCTCCTGCATTACTGTGTTTCCATAGTATGCGGGAGGTGTTATTTTGTGATTAAGGAAGTGCTGATTAAATCTGGTGCGCAGATTGCGCCGCAGATTTTCCGTCAGATTGTACAATGAGGAATTGTTGACGGAAGCGTAAGCGCTTTCAAGTCAACAATTAGCGACGCAAGGCTGGTCTTTCGGTCAACCCCTCTGGCACTGCGTGCCACCTCCCCCACCGGGGGAGACACGCCTTGCTTGGACGAATTGTGCAATATAACGGAAAAGATGCAAGCAAAATGCGTGCCAAGCCGTCAGGCGTGATTTAATCAGTGCTTCCTTGGTTCTCGAACTTTTCCTTGCCGAGCAGGTCGATTATCTCGCCCAGGATACGGTCTGCGGCGTCGTTCTTTGCGCTGCGGCGGGAGTTCTCCTCCATAAGCGCCAGCCTGCCGCGGTCGTTGTAAAGCGCGGAGACCTCCTCCACCAGCCTAGCCTTGGTGAGATCCTTGTCCTCAATAAGTATCGCGGCGTGCGCGTTGCTGAGAGTCAGCGCGTTGTAGTACTGGTGATTCTCAGCCGCGTTCGGGTATGGTACCAGTACCGCCGGCCTGCCTATCGCCATCAGCTCGGTGATGGTCATTGCTCCGGCGCGGGAGATTATCAGGTCAGCCGCGCACATGCAGGTGTACATATTGTCGATGTAGTCCCGGAATATGTGCTTCGACTTGTCCTCGTGTGCTCCGCTCTGCTCCAGCGCGGAGTAGAACAGCTCCTTTCCCTTGCCGCCGTAGGAATGTATGTGATTTATGCCGCCGGTCTTTTCCTCCCAGGCGATGAGCTCCGCGACCGCCTCGGTTATGCGGTTAGCTCCGAGGCTTCCGCCAAACGAAAGTATCGTGAACTGATCCGGCAGACCCAGCCGCTTCCTGGCGGCGGAGCGCTCCTCTATCTTGATGTTGGAGCGCAGCGGGTTTCCTGTGACTACGCAGTGTTCCGTGCTGCTGAGGTACTTCTCGGCGTCGGCAGTTGCCAGCAGCACCTTGTCGGCCTTCTTCGCGAGCATTTTCGTCGCCATGCCCGGGTAGGAGTTGCTCTCGTGGGTGACGGTCTTTATCCCGAGAGCCGCCGCCTGACCGAGCACCGTCCCGGTGACGTATCCGCCGGTGCCGATAACGATATCCGGCTGGAATTCCTTGAGTATCTTCCGGACGGCGCGCTTTGCCGCGAAGAAGTACAGATACGCCGCCTTCGCGTTGCGCCCGATGTTCTGTATCGAGATATGGCGCTGGAATCCCGCCATTTCCACCGGCGTGAAGTTGTAGCCCGCTTTGGTCACTAGGCGGGCTTCCATGCCCTGCGGAGTTCCGATGAACATTATCTCCGCATCGGGAAATACGCTCTTGAGCTTATCGGCGATGGCAAGCGCCGGGTTGATATGTCCGGCGGTGCCGCCGGCTGCGAATATAGCCTTCATTTCAGTTCCCCCATTAATTCAGATTTGCACGTCTTGATATCGAAAGAAGCACGCCTATCTCGCACAGGAGCACGAACAGCGCCGTACCGCCGTAGCTGAAGAACGGCAGCGATATACCCGTATTCGGGAGCGCGCACACGTTAACGCCGATGTTGAACAGAGCCTGCGCTCCGACCTGAAGCGAGATACCGGTAGCGAGCATAAGCCCGAAGCGGTCCTGTGACTTCCTGCCGATGTAGAATCCGCGGAGCAGGAAAATGATGAACAGCAGAATGATGAGCGCTCCGCCGATAAAGCCGAACTCCTCGCAGCAGATGGCGTAAACGAAGTCATTCTGCGCCTCCGGGAGGTAGTAGTACTTCTGCGTGGAGTGATCGAAGCCCTTGCCCCACAGTCCGCCGGAACCTATCGCCAGTATCGCCTGGTAGGTCTGGTAGGTCGTGTCGGAGGGGTCGGCGAGCGGGTCCATGGTAAGGCGCTCCCAGAAGTAGCTGTATCCGGACACCTGCATGAGCAGGAGTATACACGGAATTCCTATCGCGGCGCAGGTCAGCACCTGCCGGAGATTCGCGCCGCCGACCAGTATCATCACGATGAAGATAACTCCCATGATGATAACGCAGGAAAGGTGCGGCTGCAGCATCAGCAGCACGACTATCACGCCGAGCAACAGACCGGGTTTCAGCAGTCCGGTGACGAAATGCCGCATTTTCTGGTAGTTCTTCGAAACGTACCAGGCGAGCCAGATTATCAGTCCGAATTTAAGCACGTCCGAGGGCTGGAAGGAGCCTCCCGGGATAGGAAGCCAGCGCTTCGGGCCGTCTGCGATATTCCTTATTCCGAATGGGATTACAAGGGCTGTAAGTCCGAGCGAGACCACCAGAGCCACATGCGAGAGCGTGATGGTGCGTACCTTGCCGAACAGCTTCGGGTGCCACTCGCTGATAAATATGCGGTAGTCCACCAGGCTCAGGAAGAACATCGCGATCAGTCCGGCGCCCGCGAAAAAGAGCTGCCTCGTGGCGTACTGGTAGGAGTCGCCGCCGTTGTCGCGGTAGGAAAGCGCGTGGCTGGCGGAGAACATCATCGTGATACCCAGAACCAGCAGCACCAGCGTGATGACCAGCATTGGCATGTCTACCGCGCCTGCCGTTTTATCGTGAAAGAAGCCGATCTTTTTCTTTTCCGGCGGACGCTCCCTTCGCTTTCCGCGCTCGCGCGGCATGCCGGGATTCTCCCGGACAGCCCCGGTGTTATGACCTACTGCCATCGTGACCTCCTGTCATCTTGCAAACATGTTCATCGCAAGCAGTACGGCGCCCGAGCCTAGTACCGCTGCGGTAAGAGAGAATACGACGTCTATCTTGAGTTCGCTCCAGCCGCTGAGTTCAAAATGATGATGGATAGGCGTCATCTTGAACAGCCGCTTGCCCTCTTTGGTGTGGTAAATCTTCTTGGTTATCTTGAACACAGTCACCTGGATAACCACCGAAAGCGCCTCGCAGATGTAGACCAGCGCCGCCATCAGCATGAGGAACTCCGCGCCGCAGCCCACGCCCAGCGCGCACACAACGCCGCCCAGGAACATCGAGCCGGTATCGCCCATGAACACCTTAGCCGGCGGGAAATTCCACATCAGGAAGCCTATGCAGCCTCCGGCGGTCAGCAGCGCGAGAAGCGTCTCACAGTACATTCCGAGGATACCGGAAATGCAGGCGAACGCCGCCATGTAAACCACGGTAACGCAGGAGCACAGCCCGTCGATGCCGTCGGTGAGGTTCACGGCGTTGACGAGGTAGAGGATAACAATGCCCATTATCGGGTAGTAGAGCCACCCAAGCTCCCAGGTCCAGCCCCAGGGGAACAGTATCGCTGTGCGGGTCATTCCGTTGAGGTAGAGCGTCGCGAAATATGCCGCGATTATCAGCACCTGAATGACGATCTTCTGCATTACGGTGAGACCCTCGTTGTGCTTCTTCTTGACCTTGATGAAGTCGTCGAGGAATCCCATGAAGCCGAACATAACAGCCATTATCAGCCCGGAGACCGCGCGCACAAGCTCCTGCCTGTCCTCGCCGGCGAAATTCTTCCCGCCGAGCGGGCCGAACAGTATCACCGCGCAGGCGAAGCACACGCTCACAGCGATGATGAACATGATACCGCCCATCGTGGGAGTTCCCTGCTTCTTTGCCTTGTGCCACTTGGGACCTATATCAAGTATCGTCTGACCGTATTTCAGCTTGTGCAGGAACGGAATGAACCACACCCCCGCCAGCCAAGTCAGCCCGAACGCCAGAACCGCAGCGATAACGCTGATCCAGATAACCATAACTCTTCCCCTTTGTTTTTATTTCACCTTTTCGGCGATCTCCTCCATGCGCATGCCGCGGCTTCCTTTGAACAGCGCGATGTCACCCGGACGCAGCCAGCTCAGCAGCTCCGCCGTGAGCGCCGCCTTATCCGTGGAATGATGTACCTCAAAGCCGGAGCGTTCCAGCGCCTCGCGGCAGTTCGCCATCTCCGCGCCGTAAAGGAACGCGCAGTCGGCATTTTTCGTGATGTATTCAGCCACCCCGGCGTGGAGCTGCGCGGACATCTCGCCAAGCTCCAGCATATCGCCGAGCACAGCGCACTTCCTGCCGGAGCACTCCATGCCGCCCAGCACGGAAAGCGAGCTTTCCATCGAGGTCGGGCTTGCGTTGTAGCAGTCCAGTATCACAGTGATATCGCCGCGCTTTTCGATCCGCTGGCGCATTCCGGAAGCCTCGTAGCGCAGGAACGCCGGAATTATCTCCTCAGCCGTCATGCCCGCCTCTATCCCCGCAGCGAACGCCGCGAGCGCGTTCATAACATGGTGCTCTCCGACCACCGGGAGCTTCGCGGTATACCTCTTGCCGCCGTAAACCAGCGTGAATTCCTGATTGTCTGCGGTCTGGATGATATCCTCCGCCCGGACGCCGCAGTTATCTCCCCTGCCGTACCGGACTATCTTCCTGCCCGGGATATCCACGGTTTTCAGAAACTCGTCGTCGCCGTTGAGTATCAGCGGAGCCTCCGCAGAAGCGCCGTCGAGTATCTCGAGCTTTGCCTTCAGGATATTTTCGCGTGTCTTTAAGTTTTCGATGTGGCACCAGCCGATATTCGTTATAATGCAGATGTCGGGAGCCGCCGCCTTCGAAAGCACGCTTATCTCCCCCAGACCGGACATTCCCATTTCGATGACCGCCGCGCCGTAGCTCTCGTTGAGCCGGAAAAGCGTACGCGGAAGCCCGATATCGTTATTGAAGTTCCCCTCGGTCTTGAGCGTGGTGTACTTCGCGGAAAGCACCGCGTACACCATATCCTTCGTGGAGGTCTTTCCCACGCTTCCGGTCACGCCGACCAGCTTCAGCGGAAAACGTTCGCGGTGGTAGCGGGCAAGCGCAAGCTGAGCCGCGCGGCTGTCCTCCACCAGTATCACCGGAATGGAATACCCGTCCGCGCCGGAGCTCCGGTCGGATATCGCCGCAGCCGCGCCCTTTTCAGCCGCCGCGCCGACGTAGTCGTTGCCGTCGAAGCTCTCGCCCCTTATCGCAACAAAGAGCATTCCCGGAGCTATCGTGCGGGTGTCCGTGGAAACTCCCGTAACCGTAACGCTGCCGCCGAGGAGCTTTCCCCCGGTGACCTCTGCAATTTCAACTGTTGTAAACATTTCGCACCGCCTTATATTATTCCGCGGCTTTTCAGCCAGTCCAGAACTATTTCACGCTCGTTAAACGGGACGTTCTCGTCCCCTATCGCCTGGTAATCCTCGTGCCCCTTGCCGCAGAGCGCTATAAGCTCCCCGGGCTGAGCCGTTTCAAGCGCGCGGTATATCGCAGCCTTACGGTCGACGAACTCCTCGCACTCCTTGTCTGCGGGGACTCCTCGGCGCACGTCGTCGATGGTCTGCTGCTGGGGTTCGTGGCGCGGGTTGTCCGTGGTTATTATGAGCCTGTCGGCGTACTTCGCCGCTATCCTTCCCATTTCGGGACGCTTACTGGAGTCGCGCTCTCCCGCCGCACCGAATACCGCAGTGAGCCGCTTCGTCAGCGGTCGGAGGGTAGACAGCAGCTTCTCCAGGCCGTCCCCGGTATGGGCGTAGTCCCGGATAACCGTGAACTTCCCCTGGTAAATCGTCTCAAGCCGCCCGGACACTCCCGGTGACTTCTCCAGCGCCGCCAGCACGTCCTCCATCGGGAAGCCCATCATGCGGCACATCACCGCCGCCTGCACCGCATTGCTGACGTTGTAAAGCCCGGTCAGCGGTATCTTCGCGACCCAGCTTTTCTGCTTCTCCGGGCAGGTCAGCAGGAATTCCGCACCGTGCGGGTGCAGTCTGATGAACTCCGCGAAGTAATCGGCTCCGGACGTATTCACGCTCGTTGTCACCGCCTGTATCCCGCTCATGCGGCAGTAATCCGCGGTGCGCCTTCCGTACTCGTCGTCGATATTGATCACCATGGTCCTCGACATATCCGCGAGCATTCGCTTTGCGAGGTAGTACTCCTCCATCGTGCCGTGGTAGTCGAGGTGATCCTGCGTTAAATTCGTGAACGCCCCCACCGCAAAGCTCTCAGCGGCGAAGCGGTGCTGCGCCAGCGCCATGGAGCTTGCCTCCAGGAAGCAGTACTCCGTGCCGATATCCGCCATCTCGCGGAACAGCTGGTACAGCTTCCGCGGCTCCGGAGTGGTTGGTGGGCCGTCGTGGGAGTACTGAAGTCCCTTTCCGGTGTCGCAGCCAACCGTGCCGATAACTCCGGTCTGATGACCCAGCGCCCTTGTTATCTGCGCGCATAGGTTCACCGTGGTGGTCTTGCCGTTGGTGCCGGTGACCGCGCCCAGGCAGAGCTTCTGAGTGGGTCTGCCGTAGAACGCCGAGAGCAGCTCCGGATATAATCTGCGGCTCTCATTCACGCATATCTCCGCCGAAAGCCCCAGCGGGCGCTCCGTCACGACGGCGCACGCGCCCTTTTCGAGCATTGACGCCGCCACGCTGTGGCCGTCGAAGCTCCTGCCCTTTACGCACACGAACAGGAACCCCGGCTCCACCTCGCGGTTGTCGGAGGTCACGCCTGATACGACGCGCTCCGTTAATTCCTGCGGTATATCCGTGATACCGCTGAAAAGCTGTCCTAAAGTCATGACCTCGCCTCCGTCAGTCTGAATATCCGTTGACCTGGAACGTTACTTCCACGACATTTCCCTTGTAGCCGTCGGTACCGCCCACAGGGTACTGCGCGGAAGCCACCGCGTTGGCGTTCTCCGCAGCGCCGCCGGATATCTTGATGTTGAATCCCGCGTTGGTTATCGCCTCGTTCGCCTGGGAGACCGTCATGCCGGTAACGTCCGGAATGACCGCGGATTCCAGGTCGTATTCATTGCCGAGGTACAGCACCACAGTCGATCCCTTCGGGATACTGCTTCCCGAAGCGGGTATCTGCGTGGAAACGGTGGCGCCGCTTGCCGGGTCGCCGACATAGCGCACCTCGAAGCCCTCCGCATTGAGCTTTGCCTCCGCACGCTGAGCCTCCATGCCCATTACGTACGGCACCGCAGCGTCCATCTTTGCAAGCTCCTCCGCAGTGTAGGTCGGGTAAATTCCAAGGTGGGGCAGACCCTCCTTGAACACCGCCGAAACTACCGGGGCAGCGACCGCGCTTCCGTAGTACTGCGTGCCGGTCGGGGTGTCCGCCATTACCAGCATTACTATCTGAGGGTCGTCAGCCGGGGCGAATGCCGCGAAGGACGGAACATATGTCATATGATCCACGCCGGTCTCGGCCTTGAGCTTGTTGTATTCGTCGATTTTCTCAGTTGTACCGGACTTGCCGCCTATACGGTAGCCGTTTATGTACGCGTTGCTGCCGCCGTTCTCGTTAACTACAGTCTCAAGTATCTGGCGCATCTGCACGGAGGTTTCCTCGGAGATGACCTGGCGCTTTATGCGGGTCTCGGTGGTCTTTACGACGTTTCCGTCGGAATCAAGCATTTTGTCCACTACGTACGGAGTCACCAGGTAGCCGCCGTTTACGATGGCGCACAGCGCGGTGGTCATCTGGAGCGGAGTTACCTTGTTTGTCTGACCGAAGCTTGAGGAAGCAAGCTCGACAAGACCCATGTTCTCCCTTGAAACATAAAGGCTTCCGGATTCGCCCGGGAGGTCAATGCCGGTGGGCTCTGTAAAGCCGAACGCCTCGAAGTAGTCGCAGAATTTATCCTTTCCGAGAAGCTGACCTATCTGGATAAAGCTAGGGTTGCAGGACTTTGTTACCGCCTGCTGGAGCGTGAGCGTACCGTGACCGTAGCTCGACCAGCACTTGATCTTGGTTCCCGCGACCATCTCGTAAGCCGCGCAGTGGAACGTGGAATTCAGCGAAACGACCTCCTCCTCGAGGGCGCTGGCGCATGTGACGGTCTTGAAAACAGAACCGGGGTAGTACAGCTCGGTTATAGCCTTGTTCTTCCACTGCTGCTCGCGGAGAGACGCCTCCTTGGCGTCAAGCTCCTCCTCGGTGGCGCCGGATTCCTTCATCTCGGCGAGGGTCTGGAGGTCGAAGCTGGACTTCAGCTCGGACGGGTTGTTCAGGTCGAAGCTGGGGGCGGTCGCCATCGCGAGGACGGCTCCGGTATTGCAGTTCATTATGATACCGCAGGCGCGGTTTATTACCTGGTGCTGGGAAACGCACAGCTCCAGGTTCTTTTCAAGGTAGTGCTGGAGCACCTCGTCCAGCGTGAGCACCAGGCTGTAGCCGTCCACGGCTGAGTAGTACGCGTCGCTGGAATTCTGGAGCTTCCTGCCGTCGGCGGCTACCGCGTAGACCGCCTTGCCGTCAGTGCCGCTGAGATAGTCGTCGTAGTACGCCTCAAGACCGTAAACGCCGTCGCCGTCAAAGTTCGTGAAGCCGATTATGTTCGACGCCAGCGAATCGTTGGGGTAGTATCTCTTGGAGGTCGGCCAGAGGTAGATATCGTCGGAGTTCAGACCATTCTCGTTCATGAACGCGGTTATCTCGTTCGCCTCAGGCTTCTCGACCTTGCGCTTCACCATGTAGTACTGCTTGGTGGTATCTGCGCACGCGGTCTTGATTTTGGAATAGTCAACGCCCAGCAGCTCGGATAGCTTTTGTGATATCAGCTCGGCGCGGTCAACGTACGGCTCGGGAGTTTCGCCCTTTTCAATTAGCGCCTTCGCCTTGATGTCGTACTGCTCCTTGGCTTTCGTGTTGGAAAGATCGATGTTGTGCGGGGAGATGGTGACGTCCCACACGGTGGAGCTCTGCGCGAGGGTGGTTCCGTTGGCGTCGTAGATGGAGCCGCGGTTCGCCTTTATGACCACCGATGAAAGCTGCTGGTCGGTTGCCATCATGCGCCACTTGTCGCCGTCCAGGATGGAGTAGCTCAGCAGCTTGTAGCCCACCCAGAACGAGAAAATGATTATCAGCACCAGAAAGATTATCTGCTTCTGGCTGGAGCCAAGTATACGCGGCTTCTCAGCGCTTTTCTGCTCCATCTCGTAGATAGCGCTGCCGATTTTTTTTGCTGCATTTTTGATTTTCATGAAGCTGTTGACCTCCAGTCAGAAAAGTACGTGCCAATAAAACAAAAAGCAAAGCCGGGCTGCGTGGCTGTGCAGTCCCGCCGCACAGCGCATAACAAGCCGACCTTGCCGTTAAAGTCCGTTGCCGGCAGAGTATAGAGAACGGACAGCGTGTCCCGATGTCCTGTCACCTCTATATTATGCCTTCAGAAACCAATGTATTCCAGAAGATCACCGAACCAGTCGGCAACGGCGCTGAAAATGCTTCCGTTGTTCTCCGGAGTGACCTCGATAAGGTTTTCCGTGTTCACATCAAGGTAGTTGATCTGTGAGTTAGTGACCTTTGCCATGCCAAGCTCGTTTGCGGCGTATTCCTCGATATAGCTGATGTTCGCCTTGCTGTCGAGCCTGCTCTGGAGCAGCGAATTCTCCTCCTGCGCCTCTGCAAGCAGAGCCCTCTGATCCTCGACCTTTCTCGCGATATCGTCTACCTTCGTGAACTGGACGTTCACCGCCCACAAAGCTCCCAGCGCCACCGCGGTCACGGCAAAGAGCTTGAGCTTCGAACCGCTGCGCGAAACCGAATGCATATTCATTTTGATCTGCCTTGCCCTGCGTTCTCTTTCCCTTTCCTGCTCACGCTCCTGTTCGCGGCGCGCCGCATTGTCGTACATGGAAAGGTCGTATGCGAGGTTTGATCTGTCAGTTTCGGGAAGCATAGGCTCACCCTCCTTCTTTTGCTGCGCCGGTCATGCCGGGCTGTTTTGCGTTTCTGTTATCCGTCAGTCCTCAAGAGGGCTTCTGCGGATCTTCTCTATAATTCTGAGCTTTGCGCTTCTGCTGCGCGGATTTCTTTCCAGCTCCTCCGGCGAAGCTGTTATCGGCTTCTTGTCCACAAGTCTGCCCATCGGCTTCCTTCCGCATACGCACACCGGGAACTCCGGCGGGCATGTGCAGCCCGTGCAGAACTCCTTGAAGCGGTTCTTAACGATCCTGTCCTCAAGGGAATGAAATGTGATAACGGACATTCTCCCGCCAACCTTCAGCACGTCGAAACCGTCTGTCAGCGCCGTTTCAAGCACGTCCAGCTCATGGTTGACCTCTATTCTTATCGCCTGGAAGCTCTTGCGGCAGGGGTTCTTTTCCCTGCGGTACGCCGCCGGAACGCTCGATTTGATTATCTCAGCAAGCTGCCCGGTGGTCTCAATCGGGGCGGTGAGCCGGGCGTTTACTATGCCTCTTGCTATCCGGTTCCCGAATTTTTCTTCGCCGTAGTCGAACAGAATCTTGGCGAGTTCCCCCTCGTCGTATTCGTTCACCACGTCGCGGGCGGAAAGACCCTCCCCGCTCATGCGCATATCAAGCGGTGCGTCGTTGTGGAACGAGAATCCCCGCTCCGCAGTATCGAGCTGATGAGAGGACACGCCCAGATCGGCGATTATGCCGTCCAGTTCTTTTATCCCGAGGTCAGCCAGCACCGACTTCATTTCGCAGAAATTGCTCCGGACAAGCGTAACAGGAAGTCCCTTCAGCCGCTCCCCAGCAGCCTCCAGCGCCTCCTTGTCCTGGTCGAAGCATATCAGGCGGCCGCCGTCCAGCCGCTTTGCAAGCTCAAGGCTGTGACCGCCGCCCCCGGTGGTGAGATCCGCGTAAACGCCCTTCGGGTCTGTGAACGCGCCGTCCACCGTTTCTTTCAGCAGCACTGAAACATGTGAAAACTCCATTAAATACCGATCTCCTCAGCAAGCGCGGCGATATCCTCGGCGGATACGCTCTCTGTATAAGCTATGTAAGCCGCCTTGTCCCAGATCTCCGCGTGGTCGTCCATTCCGACGACTACCACCTCGGAGGTGAGTCCCGCGTAAGCTCTCAGCGCCGGCGCAATGGCGATTCTGCCCTGCTTGTCCGGCTCGGCCTCGCATGCTCCGCCGAACAAAAAGCGCTCCAGCGGGAGCCTTACCTTTGTCGGCTTTCCCCTCAGGCTCTCCCTGAGGTCGTTCCAGCTCTGCTCTGTGTGTACCGTCAGACAGCTCTCACCTATAGTCTTGGAAATATAGAAATGTTCTCCCAGCTCCTCGCGGAGCTTCGCCGGAAAGTTCATGCGCCCTTTTGAGTCTATGGTGTGCTCGAACTCGCCGTACATTCCTGTTCCCCCTTTCCAAAGCTGTAGTCCCCTGTGAAAGTGTCCTGCCGCCTTCCTCAGACGGCTTTTCCGTAGATGAAATATATTTTCCCAGTAATAAAAAATCGGGTCGGCGAAGTTGAAAATGTGGAAAACCAGTGATTTTTTATGATATTTAACCCACTTTAGTGAAAACTTCACCCTTTTCCCCCACCAATAGTATACAACGAATTCAACATTTTTGCAAGTGTTAGCCCGAATAAATCGCCAAAAAACTAAAATAAAATTTTGTTCATATTTTTGTGCACTTTCAACAAAAAAGAGCCTTCGGAATGAAGACTCGAAAGATATTTTTCGTTGAAAAAGCACTATATACCGGAAAGATTCAACAAAGTTTCAACTATATCTTGTGGAGCAGTTGAAAAAACGGCGGCAATCGGCAGAGTATTTTTTTATCCGCTTATTTCGCCGTGAATTATCAACGATCCGGAAAAAATTGAAAACTCAGAACCACGGAAGGAACGCGCAGACCACCGCCAGAACAAGCCCGGGGAGCATATTTGCAACGCGGAATTTCTTCCCCCACACGAGATTCACGCCCACGCAGAATATCATCACCGACCCGACCAGCGAGAGATTATCAAGCGCCTGCCGGTTCATTACGTCCTCCAGCAGGTTTGAAAGCGCCGTTATCGTCCCCTGAAAGATCGCCACTGGTATCGCCGAGAAAATACAGCCCTTGCCGCTTGCGGCGGTCATCACCATAACGATGATGAGGTCGAGCACCGCCTTCGCGAACAGCGTGGAGTGATCTCCGAGGATCCCGTCCTGGATCGACCCGACGACCGCCATCGCGCCGATGCACACGGTCAGCGAAGCGTTGACGAATCCCCCGACGAAACCGCCGTCGCCCTCGCTGCGGGAGATCTTTCTGAGCCACGTTCCGAAGCGCTCCATAGCGGCTTCAATATTGATTATCTCGCCGATGAGCGCTCCGAGCACAAGACTTGCTATGAGCGTCATCGTGCCCCCGCTTGAGAGAGTTCCATCAGCGGCGGCGCTGAGCATTTTCTCCATTGCTCCGGCTGTTCCGAGAAATATAACGCATACGCCGCACGCCATCGTGAGCGATTCCTGTATGCGCGGCTTCATAAACTTTCCGCACAGCAAGCCGAAAAGTCCGCCCGCGACTATCGCAGCGGCGTTTACTATAGTGCCAAGTCCCGGCAATTACATCGCCCCCAAGAGAAATTCGGAATTACTGCGTCCCTCTTCGCGGGACTGTATTATGAAAGACGGGATTTGAAATCCTCGTAGCCGAATTTCTTTATCAGCTCGACTTCCCCGGATTCTTTCAGCAGGTAGATAGACGGCAGGGGCATTCCGTTGAACGTGTTGTTCTTGCACATGGAATATATCGCCATGTCGCCGAATACCAGCCGCTCGCCGCCATTCAGCGGTTCATCGAACGAGTAGTCCCCGATGACGTCTCCGGCAAGGCAGGTGTTGCCGCCGAGGCGGTAGGTGTACGGCTTCTCGCCGGGCTTCCCTGCTCCGGTTATCTCCGGGCGGTAGGGCATTTCCAGGACGTCCGGCATGTGGCACGCCGCAGATGCGTCCGTTATCGCGATATTACAGCCGTTCGCGAAGGTATCAAGCACAGTCGTCACTAGCCAGCCGGCGTTCAGTGCGATGGCTTCGCCCGGCTCAAGGTAGACCTCCAGACCGTAGGTCTCGCGGATACGCTTCACGCACTCTATCAGCTTTGCCACGTTGTAGCCGGGCTTTGTGATGTGGTGTCCGCCGCCGAAGTTCAGCCACTTGATTTTATCGAACATGAAGCCGAATTTCTCCTCGACATGCGGTAGCGTACGCTCAAGAGTATCCGCGCCCTGTTCGCACATGGTGTGGAAATGCAGTCCGTCTATCCCCTCGTACAGCGCGGAGTCCTTCCGGAACTCCTCAAGCGTGCAGCCCAGCCGCGAACCGGTGAAGCAGGGATTGTAGATGTCCGTTTCTATCTCGCTGTACTCCGGATTCACGCGTATCCCCGCCTGTATGTAACATTCGTTTGCGCGCACTCTGTCGCGGAACTTCGCCCACTGCCGCGGGGAGTTGAACACCATGTGGTCGCAGATTTTCAGCAGTTCGTCGAAGTCCTGCTCCGGGTACGCCGGGGAGAACACGTGGTTCTCTTTCCCGAACGGCTTCGCCATCTCCTCATAGCCGAGCTTTGCTTCGAATATCCCGCTGGCGGTCACGCCGTCAAGGTACTTTGCTATCAGCGGGTAGACCGCGAACGCCGAGAACGCTTTCTGCGCCAGCAGTATCTTACAGCCTGCTTTCTCGCGGACTAATTTCAGCAGTTCGAGGTTTCTTTTCAGAGCGCCCTCGTCAATGACGTAGCAGGGTGTTTCTACTTTGTATTTCCAGTCCATTTTGTTCCTTTCTTGTGTGCGTTGAAAAATTATCTGAACGATAAACTGTAATTTGACACTCTATTAATGCTATTAAACCCAATCAATAGCATTCTTTACAAGTTTGACAAATGGTTCACAGGTCAGATTTTGGGTAGTGTGTGCAGGAACGATACAGCAGATTTTTCCCTTGCCATAGGTGTGAATCCATACAGCAGGCTGAACGCCGTTCTTTGAAACGGTTTCTGCAAGAATCGTTGTATCAGCATTCGGAATCATTTCCATTACATAATGTTCGTCAAAAT
>DQFX01000060.1:0-302 GCA_003531585.1 Oscillospiraceae bacterium | reverse complement strand
GTGATTTTCTGTGTAATCAGTAAGTGATGCGTGAAGCATAATCGTTCCCATACCATTCTGAACATCATTCAGAAATTTCTCCGTCCATTTTTCATCACACCAGATTGGAGTAGGAATCTGATCATTTTCAATAGGATCTTTGAAAGACAAAAACAAATCAAACTGCCCGTTGAAATAATCATTTGGGTTCTTTGTGAATGTTACTTCATAATCTGCGTTAAACAGATAGTCCATCATAGGCTTGATGGAATCATCGTGATGCCAGTAATCGTGTACCAAAACAAATACTTTTTTACTCATAA
>DQFX01000030.1 GCA_003531585.1 Oscillospiraceae bacterium | reverse complement strand
CAGAGCGCATACCGGGGCTTAGGTTCTATCGACTTCCGCGCCGCAGCAAGGAGCGTCCTGCTGATCGGGCGCGTGAAGCGAGAACCGAATGTGCGCGTTATCGTCCATGACAAATCTTCCCTTGCGCCGGAGGGCAAGCCCGTTGCCTTTTGCCTTGACCCGGAAACGGGCTTTTCGTGGATAGGCGAATATGATATAACCGCCGACGAGCTGCTGTCCGGCGCGGGGGGCAACACCGCCACCAAGACCGAACAGGCTGAAAGGCTGATACTTGACCTGCTTGCAGACGGGAAAGAGCTTGCCAGCGAGGACATAGAGAAAGCCGCCACAGAAGCGGGCATATCCGCCCGTACCGTCCGGGCGGCAAAGAGAAACCTTGACGGGCGCATTACCTCAAAGCGCATTGGCGCGGCATGGTATCACGCTCTTAAAAAGTGAAACGGCAAAATCCAAGTGGCAAAACCCAGATACCTTGCCACTTTGCCACTTCGCCACTTCAACCTCAAAACCACCGCCCCATGTATGACCGCATGGGGCTTTTCTCATGGAAAGGAGAGCCTATGAACAACGACACCAGCAACCGCAGCACCCCCGCAACCGCTTCCCCTCTGACCGTAAAGGAAGCCGCGCCACCTGTAATGATAAAGAAAATCGGAAAGACCACCTACCGCGTCAAAATCCATTTCAGTGAAACGAGCAAAGAAACCATGAGCGACAAAATCAAGCGTCTGATTTTGAATGACAGCGAAAAAAGTTCTTAAACACCCTTGACAAAACGTATCAGAGGATATGCTCCTTTCCGCAATGGAGCGCGCCGGCAGCGACAGCTACGACGATGACGACGACGTAGAAAAGAAGGGGCTTGGAACTCCCGCCACAAGGGCGGCGATAATCGAGACCCTTGTAAAGCGGCAGTATGTCGAGCGCAAGGGAAAGCAGCTCATACCCACCGACAAGGGAATACGCGTGATAGACGTCGTGCCGGAGAAGGTGAAATCCGCCGCAATGACCGCCGAGTGGGAAAGCACCCTCCAGAAGATAGCGAAGGGCGAAGCGGACGATCAGCAGTTCCTGAGCGATATAATCGCGTTCACGAAGCAGCTTATCAGGGAGAACGCGGGCGAGACCTCGCGAAACGAAAATCCGTTCCGGTTCTCAAGGCTTACTGTGATAGGCAAGTGCCCGAACTGCGGAAAGAACGTCTACGAGTTTCCGAAGTCCTATTCCTGCGAGGACAGCCGCGGCGCGTGCGGATTCTATTTTCCGCGGGAGATATGGGGCAAGGAGGTCAGCGAGACCCAGGCGAAGCGTATACTTGACAAGGGAAGCTCCATCATGCTCAAGGGGTTCCTCGACCGCAGCGGAAATGCCTGCGCCGGAAAGCTTGTGCTGAAAGACGGCAGAGTCCGCGTGGAGCTTGAGAAATAAGCCTTGAAATTTCCGTTCAGTTGTGGTATACTGACATTGTTACGGAGGTGGAGCAATGAAAATAGGAGTATCGTCGGCGTCGCTGTATCCGCTGCACGCCGAGGACGCATTCGCCGAACTTGCGGCGCTTGGAGTGCGCTGCGCGGAGCTTTTCGCAAACAGTACCTGTGAGGCTCGTGACCCGGTTGTGGGGGAGATAGAACAGACCTGCCGCCAGAACGGCATTGAGGTTCTGAGCTTTCACCCGTTCTCGTCGCCGATGGAGTCGGTGTACCTGTTTTCGACCTACGACCGCCGTATTGAGGAAATGATACAGCTCTACAGCGAGTTTTTCGGAACCATGAAGCGGCTTGGCGCGAAAATATTCGTGCTCCACGGCGCGATACTCAGCAGCAAGTGCCCGCCGGAGCATTACGTGAAGCAGTTCAGACTGCTCGCGGAGACCGGCAGGAAATACGGCGTGACCGTCGCGCAGGAAAACGTGAGCTACTGCCTTTCCGGCGACCTTGAGTTCCTGAAAATGATGAAGCGGGAACTTGGCGGGTACGCGAGGTTCGTGCTGGACTTAAAGCAGGTTCGCCGCGCGCACGGCGATACGTTCGAGTATATCCGCGCCCTCGGCGAGAACATCGTCCACCTTCATATAAGCGACGGCTCCGTCGAGCGCGACTGCCTCCCGGTGGGGCACGGCGAGTTTGATTTCCGCAGGCTCATGCGGGAGATGGACGCGCTGGGCTACAGCGGCGCCTACATGATGGAGCTGTACCGCCAGAATTACGATGAGTTCGCCCGGCTCAGGGAGTCGGTGGACAGGCTCCAGGACATCGCGGACAGCCTGGGTATCAGATAAAATAGACCTCCTGATTTATCAGGAGGTCTCAATTGTATTTGCGGCAGGAGTTACTCGGATTCCTGCTTTTTCTTTTCTTCCTTGCGGGCGCGGTACTTTGCCATGTTCCGGCTGTTGCTCTCGCGTATCGCGGAGACCGCGGGAATGCTGCGGAACTTCTGGACTGCGTCGGTGACGCGGCTGATACCGGTGAAAAGATCCTGCTGAAGCTCGGTTTCCTGGTTGCTGGTGTTTCCGGTGCGCCATTCCTCAATTATCTCGCCGTAGCGGCGGTATGCGTTCTCAACCGAGGTCTGCCAGGACATGTACACCTCGTTCATTGCGTGGTCGCCCATCTGGCGAACCTCGTCAATGTGAGAAGCCGCGAACTCCAGCTCGGCGGCGATCGCCTGCGGGTCGTCCTCGGTGAGGATTCCGGTGCGCATGTGGGTGATCCCCTCTGCGGCGCAGCTTCCCTTTATCAGCACGGAGGCCACTCCGCAGGCTGCCGCCTCCCGGACTACGATTCCGTTCGTGTCGTAAAGCGACGGGAAGATGAACAGGTCGCCGGCGGTATAGTACACGCGAAGCTCCTCGCGGTCGTATATCGCGCCGGTAAATATCACTTTTTCTCGGAGCTTCAGTTCGTCGACGCAGGCTTCGATTTCGGCGCGGTCGGCGCCGTCGCCTACGAACATCATGCGGAAGTCGATGTTCTTTTCATCGAGTATTTTGAGGCTGTCGAGAATGTGACGTATCCCCTTGTACCACAGCAGGCGTCCCACGAAGATGAACACCGGACCGTGACCTTCCACGCCAAGTTCTGCGCGGAGTTCCGCTGCGTCTTCGGGGTCTGCCCTTCCGCGGGGGAAGTCAACGCCGTTTTCCATGATTCGGATACGGTGGTGCTCGTTCTCCTCGTAGCCGAGGTCGATAAGGTTCTGACGCGCGCCTTCGCTTACCGTCCAGACCTCGTCAGCACAGGAGATGTTCGAGATGAGCATTTTTATCGCCTGGTCCTGCATGAGCTTTGTCGGCAGGGCGCGGCGTATGTCGATATCGAATTTGGTGTGATAGGTCAGCACCATCGGCACGCCGGTCTTGATCCTGAGGACTCTCGCCATCAGCATTGACGCAAACGGGCAGTGGGTGTGGATAATATCAAATCCGCTGCTTGTGAGGGAATCCAGCTTGCTTGCGGAAAACGGATATCCCATGCGGTAGCTGCATATCTTCTCAGTGATGGACATGCTGGTATAGCGCACCACCGGGAACGGGAAATCGTCCTTTGCGCCGGGATATTCCGGGGTAACTACGGTTGCCTTGCCAAGTCCGTTGTTGATTATTTCAGCGTAATTAAGTATCGTCGTTGCAACTCCATCAATAACAGGAGGGAACGAGTCGTTCATCAGGCAGACATTCAGTCCGTCCAGTTTGTCTGACATTGGTTTTTACTCCTTCGGTTTAACAGAGGCCGTATCGGCGCCGGAATAAGGCGCCTGATTCTGAGAATATATAAATATATTATATAGCACGGCGAGAAATAAATCAAGTATTTTTTTAAGGCAATACCGCACAAAGATTGTGCGTGTATTGCGCAGTCAGATTTTTCGTCAGATTGTACAACGAGGACGCGGCAAGGCTGTCGCCTTGCAAGGACGAATTGTGCAATATGACGGAAAAGATGCAAGCAAGACGCGTACAAAATCCAATAAATGGTCTTTGTGCAGTGTTGCCTTATGAATTTGCCACCCGATCATGCAGCATTTGTGGAATAAACTGCATTTATTGGGAAAAATACTGCTGAACCTGCGCTCAGACCATAGGGCGGCCGGGGAACTCAGGCGGGTCGGGGATACCGTCGCCGTCCCTGTCCTCCATGTGCGCGGAGGCTCCCATCATGTCCCTGCCGCGGACGCTGTACTTGTCGCGCTGCTCCTGTATCGCGGAGTCGAGCAGCCTCTTTACATCGCGGGGGTGCTTTACGGATTGCATAACCTTTGTGGAGGTGTCGGAGTCCTTGGAAAGCAGCGTGATTGTTCCGCAGCCTACTATCCGCTGACCGAACGGCAGCTTCATCGACTTGTCGTAAACGCGGTAGAGCTCGATCTCGTCCTCCTTTAGGTTCAGCAGACCCACGCGGGTTATCAGCTTGCTGTCGGTGAGAATGTATCGTGTAAACGAAATAGGCATACCCATTATGCATTTCTTGCCGGTCCAGATGATCTCACCGTAGTCGCGGGTGAGCTTTTTCATATTTGCCATGGTGATTTCCTTTCTGTCAGCTAAGTGTTTTCAGCTTTTCTTCGATACGGCGGTACTCCGATGAGATAGGACTGGCGCCGGGCTGTTTGAGGTAAATTTCAAGGTAGAGCCGGTTAAAGAACGCGCTTCCGCTGAAGAACCGCTCCATGCGGCGTATCTGCCCGAAGGAGTAAACCCCGGTGAGGAACATCAGCTTTTCGCGCTGTGTGGAGGCAGGCTCCAGCGCACGCATGAGCAGCAGGTCGCAGCCGGCGTCGAGCGCGGCTTTCCTGTCCTCGGTGGAGTAGCTCCCGGAGAACATCTGCTCGAGGAAGTCGAGAACGTCATCGATACGCGCGTTGTCGTGGTTCCTGAGCCACACCGCGCGGTCGTATACATACACGGCGCGTATCAGCGTGTGCTTCGCGCGCTCGTCCGGGTGATACTTCATTATAAGAAGCAGGTGCCGCGCGAGGCTCTTGTCAGGCTCCGGCGGGTAGCTGCCCACCGCAAAGCGGGAGGTCTCGTGATCCAGCCGCGCCGCGTCGGTGTAGGGCGCGTTGTCGACATTCACGCAGTGCGCAAGTATCACAGCCGCCTGGGTACGCAGCGCGGGGAAGCTGTCGCACAGCTCCTTGAAAAATCCGTAGGTGTACGCCGGGGAAACGAACCTTCCGCCCTTCGAAAGGAAGCGCTTCAGGATATCAAGCGAGTATTCAAGCGACTTCTGCGCCATGTTCCAGTCGGGCTGGGAGCGTATCAGCGCGGTGCAGTCCCTGAGGTAGGACTCCCAGTTTTCCACGTCGTTGAGTTTTAGAATTCCGGCGGTGAGCTTTCCGCAGCACGCCTCGAAGTCCTTCGGGAGCCACTCCAGCGCGGCGGTGTAGTGCTTGAATGCGTTGGCGAAATCCCATTTTCCCATGTATTCCTGCGCCTTTGAGCATTCCATGCGGCATTCGTCAGTGCCGTAGACGTCGGTGTAGGCGTCGTCCTCGTCGATGAGTTCGCTGAGGTCGGCCTCTATTTTCATGTCGTCCGGAACGGCGCTTTTCAGCCCTTCCAGCAGGAACTCCCGGGAGTCCTGATAGGAAATGTGCGTGCCGCAGTACAGGCAGAATCCCGTTTCAAAGTCGGAATCCAGCATTATCATGCGCTCGCATTTCGGGCACATGCAGTAATCCAGCATGGTATCACCACCTATTATTTTAAGTAAGGTACTATCATTAGGTAACCTCTAAAAACCTCTCGTGTCCCGGTTTTTAGAGGTTAACATTATTATAGCACACACTATTATAAAATTCAACAAATTTTTCCCCGCCGCTTGACAATTGCAAAACAGTATGCTATAATATGAAACTGAAAGTGAAAATCAAAATCAAATTCACAGGAGCTGATCACTTTGGACAGAAACAATTACAATACAAAACAGCGTGACGAGATAGTGGAGTTTTTCAGCCGCCACCGCGGAAGCTGCTTCACCGCAAAGGATATAATCACGAGCGGCGAGGTGACGGTGGGCGAGGCGACGGTATACAGGACACTCACCAAGCTTGCAAATCAGGGGGTGCTCAAGCGCTTTACCGGGGACGGCTCGGGTGCGTGCTACCAGCTAATGGACGAGCAGAAATGCTCCAGCCACTTCCACCTGAAATGCGACCGCTGCCAGAAGCTGATACACATGGACTGCGGCTTCATGAAGGAAATGCAGCAGCATATAGAGAAAAACCACGGCTTCGCGGTGGACGTCGGGAGAACCGTTATCTACGGACTTTGCAGCGACTGCCAGCGCGCCATTGAGTCAGAGGAACAGAAGAACAAGGAGAATAAATGAGATTCAGAAAGATAATTGCAGTTATTGCCGCCGCTGCGCTGGGAGTTTCCCTGTGCGGCTGCACCAGCCCGGAAAAATCAGAAAGCAGCGGGAAGCTGAAGGTCATCGCGACGATATTTCCGGCGTATGACTTTGCGCGGCAGGTTTTCGGAGATACGGCGGACGTTAAGATGCTGCTCAAGCCCGGTCAGGAAAGCCACAGCTACGATCCCTCCGCAAAGGACATCGTAGAGATAAGCGGCTGCGACCTTTTCGTCTACAACGGCGGCGAGTCCGACCAGTGGGTCGAGAGCGTGCTGAAATCCGCACCGGAGGTGGAGACCTTCCGCATGACGGACGCGGTTTCGCTTCTCGACGAGGAAGTTACCGAGGGAATGCAGAACGCCGGGGAGCACGACCATGACGAGGAAGAACACGAGGACGAATACGACGAGCATGTGTGGACCTCCCCGGACAACGCCTCCGCGATTGTGAAGGCGCTCGGGAAGCGCGCAGCAGAGCTTTTCCCGGAGAATGCCGATTCGGTAACGGCGAACGCTGATTCCTATGCGGGTAAGATAGACGAGCTGGACGCGAAATTCGCGGAGCTTCTGAGCGGCGAGGAGCGTTATTTCATCTTCGGGGACAGGTTCCCGCTGCTGTATTTCTTCAGGCATTACGGGCTGAATTACTACGCGGCGTTCCCGGGCTGCGGAAGCGAAACGGAGCCGTCCGCTCAGACCATGACATTCCTGCTGGATAAGCTCCGGCAGCCGGATTCCGTTCCGGCGGTGTTCTGTATCGAGCTTTCGAGCAGGCGGCTGGGCGAGGTCCTTGCGGAGGATTCCGGGCTGCCGGTCGTGGAGTTCCACACCTGCCACAACATTTCGGCTGACGACCTCGCAGCGGGGGAGACATACGTTTCTCTGATGGAGCGCAATTACGAAGTACTATCTGACATTTTGTAAAGGCAAGTGACATATATGGGCGAACATCTGATAAAAGTTGAAAATCTCACGCTGTCATACGAAAACATGACGGTGGTGAAGGATCTGAGCTTCACCGTGGAGAGCGGGGATTACCTGTGCATAGTCGGCGAAAACGGCTCCGGAAAGAGCACGCTGGTGAAGTCGCTGCTGTCGCTGAAAAAACCGGTGGGCGGCGAGATCACCTTCGGCGGAGGACTTCGCCGCAACGAGATAGGATATCTTCCGCAGCAGACAGGCGCGCAGCATGATTTCCCGGCGAGCGTGGGGGAGGTCGTGATTTCGGGCTGCCTTAATTCGATGGGATTCAGACCTTTCTACACCGACCGCGAACGCAAAAAAGCCGCCGAAAACATGGAGCGGCTGAGCATATCCGACCTTAAAAAGCGCAGCTTCCGGGAGCTTTCGGGAGGTCAGCAGCAGCGGGTGCTTCTTGCGAGGGCGCTGTGCGCGACTTCAAAGCTGCTGCTGCTTGACGAGCCGGTGTCCGGGCTGGACCCGATGGTCACGGCGGAGATGTACGAGCTTATCGCGGACATAAACCGCAGCGGAGTTACAGTCGTGATGGTAACTCACGATGTCAGCGCGGCTCTGAAATACGCGGGGCATATCCTATGCATGCGGCAGGGTCTTACCCGGGAGAGCTGGTTTTTCGGCACACCGGAGGAGTTCCTCACGAGCAGTGCCTCGGATTTTCTGAAAGGGGGCGCGGTCAATGGGTGACATTATTTCCGCGTTTTTCAGTACGCCGATACTTTTCCGGGCGCTGGTGGTAGGTATTCTGGTTTCGCTGTGTGCGGCTCTTCTCGGAGTCAGCCTGGTGCTCAAGCGCTACAGCATGATAGGCGACGGGCTTTCTCATGTTGGATTCGGCGCGCTTGCGATCGCGGCGGTGATGAACTGGGCGCCGATGGCTGTGGCTGTTCCGGTGGTGATCGCGGCGGCTTTCCTGCTTCTGAGGATCTCGGGAAGCAGCAAGATAAAGGGGGATTCCGCGATAGCGCTTATATCCACGGGCGCGCTTGCGATAGGCGTAATGGCGGTTTCACTGTCCGGAATGAACAGCGACCTTGACAGCTACTTATTTGGCAGTATCTACGCGATAAGCGACGAGGACGTTGTGATAAGCGTGGTTCTGGCGCTGCTGGTACTTATACTTTTCGTGTTCTTCTATACGAGGATCTTTGCGATAACCTTCGACGAGAGCTTCGCCCGCGCGACTGGAACAAAGGCGGGTCTGTACAACATGCTGATCGCGCTGCTGACTGCGATAACAATTGTTGTCGGAATGCGCATGATGGGCTCGATGCTGATTTCAAGCCTGATAATATTCCCGGCGCTGTGCAGCATGAGGGTGTTCAAGAGTTTCAAGGCGGTCACGGTGTGCTCGGCGGTCATCTCAGTGGTGACGTTCATTGCGGGCATGGTGATCTCATACGAGTTCGGAACTCCCGGCGGTGCGAGCATCGTCTGCGTGAATATCCTGGTGTTTGCGGGATTCACGGCGGTTGGCGCGGTCATGAGCCGTAACAGAGGATAATCCAGATGTAATAAATGTCCCTGTTTTTTAGACGGGGATATTTTGCTTTAACCTCTTCACGTCAAATTATTCTGACATTAAGCTGTATATCGAAAAAGCCATCTTTCGTTGAAAAAGAAAGATGGCTTTTTGATAGTCTCACGTTTTGATACTTAACGTATTGATATACCGTTTGATCGTTAGTTCTGCTTCTTTCCGATAACGGCTCTTAGCAGGAACATCAGTCCGAGCATAAGAACTATCGAAATGCCCAGTACCACAAACACGTTCTGGATAAATCCGGAGATAAGGTAGCCCACGATGCACACTCCTGCGACGGTCAGCGCATAGGGGAGCTGTGTGGATACGTGGTTCACGTGGTCGCACTGCGCTCCGGTGGAAGCCATGATTGTGGTGTCCGAAATTGGCGAGCAGTGGTCGCCGCAGACCGCTCCGGCAAGGCACGCGGAAATGCACACAATAACCATCTGAGGGATCTCGCCGGTCTCGGCGACATTGGCAAGTTCTGTGCTGAAAACGCTTGTAACTATCGGGATGAGTATACCGAAGGTTCCCCAGGAGGTACCGGTAGCGAACGCCAGTCCAACCGCAACGACGAACAGGATAACCGGCAGAAGAATGCTGATGGCGGTAGCGCTCTTTACGATGCCGGAAACGAACGCTCCAGCCTCAAGGTGGTTAGTCATGGTTTTGAGGGTCCATGCGAAGGTGAGGATCAGAATTGCAGGAACCATCTGCTTGAATCCCGCCGCAACGGAATCCATGCACTCCGTGAATGTGAGCACCCTGCGGCACATGAAGTATATCATTATAACCACGAGAGCCGCAACCGAGCCGAGCGACAGTCCGTAGGAAGCGTCGCAGCCTGCGAACGCCTCAACAAATTCGGTGCCGCTGAAGAATCCGCCGGTGTATATCATGCCGAGAACGCACAGCACGATCAGCACCGCAACCGGGAGTATCAGGTCGATGACCTTTCCGCGGGAGTGGGCGGGCTGAGCGTCCTCCTCGTAGACCTTGTTGCGGGTGGTGAAAAGGTCGCCGTTACGTGCGTTCAGTTCGTGAGTCCTCATGGGACCAAAGTCGAATCCGGTGACTGCGAGGAAAATTACCATCAGAATAGTCAGCAGCGCATATAGGTTGTAGGGAATGGTGCTGATGAACAGGCTGATTCCATTGACGCCTTCGACGGTTCCGCTGACAGCCGCCGCCCATGATGAGATAGGCGCGATAATGCAGATAGGCGCCGCGGTAGCGTCGATGAGGTACGCGAGCTTAGCGCGGGAAACGTTGTGCTTGTCCGTAACGGGGCGCATTACAGAGCCCACCGTCAGGCAGTTGAAGTAGTCGTCAACGAAGATGAGCACGCCCAGCAGGAACGTGGAGAGTGCTGCTCCCTTGCGGCTTTTGATGTGAGCCGCCGCCCATTCTCCGTAGGCGCGGCTTCCGCCCGCCTTGTTCATAAGCACGACGATAACTCCTAGTACCACCAGGAACACCAGTATTCCAACATTGTAGGAATCCGCCAGGTTGGCGATGAGACCGTCCTGGATAACGGTGGTGAACATTCCCTCGAAACCGCCGTTTGTGGCTACCGCGTACACGATACCTCCGGTGAGGATACCGATAAACAGCGAGGAATATACCTCCTTGGTGATAAGCGCCAGTCCGATAGCGATTATCGGAGGAAGCAGCGACCAGAGCGATCCTATCGCTTCTGTGATCGGAGCCTGAATGAAGCAGCCTGCGATGAACAGAACGATGAACAGTGCAATAATTATTTTGCCGACATATTTTTTCATGTTTGAACTCCTTTTAGGACAACACCGCAGAATTATTGTCGTACGATTGCGCCGTCAGTTTTGCCATTATTACGCTTTGCTTATTGGTAAAACTCGATTTTTCGTCAGATTGTACGATGAGGAGTTGTTGACGGAAGCGATAGCGTTTTAAGTCAACAACTGGCGACGCAAGGCTGGTCTTTCGTTAGTTTGGCACAAAATGTAACATTGCACTTATAGCAGGCGGTGATATATTGTGCCAAACTAGCCCCTCCGGCACTGCGTGCCACCTTCCCGCACCGGGGGAGACACGCCTTGCTAGGACGAATCGTGCAAGATGCAAGCAAGCGTGCGGCAAAGGCGTCAGCCGTTAATTGTGTGGTGTTTCCTTAGTTTATGTTATTAATATACTATTAAATCAGTAAAAAGTCAAGCATTTTAACGCATTTTGTCCGAATGGGCAGAATCTTGTCGTTAAATTTGGAATAATTCACTGTTAATTCCGTGCCGCGGCACGGCTTGACAATTTCCCGGCTACGTTATATAATATCTAACGGAGAAATTACAGAACAGAGAGGAAACAACATGAAACAGCATTGGGCAAGCGTCTGGGGCAACGCTATATCTATAGGAGAAAACCGCCCCGAGGGATATAACAGGAACATCACTTTCCGCTATCCGATTTATTCGCAGTTCGGCGGAACCGCCGTTCGGCTGACGTTCGACAATTTCTGCGGTACCGAGCCGGTGACGTTCAACAAGGTGACGGCGTTCATCGGCGGGAAGTTCTACCCCGTTACATTCGGCGGGAATCGCGAGGCGACCGTCGGCGCGGGCGAAAACATAGTTTCCGATGAGCTTCCCTGCGAGGTGGAGCCGCAGAGCCTTATAACTGTCAGCTTCTGGTTCAGGGATTTCACGCTGCTGAGATCGGCGGTGTTCACCAGCGGACCGCTGACCGAGGGCTATTACGCCATCGGCGACATGACCGAGACCGAGCTTATCCCGAAGGAGATCGAGCGCGGCATAAGCATTATCTACTTCCTCAGCAACGTATCGGTGCTGACCTCCGCAGAGAACCGCACGGTGGTCTGCTACGGGGATTCCATCACCGCGCAGGACTGGCCGGAGTACCTTACGCTGCGCTGCAACCGTGAGGAGAAGCTCCATACTGCGGTAATACGCCGTGCGGCGAGCGGAACCAGAATGCTCCGGGAGTATAACTGCATAACCTACGAATCCTACGGGCTGATGGGAAGCAAGCGCTTTTCCCACGAGGTCCCCACCGACGGAGCGGACACGGTGATAATCCAGCATGGTATCAACGATATAATCCACCCGGTGGGCACCGAGGTGAATCCGTTCCGCCCGATGAGCGACATGCCCACCGCGCAGGAGCTTGCCGACTGCATGAAGTACTACATCGAGCAGGCGCGCGGCTTGGGGTATAAGGTGTACGTCGGGACGCTGCTTCCTATCGAGGGCTGGCGTACCTATGCGCCGTTCCGCGAGGATGTGCGGGGGCAGTTCAACGAGTGGATACGCACCACCGACCTCATCGACGGGTGCATAGACTTTGACAGAGCGTTAGCCGACCCTGAGCGTCCGACGCAAATGCTTCCGCAGTTCGACAGCGGCGACCACCTCCATCCGAGCAAGATGGGCTACAAGCAGATGGCGGATATCGTTCCCGGGGAGATACTCCGCTGAACGGTTCAGGCCGAAGGCAATAAAATAAAGGGGCTGTGAATCACAGCCCCATTTTAAAATGGTCACCTCTAAAAACCTTGTGTGAGTGAAAATGTGTATAGCACACCGCCTGCTTCTTCAAACCTC
>DQFX01000037.1:14698-20881 GCA_003531585.1 Oscillospiraceae bacterium | reverse complement strand
TGTTGCTTGTGGGGGAAAACTCTTGTTTTCCCCCACACCCCTTTAGCGCTTCTTTGCTTTTAGCCGCGCTTCCGCGCGAAGTTACTGCGCGCCGGCGCGCAGAGTAGCCGTGCTCCGCACGGAGTATCCGCACTTCGTGCGGAGGTTTCGCCTGGCGGCGACGAGGGCGCTGCCCTCGACTCGCAAGGGGGACGCGTCCCCCTTGACTCCCGATTATGGATTGCGGTAAGCGGAACACGCAGCGCTAAATAATAGTTTTTCCCACAGTATACTTGCATTTTACTTTCGTTGTGATTTTTTTATTAAGCGCCACAATCACGGCTAACAGAATCCTGCCGGCGTGAGCGCAGGAAAATACAAAGCCAGTACATCAGCACACTGAGAAGAAGCTGAGGGATCATCAGCACCAGAGCGACAACCATACAGCCAGCCCCGCCGAATATCGCCGCTGAGATCAGCGAAACAGCCGTGCAGACTAAAATCACTATCAGAGTACCGCGCGCTTCAATGCGGGTGAGAATACTGTCCTTTCGAACAGCAATAAATCGGAACGGCACCAGTAAAACAGCAGAAATTACCGCAGTAACAAGGAAAGACGCTCCGAGCGCCAGCAGCGATAAAGCTCCGTTTAATATCTCGCCGCCCAGCTGTGCCAGCGGTGTGAAATCTGTTCCGTCAACGTATATGCTTCCATCGGTCTGGAACTCCGGTTCTGCTGACGATATCCCAGCCGCAAATACGAACGCCAGTACGCACAGCACGACCTGTATCAGCGCAAAAACTACGAACCTCGCTAATGAACGATTTTTCATAATGCCACCCCCTTCCAGATTATATAATAACACAGCTCCCGTACTTTGTCAATTAAAAACATATTGACAAAACCGCTGTAAAGTGCTAAAATCAACTTGGCCGCCCAAACGCGGAATGATAACAGAAGGTGGAACAAAATGGCTATAGAAAAGGTAAGAGAATACTTCGCAGGCTGCGGAATGGCAGACCGCATACTTGAATTTGACAGCTCCAGCGCAACGGTGGAGCTTGCCGCCCAGGCGCTCAGCTGTGAGCCGCGCCGCATCGCTAAGAGCCTATCGTTTATGCTAGGCGAGGAGCCGATACTTGTCTTAACGGCTGGCGACGCGAAGGTCGACAACGCAAAATACAAGGCTAAATTCGGCAAGAAGGCAAAAATGCTGACTCCTGACGAAGTAGTGCAGTTTATCGGACACGCGATCGGCGGAGTATGCCCGTTCGCAGTGAACGATGGCGTGACTGTATACCTCGACGAATCGCTCAAGAGGTTCAGCACCGTGTTCCCCGCCTGCGGAAGCAGCAACAGCGCGATTGAGCTCACCATACCGGAGCTTGAGGAGCACTCCGGCTTTACAGAGTGGGTAGACGTCTGTAAGGGCTGGGAGTAATGGCAGTTTTGTGCTGACCGATGTCCGTATAATTAATGCTGTTACGGAATAATTGTGCTATAATAAAGTTACAACGTTAATTCCAGGAGGGTATTATGGAACACATCAGACCTATCATTGCAGTTATGCTTTCGGCACTTTTGTGCGGTTGTACTCCCGCTGCCGGTTCGTCCGGGGACAGCCAGAGCCAGGCTGAATTCTCGCCGGAAAGCGGATTCGCGCTCGGTTCGGCGGTACCTTCACAGCCCGGCGGGATAACAGTTCAGTCGCTGGACGCTCCGACCGGCAAGAACCTTCCGGACGGCAACCCGCTTATTTCAAACGTTTTCTGCGCAGACCCCACCGCTGTGGAGTACGAGGGCAGGCTTTACATCTACGGAACAAACGACAATCAGCAGTACGAAGCGGTCGGAGCCGACGGAAAGAACACCTATGAGCATATAAAGTCACTGGTGATACTCTCCACTGACGATATGGTGAACTACACCTACCACGGCATAATCGACATCGCGGAAATATGCCCCTGGGCGCTGGCGTCCTGGGCGCCGTCGATAACTTCCCGCGTTGAGGAGGACGGCCTCACTCATTTCTATCTCTACTTCTCAAACAGCGGCTGGGGTACCGGAGTCATAACCTCCACTTCTCCAACCGGGCCGTGGTCAGACCCTCTCGGGAACTCCCTTTTGGACGGCAACACGCCGGGACTTAACGGGTGCAGTTCCCCGTTTGACCCGGGCGTATGCATCGACGACAACGGCACCGGATGGCTGGCTTTCGGAGGCGGCGACGGCGGCTCGCGCATAGTTAAGCTCGGCGACGATATGGTGAGCATCGACAGCGACATTGTGAAAATCCCATCTAAATTCAATTTCGAGGCAAGCGAGCTGAACTACATCAACGGAACCTATGTCTACACTTACAACAACGACTGGTCGAGCCACACTGACGGGTGGGACGTCGACGGCGTAACGCCTCCGCCGCAGTGCAGCATGTCCTACATGACCACTAAGACCCCGCTTGA
The DNA here is from genome assembly GCA_003531585.1 of Oscillospiraceae bacterium. GTDB lineage: Bacteria > Bacillota > Clostridia > Oscillospirales > Ruminococcaceae > CAG-115. Next base: position 18,439 of record DQFX01000037.1, on the reverse strand, counting down.
CACGGATAGCTGGGTATATCAGGATTATTACTTCAAGAATCCCGGCGAGTATGGACTTGAATACAGCAACAACCACACCCACCTGCAAAAGTACCAGGGTAAGTATTATCTGTTCTATCATGCGATGTATCCTCAGAAGGCGCTTGGCACGTACGGAGGATTCCGCAGCCTGTGCGTGAACGAAGCGCAGGTCGACGAGGAAAACGTAGTCATTGAGAAAGTCACCGGCGACAAGGCGGGAGTTTCCCAGATAAAGAGCCTCGACCCCTATCAGCCGGTACAGGCGGAGACCATCGCGGCATGCGCAGGCGCGTCCTACGCTCCTGCGGAGGGAAGCGGCAACATGACGATCTCCTGCGGCGCAGAGAATGGCTCCGGCGCGTGGACGTGCGTCCGCGGCGCTGATTTCGGCGACGGCGCGAAGTACTTCGCGGCTAAGGTAAAGGGAACCGGAAGAGTTGACGTTTACCTCGACAATATCGAGGGAAATGCGGCGGCTTCCGTGGAGTTCAACTCCGACGACTGGCAGGTCGTATACAACAGCCTGTTCTCCGAGGTATCCGGAACTCACGACGTGTTCTTCGTGTTCCCGGCTGGCTTTGAGTTCGATTCCTGGCAGTTTGCATGACTGTAATATTTTTCGGCCGCTCTGTTTTTCGGGGCGGTCGATTGACTTTTTTAACGGTTTTTGCTATAATGTAATGTGAAATTGTGGTTTCTTACTGTCCGGAGGTCAGCCATGAGGAAGCTAATCATCATAACATCAGCCGTAATGCCCGCAATTGCAGTGTTCTGTACCGCGCTGTATCTCCGCGGTGGTCGGGACGTTTTCATGACCCTGGCGATAACCTTCGCGACGATATCCTACCATTTCATAATGCGGCTGATAGTCGGCGGTATCATGAACTCCACAATGCACAATCGCGCCGATCTCTCCAGACCATGGTTCCGCCAAAGGGACTGGGAAAGGAAGCTCTACAGGCTGCTCCGTGTGAAGAAGTGGAAGGGCAGAGTGCCGGCGTATCGGCCGGATTTCTTCGACCTGAGCAGGCACACTCCTGACGAGATAGCTCAGGCAATGTGCCAGGCGGAGATAACCCACGAGATAATACTCCCGCTGAGTTTTCTTCCGATATTCGCTTCAATATGGGTGGGAGCGCTCCCGGCGTTTGTTATAACCTCGGTAATATCGGCAGGGCTGGAGCTTGTATTCATCGTTACTCAGAGGTTCAACCGCCCGAGGATAATCAGAATGCTGGCGCACCGTCAGAACGCTCAGAAAAAAAAGGAAAACGGAAAATGACAAACACAAAAAAATTCAGAAACTGTCTGCTGCTACTGACAGCAGCGATAATATGGGGCATGGCGTTTGTATCGCAGCAGGCGGGCATGGATTTCATGGGACCGCTGACCTTCAACGGTTCGCGAAACATCATTGGAAGCGTTATACTTGTCCCGGTGATACTTATTATACGCGGGCGTATTCCCAAAGCGGAGCGCAAACCGCTTCCCGTTAAGACCACCATCATAGGAGGTCTCGCGTGCGGCGCGGCGCTGACCATCGCCTCAACGCTCCAGCAGTATGGTCTGACGATGACCACCGTCGGAAAGGGCGGATTCATCACTACGCTGTACATAATCCTCACGCCCATACTCGGCATATTCATCGGCAGGAAGGCTCCGAAAGCAGTGTGGTTCTGCGCGGTTCTGGCAGTTGCCGGAATGTTCCTGCTGTGCGTGAACGGCGAGAGCCTTTCCATCTCGGCGGGCGACCTGCTCGTACTTGGAAGCGCTCTGGTGTTTGCAGTCCACATTCTCGTTATCGACCACTTCTCGCCCCTTACCGACGGCGTGATACTTTCCTGCATTCAGTTCGCGGTGTGCGGCGTGGTAAGTACGATCGGAGCATTCATTTTCGAGCAGCCCTCCTGGGAGCAGCTCGTCAGCGGAGCGATTCCGGTGCTTTACGCCGGCGTGCTTTCCTGCGGCGTTGGATATACCTTGCAGATCGTAGGTCAGAAGGGCGTCGACCCTACCGCGGCGGCGCTGATACTGTCGCTGGAATCCGTCGTGGCTACGATATCCGGATTTGTCGCCTATAAAATAGGTTTTCTCAGGACTGATCAGAGCATGAGCCCCCGGCAGATAATCGGCTGCGCTATTGTGTTTGCGGCTGTAATTCTCGTGCAGCTTCCGTGGGACAGGATAAGCCGGAAGCTCCGGAAAAATCAGAACGCGTAGTTCAGAGAAAAAAGCGGCGCAGACCCGACTGTATCTTTGTCAGATCTGCGCCGCTGGCTTTAGCCAAGTGCGAAATAATTCCGGTACTCAAACCGCGTGACACGGTGATCCTGGGAAAGCGCCGCCGTGGAGATATCAAAGTATTGCATATCCTGCGCCCCTTCAACATAACGCCGTTTGTGGTAGCTGTTTGAGGAGTTCCACACGGTATCGACCCATATCTGCCTGCCGTCGATTACCGCCATATTCCAGGAATGCGACCGTTCGTCTGCGGTGGAGGTCTGCATGAAGCAGCGGCTTCCGGTAACAACGCTGCCGGAGGCGTTCGCGCACCATATCCCTTGAGCCTGGCAAAGCGCGGAGAACAGATTCGACCAGCCGAAGCACACCGAGCGGTGGTATTCCAGAACATGCTCAAGCGTCAGCATGTCGTCGGTCACTCCCTTTTCGGAGGCGTCCTTGTCGTAGTACATGTTCCGCGATACCCACTGTGAAATTGCGCGCAGCTTGTCGTAGTCGCTGGTGATACCCGCGCATATCTCGTCGGAAAGCTCCCTGACCCGGCTGAGGACCTGCCTTGCAGTCTCAGGGTCGCCGGAGGACGTGACGTGCTGCATTACGCCCTCCTCCGGGAGTTCCAGCGGGGAAGCGGCGGCGCTCAGGTTTTCGTCTGCGGGAAGCTCCGCCCAGGAGAGCGGCGCGGAGCCGTCCGCGGTCATTTCAAAAACGTAGTCCATTATCGCGCCGCCGTCCAGCGACACTCGGATAATATAGTATCCCGGGTCGAGCGAGGACGCATTCAGCGTGCCGGAAAAGCTGCTTCCGTTTGTGGTGAAGTCGTAGCTCGGAATCTGCTCAAAAAGGATATCCACCGCAGTTACGGGAGTTCCTTCATAAACTCCCGAATATCTGACGCTTCGCCCGCCGAACTCAAACTGTACGTGATGGAGCGGGTCGCCGGAGGTAATAAGCATGTTCGATGGGTGTTCCGGCTCGGTGGGTTCGGAATGCTCAGCGGTGTGAGGCTTGGAAGTGGTCTGGATTTTTTCAGTGGTTGTTTCCGGCGCGGAAGTCACGGAGGAAAGGGTGGAATTCGGCTGAGCAGGCTCGGAAACCGCCGAGGGCTGAACGGTCGTAATTTCGTCTGGTTGAATAGATGTTGAAAAATTTGTTTCCTCCGGTATGTCTGGGGATTCAGCGGTTAAGGCGGCAGGCTCGGCGGTTACAGTCGGAGTTTCAGGCGGTGCCTCGGTCTGCGGGGCAGTTGTCACAGCTGCAGAACTGCCGGAGGTTTCCGGAGCAGAACTGGAATCCGTGGAAACAGTCTGGGAAGGCATGACGAATTCAGGCACGATGCTTTCACCAACTGGAGGCTGATTCAGCAGCAGAGCCAGCCCGGCTATTCCGGCGGCAAGCACGCAGCAGCCGGATATAATTAATATAGTATATTTTTTCACGATGGCCTCCGGGGAAGTTGATATGGGAACCTCTAAAAACCGG